>NZ_BAAAJG010000006.1:0-3928 GCF_039526725.1 Pseudonocardia aurantiaca
TGATCAGGCTCGATGGAGTCGTGAAGAGATACCGCATGGGCGACTCGGAGGTGCCGCAAGATCGGCCTGGTCTTCCAGTGCCACAACCTGCTGCCAAGGACGACGGCGCTCGCCAACGTAGAACTGCCGCTGCCGTACGGGCGGCAGCGCGGGCGCTGCTCGCGCGCACTCCTCGCGCTCGGGCAGGTCGGCATCGCCGCTCGGGCGCACCACTTGCCCAGCCAGCTCTCGGGTGAGAGCAGCCTCGCTGGTGTCGTGATCGGTGTCGGTCTGGGACCTTGCCCGCGACGGCTGGCGCACCTTTCGCGTGGACCGCATCGCCGACCCGGCGTGACCAGCGCGAAACCGCGGCGGGACCGGCGATACGAGCCGGCGTCTTCACCTGTCCGTGCCGGCCGGACCAGTTGGAACCCGGTCGGCCCTGGTGTGATCGGCACCGGTCGGGCCGGTGCCGTGGGCTGAGGCCGGTGCCGATGACGCGTCCTGCCAGGCGAGCGGGCAGCAGCCGTGTGTGCCGCTCGGTTCGGCCGCACTGACCACCCGGTCCCAGATCAGGCGGATATACCCAGGTCGGCACCCCGAGACCGGATAACCCAGGCACGCTCTCGGCCACCGGCGCCACCCCCAACAACCGGGCCAGCAGAGGGAGTACGCCTCGACCTGACGCAACGGCATTGGGTCTAAAGCGTGTACGCCGGGGCTTGGCTGGTGGTCGGCCCCAGGCCCAGGGGCGGGCGTGGGCGTTGAGCCGGGCGGTGGCGACGTCGACGGCGTGGGCGATCTCGGCGGCATCGGCGAAGGCCTGGCCGGCGAACTCGGCGCGGCGTAGCAGCAGCCACCAGCCCTCGGCCAGGTTCAGCCAGCACGCGCCGACCGGGATGAACACCTGGCGGATGCGCGGGTGCTGGGCCGCCACTGGCGGACCTTCCAGCTGGAATGGCTGGACAGGTTGTCGATGATCACCACGACCGGGCCCCGGCGGTTGGCCCGGGCGATCCGCACAGCAGGCCGATCCAGCCCTGGCCGTTGTGCGCGGGCGCGCAGAAGGTGATCTGCCGGCCGCAGCGCGCCATACACCCAGGTCTTCCCCGGCCCGCGGGAGTATTCAGCGGGGCCTTGATCCGGATGCCTGCCCGGTGACCAGCCCGGAGCGAGCGGGACGGTCCGCGGGGTCACCGACCCGAGCTCGTCGGCACAGATCACCGTGGTGCCTTTCGGCGGGCAGGTGTAGAGCGTCCACGACGCGGCTCCTGAGATGTAACTGTCGTGACCAGGCAGGATCTGCACGGAGGGGTTGGTGACGCGGCTGAGTGCCGCGTGGGTCGGTGATTGGTGCTGGTGACCAGCTACGCGGCTTTGGGTTCGATGGTGACCTTGTGACCGAGGGCTTCGAGTTCATGGATGAGTCGGCGTATGTGGGCTTCGGGATTGTCGATGCGGCGGGTGAAGTAGTCCGAGCCGAGGTCGCGGTAGGCGGTGGTCTCGCCAGCACGTGCCAGATGATCGCAATGAGGGTATGGGCGGTGGCGATGGCGGCCTTCGAGCCACCCTTCTTGTCGACCGGCGGTGGAAACGGTGGACCGCGCCAACATAGGTACTGGTGCGCCCCGCGGCCCAGGCGCACTCGGTGAGGATTGCGCAGAGTTCCTTGTTGCCCTTGCGGTCCTGCCGGAACGGTGCCGGTCGGCGGACTCGTTGTTGCCCAGGCATAAGCCGGCCCACGAGGCCAGGTGCGCCGCGGTGGGGAACCGCGACATGTCCACGCCGATTTCGGAGATGATGACCTGGGCGGCGTGCTCACCGATTCCCGGGATCGTCGCCGGCAAGGTCGTTTGCTGGGCGAAGGGAGGGTGGCCTCGTCGATCCGAGTGTCCAGCGGGCGATCATGCCAGCAAGGTGATCGATGTGTTCGAGGTGAAGGGTGCACATCAGCGCGTGCTGGTCACTGAAGCGGCCCGCGCAGGCCAGGGTCAGTTCGGGGATCTTCGTACGCATCCTCTCGCGCGCCAGGTCCGCCAGCATGGCGGGGCCGCGTTCCCCGGTGATCAGTGCCTCGATCATGTCGCGGGCCGACAGGGTGGTGAACGCCGAGGCCTCCGAGTCGATCTTTATTCCGCTGTCCTTCGAGTAGCCAGGCGCTGGAATTCGCTGGTGCGTTGCTCAATGAGCTTCTTGCGGTAGCGAGTCAGCTCCCGGATCGCGGCGATCTGTGGTGGTGGGATGAAACTCCCTCGCAGCAGCCCGCACTCGGTCAACTCCGCCAGCCACGCCGCCCAGGGCGTCGCTCTTGCGGCCCGGGACGTTCTTGACATGCCGGGCGTTGACCAGCAGCACCTCTACCGGGCGCTCGGCCTCGCGCAGAGGTGAAACACCGGCCGCCAATAGACCCCCGTCGCTTCCATCGTCACATGCGTGACACCCTCGCAGGTCAGCCAGGCGACCATCTCGGCCAGCGTGGAGTGATAGGTGTTGTACTTGCGCAGCTGTTGTCTACGCCGCCCGGAGCGCTCGCCCGGGGTGCGCACCGCCACCGCGACAACTTTCTTGCCGACATCGATCGCGGCCACCCGCTCGTAGGTGATCTCCACGGTGGGCTCCCTGCTGAACCGTGTATCCGGCGCGCCACCTGCGGAACCCACACGAAGATCAAGAGTCTGAGACTCGCGCTCTGGAAGGCGGCAACCCGGAGTACCCCCACCGGGACGGGCTCGAGGCGGTGAGGTTGCTGGGGTCGTCGCAGTAGCGCGGCACCGGGGGTCGGCCGCGGCAGCTGAGGGCGGCGTGACCGGCATGGCATCGGCCCGGTAGGCGCTGGTGGCGCCCTTGACGGCCAGCACGTAGGACAGGCCGCGCGCCTGGAGGCCAGGCGGAATCCGGTGGTGTCGCCGTATCCGGCGTCCGCGACGACGGGTCGCCCGGCCAGCCTCCAGCCGCCGGCCTCCTCATCACCGATGATCTCGTCGAGCATGTCCAGCGCCTGGCGCCACTTCTCTCGATGTCGCACCTGATCGGGGATCTTGCTGCGTGCGCGTCGGACGTCGGATCTCGGTCACCGCATCAGGATCATCATTGCCGACTGCAGCTTCATCCCACGCAGCGTCGTCCCACGACTTCGGAATGAACAATCGCCAATCGATCGCTGCGGACGACCAGTCGGTCACCGCATGCACGCTGACCCCGATCTGACAGTTCCCGACCTTCCCGAGCGACCCGGAATACATCCGAGCCACCCCAGGTGAATCGGGTCCGTCCTTCGGAAACCGGTGTCGTCGATGACGTATGCCTGCGGCCCGATGAATGTCTCGGCAACCGGGTAACCCGCCTCCGAACCTCAACATGATCCCATGTCGAGGACGTGACGAACTGCTGCAACCACTGATGATCGACACCGAGCCGAGCAGCCATCAACTGCATCGACTTCCGCTTACCGTCCAGCACTAACCCGCGCAGGTACAACGCACCCTTGGCCCGCTGGTCCGACCGCGCCAAGCCACCGAGCATCTCGGCGGCGAACGCCACCCAGACGCGGCCTGACCTGGTCCGTCTCCTCCGGCGTCACGAGCCTGACAAGATCACACGAGAAGCTGGATCAGTGGTAGCGACACACGTGACAAAGTCCTACTAGCGATGGACCGCGGCCGGCGCACCGTCCTTGCCATCCGCGCCATTCCCGGCCACCGCGTTGCAGACGAGCATGTCGTCACGCGGGGGCTGGTGCGTGTGACAGGTGACGCTCTGGCCGTCCCGGCCCGGGGAACCGGCGTTGTCGCCGGGCTTGCCGGCGGCCTGGGCGGAGTCGGTATATCCCAGGAACCCGCCACCGACCATGAAGGCCGCCGTCACCACGAGCGCGATGGCCCAGCGGCCGGCGCTGGGGTCGACGACGGCGCTGGACACGTGTGGCACCTCTTGCATGCCGCGACCTCCT
>NZ_BAAAJG010000007.1:0-190658 GCF_039526725.1 Pseudonocardia aurantiaca
GGAAGAACACCGGGGTGTTGTTGCCGACGATGTCGAAGTTGCCCTGGCTGGTGTAGAACCTCAGCGAGAAGCCGCGCGGGTCGCGCCAGGTGTCGGGGCTGCCCCGCTCGCCGGCCACGGTGGAGAACCGGATCAACGTGTCGGTCTTGACGCCCGGCTGGAACACCGCGGCCTTGGTGTAGGCGGACACGTCGCCGGTCACCTCGAAGTGGCCGAACGCGCCGCTGCCCTTGGCGTGCGGCTGGCGCTCCGGGATGCGCTCGCGGTTGAAGTTGGCCATCTGCTCGATCAGGTAGTGGTCCTGCAGCAGGATCGGGCCGTCCGGGCCGACGGTCAGCGAATGGTCGTCACTTGTGACCGGGGCGCCGGCGTCCGTCGTGGTGGGATGGGGCTGCGTGTTCGTCATACTGTGTGTCTCCTTGTAGCGCATTGCGGAGTAGTGCATTGCGTGGAACCTGGAGTTCCGGTTCCGCGCGACGTGACCGGGCGGACGCTGATCACGTCACGGCCTCGGGAGGGCCTCGACGATTTCGACGCCGAGACCGAGGATGTGTGATCCGGGTTGTTTGCCGGGGGCGTCCGGTTGATATCGGGCGCCCCCGGCTGGATCACTTGTCGTCGGGGTTGAGTACGCGGAAGGCGAGTCCGGCAGCGGCGCCGCCGACGAGCTCGGCAACCGGGTAGATCCACCAGGTCGGCCAGGCCAACATGCCCATGAAGCCGGCGCCGAGCGCGACGGCCGGGTTGAACGCACCACCGGAGATCCCACCGACGGCGACGGCACCGACCATGACGGTGAAACCGATCGCGAGGCCGTAGAAGGAGTTCTGCGGGTGGTCCTTGCTGGTGGCTACGTTGCACACGACGTAGGCCAGGGCGAAGGTGAACAGGAGTTCCACCACGAAGGCGGCTCCCAGCGCCTTACCGGGGAGGGTCAGGGCGCCCCCCACCGGCGGGGTGATGACCGCGCGGACGACCTCCGCGGCGACCACGCCGGCGGCGAGCTGCGCGATCCAGTACCCGACGGCTTCACCGAACCCGATCCGCCCCCGCACCAGAACGCCCATGGTCACGGCGGGGTTGAAGTGGCCGCCGGAGACGTGCCCGCCCGCGTAGACCATGACCATGAGAGCGGAGCCGATGGCGATCGGCGCGAGTGGGCTGCCGCTGTACGTGGCCGCGCCGACGGTGAAAACGAGGAAGAACGTCCCGATGAACTCGGCACCTAGATGTCGGGTGACCGCTTGGACGGAGGCATGACTCGTTACCTGTGGGGGGGCGATGACATCCATGACCACGACATTCGCTGTCCGGGGGGCAGTCGTCGATGCAGCCAACGGTCAACTAGCGTCCCCGTCAACCGGAACGCTGGTGTACCTGCTAGCCGTAATTGCGCCGGTCCGGGGCCCGAAGTCGATCGGTATGCGCGCCGTTCGTGACGGCCGTCTCGGCCCGCGAAAAGGCCGGATCCCGCTGTCCGGGCCCGAACAGTCGAGGCCTATGCCGACCGTGCGCATCCCCGCTAGCGGGCGTCCTGCCCTGCTGCTGGCTGGGCCCCTCGGACTCCCGTTGCCCGGTATTCACACCGCGGGGTCGGGGGGCGTTCAATCACCCACTGAGGAGTTGAGACGTGGCCGCCGGCCAAATGCCGGTCGCTGGTTGCTGGCCCAAAGGTTCTGGGTAGCTGGCATGCGCGTGGTCGCCAGGCCTGCGAGGCTGACGACATGGTGCTGCGCTGCCTCCTAGTCGATGACAACCCGCGGTTCCTGGACGCCGCGCGTGGGCTGCTGGAGCGCCAGGGAATCACGGTCGTCGGCATGGCATCGAACAGCGCCGAGGCGCTCCAGCGGGCCGCCGAGCTGCGGCCGGACGTCACATTGGTGGACATCGACCTCGGCGGCGAGAGCGGCGTGGAGCTGGCCAGGCAGCTCGGCCAGACGGGCGACGTCGCCCCCTCGAGCCTGATCCTGATCTCCGCCCACGCCGAGCAGGACTACGTCGAGCTGATCGCGCCGAGCACGGCGGCCGGGTTCCTGTCCAAGTCCGATCTCTCCGCAACCGCCATCCGCGACATGCTCGGCCCGGGTGACGGCGACCACCGCGATCCCGTCAGCGGGTCTCGAGGAAGGTGAGCACCGCCAGGACGCGGCGGTGGTCGTCGTCGGTCTCGGGGAGGCTCAGCTTGGAGAGAATGCTGCGCACGTGCTTCTCGACCGTGCCCTCGGTGATCCACAGCCGGCGGGCGAGGCCTGCGTTGGAGCGCCCCTCTGCCATCAGCGCCAGCACGTCGCGTTCGCGCGCGCTGAGCACGGCGAGCGGGTCGTTGCGGCGGCGGGCCGACACCAGCTCCTGCACCAGGGCGGGGTCCACGACCGAACCCCCCTTGGCGATCCGTTCGAGCGTGTCGATGAACTCCGCCACGTCGCTGACCCGGCTCTTGAGCAGGTAGCCCACTCCCCGCCCGCCGGCCAGCAGCTCCATCGCGTGCTCGACGTCGGTGTGGGCCGAGAGCACCAGGATGCCGGTGTCGGGGAGCTCCTGGCGGATCTCCCGGGCCGCCTCCAGCCCCTCGGTGGTCTGCGTCGGCGGCATCCGGATGTCGACCACCACGAGCTCGGGAACCTCTCTGCGCACGAGCTCGAGGAGCTCCGCGGCGTCGCCGACCTGTCCGACGACGTTGAAGCCCGAGCGGTCGAGCAGGCTGGACAGGCCCTCGCGGAGGAGGACGTCATCTTCGGCCAGGATCACACGCAGCGCGGCCATGGCTCATCCATCCCCGCCCACCGCGGGCCGCGCTCGCTCGGCTTCGTCGTCATGAACAGCATTATGTGCCCGTGCTCGAGCTGTGAGCACGGACGAATGGCGGAGTATCGGACACGCACGAGGGGTAGTAGGGCCGCCACCCCCGAGCCTGCCCCCGCAGCGGCTGATCCGGCGACCCGGCGTCGGGCCTGGTGCACGCCCTGACCGCGACGCCGCGCGTCCCCGGTACTGCCAGCAGGAGTGGTCGACTCCAGCCAGCACCCAGTGCGCGACGGCGGCTGGCGGCGATGCGCGCAGCGGGCGCGGCCGCGACGCTGTTCGGTAAGCAAAGGCCCACTGCGCAGCACGTCGCCTCGTGGCCGACCGATTGGCCGGCGAGCAGCCGGCTTCAGGGGCCTTCGCCGGAGGATCCCGTGTCAGGCGCATCGAGCAGGCCGTGCCCCGAGCTGAGGACGACATCATGAATTGGCTGAGCATCCGGAGTTTCGAACCGGAAAGGTATACCCCGAGCGTGGACTTCACGGTAGTGGTCGGGACCCGAGGCACCGAGTACACGTGCCCGGACGTCGCCGCCGTCGACGCTCACATCGCCGGTCTGTACATGCAGATCGAGGACAACGGCCGGTTGATCCCGAACCTCGTCGAGGAGCTCTGGGCGGACATCGACCTGCTGCTCGAGCGGCGGATGTTCCTGTCGCTGGACCTCCAGGTGAGCGACGCCGCCTGACGGTGGCGCGGAAGGGGGACGGCCATGAGCTTCCAGGTCGTCGTGCGCTGGTTCTGCCGGATCTGCGAGGTCGAGGGGCAGGACATGGACAACGAGCCGAGCTGCTGGTACTGCGGCGGCCGCGTCATCGTGACGGCCAGACCGACGGTCTGGACCGATCAGAGCAGGCCAAGGTGATGACCGTGCCCTCGAACACCATGCCCTCGAACACCGCGCTCTCGAAGGCCGGGCTCTTGAACACCGCCGCCTCCGTCCTTCCCCGGTCGGCCGGCTCCCCGAGCCCGAGACGCGACCTCAGGTCGGCGCCGTTCCTGGCCGCCGCCCGCGGGCAGCGGCCCGCGCACCTGCCGGTGTGGTTCATGCGACAGGCCGGGCGGTCGCTGCCCGAATACCGCGCGCTACGCGCGAACACCGGCATGCTGGAGGCCTGCCTGACCCCGGATCTGACCTGTGAGATCACCCTGCAGCCGGTGCGCAGGCACGGGGTCGACGCAGCGATCCTGTTCAGCGACATCGTGGTGCCGCTGTACGTCGCCGGAGTCGGGGTCGAGATCGTGCCGGGTACCGGGCCGGTGGTCGAGCACCCGGTGCGCACCGCGGCCGATGTGGAGCGCCTGCCCCGCCTGGAGCGGGGGCAGGTCGGTCCGGTCACCGACGCGATCGCGCTGTTGACCGCCGAGCTGGGGCAGACCCCGTTGATCGGCTTCGCAGGCGCGCCGTTCACGCTGGCCTCTTACCTGATCGAGGGCGGCCCGAGCCGCAACCACGCGCGCACCAAGGCGCTGATGCGCTCGGCGCCGCGTGTGTGGCACAGCCTCCTGGGGAGGCTGGCCGACATCACCTCCACGTTCCTGCGGGCGCAGGTCGACGCCGGGGTGGACGCGGTGCAGCTGTTCGACTCCTGGGCGGGCGCGCTGTCCGAGCGCGACTACCGCGAGTTCGTGCTGCCGCATTCGGCGTCGGTGTTGCGCGGGTTGGCCGATGCCGGGGTGCCGCGGATCCACTTCGGGGTCGGGACGGGGGAGCTGCTGGGCGCGATGGCCGAGGCCGGGGCCGATGTGGTCGGGGTGGACTGGCGGGTCCCGGTGGACGTCGCGGCATGGCGGGCCGGACGGACCCGCCCCGTGCAAGGCAACCTGGATCCGGCGGTGCTGTTCGCGGACGCGGGCTCCATCGAGCGCGAGGTCCGGCGGATCGCGGCCGAGGGACGCCGGACGCCGGGGCACGTGTTCAACCTCGGGCACGGGGTGCTGCCGGAGACCGACCCGGACGTCCTCACGTGGCTGGTCGAGCTGGTGCACGAGCAGCCGCTCCTAGACCCGGTCGACCAGCTCCGCAGCTGAGGTTGATCGTTCCGGTCGCGGCGCGTGCGGTCGGAGGCGGCGACTTCCGCGACCTCCGGGACCTCGGCGAGTAGCGAATATTGGTCTGATCGGCCTAACTCACTGCTCTGTCCGGCGCAGGTTCGGTCACGATGCCGCCTGAACCCGGGCCAGGAGTCGCTCCCCGCGCACGGTCTGCGTACGGTGTGTCACCGATCACCGGGGGCGAGATCGGCGTTGCCGCCGATCTCGGGCGGGGGAGGGCACGGGGGCGTGACCGAGGGGGAAGGCTCTGCGTCGGGCAGGATTCCCGGTCCGCTGAGCGCTGCGTTGCGCGCGGCGACGTTCGTCCTGGCGGTGCTCGGCATCGTGCTCGTGGCGATCCCCCCGAACCCGCCCCAGACGCTGTGGCATTGGGCGCAGGTGGTGGGCGGTGCCTCGCTCACCGGGTTCCTCACGACGTTCCAAGGGCGGTACGAGCTCAAGCGGCTGCGGGACTCCGGCACCGTGGTGCTCGACTGGGTCGTTCGCAAGCGCGTGGCGGTCGGGGCGTCGATCGTGCTCACTGCGGGGCTCGTGGTCGGGGTGCCGCCCGCGTGGGAGTTCGCGCGCGGTGTGTCCGTCGACGTCGCGGGGTGCTCCCCGGCCACCCAGCTGCGTCTCGTCGCCAGCCAGGAGACCGTCACGACGGCACGCGAGCTCGCGAGCGCGTACGAGCGGTGGACGGCAGCGGAGAACCACGGTTGCCCCGCGGTGGACGTCTACGTCTACGCCGCGGGAGCAGGCGAGATCCGTGCGCACCTGCAGAGCGCCGACGCGTGGTCGGACCAGAGTGGCGCGCTGCGCGAGATCGGGCCGCGGCCCGACGTCTGGCTCGCCACCACAAGCCACGAGATCGAGGGGATCGAGGCGGCCGCCACGACAACGCCGATCGGCCACTCGCCCGTGGTGGTGGCGGCACCGAAGGCGGTCGCGGGCGAAGAGGAGGGCGAGCGCCGGGACTGGGCCGACCTCTTCCGCCTGCTCACCGACCGGGGCGTCGGTGTCGTCCGCGCCGATCCGAAGGGCAGCGAGCTCGGCCTGCTGGCCACCACACTGCTCTACGGCGCGGGCGGCGCGCGGGGCGAGCGGCAGCTCGCCCCGGCGGAGATCGAGCGGCGCCTCGCGGCGTCCCTCGACGAAGGCGGGTTCCACCTGACCGACGCCCCCGGTCTGCTCTGCCGGCACCGGCTGCTCCGGTCGCAGGCCGCGGTCATCGCGTCCGAGCAGCAGGTCATTCGCTCCAACCTGCGTGAACCGCTCGGTGGATCGTGCGCGCCGCAGGCGGACGCACCGGAGCGGCTGACCCTGCTGTACCCGTCGGACACGCGGAGCGTGGACCACCAGCTCGTGCGCCTCGCGTGGAGCGAACCGCCGCAGGAGGGGGCCGCCAGGGCCTTCGGCGAGTGGTTGCTCAGCGGCCCCGGCCGGGACGCCGTCGTCCGCACGGGCCTGCGGCCGGCCGGCCCGTACTCGTCCGGACCCCCGTTCACGACGGGCGGGGCCGACGCGGGCGCCGCCGTGCCGGAGGGCCCGGTCGGGGCGGCCACGTGGAGCGGCACCGCCACCGCGTACGACCAGGCGCAGCGGCGGGGCCGCGTGCTCTTCGCCGTGGACACCTCGGGGTCGATGGCGACGGCCGGCGCGGAGGGGACCAGGTCCGCGGTCGCGGCGGCGGCGGTCTCCACGGTGCTGCGCCGGATGGGACCGCGCGACGAGTTCGGCCTGTGGCTCTTCCCGGACGCCTCCGGCGCCGGCCACGTCGAGGCCGTCCCGATCGGCCCGCCGGACGAGCCCCGCCACGCACTCGCCCGCCAGGCGCTGGGGGGCGTGCGGCCGGCGGGCGGCACCCCGTTCTTCCGCACGATGATCGACGCGGCCGCGGTCCTGCCCGGCAACGATTCGACGCGCGTCGACGCCGTCGTCGTGCTCACCGACGGCGAGGACACCACCAGCGGCCTCGACGCCGGCGCGGTCGACGCCGCCATCGCCGGCCGCGGCGTCCGGCTCATCGTGGTGACGATCGGCGAGGTCCGCTGTGCCGATGCCGGCCTCAGCGCCATCACCACGGCGACGGCGGGGGACTGCGTCGACGCCGACCTCGCGAACCTCGAGACGGCGCTGAGCACCGCGACCGCAGGACTGTGGGGTGGCCGATGACGTCAGACGACCGGTACCAACATGTCCCCGTCATCTGGGGATCTCTCGGCACGATCTTCGGCGTCGTCGTGGTGCTGCTCGCGACGGCCGTGGCGGCGCTGGTCACCGATCCCACGGCCTTCGAGGACGGCGAGATCGTCGTCCTCAGCGGGCGGGACGACAGCATCGGCGGCCAGCGCCAGGCGCTGATCGACCAGTGGAACGCGCTCCACCCCGACAACCGGGCCCGGATCGTCGAGCTGTCCGAGCTCGCCGACGCGCAGCGGAGCGAGATGCTGGCGCGGGCCCAGTCCGGGCGCGGTGAGATCGACGTCTACAACCTCGACGTCACGTGGACGGCGGAGTTCGCCGAGGCCGGGCACATCAAGAAGCTCGACGAGCCCCGCCCGCAGACCGACGGCTTCCTCGACGGGCCACTCGCGACCTGCCGCTACCACGGGAGCCTCTGGGCCCTCCCGTTCAACACCGACGTCGGGCTCCTCTTCTACCGCTCGGACCTGGTTCCCCACCCCCCGGCCACGTGGGAGCAGCTGGAGGCCGACGTCCAGCGCGTGCGCGAGGAGACCGGCAACGCGGTCGACGGCTACGCCGGGCAGCTCGCCGACTACGAGGGTCTGACGGTCACCGCGCTGGAGGCGATGTGGGGCGCGGGCGGATCGGTCGTCGACGACGAGGGCGAGGTCGTGGACGGGGCTCCGTTCCAGGCGGCGATGGCGGGGCTCGGGCGGCTCCGGGCGATCGCGCCGGCCGGGGTGCCCGCACTGGACGAGACGGAGAGTCTCTCGCTCTTCCGGTCGGGCCGGGCGCTGTTCATGCGCAACTGGCCGGTGGCCTACCGCTCGCTGACGCAGGACGCGGAGGGCGGGTCGCCGCTGCAGATCGGCGTCGCGCCGCTGCCCGGCCAGCTGGACGTCCTCCCGGGGAAGGGAGTGCTCGGCGGGCAGAACCTCGCCGTGTCGGCCCTCTCCACCCGTCCCCGCGCGGCGCAGGCGCTGATCGAGTTCCTCACCAGCGAGCGCAGCCAGCAGTTGCTGTTCGAGCGCGGCGGGCTGCCCGCCACGCGCGAGGTCGTCTACTTCGACCAGGGCGTCCGGGACAACCACCCGTACACCGAGACGCTGCGCGACGCAATCGACGACGCGCGGCTCCGCCCGGTCGAGCCGCACTACGCGCGATTCAGCGAGGTGTTCCGGGCCGCGGTCGAGGGCTACCTCCGGCGGGGCACGGAGATCCCGGACGGCTTCCCGGAGCAGCTCGCGCACGCGCTCCAGGGCCGGTCGGCACCGCCCGGCGAGGGCTAGTGCGGTGGCCACGAACGTTGCCGGGGTGATCGCGGGATCAGAACGGCGCCTCGCAAGGCGCCCCCGCACCCTCGTACCGGGCGTACTTGGGTGCGGGGGCAACGCGGCGAGGCGTCGTTCTGGCCCGCGAGGACCCGGTGGACGTTTGTGGCCACCGCACTCGGAACCTCGGCGCGGTTGCCACATGCGACACGCCTTTTCGTGTGCGCGCCGCGGCCCACAACTCCGCGCTGTGCCGATACCCTCGTACCGATGAGGGCCAGACATCACGGTCGGGGATGTGGAACGGTGGGCGTAACACGGTGAGAAGGCTTCTCGGGTTGATCGTGATCGCCCTCCTGGTTTTCTGGGTCCTAGCGCAGCCGGCCAGCGCCGCCGACACGATTCAGAATCTCGCCCTCATCCTCCGGGACGCGGCCGAGTCGGTGATTAGCTTCTTCACTCGGCTCGTTCAGTAGCTGTCCGCACCCGGACAGCCGCTTGTCGAGACATGGCAAATTGGATCCGGCCCGGAGAAGTCAGTGCCGTTGCACGTGCTGCCAGACTTGCCCCGGGGTGAACTCGAACATCCGGCGTCGATCGGGATTGGTCGAGAACCGTTCGGACGAAAACGCCGTCGTCCTCACCACAGGGTGTCCAGCCTGATCGGCAGGTTGCGCACGCGCACGCCGGTGGCGTGGTGCACCGCGTTCGCCACGGCGGCCGCGGCCCCCGTGATGCCGACCTCGCCCACCCCGAGCAGGCCCAGCGGCATCGTCGGGTCGGGCTCGTCAAGGTAGGAGACGTCCATATGGGGCACGTCGGCCTGCACCGGCACGTGGTACTCCGCGAGGCCGGGGTTCATGATCCGCCCGGTCCGCGGGTCCACGAGCGTCTCCTCCGTGAGCGCCGTGCCGATCCCCATCACGATGCCCCCGCGCAGCTGGCTGGTCGCCGTCTTCGCGTTGATCACCGTGCCGACGTCGAACACCGACACCCAGCGCGACACCCGCACCTCACCGGTGTCCTCGTCCACGAGCACCTCGCAGAAGTGCGCGCCCGTGGCCGCGCGGACCCAGCGCCTGCGGTCGTTCACCATGCCGCCGATGAACCGCACCATGCCGGCGGCCCGGCCCAGCCGTGTGTCGGAGCCGACCCGGGCCTCCAGCGCAGGGCGTGCGGCGCGCGTGAGGATGGCGGCGTAGCTCTCACCGTCGCCCGGCCGCCCGCTGAGGTAGAGCCCGCCGTCACGGGCCTCCAGCTCGGTGAGCCGCCGCCCGCGCAGCGGCGACCCGGGCGAGCGCGTGGCCAGCGCGAGGGCCGACCGCCGGAGCTCCTCGCACGCCCGCAACACGCCCGCGGCCACGGAGGCCGTCTGGGCGGACCCGCCCGCGCCGGGGCCGATCGGCAGGTCGGTGTCGCCGTACTCCACGGTGACGGCGTCGACGGGCACGCCGAGCGCGTCGGCCGCGATCTGCGCCTGCGCGGTGGCCGCACCCACGCCGATCTCGTGGAACCCGCAGCGGACGAGCACCCGGCCGTCGGCGCCGAGCCGGACCGCGACGTTGGCCGGCACGCGGAACGGGATGTGGAAAGCGCTGGCCACACCCCACCCGACGAGCTTGGTGCCGTCGCGCATCGAACGCGGCTGTGGGGACCGGCCTGCCCAGCCGAAGCGCTCCGCGCCGCGCGCGTAGGCCGCGCGCAGGTTCCGGCGGGAGAACTGCTTGCCGCTCAGCGGGTCGCGGTCGGGTTCGTTGCGCATGCGCAGCTCGATCGGGTCCACCCCGAGCTCGACGGCCAGCGCGTCGACGGCCGTCTCCAGTGCGAACGTGCCGATCGCCTCTCCGGGCGCCCGCATCGGCGTGTTCGAGATGACGTCGAGTGTGACCGTGCTGTGCCGGATGAGGATGTTCTGCGCGGCGTAGAGGTGGCGCGACTGCGAACCGACGGGCTCCGGTGCGCCGCCCGTCCGGCCGATCCGGGACACTCCGGTGTGGACGAGCGCCGTGAGGGTTCCGTCCCGTTCGGCGCCGAGCGCCACCCGCTGCACCGACGGGGTGCGCCCGCCGACCGTGCGATACACGCCCTCCCTCGTGAGCATCATCCGCACCGGGCGGCCGGTCACCCTGGCGGCGAGCGCGGTGAGGATCGTGCCCGGCCAGACCATGGACTTGCCGCCGAAGCCGCCGCCGACGTGCTCGGCGAGCACCCGCACCCCGTCGCTCGGCACGCCGAACTTCAGCGCGAGGTGACGGCGCACCCAGTCGATGTTCTGCGTGGAGTCGTGGACGGTCAGCCGGTTGCCCTCCCACACCGCGGTGGTGGCGTGCGGTTCGAGCGCGTTGTGGTTCTGTGGCGGGGTGGTGAACGTCAGGTCGACGCGCACAGGTGCGGCGGCAAGCGCGGCCTCGGCGTCCCCCTTCTTCGCCTCGGCAGGCATGAGTGGGTTGCCCGCGGCCACGGTGGCGGTTCCCTGCGCGGCGGCGAAGTCCACCGTCGCCGGCAGCTCCTGGTAGGTGACCTTCACCAGACGCGCCGCCGCGAGCGCCGCGTCGAGGGTCTCGGCGACGACAACCGCGACCGGCTGGCCGTCCCAGTGCACCTCGTCGGTGTTCAGGTAGTTGACGCTCGTCCCAGGCGCCAGCGAGCTGAGGTTCAGCATGCTCTGGCGGGGCGTCGGCGCCATCTGCGGCGCATTTCGGTGGGTAAGGACGGCGAGCACACCGTCGAGGGCCTCCGCGGCCGCCGTGTCGAGTCCGGTGATCCGGCCCCTCGTGATCTCGGCGTGCACGAGCGCGGCGTGCGCGAGGCCGGGGTAGGGGTACTCGGCGGCGTACCGGGCCGCGCCGCTGGTCTTGGCCACGCCGTCGATGCGGTCGAGCGGCCTGCCGACGGCGGGACCTGTGCTCGTGGCCTGCCGGTCGATCGGGCGGGTGCGCTCCGGTGCCTGGGTCATGCCGCGCTCCCGTCGGTGAGCAGCTGCCGCAGCGTCGCCACGATCGTGCGCTGCGCCAGCTCGATCTTGAACTCGTTCTCCGGCCTGCCGACGGCGGGCGCCAGCTCGGCCGCGGCCGCCATACGGAACGACTCGTCCGTCGGAGGAGCGCCTAGCAGCGCGCGCTCGGCCTCGTGCGCGCGCCACGGCTTGGGGGCGACCCCGCCGAGCGCCAGCCTGACGTCCGTGATCTCGCCGTTCCGCACGTCGAGCGCCGCGGCCACCGACACGAGGGCGAACGCGTAGGAGGCGCGGTCGCGCACCTTGCGGTAGCGGGAGGTCGCGGCCACCGGCGCGGCCGGCAGTTCGACGGCGGTGATCAGCTCGTCGGCCGCCAGGTCGGTCTCGACGTGCGGGGTGTCGCCGGGCAGGCGGTACAGCTGTTCGAGCGGGAAGCGGCGGGTGCCGCGCACGCTCTCCACCTCGACCACGGCGTCGAGCGCGGCGAGCGCGACCGCCATGTCCGACGGATGGGCGGCGATGCAGCTCTCGCTGGTGCCGAGCACCGCGGTACCCCGGTGGAACCCGCCGGCCGCGTCGCAGCCGCTGCCCGGAACGCGCTTGTTGCAAGCCGCCGCGCCGTCGTAGAAGTAGAAGCAGCGGGTGCGCTGCAGGAGGGTTGCCGCCAACCGTCGCCATGTTGCGCAGCTGCCCCGACGCGCCGGACAGGATCGCCTGGGCGAGTACGGGGTAGCGGCTGCGGACGAGCGGGTGCGCCGCCAGGTGGCTGTTGCGCACCAGCGCCCCGATCCGCAGTGTTCCGTCCAACAGCTCGTCCACGCCGGTGAGCGGCAGGGCGGAGATGTCGACGACCGTCGCCGGTCGCTCGACGTCGGCCCGCATGAGATCGACCAGGTTGGTGCCGCCGCCCAGGAACTTCGCGTCCGGTTCGGCGGCGATCGTGCGCACCGCCGTCTCGACGTCGGGTGCGCTCACGTACGCGAAGGGCCTCATCGCGCGACCCGCGCGATCGCCGAGGTGATGCCGTCGTAGGCGCCGCAGCGGCAGAGGTTGCCGCTCATCCGCTCCTTGATCTCGGCGTCGGACAGCTCCGCGGGGCCGGCTGCCAGGTGGGGGGTGACCGCGCTCGGGGCGCCCGCGCGGTGCTCGGCCAGCATGCCGATCGCCGAGCAGATCTGGCCCGAGGTGCAGTAGCCGCACTGGAACCCGTCCTCGGCTACGAACGCGTCCTGCAGCGGGTGGCGCTCCTGCGAGCCGACCCCCTCTATCGTGGTGATCTCGCGCTCGGCGTACTGCACGGCGAGCGCGAGGCAGGCGTTGATCCGCTCGCCGTCGACGAGGACGGTGCACGCGCCGCAGGCGCCCTGGTTGCAGCCCTTCTTGGTGCCGGTCAGCCCCAGGTGCTCGCGCAGGGCGTCGAGCAGGCTGACCCGTGGTTCGAGCTCGAGGAGCTCAGTCGATCCGTTGACTCGCAGCTTCACCGCAACCACGTGGGACTCCGTCCTGGTGCGTTCAACTCGGTGACCCGACGATAGGGCAACACCGTTCCGTTAACAAGAGAACGGCGTTGCCCTAACTATGGATTATGGTCTTGAGGTGAGCACGAAGGGGGCTGCCTTCCTGCGGGCCCGCCGGCCCGAGCACAAGCGGCAACGCTACGACGCGATCCTCGACGCCGCGCGCGAGCTGGCCACGGCCGAGAGTGTGAACGCGGTCAGCCTGGCGGGCATCGCCGAGCGCGTCGGCATGCACAAGTCGGCGCTCCTGCGCTACTTCGAGACGCGTGAGGAGATCTTCCTGCGGCTCGCCGAGGTCGAGTGGCGGGAGTGGGCCGACGCCCTCGTCGCCGCCCTGGCGGACATCGGACCCGGCGGCGGGGCCGAGCGGATCGCCGACACGCTGGGCCGCTCGTTCAGCGACCGGCCACTGTTCTGTCAGCTCCTGCTGCACTCGCCCCTCACCCTGGAGCGCAACGTCTCCCTCGACGTCGTTCGCGGGTTCAAGCAGGCTGCGATGGGTGCGGTGGACGACGTGGCGGGCGCCCTGCACGGGGCGCTGCCGGTGCTCGGGCGGGACGCCTCCTTCGAGCTGCTGGCCATGACCGGCATCGTTGCGTCCGGGATGTGGCAGGCGGCCAACCCGCCGCCCGCGGTCGTCGCGGTACAGGCGGAGCTCGCGTGCACCGGTGCCTCCGCCATGGCGCCGGAGATGCCGGACTTCCACGACGCAGTGGTCCGGTTCGTGCGGGTGTACCTCGCGGGCCTCCTCGGCGCGGACTGACCTTCCTGGGGAACTGCTGAGAACTCCCGCGCCGGAACCCGTGCGAGCAGTATCTTGGCGCTGGCAAGATGGTCGTGGCGGCACCGCCACTCCTCCGCCGTCCTCGTGATCCGCGCATCCAGGAGGCCCCAGACCATGCCCCGCCGTGCCGAGACGGTGCTGACCGTCATCGTCCTGATCGCACTGCCGACCGTCATGTACGGCGGCTACTCCTTGCTCGGCCTGCAGACCGCGGGGAACCTGACCGAGTTCCAGACCACCTACTTCCGGGCCGGCCACGCGCACGCGGGCGTGCTGCTCGTGATGACGCTCGCCGCGCTCAACGCTGCCGGTCGCTTCGGCCTGCCTGAGCGCCTGATCTGGCCGTCCGGGATCATGCTGCTCGTGGGGACGCTCGCCCAGTCCGGCGGCATGTTCCTGCACATGGTGCTCGGCGCGCCTGGTGAGTGGTCGGCAGGCAACACGGTCACGACCGTGGGCGCGGTGGTGCTCGTCGCGGGCTTCGTGACGCTGATCTACGGTGTGATCGCGAGCCGCTCCCGCGAACGCGTCACGATCTGATGAGCGGAACTCGCGTCGCAACCAATGCATCGAAATTGGGTGGAGTCAACAGATCAAAGGTAGTAGGTCGGGAGCTTTTATTTCGGGCACCGGCAGCCGCCCGATATCGTTCCCTCGAATGTGCGTACACCTCGGGCCCGGTGGGCCGCCCCGATTCTGATCGCCATCGTCATGGCGCCGTTAGGCGCGCTGCCCGCAGCGGCCGTGCCCGCCATCCCATCTACTAATCCGGACCGTACCCAGAACACTCCGATTCAGAGTTACGTGGCACTCGGCGACTCCTATGCGTCAGGCAGGCTCATCCCGCCGATGACCAGCGACCCGGCGGGGTGCGAGCGGTCGGGCCGCAACTATCCGTCCTTCGTGGCGGAGACGCTCGGCATCGCGGATTTCCGCGACGTCAGCTGCGCCGGCGCCACGACCACGGAGCAGTTCACGAACCCGCAGCCCGTCCCGGGCGGCGTGAACCCTCCCCAGTTCGACGCGCTGACGCCGAATACGGAGCTCGTGACCCTGACGATCGGCGGCTTCGACATCGGCTTCGACGAAATCCTCCGCGAATGCAGCACCCGCTCACCGCAGCAACCCACCGGGAGCGCCTGCCGCGACTTCTACGACCGAGACGGCGACGAGATCACCCGGCGGATCAAGGCCACCGCCCCTGACATCGACGCTGCGCTCGCCGGGATCGGCGAGCGCTCCCCTGACGCGCGGGTGCTCGTGGTCGGGTACCCGACGCTGCTCCCGGACCGCGGTCCCGGCTGCTTCCCCGAGCTGCCGTTGAGTCCCCGCGACGTGGCCTACCTGCGCGGGGTCGAGAAGCAGCTCAACGCGATGCTCGAAGACCGGGCCAAGGCGGCAGACGTCGAGTACGTCGACACGTACACCCCCAGCATCGGCCACGACTTGTGCCAGCCCCCCGGCTTAAGGTGGATCGAGGGTTTCGCCCCCGTTTCCCCCGCTGCCCCGGTGACCCCGAACGCCCTCGGCATGGCCCAGGTCGCCCGGATCGTCGCCGAGGCTGTGGCCGACAACGAGGACTGACCACGCCACTGCGCCCCGCCGGGCGAACGGCCCGGCGGGGCGCAGTGGTTGGCCCAGTGGTTGGCTCAGTGGCCGGCCCAGCTCAGTCCCGCGCGAAGATTCCCGGGCCCGGGGTCAGGATGCCCTCGGGATCGTACTTCCGCTTGGCCCGACGCAGCGTCGACCAGTAGCTCCCGTACTGCCGCCGCCAGTCCTCCGGGGAGAACGGCGTCGAGCCCATCGGGTAGCGCGTGCCTCCGACGGCGCGGGCCCGCTCGAACAGGTCGCGGTTGCGGGCCAGCATGCGCTCGGTGAAGGCCGGGTCAGGCCCCGGCCGGCCCGAGGACGTCAGCACGTCGAACAGGTAGACCCACGGGCTGCCGTCCGGCTCGGGAATCCGGAACATCGGCCGGGTCAGCCGCGAGCGGTGCGTGCGGAACAGGAACACGGTGCCGGTCACGCCGACCTGGTCGACGTTGAGCGTCGGGATCACCTCGCCGACGTACTGCTCGACCGCCTCCTCGGGAAGGATGACGTCCGACCACGGCTTGATCAGGTTGTCCCAGTCGTGGTCGCGCTGCCAACCCTCGACCAACGAGTCGTAGCGGCAGGCCCAGTCGCGGTAGCTGCCGTCGGTGATCGTCTGCTGCGTCGGGGTCAGTCCGCGCAGCAGGGCCGCGTCGTCGGGCGGCTCGGCCGGGTCGAACCACTTCACCATGTTGAGCGCGTACACGACCCGGCTGCCGTCGGGCACGAGCGGGAAGAGCGCGTACGCGCCGTCCATCTCGCCGCGGTCGGTCACTGCCCGGAAGTCGCGGAAGAACGTCGCGTTGTCGTTGTAGAACAGGATGTAGGTCCGTGACTTCGGCTTGGCCGGGACGAGGTCGACCACGGCCTTGGTGATGATGCCGACCTGGCCGAGCCCGGCCAGCGCGGTGTCGAACAGGTCGGAGCGGCGGCGCCGGGAGCACCGGACGACCTCGCCCTCGCCGGTCACGACCTCCAGCTCCTTGACCCGGTCGGCCTGGATGCCCTCGCGGTTGTTGGCGGGGACGCCGCCCATGGAGAGCGTGCCACCGATGGAGAGCCCGGCGAACGTCACGAGCAGGGGCGGGGTGAGGCCGTGGGGGAGGGCGGCGTCGAGGAGCTCCCGCCACCAGACGCCGGGGCCGACCTCGGCGCTGTCACGGCCGATCCGGTGGATCGTGCTCAGGCCGCGGCTGTCGATCAGCAGACCGGGGGTGAGGCCCGTCCCGAACGTGCTGTGGCCCTGCCCGCGCATCGACACCGGGATCCGCCTGCGCGCGCAGAACCGGACCATCTCCTGGACGTCGCGGGTCGAGCCCGGGGTGAGCACTGCGTCGGGGCGCTGGGTCACGTGGCGGCCGAGGTCCTGCGCGTACCTGTCCCGGGTCGGGATGTCCAGGTGCACCGTGCCGTCGAGCCGGGGCAGCTCGTCGAACGGGCCGGCCGCCGCGGCCTGGGTGACCCACGCGCCGCTCGTCCCGAACCCGACGACGAGCGCGGTCGTGCCCGCGCCCCGCAGTAGCGTGCGCCTGTCGATCATGACGCCCTGGCCGCGACCACTGCGATTTCGATCATGTTCGTCACATCCTTCGCATCAGGGATCTTCGGCGGCGAACGTTCGCAGGCGGGCGTCGAACGGGCCTCGCGCCGGCGTCAAAAGGCGCACCCGGGGTCATCCGGCGCGGGCATCGGGATTTCGCCGCATCGTTACCTGATGCGCCACCGCGACGGGCGGATGGCGGACCATGCTGTTGGCGACGATAACGGATCGCGGTGATGTCCGCGATCCAAACGGGGGAGGGTTCGATGACGGCCATCGCTGTGCTCGGCGCGGGTCTCACCGGTCTCACGACCGCGGTACTCCTCGCCAGGGACGGCCACCACGTCACAGTCCTCGAGCGCGACCCGGCGGAGCCACCCGCCACGGCCGAGGAGCAGTGGGCCCACTGGGACCGGCCCGGAGTGAGCCAGTTCCGCCTGCCGCACATCATGCTTGCCCGCTGGCGGGCGGTGATGGAGCACGAGGCCCCGGACGTCGTCGCGGAGGTGGAACGGCTCGGCGGGCTGCGGCTCAGCTCGGTGGAGACGCTGCCGACGTCCGTCACCGGCGGGCTGCGCCCCGGCGACGAGCAACTGCAGGGGATGGCGGCGCGGCGGCCGGTCGTGGAGGGGGCGCTCGCCGCGGTGGCCGCCCGGACACCGCGGCTCACCGTGCGCCGGGGCGTCACCGCGACCGCGCTGGTGACCGACGGGCGGGGCGCCGTCCCGCACGTCACCGGGGTGGTGACCGGCGCCGGCGAGACCGTCGAGGCCGGGCTCGTCGTCGACGCGATGGGGCGGCGCTCCGCGCTCGCCGACCTGCTGGCGCGGGCCGGGGCGCGCCAGCCGCTCGAGGAGCGCGAGGACCACGGCTTCGCCTACTACGGGCGCTACTTCCGCACCCCAGACGGCGCCCGCCCGCCGGTCTCGTACACGTTCCGGCACTTCGAGAGCGTGTCGCTGCTGGTCATCCCGGCCGACGCAGGGGTGTGGGCGTGGGTGCTGGTCGTCGCCGCCGACGACCGCCCGGTGCGCGCGCTGCGCGAGAACGACGTCTGGGACCGGGTGCTCGCGCTCATGCCGGGCACCGCCGAGGCCCGGGCTTCCGGGGTGCCGATGACCGACGTGCAGGTGATGTCCGGGCTGCAGGACCGGCGCCGCAGCCTCGTCGTCGAGGGCGAGCCCGTGGCCACCGGTGTGGTGGCCGTCGGCGACGCCTGGGCCAGCACCAACCCGTCGCTCGGGCGCGGCTCCACGATGGGCCTCGCCCACGCCTGCATCCTGCGTGACGTGCTGCGCGCGGCCGGGTCCGCCGCCCCCGGCGAGTTCGCCCGCTGCTTCGCCGAGGCCACGGCCTCGGGGATCGGCGGCCTGTTCGAGGCCACCCGCGGCTACGACCGGCACCGGCTGGCGGAGGTCGCCGCTGACATCGCCGGGGTGCCGTACCGCCCCGAGGGCGACGCCTGGCCGCGGCTGTCGGCGTTCGACGCGGCCGCCCAAGTGGACCCGGACGCCCTGCGCGCCTTCCGGCTGGTCGCCGAACTGCTGGCCTCCGCAGAGGAGGCGCTCGCCGTGCCCGGGCTGGAGGCGAAGATCGCCCGCATCGGTGGCTCCACCCCGCGCTACCCGGTGGACGGGCCGTCCCGCGCGGCCCTTCTCGCCGCGCTCGGGGAATGACCTCCCGCTGGGAGTCCTAGGGGTCGGGGGCGAGGGTGCCGTCGGCGGCGATGTGGCTGAAGATCTGGTCGATCAGCGTCAGCACGTGCGGGTCGTCGACGGTGTAGTAGGTGTGGCGGCCGTCGCGCCGCGCCGAGATGACGCCGGAGAGGCGCAGTTTGCTCAGGTGCTGGCTGGTGGTGGCGATGCTGAGTCCCACCCGGCCGGCCAGGGTCCCCACGTCGAAGGTCTCGTGCGCCATCAGCCAGACGAGGTGCAGCCGCGGCGGGCTGCTCAGGAGGGCGAAGGTCGCCGCGGCCGACCGTAGCTGCGGCTGTGTCGGTTCGACGACCTGCGTGGGGGCTCCCGGAGCGTTCGTCGGTCCGGACTGGTTCGCCATGACGGTCAATCCTTCCTGCTCACCCTCGATGCGACCAGCACGTGACGAACACAACATCAGGTCCTCAGTTGCGCAATCGACGAAACATGCGGCAGACTCGTGGGCGCTGAAGGGGAGTAGTCCGGCAACCTGACCGTCGACATGCTGAGGATCCCGCGGTCCTCCGGCGACAGGGCCCGCAACGTGCGGGTGGACGAGACCTTCGGCCAGTCGTCGCCTGGCCGGAGTGTCCCCCGAGGCCTTCCGGTGTGTGGTGGCACACCGTCCTGGAAGGCCGTGATGTTCTCCAAGTTGGTCCGCCCGCTGGCACCGTGTGTGCTGCTGACGCTCCCCGCTCTGGTGCTCCGGATCGGCGGCGTGCATCCCCCCGCGGTGGTCGGGTTGGCGGTGTTCGGGGCCGCGGTGGTGGCCTCGTCGTTCCTGCTGGCGTGGGCCGCCGAGGCCGCGCGCGTGGACATCTCCGGTCCGCTGGCGATCGCGATCCTGGCGGTGATCGCGGTGCTGCCGGAGTACGCCGTGGATCTCTACTTCGCCTACACCGCGGGCAGCGACCCCAGCTACGTGCCCTACGCGGCGGCGAACATGACGGGCTCGAACCGGTTGTTACTCGGGTTGGGCTGGTCGGTCGTGGTGGTCATCGCGCTGGCCGTGGCCTCGCGCCGCTCGGGCCGGACCGTCCGGGAGCTGGTGCTGGAGTCCGGGCACCGGGTGGAGCTGGGATTCCTGGCCATCGCCTCGGTCGTCGCGTTCGTCGTCCCGGCCACCGGGCAGATCCATCTGGTGCTGGGCTTCGCGCTGCTCGGGTTGTTCGCCTTCTACCTGTGGAAGGTCTCCCGGGCCGAGGCCGAGGAGCCCGACCTGGTCGGGCCGGCCGCCCGGATCGGTGCGCTGCCCACCCGGGCCCGACGCCCGCTGGTGATCGGGTTGTTCGTGTTCGCCGCCGCGGTCATCCTGGCCTCGGCCGAACCGTTCGCGGACTCGCTGATCCAGACCGGCACCCAGTTCGGGGTGGATCAGTTCCTGCTGGTGCAGTGGCTGGCGCCGCTGGCGTCGGAGGCGCCGGAGTTCATCGTGGCGATCCTGTTCGCGGTGCACGGCAAGGGCTCCGACGCGATCGGCACGCTGATCTCGAGCAAGGTCAACCAGTGGACGCTGCTGGTCGGCAGCCTGCCCATCGCCTACCTGCTCGGCGGCGGCTCGGCCGCGCTGGTGCTCGACGCCCGCCAGGTCGAGGAGTTCCTGCTCACCGCGACCCAGACGCTGCTCGGGGTGGCCGCGCTGCTCGCGCTGCGGTTCCCCCGCTGGCTCGCCCTCACCCTGCTCGGGCTGTTCGCGCTGCAGTTCGTCTTCCCCGGCCAGCAGGCCCGCTACGTCCTGTGCGCGGTCTACGCGGCACTGGCCCTCGGGGCGCTGATCCACAACCGCCGCCACATCCTGCCCACCCTGGCCGCGCCCTTCCGCAAGCACACGAAGGCGGCCGAGGAGATCGAGATCCTCACCCACTGACGCGGCCCCGACCCCGCTATCGCGTCCCTTGAACCGGTGCGCTCTCGGGCGAGGCGCACCCGACCGGGTGGCCGGTCCCTCACCCCCTCGGGGGACCGGCCGCTCGGTTCCTGATCCTCGCCCGCGAGTCGATGGGGGAACCTCGATGCAGGAAGGCCCGTTCGCCCAGCGGCACGACCTCCTTCTGTGGACGGTCGCGCTCGCTGTCGTGGCGGTCGATGCGATGAGCAAGGCCTGGGCTCTCGGGGCATTGAGCAGCGAAACCTGGCGTCTACCCGGATTCTCGCTACACCTGTCGCTCGATACGGACTCCGCACCTTGGCTCGGCGCCGGCGCCATCGCGGTCATGGGTGTCTTCGACCTGTTCGTTCTGGCCGTGCTCGCCATCCTGGCGGGACAGATCAGGACCGCCCCGTGGGCGGTCGCTGCCGGCCTCGCCGCGGGTGCGGCCGCGAGCGACTTCATCGACCGGTTGGCCAGGCCGCCGGGCCTCCTGCGGGGCGTAGTCGTCCACTGGATCGAGACTGCATGGATGGCGTCGTTCAACCTTGCCGACGGCGCATTCATCCTCGCCGCGGTACTGGCCGCGGCGCTGATCTGCGGCCGCACCCGAGGCGCATGACGGCGTCACCCACTGAACGCGGTCACGACCCCTGATCGACAGACGAGTGGAGGAACCGGTGCGGAGCTACCGCGAGGTGACGGGCTGGCAGGCGTACGAGCGGCCAGCGGGTCCCGATGCGCTGGGTCGCCAACATGGGGGCGATGAGCAACGACCCCGCGCTGAACCGGGTGGTCCGCTCGGACCCGTGCGGCGGCGGCAACAGCGTCGCGATCCGGTTCCTGCGCACCTACCTGTCGTCGGCGCCCGCGGTGGAACCGGAGGAGTTCACCGCCTGCCCGGTACTGATGCTTCATCCCGTCGCGGACAGGTGGACCCCGCTGGGGCTCAGCCTCCCGTTCTTCGAGCGGATCGCCGCACCGAAGCGGCTGGTGATGTTGCGCGACGCCGGGCACATGCCGGTCGAGCAACCGGCGCTGGCGGGCATGGCTCGCGCGTTCGCGCAATTCGTCCACGAGTTGGCGCCGCCACCGCACCAATCGTGATTGTTCGGGCGGGACCGCCCGGGGGGCCCCGAGCGTGAGCATGATCAACATGGCTACGATCCGTGCATGAAGACCATCCATCGGCTGGCCTGGACCTGCACCGCAGCGGTACTCGCCCTCGCACTGGCAGCGTGCGGCGGTTCGACGACGACGAACGGCAGCGCTCCCGCAGCGGCTCCGACGAGCAGCACCGGCTCGTCGAACGGCACCGGCTCGTCGGGCAGCGCCACCACCGTGTCGGCGAACACGGCGTCGGAGGAGGAGATCGCGGCAGCGCTGGAGAGCGCTGGGGTGAGCAACGCCCAGAAGTGGGCCCACGAGGTGGTCGAGTACCGCCCCTACCCCGCCGACGATCCCAACCTCAGTGGACTGCGGGACAAACTCGCCAAGTACAACCCCGGCCAGGAGACGACCGACAAGATCGTCTCCGCGCTCGCTCCGTGACAGAGGTTCTGAAGCCGCGCGGTAGGGACACTGCCGTGCTCGTGCGCCGTGGTCTCGTCGCGCTCACTGTTGTCGGCATCCTCGCCGCCGCCTTCGAGCTGGCCATCGAGAGACACTGGAACGGCCTGGAACAGCTGATCCCTTGGCTGGCCCTGGCCGTTCTCGCGGTGGCGACCGTGTTGGTGGCCATCCCCGGCGGGCGAGGCGTGACCGTGGCCCGGGTGCTCGCGTTGCTCGTGCTCGGCGCGTCGATCTACGGGGTTGTCGACCACATCCTGGTCAACTTCAACTCCGGCGCGCTCGACCAGAACTTCGCCGACACCTGGGACACGCTGCCCCTGGTGGAGCGGGGGTGGTACGCCATCACCAAGACGGTCGGACCCGCACCGACCCTCGCGCCCGGCGTACTCGGCCAGTCGGCGTTGCTGCTGTTGCTCGCCACGCTCGGCGGCACGAGGAAGGCGACGGCAGGCGGTCGATGATCCCGGGTGCGCCTACTCGGGGTGTCCCCGGTGGTCAGGCCGTGGCCGCCGGGCCGCCGCCGGTGTGCCCAACGGCTGCTGTGCGCACGACCTGGTTCTCCTGGGCGAGCCGGCGCAGGGCGGCGATGAGGGCGTCGGCGAGCACCGCGAACGTCACCACCCCCTCGGCGCGGTCCTCGATCGAGGGGCGCGCCCACATCGCCGCGACCTCGGCCGCCGCGAGACCCTCGGCGGCGTCGGCGTAGCGGTCGAGAAGGTCGAGCACGTCGTGCTGGCCGAGCCGGTGCAGGGTGGCGATCACCTCGATGAGGCTCGCGCGGGCCGGGTTGTCGCCGCGGATCGTCCAGCCGTGGCGCTCGACCAGCCCCTCCACCTGGTCCTCGGCCGCGCGCC
Source organism: Pseudonocardia aurantiaca (assembly GCF_039526725.1). Taxonomy (NCBI): domain Bacteria; kingdom Bacillati; phylum Actinomycetota; class Actinomycetes; order Pseudonocardiales; family Pseudonocardiaceae; genus Pseudonocardia; species Pseudonocardia aurantiaca. The sequence goes on from NZ_BAAAJG010000007.1 coordinate 22,669, forward strand.
ACGCGTCGTCGTCCTCCTGCTCGCGCTCGCGGCGCTGTGTGAGGGAGTACTGGACCTTGCCGAGCTGTTCGAGGGTGTCGACGCCGACGGAGTCGAGGTGCCCGAGCACGGCCCGGGACGCGACGATCGAGAGCCCGCCGACGTCGACGAGCGCGCGGATCAGCTTGAGACGCCGCGCGTGCTCCTCGCCGTACTGCGCCTGGTTGGGGCTGGTGCGCTCGCCCGGCGGCAACAGCCCTTCGCGCAAATAGAACTTGATCGTGGGAATCGGCACGCCGGTGCGCCCGCTCAGCTCCGCCATGCGCACGGTGACCTCCCGGGATCGCGCCTGTGCAGTCCTACATGGATAGCCGTGGTACCGGCTTCCGACGCGAGCGTAACACCGGGAAGCGCAACGAGCCCGGTACGTGCTGCTATCCGTAGCTGAGCTATCCGCTTCGTCCGGTTTTCGCGCTCCGTTTGACGGGCCGCTGGCACCGTGGACCCGTCGCCCGGAACCCCGCGAACAGGAGCAAGCCGATGACCGTCGCCCTCCCGGTACTCGTCGTCGGAGCCGGGCCGACCGGCCTCGCCCTCGCCACCGAGCTGCGCCGGGCAGGCGTCGCGTGCCGAGTTGTGGACCGGGCGGCCGACCGGCCGGCACACCAGGCGCGGGCGCTGACCGTCTGGCCGGGGGCGCTCGACGTGCTGCGCAGGCACGGGATCGCCGACCAGGTCGTGGCGTCGGGGCTGACGATGGCGGCTTCGAAGTACTTCTCGGATGGCAAGCTGCTCGCCACGGTGCGGTTCGGCGACGGCGGCCCGGTCCCGGTCTGTGAGCCCCAGCCCACGCTGGAACGGATCCAGCGGGCTCGGCTGGCCGACCTCGGCGTCGACGTCGAGTGGGGCACCGAGCTGATCGCGATGCGCGACACCGGCGACGCCGTCGAGGCCGTGCTCGACGGCCCGGCCGGGCAGGAGCTGGTGACGACCGCCTGGGTGGCGGGCTGCGACGGCGCGAACAGCAAGGTGCGTGAGCTGGCCGAGATCCGGTTCACCGGCAAGACCTACCCGCGCAGCTACATCCTCGGTGACGGCGACATCGTGGGCGACGTTCCGCGCGACGAGGTGCACTACACGCTCCACCGCGACGGGGTGCTGGTCGTCGTCCCGCTGCCGGAGGGCGGACTGCGTGTGTTCGCGGACGCCACGCGGATGCCCGGTGCGGCTGACGTCGATCCGGAGGCCCCGCTGACCACGGCCCAGCTGCAGGCGCTCGCCGACCAGCGCGCCCCCTACCCGCTCGAGGTCCGCGACCTGGTATGGAGCACCCGTTTCCAGGTGCACCTGCGCCGCGCCGAGCGCTACCGGGCGGGTCGCGTGCTGCTCGCCGGCGACGCCGCGCACATCCACAGCCCGGCGGGCGGGCAGGGTATGAACACCGGCATCCAGGACGGTGCGAACCTCGGCTGGCGGCTCGCGCTGATCACGCGCGGCGTGGCCGACCACGAGCGGGTGCTCGCGGGTTACGAGGCCGAACGCGGCCCCGTCGCCACCCAGGTGATGCGCTCGTCCGACCAGCAGACGCGGCTCTGGGGCGTGCGGTCGCGGATCGGCCGCAAGGTGCGCGACCGGGTGCTCGCCCGGATGGGCCGCACCGGGTTCCTGGAGAGGAACGTCATGCCCGCGATGGCGCAGGACGACCTCGACCACACCGCCAGCCCGGCCGTCGGCCCGAACGGCGGACGCCGGGCGCTGGGCGTCGGAGTGCGCGATGTCGACGTGCAGCCGCTCGGCGAGACGGCGGCGGTGCCGCTGCGAAGCCTGCTCACCGGACCCGCGCACGTGCTCCTGCTCTGGCCTGGCGCCGACGTGGCCGCGGCGCGCGCCGCGCTGGCGGCGGCAGCCCCGCTCGCGGACCGGCTGGAGGTGCGGCTGCTCATCCCGGCGGATGCCGCCGCCGAGCTCGCGAACGGTCCGGAGGCGAAGTCGGCGGTGGTCGTGCCGGACGGGCACGAGCCGCACGGCCCGCTCGCCGGGTGCCGGGCGGTGCTGGTGCGCCCCGACGGCTACGTCGCCGCGGCGAGCCCGGTGCTGGACGTCGCGGAGCTGCTCGCCCCGCTGCGGCCGGCTGCGGCCCCGGTGGCGGCCCCGCTCGCTTGACACGCCGATCTTGGCACCTCCACTATCGATAGTGGCTACCGACGCTATCGAATGATCGAGGGAGGTCCGTGAGCAGGAGAGCGTGGGCCAGCTTCGCCGTCACGGGCGGGGCCGCGTTCATGTCGGCCCTCGACAACCTCGTGGTGGCCACGGCATTGCCCAAGATCCGCGCGAACCTCGGTGCGAGCCTCGAAGGGCTCGAGTGGACGGTCAACGCCTACACGCTGGCGTTCGCGGTCTTCCTGCTCACCGCGGCCGCGGTCGGCGACCGGGTCGGCCGCAAGCCGACCTTCCTCGCGGGCATCGCCCTGTTCACGGCCGCGTCCGCCGGGGCCGCGCTCGCTCCGTCCACGGAGGTACTGATCGCGGCCCGAGCGATGCAGGGCCTCGGGGCGGCGGTGCTGCTCCCGCTCGCACTCACGCTGCTGGTGGGGGCGGTGTCGGAGGCCCGCCGTGGCATGGCGATCGCGGGGCTGAGTGCCGTGTCCGGGCTGGGCATCGCGCTCGGGCCGTTCGTCGGGGGCGCCGTGGTGCAGGCCGGGAGCTGGGAGTGGATCTTCTGGCTCAACGTCCCGATCGGGCTCGTCCTACTGCCCGTCGCGGCGCGCGTGCTCGCGGCCGGGCCGCCGACCACCGCACGGCTCGACGGGTGGGGTGTCGTGCTCGTGACGCTCGGGCTGCTCGGCATCTCCTACGGCCTCGTGCGCACGGGAGCGCTGGGCTGGGCGAACGCCGAGGTCGTCGGCCCGCTCGCGGCGGGGCTCCTCCTTCTCGGCGGCTTCGTGCGCTGGCAGTACCGGGCCACTGCGCCCCTCGTCCCGCCGCACCTGTTCACCCACCGCGGGTTCGCGCTCGCCGGAGTGGTCGCGCTGTTCGCGCAGGGCGGGATGTTCGGGGCGGTCTTCCTCCTCACCCAGTTCATGCAGGACGTCTTGAACTACGCGCCGCTCGACGCCGGCCTGCGGACGCTGCCGTGGACACTCGCGCCCGTCGTCGTCGCTCCACTGGCCGCGTTGCTGGCCGACCGGGCGGGGATGCGGGCGGCGATGGCGCTGAGCGCGGCGCTGCAGGCCGCCGCGCTCGGGTGGTTCGCCGTAGTCGTCGCCCCTGGCGTGCCGTACGCGGTGCTCGTGCCGCCCATGCTCATGGCAGGCACCGGGATGGGCCTGTTCTTCGCACTGACCGCCCGGCAGGCGCTCGACTGGGTGGCCCCAGCTGAGCACGGCATCGCGTCCGGCATCAACAACGCGCTCCGGCAGACGGGCGTGGTGCTGGGGGTGGCGGTGCTCGCGTCGGTGTTCGCCGCGAACCGCGGCTACTCCGGCGCCGCGGAGTTCGTCGCGGGGCTGTGGGCGGCGCTCTGGGTCGGGGCGGCTGCGGTCGCCGTCGCGCTCGTGGCCGACCTCTTCGTGCCGCCGCCGGTGGGTCCCGGCCGGCGGGCGGGTCCGGTCGTCGGTTCCTCGATGTCGGTTTGACGGGCTGCTGCCAGTGTCGGCACGAACGCGGATCGCATCCGGAGGAAGGGGCTCGGCACCGATGTTCTCGCTGCTCACCCGGTTGCTCGGGCGTCCGAGGCTGGTACTGGTCGTCACGCTCGTCGCCGCGGCGGGGCTAATCGTGCTCGGCGGCGGCGGTGCGCGCCTGCTCAACGGCGGCACCACCGACCCCGGCTCCGAGTCGGCGCGCGCCGCGGCCGTGCTCGACCAGACATTCCCCGAGAGCCGGCCCAACGTCGTGCTCGTGGTACGCCCCCAGGGCGGCGCCGGCATCGACGACCCGGCGGTCGCCGCTGCGGGCCGGGCCATTGCCGAGCACCTCGCTTCGGAGCCGGGCGTGGTCGGGGTCGAGTCGTACTGGGACGCGGAGGCCCCCGAACTGCGCGGCGACGCCGACCTCGACCAGCCGGCCGGGCTCGTGCTCGCCCGGGTCCCCGGCGAGGAGACCGCGGCCGACGCCGTCTACCTGCGGGCCGTCCCGGCCGCGATCGCTGCGGGCGGCGACGCAGTCACCGTCGAGGGCACCGGGCCGATCGCCGTGCGGCTGGAGATGCAGACGACGATCTCGCAGGACCTGGTGGGCGCCGAGATGGTGGTGCTCCCGGTTGTGCTGCTGGTGCTCGTGCTGGCGTTCGGCAGCGCGGTGGCCGCGCTTCTGCCGCTGGCCGTCGGCATGATCGCGATCGTCGGCACGTCCACGGTGCTGGCCCTGCTCTCCCAGATCACCCAGGTCTCGATCTTCTCCCAGAACCTCACCACGGCGCTCGGACTCGGGCTCGCGATCGACTACGCGATCATCGTCGTGCGCCGCTTCCGCGAGGAGTTGCACGCGGGCGCCACCCCGCGTGCCGCCGCGTCCACCACGATCACGACGGCCGGGCGCACGGTGGCGTTCTCCGCGATCACCGTGGCCGTCGCGCTCGCGGTGATGCTGTTCTTCCCGCTCTACTTCCTGCAGTCCTTCGCCTACGCCGGCATCGCCGTCGTGGTGTTCGCCGCGGTATCGGTGCTGATCGTGGTGCCCGCGGCGCTGGTGCTGCTCGGGCGCCGCGTCGACGCGCTGGACCTGCGCAAGCTCGTGCGCCGCAGGCGGGGCACGGCCGCGCTCGCCGAGAAGCCGGTGCAGGAGTCACGCTGGTACCGGTTCGCCTGGGCGGTCATGCGCCGGCCGCGGCTGGTGACGGCGGCGTCCGTCGCGGTGCTCGTGCTCTTCGCCGTGCCGTTCCTCGGCGTGCAGTTCGGCGCCCCCGACGAGCGCCAGCTCCGGCCCGGCGCGCCCGCCCGGGTGGCCACCGAGGCGCTGCAGGCCGAGTTCGGCGACGTGCCCGACTGGGTCGTCGACGTGGTGGCCGAGGGCTACCGGCACGACCCGGCCGCGGCCGAAGCCGCCGGGGGTGTCAACGTGCTCGGCGAAGCCGTCGGCGACGCCGCGAGCTCCGACGACCCGGCCATCGCCGCCATGGCCGCGTACGCCAAGCGGCTCTCCGAGGTCGACGGCGTGTACGGCGTGCTCACCCCCGTCGGGCCATTCCAGTACGGGTGGCAGGTCGCCGGCCCGATCGAGGGCGACGACGAGCGCGTCTCGGGGGACGTCACCTACCTGCAGGTCATGCCGGAGACCGGCATCGACCAGGCCTCGGCGCGGGCCCAGCAGATCGTGCGCGACGTCCGCGCGGTCGAGGCGCCGTTCGCGGTGACGGTGGGCGGGGGAGCGGCGGAGCAGGTCGACTCGCAGGCAGCGATCGGCGATCGCCTCCCGCTCGCCGTGGGGATCATCCTGGTCGTCACGCTGCTGCTGGTCTTCCTGCTCACCGGCAGCGTCGTGCTCCCGGTCCAGACCGTGGTGCTCAACGCGCTGAGCCTCACCGTGATGTTCGGTGCGGCGGTGTGGATCTTCCAGGACGGCGCGCTCAGCGGGCTGCTCGGCTTCACCCCGCTCGGTTTCCTCGAGCTCTCGCTGCCCGTGCTGATGTTCTGCCTCGCGTTCGGCCTCTCGATGGACTACGGCGTGTTCGTGCTCTCTCGCGTGAAGGAAGAACGCGACAGCGGCCGGGAGCACCGCGAGGCGATCGCCGTCGGCATGGCCCGCACCGGTGGCCTGATCACCGCCGCCGCCGTGATCCTCTCGATCGTCCTGTTCGCGATGGGCGCGGCGAGGGTCACCAACATCCAGCTGCTGGGCATCGGCGTCGGGCTCGCCGTGCTCGTCGACGCCACGCTCGTGCGCTGCCTGCTCGTGCCTGCGGTGCTCGCCTGGACGGGCCCGGCCACGTGGTGGGCGCCAGGTCCGCTGCGCCGGTTCCACCAGCGCTTCGGCCTGCACGAGGAGGGCCCGCCGCCCGGCGACCGCCCTGGCGAGGACCCCGCTACAGCCCCACGCGAACCCGTCGCCGCCCGGTGACGGCCCGGGACCGACCGAGGAGGAACCGATGACCGCACCCGGAGGCGCAGTGCCGCGCAGGACGGTGGTGACCGGTGCAGGCGGGCTGCTCGGCAGCAACGTGGTGCGGGCGCTGCTCGGCGGCGGGGGCGAGGTCGTCGCGGTCGTCCGAGACCCCGCACGGGCCGCCGCGCTCCTGCCTCGCTCGCCGGAGCTGCACCTCGTGCGCGGCGACGTCACCGACGTCCCGGCGCTGGTCGCCGCAGGTGTGTTCACCGGCGCCGACGCGCTGGTGCACACCGCCGCGTACTTCCGCGAGTACTACGAGCCCGGCGCCGACCCGTCGCTGCTGCACCGCACCAACGTCCACGCGGTCGGCGCGCTGCTGCGGGCGGCGGAGGCGGCGGGGCTGTCGGCCGCGGTGCATGTCAGTTCGGTGGGGGTGCTCGGCCCGTCCACCGCCCAGCGCCCGTCGACCGAGGCGACGCCGCTCGACCGCTCGGTGACCGAGAACCGCTACTACCTCAGCAAGATCGACTCCGAGCACGTCGTCGGCGAGTTCTGCGCGGCTGGACCTGGGCTGCGTGTCTCCACCGTGCTGCCGGGTTGGATGTGGGGCCCGGGCGACGCCGGGCCGACGTCGGCCGGGCGGCTGTTCCTCTCGATCGCCGAGGGCAGGCTGCCCCGGGTGCCGGCGGCGGCCAACCACGTGGTCGACGCGCGCGACGTCGCCGAGGCCTGTGTGCGGGCCGCGGTCGCCGGTAGCGGCCGCTACATCGTCGCGGGTGTGAAGCGCCCGCTGCCGGAGGTCGCCGCCGCGGCCGCGCGGGCGGTCGGGGCCGAGCCGCCGCGGCCGGTGCCCCCGCGCCTGGCCCTGGCGGTCATCGGTCTCATGGAACGGCGGGCGCGGCGGCACGGCCTGCCGCCGGCCGCCACCCGCCAGGGAGTGATGACGCTCGTGGAGGGGCAGCGCAGGCACATCGACTCCACGAGGGCGACGGCGGAGCTCGGGATCACCTTCCGTGATCTCGACGACACCATGCGCGTCACCGCCGCCTGGTACCGCGAACACGGGATGGTGCCGGCCTGAGGGCCGGGCGCCGCAGAGGGGGGACGGCATGTGCTCACCGAACACGATTCTGGCCGCGCTCGACGGTGTCGACACCGGCCCGGGATGCGGGTGCGACCACGGCAGCGATCACCGCACCGATCACCGCACGGACGGCGCCCCGGTGGCCGCCGGGGCCCGCCGCGACGACGCCGACGTCCCCGAGGCGTCCCGCCTGGGCGGGATCGGACGGCGCCGGATGCTGCGGGCCGCGCTCGGCGGGGCGTTCGGCCTCGCGGCGGCGGCTGCGGTGCCCGGCACCGCGGCGGCCCAGACCATGACCGCGGCGGCGGCCCGGCGGACGATCGGCTTCGACCGGGTCGTCGACCTGACCCACCCGCTCAGCCCCGACTTCCCGGTGTTCGAGCTGTTCGTCCGGCCGCCGGACGTGCAGCAGTGGCGCAACCTGGACGAGCACGGCTTCAACACCAACGAGTGGCGGTTCAACGAGCACACCGGCACCCATATCGACGTGCCCGCGCACGCCCAGCACGGCGCCCTCACGGTGGACGAGCTGCCGCTCGAGGACTTCATCGCCCCGCTCGCCGTCGTGCGCTACGCCGACCGGGCCGACCGCGACAACGCCACCGAGCTGACCGTCGCCGACATCGAGGCGTGGGAGCGGCGCAACGGGCGGCTCCCCCGCGGGGCGTTCGTCGCCGCCGATGCCGGGTGGTACCGCCGCATCGACACCCCGAACGCCTTCCTCAACCTCGACACCGCCGCGGAGACGATGAGCTTTCCCGGCATGAGCCCGGAGGCGGCCGACTTCCTGCTCACGCAGCGCTCGATCGTCGGGTTCGGCACCGACACCATCAGCCTCGACCACAGCGCCAGGCTCTTTCCCCTGGTGCACCGGATGCTGCTCACGACCGGCCGCTACGGGCTGGAGGCGATGGCCAACCTCGACCAGGTGCCCGACACCGGGTCGACCCTGGTGCTCGGCGTGCCGAAGCTGCGCGGCGGGTTCGGCGCCCCGGTGCGGGCGATGGCCCTGTTCTGAGCTTCGCCCGGCGGCCCGGCGGCCCGGCGATCTGTCCAGATCATCCGATCCGACCCAGTTGCCGGGCTCGGGCAGCTATGGATAGCATCATTACCGATACCGCAGCGTCCCACTATCCACAGGCGAGGGAGTAGTCATGTTCGCCGCACTCGGCAGAACGGCCGCACGTCGGCGATGGACGGTGGTGGTCGGCGCCGTCCTTTTCGTCGCTCTCTCTGGCTTCTGGGGCGCGGGCGCCTTCGGCAGCTTCGGCGGGGGCGCCGGCTTCGACGACCCCTACAGCGAGTCGGCGCAGGCCAACGAGATCCTGGCCGGGCCGCTCGGCCGCAGCGCCACCGACGTCGTCGTGATGTTCACGAGCCCCGACCGCACGGTGGACGACCCGGCGTTCGAGGCCGCGGTCACCGAGGCCGCGGCGCGCATTCCGGAGTCGTCCTACACGCGCCTGGACACCTACTGGAGCACCGGCTCTCCAGACCTCGTCTCGGCCGACCGGCAGTCCACCTACATCGGGCTTCAGCTCGCCTCGCCGGAGGAGACGGACAACGTCGTCATCTACCAGGAGACGATCGAGGACCGGCTCGACGTGGAGGGCTACGAGGTGCTCTACGGCGGGCTCGTACCCGTCAACGAGCAGGTCAACGCGCTCACCGGGCAGGACCTCGTGCGCGCCGAGATGGTTTCGATCCCGATCCTGCTGATCCTGCTGGTGATCATCTTCCGCAGCCTGGTGGCCGCTTCCATCCCGCTCATCGTGGGCACGGTCGTCGCGGTCGGATCGCTGGCCGTGCTGCGGGTGGTCGGGTTCTTCTACCCGGTCTCCACGTTCTCGATCAACGTCGTGACACTGCTCGGGCTCGGCCTCGCGATCGACTACGGCCTGCTCGTCGTCAACCGGTTCCGCGAGGAGCTCGCGGCGGGCCGCCCGGTCGACGAGGCGGTGGAGCGCACGATGGGCTCCGCCGGCCGCACGGTCACGTTCTCCGGCATCGCCATCGCCCTCACGCTGATCGGCCTGTTGATCTTCCCGTCGCGGTTCCTGGTCTCGATGGCGGTCGCCATCGTCAGCGTCGTCCTGTTCGCCGTGGTCGCGGTGTTGCTGCTCCTGCCCGCGCTGCTGCGCTTCGCCGGGCACCGCATCAACTCGCTGCGCCTTCCGCTGCCGCGGTTCGGCCGCCGCGACGCCGAGACCGTCCCGGTGCAGGAGGGCGGCTGGTACCGCACGGCCAAGGTGATCATGCGGCGCCCGGTCGCCGTCACCGTCGGGCTGACGATCCTGCTGCTCGGGGCGGGCGCCCCGCTGCTCGGCGCGCAGTGGGGCCGTCCGTCCGACTGGGTGCTGCCGGCCGACGTCGACGCCCGTGTCGTCGACGACATGCTCGACAACGACTTCGTCCGTGACCCGACGGAGATCGTGACGGCGGTGGTGCAGTTGCCGGGCGCCGCCGACAGCCCGCAGTCGACCGCCGCATTGGAGGAGTTCGCCGCCCGGCTCGACCAGGTGCCCGGCGTCGACGGCGCCGCGATCACCGCCACCGAGGGCGACCTCGCCCGGCTCACGCTCGGCTACGCGATGGACCCGCAGTCCGACGAGGCCGCCGAGATGGTCCGGGGCCTGCGGGCAGCGGCGCCGCCGGAGGGCGCCACGGTGCGCTTCACCAACTACCCGGTGTCGCTGGCCGACATGCTCTCCATGCTCGGCGACCGGCTGCCGCTACTCGTGCTCTACATCTCGGTGATCTCGTTCGTCGTGCTCTTCATGGCGTTCGGGTCGGTGCTGATCCCGATCCAGTCGCTGCTGCTCAACGTGCTGTCGCTGTCGGCGGCGTTCGGCACGATCGCGCTGATCTTCCAGTACGGGTTCCTCTCCGACGTCCTCGGTTTCGTGCCGGAGGGCTTCATGGACGCCAACATGCCGATGCTGATCCTCGTGATCATCTTCGGGCTGGCGATGGACTACCAAGTGTTCACGCTCTCCCGGATCCGGGAGAACTGGGAGGCCACCCACGACCCGGTGGAGTCGGTGGCCGTCGGCATCCAGCAGTCCGGGCGGATCATCAGCAGCGCCGCGGTGCTGTTCGTGGTGGTCGTCGGCGGGTTCATCCTGTCCAACATCACCTTCATGATGATGATCGGGGTCGGCCTCGTGATCGCCGTCGTCGTCGACGCCACGATCGTCCGCGGCCTGCTCGTGCCGGCCACGATGCGGCTGCTCGGCGACCGCGCCTGGTGGGCGCCCGCGCCGCTGGCCCGCTGGTGGCGGCGCTGGGGCGTTCCGGAGTCACACGGCGGCCCGCCCGTCCCGCCCCTGGGATCGGGGCCGGGTGCGCCGGGAGCACAAAATCCCCGGCACCACCGGCACGACAGCGAGCCCGTCCGGGCATCGGCCGAATGAGCGAGCTCCCGGTCTCTACGGCTGAGGCCGGGGCCAGGCCGGCGGCGTCCCCCCAAGTTCCGCCGCCGGCCTGGCGTCCCGTCCTCGCAGTGGCAGGTCTTGTTGGACTGGTACTGCTCGTCACCAGCGGCCGTTACGGGTACTGGGGCGACGAGCTCTACTACCTGGCCGCCGGCCGCCACCCCGACTGGGGCTACGCCGACCAGCCCCCGCTCGTACCGCTGATCGCCAGGGCGATGGACGAGCTGTTCGCCGGTTCGCTCGTCGGCTTCCGGCTACCCGTCCTCTTGATCACGGTGGCGGGCGTGGTCGTGGCCGCGCTGACCGCGCGGGAACTGGGTGGCGGCCCCCGGGCCCAGCTGGTCACCGCGGGTTCCTACGCCACCGCGCCATTCCTGCTGGGGCAGGGCCACCTGCTCTCCACCAACACCGTCGACTTCCTGTTCTGGGCCTTCGGGCTCCTGCTCCTCGTCCGGTGGGTCCGGGTCCGCGACGACCGGCTGCTCCTCGCGCTCGGCGTCGTCACGGCGGTGGCGCTGCAGGCCAAGCTGCTGATCCCCGTGCTGTGGATCGCGGTGGCGGCCGCCGCCGTCGTCCTCGGCCCGCGCGAGCTGCTCCGCAGGCCGATGCTGTGGCTTGCCGCCGCAATCGCCGGGGCCTCGGCGGTACCGACGGTGCTCTGGCAGGCCGCGAACGGCTGGCCGCAGTTCGAGGTGGCCGAGGCCACCGGCGCCGAGGTCGCGTCGACCTACGCGGGGGCGCTCGGCTTCGTGCCGCTCGCCCTGTTCGTCTCCGGGCTGCCCGTGGGGGCGCCGCTGCTGTGCTACGGCCTGTGGCGGCTGCTGCGCGCCCCGCGGCTGCGCCCGTACCGCTTCCTCGGGGTGGCGGTGCTCGCCACGACGGCGTTCTTCGTCGTCACCGGCGGGCGGTACTACTACGTGGTCGGGATGTTCGCGCTGTGCTGGGCCGCGGGCGCCACCGAGATCGAGCACGCTATCGAGCGCGGCGCCGGCAGGGCGTGGCGCCGCGCGACGGGCCGGGTGGCGTTCGGCATCGCCGCGGTGGTCGTGGTGCTGACGACGCTGCCGGTGCTGCCGGTCTCCTGGATCGGCCGCGTGCCCGGCCTCGGCAGCCCGTTCGCCGCCGAGGAGATCGGCTGGCCGCAGCTGGCCGACACCGTCACCACCGCGTACCGGGCGCTGCCCGCGGAGCAGCAGGCCACCACTGTGGTGGTCGCCGAGACCTACCGCCAGGCCGGCGCGGTCGAGCGGTTCGCCCCGCCCGAGCTGCGCCCGGCCTACAGCGGCAGCCGCGGGTACTGGTTCCTCGCCGTGCCTCCGGCCGACACCACGACCGTGCTCTTCGTGGGCGGCGACCCGCCGATGCTCGCGCGCTGGTTCGGCTCGGTACGTCAGGTCGGCACGGTGGACAACGGGCTGGGCATTCGGAACGTCAACCAGGGCGCGCCGGTATGGCTGTGCACGGAACCGAGAGCCCCCCTGCCGGACATGTGGCCGGATTTCCTGCAGTACGAGGTGCGATTCAACACGTTCCAGGAGAGCTGAAGGCACGTTCGCATTCTCGTCTGGATGATCAGCGGGTGGACACGCCCGAGCTGCGTGACGACGAGATCGTCCTCCGAGCCTGGTCCCTGGCCGACGCGGAGTGGTACGCGCGCTGCAGCCGGGACCCCGAGATCCAGCGCTTCACCACCGATCCGGCAGCGCCTGATGCCGGCGCCGGCCCACCGCCTGGGCGCGCGAGAGGGCCCGGCGGGTCTCCCCGCCGGGCCGTCTCGTCGAGCCCAGTGATCGTCGAGCTAGTGATCGTCCAACTCAGTGACCCATGGCCGCGCCGCCGCTCACCGGCAGCATGGCGCCGGTGACGTAGCTGGCGCCCTCGCTCGCCAGAAACTGCACGGCGGGCGGGAGCTCCTCCAGCCGGCCGGGCCGGCGCATCGCGGTGTTGCCCATCGCGTGCGCCCGGGCCTGGTCACCGACGTGCGCGATCAGCTCCGTCTCGATGACGCCGGGCGTCACGATGTTGACGGTGATGTTGCGCTTGCCCAGCTCCCACGCGAGCGAGCGGGCGAGCCCGACCAGCGCGGACTTGGAGGAGGCGTAGTTGGTGATGCCGGGGCTGCCCCACATGCCGACGGCCGAGCCGATGAAGATGATGCGGCCCCACCGGGCCTTCACCATGTCGGGCACCACGGCCTTCGTGACGCGCATGGCGCCGAGGAAGTTCGTGTCCACCACCGAGACGAACTCCTCCTCGTCCATGCCGAGGAAGAGCCCGTCCTTGGTGATGCCCGCGTTGTTGACGAGCACCTGAACAGGGCCCTGCTGCGCGGCCACCTCGGCGACCGCCCGCTCCACCGAGGCCGTGTCGGTGACGTCGCAGCGCACACCGAAGAATCCGGCGGGCGGTTCTCCGGTGCGATAGGTCACGGCCACCTTGTCGCCGGCATCGGCGAACGCCTTCGCGATAGCGAGACCGATGCCGCGGTTGCCGCCGGTGACGAGAACAGAGCGGGTCATATCAGCTCCTTCTGCTGGGTCTGGGGCTGCTGGGTGTCGGTCGCGAGCAGCGCATCGAGCTCCGCGATCGCGGTGGTGGTGTCGGTGAAATGAATCGCCGTCCAGCCCGAATTGCGGGCGCCCTCGCAATTGCCGGCGAGATCGTCGACGAATACGGTCTCCTCAGGGCGAGTGCCCGAGCAGTCCAGCGCGAGCGCGAAGATCTCCGGGCTCGGCTTGCGCATCGCCACCTGGAACGACAGCACGACGTCGTCGAAGAGCGTGGGGTCGACCATGCGGCGCCAGTGCTCGTCCCACGCCGGCACCATGTTCGAGAGCAACCCGACGAACACCCCGCTCGCGCGCAGCGCCACCAGCCGGTCGAGCCAGGCGTGGTTGGTCTCGCGGCCGTCGAACCACGAGTCGGCCATCGTGACGGGGGCCTCGGCCAGGCCCAGCTCGTCGGCGATCTCCCGAAGCCACTGCTGCTCGCTGACGAGCGGCGTGTCCAGCGGGAGCATGACGTCGTCGGTGCCGTACCGGGCGGTCACGGCGGCTGCGGCGACAGCGACGGCGGCCGGGTCGAGCCGGTGCCTGCGGCAGAAAGCCATCATGGTGTGGGAGATCGGCGGGGTGAGCACCCCGCCGAAATCGGTCCACACGGCGCGGACGGTCATCGGGTTCCTCCTGACGTGTGCGGCTGCTGTCGCACCGTGACCGTGACGCTGGTGACCTCGGTGCCGTCCTGGGTGAAGCTGACGGGGATCTCCGTCGCGACCGGCCCGATCACCGGAGTGGTCGCGACGGTCGGCCGGTCCAGCTCCGCGAAGCGGGGGAACCGGGCGGTGATCGCGAGCACCTCGGCGTCGGGGACCCCGGCGGCGAGCAGGGCGAGCTGGCGGGCGGCCTCGGTGAGCACCGCTCCCGGCAGGTGGTCGTAGACGTGGTCGAACAGCGCCCGGTTGCCGAACCGTGGGGCGACGAGCGCGCGGTGCCCGTCGGGTCCTGACGCGGCGTCGGCCAGCACGACGTTCGCCGGGTTCGTGCGCCCCACCAGGACCGGCGCGACCGCCAGTGGGTGGGCGAGGCCGGGCATCTGGTCGGTCGTCGGGGCGGGCTCCTCCCGCACGATCGAGCGCACGGCCGCGTGCTGCTCGTGGGTCATCACGAGCACGTCGAGGCGGTGTGTCCCGACGGTCATACCGTCGAGCTCGAACCGCTGCATCACGTGCCCCGACCGCGACTTCTTCCCGCCGGGCTTGCGCGCCTCGAACGTGTCGGTGACGACGAGCCGGATCGGGTGGTGTGCCGCGCGCAGCATGTCCGGGCGCGTGAGCACGAGCGTGGAACCGCTGATGAGCATCGTGCTGGTGAGCGGGATCCCGACGAGGTGCCCGCCGTAGATCCCGGCCTGCCGGGCCGCCTCGAGCAGCAGGAGCGGGTCGACCTGCCCGCTCATGTGGTCGCCGAAGTACCCGTGGCTCGGGGGGAGCTGCACCGCCACCCGGACCTGCTTCTCCGCCACCCGCACCGCGTCGGTCACGAACACCTCGGCGACGGCGGCGCGGTGCACCATCTGGCGGGCCACCGTGCGGTCGTAGGTCAGCGGCTGCTCCCCACCGGCGCCACCCGGGCCCCTAGGAGCCGGCCCCGTCAGGGGATCGGCGGTCGTCCAGTGCACGCGCATCGTCTGCGCTCCTCCCGGTCGCCTGGCGCATCCGGCCCCGACGCTCGCAGCGGCCTGTGGAATGCGAATGGAACGCGCGTCGATCCGATGTGCGCATACCTCGAAATGCGCAGAGGCCGGTACGTCCTTGGCGCCGCGTTCTTGCGGCCGCGCGGACGGCGCTCCCACGATTCCCTCGACAACCCGCCTGGGACGAAGGGGCACGAGCATGAGCGAGAACGCGGTCACGACCAGTCCGGTCCAGGAGAAGGCCCTGGAGATCATCGCGCAGGAGCTGGAACTGGAGGCGTCGGAGTTCACGCTCACCGGGCATTTCGTGGACGACTACGACGCCGACTCGCTCGCGCTCATCGCGGTCGTCGCGCGGATCGAGAAGGAGCTGGGGGTGGCGATCCCCAAGACCGAGCTCGTGAAGATGATCAACCTGGAGGCCGTTTTCGGCCTCATCGCCTCCTACGACGACACCAACACCCGCGTCGAGGAGGTGGCGCGCCATGCCTGAGCCGCGCAGGGTGGCGGTGACCGGCCTGGGCACCGTGAGCTGTGTGGGGATCGGGATCGACGCCTTCACCGCTGCGGTGAAGGAGGGCCGGGTCGGCGCTTCGGAGATCACCTCGTTCGACACGACCGGCTTCCCGGCCACGATGGCGTGCGAGGTGCGGGACTTCGAGCCGGGCGACGTGCTGGAGCGGGTGACTCCCGACCGCTGGGGGCCGAGCGCAGTGTTCGCCGCCGCGGCCGGCCGCCTGGCGGTCCAGGACGCCGACCTCGACCCCGCGTCGCTCACGGGCATGCGCGCCGGCACCGTCATGGGCACCACCGGCGGTGAGGCCCCGGTGATCCAGCAGCTCACGGGACAGTGGCTCGCCGCCGGCCTCAAGAGCATCGACGGGCACCTCGTCGAGCAGGTGCCTGCCAACCGCATCGCGACCGCCGTCAACCACGAGCTGGGGCTCACCGGCCCGGCGCAGACGGTGCCCTCGGCGTGCTCCGCGAGCAACTTCGCACTGGGCTACGCCTACGACCTGATCGTCTCCGGCGAGGCGGACATGATGGTCGCGGGCGGCGCCGACGCGGTGAACCGATCGACGCACGCCGGGTTCCTGCAGCTCGGGGCGCTCGCCTCGGACGTCTGCCGGCCGTTCGACGTGGACCGCTCCGGCATCCTCACCGGCGAGGGCGGGGTGGCGCTGCTGCTCGAGCCCTACGACGTGGCGCAGGCCCGCGGCGCGCGGATCTACGCCGAGCTGCTCGGCTACGGCGCGAACTGCGACGCCAAGCACATGGTCAACCCCGACGCCGACAGCATCGCGGCCTGCATCCGGCTGGCCCACGAGTCGGCAGGGGTGTCGCCCGACCAGGTCGACTACGTCTGCGCGCACGGCACGGGGACCCCCACGAACGACGCCACCGAGGTCGCGGCGATGCGTGCGGTGTTCCCCGACCGGCTGCCCCCGATCAGCTCGATCAAGTCGATGATCGGGCACACGATGGGCGCGGCGAGCGGGTTCGGGGCGGCGATCTGCTGCAAGGCGCTCGAGGAGGGCTTCCTCCCGCCGACGGCGAACCTGCGCACGCTGGACCCCGCGCTCGGCCCCGGCGTCGACCCGGTGCCCGGCGTCGCCCGCCCCGCGACGCCGTCGGTCGTGCAGAACCACGGCTTCGCGTTCGGCGGCAACAACGCGATCACGATGTTCGGACGGGCGGCATGACCGCCGCGGCGGCCGTAGCCGTCCCGCAGGTCCTCCCGGAGGTGGCACCGCTCGCCGTGACGGCCACCGGGGTGGTGTCGGCTGCCGGGTTCGGCGCAGGCCCGCTCGCCGAGGTGCTCGCAGGCACAATCGAGCCGCACGGCGAACCGACCGACCCGGACGGGGCGGACCACCCGGTCCGCCCGGTCCGCACGGTGGCGCCGTTCGACCGGGCGGCGCTGCTCGGCCGCAAGGGCACCCGCAACCTGGACCGGCTCACCCAGCTCGGCCTGCTCGCCGCCAACCAGGCGATCGCCGCGCTGCCCGGTGCCGGGCTCGCCGGCGTCCGGCTGGACCGGACCGGCGTCGTCGTCGGCACGACCACCGGCAGCATCACGACGGCCACCGACGTCGGGCGCGACACGCTCGTGCACGAGAAGCCCTACATGGTGAACCCCGCGACCTTCCCGAACACGGTGATGAACACCTGCAGCGGGCAGATCGCCATTCGCCATGGCCTGCTCGGCGTGAACGCGGCGGTCTCCGGCGGCGCGCTGTCGTGGCTGCTCGCCGTCCGGTACGCGCGCACCGCGCTGACCAGCGGCCGGGCCGACCGGCTCCTCGTGGGTGCGGTCGAGGAGGTGACGGCCCGCACCGCGTGGGCCTGGCATCTCACCGGCCTGCTCGCCCCCGAGGCGCCGCTCGGGGAGGGCGCGGCGTTCTTCGTCGTGGAGCCGGCGGGCGGCGCCTCTCCGGCGGCCGAGCTGCTGGGTTGCGAGGTCGGCTACTTCGGCGGGGCCGGCCCCGGCCTCTCCGGCGGCCTGCGGCGCTGCATCGCGGTCGCGCTGCAGCGCAGCGGGCTGACGGCGGCCGACGTCGACGTCGTGGTGCCGGGGGCCGGTGGGCACACCCGGCTCGCGCGACTGGAGCGGCGCGCGCTCGGCGCGGAGCTGGGGGCGCTGCCCGCGTCGCTCGACGTGGTGCCCGCCGTGGGCGAGGCGTACAGCGCGGGCGGCGCGCTGCAGCTGGCGGCGTTGCTGGCGACGACGGGCGCGGAGGAGCGAGGCCGGATCGGCCTGCTCACCTCGGTGGGCGAGGACGGCGGCGCAGGCGCCCTCGTGGTGCGCTGCTGACCCGAGACACGAACTGCCAGGAAAGCCCACATTTAGGGCGTAGCTGCCCTGAATGTGGGCTTTCCTGGCAAATAGGCGTTTATGACAGGGCGGCGCCTGGTTCTGGGCGCCCCCGGTCCACCACGTCGTCCAGCTCCACGCTGCGCAGCTGGGAGCGCGTCGAGATCCCCAGCTTCGGGAAGAGCTTGTACAGGTGGTATCCGACCGTCCGCGGGCTCAGGAACAGCATCGCGCCGATCTCCTTGTTGGACAGGCCGCCCGCCGCGAGCCGCGCCACCTGCAGTTCCTGCGTGGTGAGCACGGCGGACGCGGGCCGGTCGTCACGGGGGGATGCGCCCAGGCCGCCCGCCCCGCGCAGCTGGGAGCGCGCGATCTCGGCCCAGCGGCGCGCGCCCTGCCCGTCGAAGAGCTCCACGGCGAGCCGCAGCGGGGTGCGGGCCTCCGTCCGGCGCCTGTCGCGGCGCAGCGCCTCGCCACGCAGGAGCGCGGTGCGGGCCAGCTCGAAGGGCCGGTTGTCGCTCGCTGCTGCGCTGCTGGCCAGCGCGAAGAGCCGGTGAGCCTCCTCGTCGTTCTCGTCGACGAGCGCGAGGCAGCGGTAGAGGTGCGCGCGGGTCCACGGCAACGTCGAGTTCTGCGCCCACCCCGCGAACTCGGAGACGACTCGCCGCGCGAGCCCGAGTTGCTCGGTGCGCACGGCGGCCTCGACGAGGTCAGGGGTGGCGAGCCGGGCGATCAGCTCGTGGGAGAACGGGGTGCCGGACTCGGTGAGCATCACGAGTCGATCGCAGGCCTCGTGCGCGTCGCCCTCGGCGAGGGCGGCGATCGCGATGGCCCAGCTCGCGTGGGCGGCCGCGGCCCTGGCCCTGGTGGGCACCGCGCTCGCGAGGGCCTGCGTGGCGAGGTCGCGGCACTCCGTGTGGTCCCCGCGTACGGCGGCGACGCGGGCGAGGTGCGCGAGCGCTTGCGCGGCGCCCGACTGCTGACCGGTGTCACGGGCGAACTGCAGCACCTCCTCCGCGCAGGCGATGGCGTCGTCGTAGTGGCCGAGCTGGACGTTGACGTCGGTGAGCCACAGCAGGTTCATCGCCAGCGTGCCGAACATGCCGGCGCCCCGCTGCCACGCGCAGACGGACACCCCGAACTCGCGGGTCTGCACCGGGTGCGGGCCCAGAGCACCGAGCGCCATCACCACGACCTCCCGCATCCCGGAGTGTTCGCCCAGCTCGATGGGCATGTCCGCCATGATCTCCGAGGGTTCGGAGCCTGCGGCCGGCAGCCGCCCGTCGAGTGCGAGCGTGAGGCGCTCACCGAGGCGTCCGGCCGGCCCACCGAGCTTGGCGACGGTGCTCGCCGCGCGCCTGCCGTCGGCGAGCTCGCCGGCGTCGTGTGCGGCGGCCACGGACAGCACGAGCAGCAGCGCGGCGTCCACGGGAGTGGAGGCGAAGAGGTCGCGGGCCACCCGCTCCAGGCGAGTGAACGCGGTGACGGGGTCGCCGCTGGTGATCTCGAGCAGGCCGCGCAGCCGCGCGAGCCGCGCCTCGGTCTGCGGCTCGTTGACGGTGGAGAGCTGGGACGAGAGCTCCCGGGCGAGGTCGGTCTGCCCGGAGCGCCATGCGGCCAGCGCGGCCGCCGTGGTGCGGCGGAGGCGCTGCAGCTCCGAGCCGCTCAGCCGGGCCGCCCAGTGCATGACGGCGGCCTCGGTGGCGCTCGCCGGTTGGGTCAGCGCCATCTCCTCCAGCGCGTGAGCCAGCTCCTCGTCAGGGCCTTGGGCCGCGATCGCACGGTGCCGGATGGCGGCGTCCGGGTTGTGCTGGGCGACGGCCACGGCCAGTGCCCGGTGCACGGCCAGCCGCTGGTGGTAAGGGGCGTCCTGGTAAACGGCCGCGCGCAGGAGCGGGTGCCGGAACCGGACATTCGTCGGCCGGACCGTCACGACACCTGCGCGTTCGGCAGGGGCGAGTGCGTCGGCGTCGAGCCCGAGGCGGCGCGCGGCCTCGAACACAGCGCCGACCGGGCCCTCCTCCGCCGCCGCGGCGGCGATCACGAGGGCTGTGCGGGTGGGTTCCGGCAGCGCGGTCACCTGCCGCAGGAACGCGGTCCGCTGCCGGGCTCTGAGCGGCACGGAGACACGCCCCGCGAGGTCTTCCAGCCGGTCGGCGGGCGACTCGGCACGCGCGAGCTCGATCAGAGCGAGGGGGTTGCCACCGGTGGCGGCGATCGCCGCGCGCCGCACCGGAGGCGGCGGCGCCCAGCCGTTGTCGGCGAGCAGCGCACCCGCCGCCTCCTCGTCGAGCTCGCCGAGGGCGAGCCGGGGAATGCCGGCCGCCGCCACGTGGCGGTCCAACGGGGACGTCACGCTCAGCAGGGCGGCGACCGGCACCTCCTTGAGGCGCCGGGCCGCGTAGCGGAGGGTGGTGGCGGACTCGTGGTCGAGCAGGTGCAGGTCGTCCACCACGACCAGCACCGGCCGCCGGGCCGCGGCGCGGACGAGGAGACCCATCACCGCTGCTCCGGTGGGCAGCGCCGGGGCCTCGCCGCATGCCAGCCCGAGGGCGCTGCGCAGCGCAGCAGCCTGTGGCGCTGGGAGGTGGTCGAGCTCGTCGAGCGCGGGGGCGAGCAGCTCGGCCAGGCCGCTGAATGGCACGGCGGTCTCGTCCGGCACGCCTGCGGCGGACAGGACGGTCATGCCGTCGGCGTGCTGGACGGCCTCGGCCAGGAGGCTGCTGCGCCCCGAACCGGGAGGACCGGTGACGAGCAGTGCGCCGCCCGACCCCGCCTGTGCCGCCCCTGTCAGCCTGCCGACCGCCCCCCACGCGGCCGCGCGGCCCCGCAACGCCCCCCGCATGACCACGACCACTCCGATCTGGTCGAAATGACTGATATGGATCCTAAAGGCCTGCTGGATGCTCGTCCCGGCGAGTTCGTCACAGCCAGTGGCTCGGGAAGGGACACGAGTTTCGGCACGGAGACATACCGATGAACACAGTGGGTTTTCTTTCGGTGGTCACGACGCGGCCCGGCGGGGGGAGCGTCGAGGCACGATCGCCGGAATCAGATCCGAGGGGGGTAACAGATGACAGCATTTTGCGCGACAAATCGTTTCGGAACCGTTACTGGTTCCGGGACAGGAAGCGTCCCACCGGTGATCGAGCGGGTTGCTGACCGGCTCGACGAGCACCTACGCCACATCGTGCACCGGGAGCTGCTGAACGCCTGGCTGGGTCGCCTGGCGGGAGCGCTCGTCGGCTGCTCGACGACCGTCCGGACGGCGGGGGGCGTCCCCGGAGGTCTCCTGTTCGCCACACTCATGGCCGAGCTCGTCGACGCCGTCGGTGACCACCCCGACCGCGCGCGGGTACTGGCAGGCGGCGCCGCTGCGCTGCACCGGGCGCTGCAGCACGACGGAGAACCCTCCGTCGAGGGCTGGCGGGTCGGCGTCGACGATCGGCGTGAGCTCGCCAGGGAGGTGCACGACTGGGTCGGCAGTGGTATCGGCCTCGCGCTGTTGCAACTCGACCTGTTCGCCGTGGCGGCGTCGCGCGGCGAGCCCACGGCGGCGAGCCGGGTGTCGGCGGCCCGCCGCACCCTCGAGGAGCTTCAGCGGTCGACCAGGCGGCTCGTCTCCGACCTGCAGGACCGCAGCTGGGTCACCGGGCTCGAGGTCGAGATCCGGGAGTTCGTGGCCAGGGCGAACGTGCTCGGCGCCAGCACCACGGTCGTCGTGCGCGGCGACGAGGAGACGCTCTCGCCGCGGGTGCGCGACGAGGTGTTCGTGGTCGTCAGGGAGGCGCTGCGCAACGCCTACACCCACGCCTGCGCCGAACACGTCACGGCGGTGGTGGACATCGGCCCCGACGTCGTGCGGGCCAGCGTCGACGACGACGGCGTCGGGCTGGGTGGCGGCACGCCTTCCACCGGGCGCGGCGGCGGGCTCGCGGTGATGCGGGAGCGCGCCGAGGCGCTCGGCGGCACGCTCGCGGTCACCGCGACGCGCCCCCGGGGCACGCGGGTCGACTTGTACGTCGAGCTGGCGAGGAGTGCCTGTGAACGCGTCCGGTGAAGCCAGGACTGTGCGCATCCTGCTCGCGGACGACCACACGCTGCTGCGTGAGGCGATGCGCGAGCTGCTTGGGTTCGAGACCGACTTCGAGGTGGTTGGGGAGGCGTCCGACGGTGTCGAGGCCGTCGAGCTGGCCGGGCGGCTGCGCCCGGATGTCGTGCTCCTGGATGTCGAGATGCCGCAGAACGTGCCGACGGAGACCGTCCGCGGCATCCGCTCGGTGTCGCCGGGGTCCCGGGTGATCATGCTGACCATGCACGACGCACCGCAGCTCGTGCGGGACATGGTCGAGTCCGGGGTGGCCGGTTACCTGCACAAGAACATCGGGCGGCAGGCGCTCACGGCGGCCATCCGCGGTGCGGTGGCGGCGGGCACGAGCGGCGGCGGGCGAAGGCTCGTCATGTCCGTCACGCACGGGTCGCTCATGTCCGACCAGACGCCGTCGCGGCTGATCTCACCGCGGGAGCGGCAGATCCTCGTCCTGGTCGCGGCCGCGTTCAGCAACCGCCAGATCGCGAGCCGGCTCTCGATCACCGAGGCGACCGTGAAGCGGCACCTGCGCAACGCGTTCGAGAAGCTCGGAGCCGTGTCGCGGATCGACGCCGTGAACCGGGCCGCTGCCGCCGGGCTGATCCACACGCGGCCGATGCCCAACCCCGGCGACCCCCGGTCCGCCTGACCCGGAGGTCGCGAGGCCCGGGACGAGGAGGCAGCCGCTGACGTCGGTGACGACGGCGGCCACCACCTGGTCCCGGGCCTTCTGCACGAAGAAGTGATCTCCGTCGAACTGGCGCACTCCAAGGAACCGATCGGTGTGCACCGCCCAGCGCTGCATCGCGGCCGCCCGCGCGACCGGATCGTCCTGGCCGCAGAACGCCGTGACGGGCACCGGGAGTACCTCGACATGCCGCGGCCGCCAGCGTTCCGCGACCTCGAGGTCGGCTCGCAGGAGCGGCTCGATCCGGTCCCACAGCTCATCATCCTCGAGCAGCGCCGCCGGCAGCCCGCCAATGCGGTGCAGCGCCGTGCGCAAGGACTCCGACCCCAGACGGTGCAGGTCGAGGGTGCGTCTGCGGTCCGGCGTGCGCGGGCCCGGGTGGGCCGAGACGCCGAGCCAGACCGGCAGGGGCAGGCCCCTGGCCCGCAGCTCCACGCAGAGCGCGAACCCCACCACGGCGCCCATGCTGTGGCCGAACAGGGCGTACGGGCGATCGGCCAGCGGTGCCAGCTCCGTCACCAGGTGGCGCACGAGCCGGTCCATGGTGCGCGCCGGGGCCACGTCGGCGGCGTGCCCGCGGCCCGGCGCGTCCACCAGGCACGCCTCCCAGCCCGCCGGCAGCAGCCGCGCCCAGCGGCGGAACGGCACGTGCGAACCGCCCGCGTGGTGCAGGACCACCAGCCGCAGCAGTGGGTCGGGAAGCGGCCGCGGGCGGACGACCGTCATGGGCCCAGCTCGACGATCGCGCTCGTGCGCGTCAGCACCTTGTCGGCGCCGCAGCGCACCTCCAGATCCACACGCACGGCCGGGGCGTCCAGCTTCGCGGCGACGCGTCCCGTGACGACGATCGTCGCGCCCTCGTCGCCGCGCGGCACGACGACCGGGCGGGCGAACCGCGTGCGGTAGCCGCGCACCGCGCCTGCGCCGGCCCACGCGGTGAGGGCCGCACCGGCGACGCCCATCGTGTACATGCCGTGCGCGATCACGTCGGGCAGGCCGGCCGCCCGTGCCGTCGCCTCGTCCCAGTGGATCGTGTTGAGGTCGCCCGACGCGGCCGCATACCGGACGAGGTCCTGGCGGACGACGACCTGCACGTGCTCGGGGAGCGGCGTGCCCACCTCCACGTCGCCGAACGACGGGCGCACCGTTCCGCCGACCACGGCGGTCACCGGGCCACCGGTCCGCTGTAGACCATCACGCTGTTCGCGGTGCAGACGTGCTCGCCGTCGGTCGTGCTCACGTCGGTCTCCAGGGTCAGGATCTGCCTGCCGTCGATCTCGCGGGCGGAGACCTCGCTCGTCACGACGAGCCGGTCGCCCGCCCGCACCGGGCGTGAGTAGGCGAAGGCCTGGTCGCGGTGGAGGATGTCGGCCATGTCGATGTCGCCGAAGGCGTCCGCGGCGGCCTGGGCCTCGCTGCGCATCGTCAGCGACACGACGAACGTCGGCGGTGCGACGACGTCGGGGTGGCCGTACGCCCGGGCCGCCTCCGGGTCGCGGTGGATCGGGTCGTCGTCGCCGACGGCCACCGCGAACGCCCTGATCGCCTCCCTGCCGACCTCGTAGGGATCGGACGGCGGCGCGAGCCTGCTCGCGAACGTGGGCCCCACCCGCATGGCACGCTCCTCTGCTCGGTGACCTCGACAGACGCTCGGTCTCGGACGCTACGGCGACCGCTGACATCGACGCCCTTCTCCTTCCGGAGCACGAGGGCAGGCCGATCGGTGCACCGCCTGCCACTTCGTGGGTAGCGCTGTTGTGCCGCGCGCGAGATCGCCGGTAGACCGGTCAGCGGCACCGTCGCCACAGGAGGCGCCCCACGGCGCGGACGAGCGGGGGGACAGGCGGGAATGACCACCTATCACGTACTGGGACCACTGGCCGTACGGGACGGCGGCACCGACCACACGCCGCGCGGACCGAAGATCGGCAAGGTGCTGGCGCTGCTCCTGCTGCGCGCCGGCGAGGTCGTCAGTGTCCGGACGCTGGCCGAGGAGCTGTGGGACGAGCGGCCGCCGCGCACGGCGGTGACCACCATCCGCACGCACGTCTACCACCTGCGTAAGGCGCTCGACGCCACCGAGGACGGGGCAGGGGCGCTGCGCACCGAGCCGACCGGCTACCGGCTCTCCCACCTGCCCGGCCCGTTCGACGCCCACCACTTCACGCGCGCGACCGACCGTGGGCACGCCCTGCTGCGGCGCGACTCGCCCGCGGAGGCCGCCACCGTGCTGCGCACGGCGCTGGGCATGTGGCGGGGTTCCGCGCTCGCGGGTATCGACCCTGGACCCGTGCTGACGCGCCACGTCGAGCACCTCGAGGAGCTGCGTGTGCGCGCCCTGGAGCTGCGGATCGAGGCCGACATGGCGCTTGGCAGGCACCGTCAGCTGGTGCCGGAGCTGCGCGGGCTCGTCGCCGCGCACCCGCTCAACGAGTGGTTCCACGCCCGCCTGATCGACGCCCTGCACCGCAGCGGGCGGCGCAGCGACGCCCTGCGGGCCTACGGGGCCGTGCGTGGACTCCTCGACCGCGAGCTGGGCCTGGAGCCCTCGGCCGACCTGCAGCGCGTGCAGCAGGAGGTGCTGACCTCCGGCCGCACCCCGGTGGTGGCTGCCTCCTGACGGGTGCGCGAGTCGGGCCCTGAGTGCGCGCGAGTCGGGCTCTGAGTGCGCGCGAGTCGCTGCGCTAAAGCGAGCGAGTCGCTCGATCCTGTGCGCGAGTCGCTGGATTCGTGCGGGCGAGTCGCTGGGCGGGCGCGCGATTGCAGAATGGCCGGAGCGCAACCACTCGCAGGGGCATCGTCCTGTTCGTCGTGACACCGGGCCCGGCCCAGGTCTTCTCCACCGCCGACGAGCCGGCCGGCGTCATCCGGCCGTCACGATGGTGCGCGACGTCCTGTACGTCGCAGACGGGCGGGTGCTCACTCGGCCAGGTGGGGTTCACGGACGCGAGGGATGCTGCGGCGACTTCGCGCAGGCTCCTGAACCCTGCCGGGACCCTGCGACTCGCGCTCACGAATCCAGCGACTCGCGTGCATTCAGGCCCCGACTCGCGTGCGCTCAGGCCCCGACTCGCGCGTTCTCACGCCCCGACTTGCGGGTGTGGTGGTGGGGGTGTCGCGCGAGTCGCGATCTGGGTGCGCGCGAGTCGGGGTCTGGGTGTGTTGGGGTCAGCGGGTGGTCCAGGCGCCGGCGGCGCGGTAGCGCGCAGGTCGGGTCCAGCGCGGGGCCGGGGGTGGGAGCAGGTTCTCCCGCCCCGGCGCCTCGGCCCGTAGCAGCGCGAGCACCGCGAGCAGGGCCGCCAGCTCGGCGTCGTCGGGACGGCCGCGCAGCACCACCACGTCGGCGCCCCCCTCGGCCTGCCCCTCGGGCTCGTCCACTCCGCCGCTCACACCGGCGGGTTGCCGTGCTTGCGGTAGGCGAGCGACGTCTGCTTGGCCTGCAGCGTCCGGAGTGCGTCGGCGAGCAGCGCGCGGGTCTCCCGCGGGTCGATGACGTCGTCCACGAGTCCGCGCTCGGCCGCGTAGTAGGGGTGCATCAGCTGGCTGCGGTAGTCCTCGATCTTCTCGGCCCTGGCCCGCGCCGGGTCGTCGGCGGCGGCGATCGCCTTGCGGAAGATCACGTTGGCCGCGCCTTCGGCACCCATCACAGCGATCTCGTTGATCGGCCAGGCGAACGAGAGGTCAGAGCCGATCGAGCGGGAGTCCATCACGATGTAGGAGCCGCCGTAGGCCTTGCGCAGGATCACCTGCAGCCTCGGTACCGTCGCCGCGCAGTAGGCGTACAGCAGCTTCGCGCCGTGGCGGATCGCCCCGCGGTGCTCCTGCTCGGTGCCGGGCAGGAACCCCGGCACGTCCACGAGCGTGACCAGCGGGATGTTGAACGCGTCGCAGGTCTGGACGAACCGCGCGGCCTTCTCCGAGGCGTTGATGTCGAGCACGCCGGCCAGCACCATCGGCTGGTTCGCCACGATCCCGACCACCCGCCCGTCGATGCGGGCCAGCGCGCACACGATGTTCTGCGCCCAGTGCTCGTGCAGCTCGAGGTACTCGCCGTCGTCGACGATCTCCTCGATGACCTCCCGCATGTCGTAGGGCCGGGCGGGGTCGGCGGGGACGATGTCGAGCAGCGCCTCGCAGACCCGGTCGGCTGTGTCGGCCGTCGGCGCGTCCGGCGGCAGCTCCTGGTTGTTCGACGGCAGCATCGACACGAGGTGGCGGACGTCGGCAAGGCAGGTGCGCTCGTCGTCGTAGACGAAGGTGGCGACGCCGGAGCCGCGCGAGTGGACGTCCGCGCCGCCGAGCTCCTCGTGCGTGACCTGCTCGCCGGTGACGGCCTCCACGACATCGGGGCCGGTCAGGAACATCTGCGACGTGCCGCGCACCATGAACACGAAGTCGGTGAGCGCAGGTGAGTACACCGCGCCGCCCGCGCAGGGGCCGAGCATCACGCTGATCTGCGGGATCACGCCGGACGCGCGCACGTTGCGCTGGAAGATGCCGCCGTAGCCGGCCAGGCCCGTGACGCCTTCCTGAATCCGGGCGCCTGCGCCGTCGTTCAGGCTGATGACGGGCGCGCCTGCGGCCTCGGCCAGGTCCAGGATCTTGTGGATCTTCGCCGCGTGTGCCTCGCCGAGCGAACCGCCGAACACGCGGAAGTCGCTGCCGTGGACGAAGACCCTGCGCCCGTCGATCGTGCCCCAGCCGGTGGTGATGCCGTCGCCGTGGGGGCGCTTGTCCTCCATGCCGAACCCGCTGGCCCGGTGCCGCCGCAGCCCTTCCAGCTCGACGAACGAGCCGGGGTCGAGCAGCTCCTCGATCCGCTCGTGCACCGTCAGCTTGCCGCGGGCGTGCTGCGCCTCCGTCGCCTTCGCCCCCGGCCCGGACCGCGCCGCCGCGCGCATCTCCTGCAGATCGGCGGTGCGCGACCGGGTGGTGGGGGCGGCGCTGCTCGGCAGCGGCACCTCCCGCAGGTGGCGCCGCACCGCCGGCACGGTGACGGGTGTGGGTGTACTCAGGGCCTCGGTCATGGCCGCTCCTTCCGCGTCCTCGGCCCGACGCTGGCAGACGCCGCTGGAAGGACGGTGGAGCGCCGATGGAAGCGCGCATGGTCCATTGGTGACATGGCTATCTGCCCCCGGCGCATGTTGTCATCGGCAACATGACGGCGACGGCCCAGGGCACGGACCCGCTAACGCACTTCGGCACCGAGATCGCGCTCGGCTACCACACCGTGGCCATCTCCCCGACGGAGCTGGCAGCGGTCGCCGCGGACGTCGAGGAGCTCGGCATCGACTCGCTGTGGATGGCCGAGACCAAACACGACCCGTTCGTCGGGCTCGCCGTGGCCGCCGCCTTGACGAGCCGCGTCAGCGTCAACACCGGGCTCGCGGTGGCGTTCGCCCGTAACCCGATGACGGTCGCGGTGGCGGCGAACGACCTCCAGTTGCTGTCCGGCGGCCGGTTCGGGCTCGGTCTCGGGTCACAGATGAAGACCCACATCACCCGGCGTTTCGGGATGCCGTGGTCGAACCCGGCCGCCCGGATGCGCGAGTTCGTGCTGGCCGTGCGCGCGATCTGGCGGGCGTTCGAGACCGGGGAACGCCTCCGGTTCCGCGGGGAGTTCTACCGGCACACCTTGATGGACCCGTTCTTCGATCCCGGCCCGAACCCGCACGGCAACCCGCCGATCATGCTCGCGGGGGTCGGCGAGCTGATGACGGCGGTGGCGGGCGAGGTTGCCGACGGGTACCTCGCCCACACGATCGCCACGCGCCGGTACCTGGAGTCGACCGCGTTGCCGCTGCTGCGGCGGGGGCGGGCCGCGGCGGGCCGGACGATGGAGGGGTTCGCGCTGCACGTGACCCCGATCGTGGTCACCGGAGCCACCGAGGAGGAGTTCGCGGCGTCCGTGCGGTTCGCCAAGGAGCAGATCGCCAAGTACGCGGCGATCCCGACGTACTCGGGGATCCTCGAGGGCGAGGGCCTCGGCGCGGTGCGCGACGAGATGCAGCTTCTGGCGGCGCAGGGTCGCTGGACGGAGATGCCCGCGCTCGTCGACGACACCGTGCTCGACGCGTTCGCCGTGGTGGGTGAGCCCGCGGAGATCGGCGTCAAGCTGCAGCAACGGTTCGGCCACCTGGCCACCAGCATCGCGCTGTACCAGTACTCCGGTGGCAGCCCCCGCGACCTCGTCCCGGC
Source organism: Pseudonocardia aurantiaca (assembly GCF_039526725.1). Taxonomy (NCBI): domain Bacteria; kingdom Bacillati; phylum Actinomycetota; class Actinomycetes; order Pseudonocardiales; family Pseudonocardiaceae; genus Pseudonocardia; species Pseudonocardia aurantiaca. The sequence continues at coordinate 51,199 of NZ_BAAAJG010000007.1, forward strand.
CTACTCTCGGTTCCGGGCGGCGCAAGCGGCTCGTCCCTGAGATCGGCCGGATGTGATGCCCTCCTCAGCAGCTTGACTATTTATGTGAACGGGCAATGATCTGTGTGACAGCGCAACATTGCTCGAGGAGGACACACATGACCACCGCACTCGCCGACGAGCTCGTCGGGACCTACACGCTCGACGCCGCACACAGCCGGATCGGTTTCTCCGCCCGCCACGCCATGGTCACCAAGGTCCGCGGCGCGTTCAACGAGTTCGAGGGCACCGCCAATCTCCCGACGTCCGACCCGCACTCATGGAACGTCGCGGTGACGATCCAGGCCGGGAGCATCGACACCCGCAACGAGCAGCGGGACGGGCACCTGCGCGGCAACGACTTCTTGCTGCTCGACGAGCACCCGACGATCACCTTCACCTCCACGTCCGTGGAGCATTTGAGCGACTCGACCTTCCGCGTGACGGGTGACCTGACCGTCCGGGGCGTCACGCGCCCGGTCTCCGTCGACTTCGAGTACGAGGGCTCGGCCACTGACCCGTTCGGCAACGCCCGCGTCGGGTTCGAGGGCTCGGTCTCGATCAGCCGCAAGGACTTCGGCATCACCTGGAACGCCGCGCTCGACACAGGCGGCGTGCTCGTCAGCGACAAGATCGACCTGGAGTTCGAGATCTCGGCGATCAAGGCCGCCTGACCTCTTCCCGGCTCGCCGGCCGCCCCACCCGGACTACCGTGGACCGCGTGAGCGGTTCGCGTGACTATCCCGAGTCGATCGCGGCGCCCGGCAGGATCGAGCCGGTACCTCGGCGGATCCGCGCGGTGCTGGCAGGCGAGGTCGTGCTGGACACCACTCGGGCGCTCTACGTCTGGGAGTGGACGAACTACCCGCAGTACTACATCCCGCTGGCGGACGTGGCCCCCGGCGTCCTGGTGGACGAGCATCATGTCCAGCAGTTGCGCCGGGGCCCCGCCCAGCGGCACGGGCTGCGCGTCGGCGACGTCGAACGGCCCGGAGTCGCGCGTGTCCACGTGGAGGGCTCGGCGGACGGGCTGGTGGGCACCGTGCGCTTCGACTGGGCCGCGCTCGACTCCTGGTACGAGGAGGACGAGGAGGTCTTCGTCCACCCGCGCAACCCCTACGCGCGCGTCGACGCGCTGCGCTCCACCCGCCCGGTGCGGATCGAGCTCGACGGGGTGGTGCTCGCCGACTCGCCGTCGCCGGTGATGGTGTTCGAGACCGGCCTCCCCACCCGCTACTACGTCGACCGCACGGCCGTGCGCTTCGAGCACCTGGAGCCGAGCACGACCGTCACTGCGTGCCCGTACAAGGGCCGGACCAGTGCGTACTGGTCGGTGCGGATCGGCGACACGCTGCATCAGGACCTCGCATGGGCCTACGACTTCCCCACGCGTGCGCTCCAGCCGATCGCCGGAATGGTCGCCTTCTACAACGAGAAGGTCGACGTCGTGCTCGGCGGTGAGCGGCTCGACCGGCCGGTGACACACTTCTCCCGATGACGACCCTGGCGCAGCGCTGGTCATGGCCCGAGCTGAGGCGTGACCGCGTGCTGTTCGAGAACGCCGACGCGATCGTGCTGGACAAGCCACCCGGGCTGTCGGTCACCGGCGAGCGACACGACACGGACGTCGTCGAGCTGGCGCGCGAGGCGGGCGAGCGCCTGATGCCGGTACACCGGATCGACAAAGTCACGTCCGGGGTCGTGCTGCTGGCCCGCAACACCGCCGCCCATGGCCCGCTGACCAGGCAGTTCGCCGCACGCACGGTCAGCAAGGCCTACATCGCGGTCGTGCGCGCCACGGGGCTGCCCGAACGGTTCACCGTGGACCTCCCGCTCACGGTGGGCCGGAAGAACACCGTGCGGATCGCCGGGCCGCGCGACCGCATCACCTTCGACGACGCGTCGGCCACGTGGCGCCTGCCCGACGCCGACGTCACGAGCGGCAAGTCCGTCTACCCCTCGGTGACGCATCTCCACCGACTCGACGAGAGCGACGAGACCACCGTGCTGCTGGCGAACCCGGTGACGGGCAGGCGGCACCAGATCCGCGTGCACCTCGCCTGGACCGGCTCCCCGATCCTCGGCGACCCGCTGTTCGCCGCCACCAGCGGGCACGCGGACGCCGAGCGCACATACCTGCACTCGTGGCGGCTCGGGCTCGACGTGCCGTGGACGGACGGGCAGGCGGAGTACACCGCCGACCCGGGCCCCGAGTTCGCCGGTGCCGACGTCTCGGCGCTCGCCGAGCCGGTCTGGCGCAGCCTGTCGGCGCTCTGACCGCCGCCGCCGCGGCCGCCTGATGGGGCGCGGGCGAGTGTCCCCCGGCTGGCCGCGTCGATGCCGAATTCGTCGCCGCCCGTTTGCCTGCTTGTAACCATTCGGGTCTCGTCCTTACGGTTGTTCGCCCGACAGACGGACAGGACCGCGGAGCGAGGTGAGTGATGGCAGGCAAGCCACGGAGCACGGAACCGCCGGGGCGGCCCGGCGCCGGTGGCGAGGCCCAGCCCCAGACGAGTGGTGAGGCCCAGAACCAGGGTGGCGGCACGCTCACCCAGGACGTCGGCCCGTCGAGTCCGGCGGAAGGCTCGGCCGAAGGGCGCCGGTCGGCGACCCTGAACCTCCCGTTCATGACGGCCCAGTTCCGCGCGCCTGAATTGCACATGCCGGGGCGCGACGACCTGTCGGGTGCCGCACGCGGCGTCCAGTCGCTCCTGCCTTCGAAGGGCGCCGCGCTGTTCTACGGGGGCCTCGCCGTCACGGCGGTGATCGGCGCGATCGAGTGGCCGGTGGCCGCGGCTATCGGCGTCGGGACGGCCCTGGCCAGCAAGGGAGCGGCCAACCCGGAGCCACGCGGCGGGTCGGAGTCCGTGCCGGCCCAGGCCGAGACCCGCGCCGAGCCCGCGGGGTCGGGCACGACCACGTAGGCCAGGTCGCGCCGGGTAGGACCCGGCAGGTTTCGCGGCGCCTCTCGTAGCGCCGTCGACGCCGTCCGTCGCGGGCTGCCGCCTGGCGTGCCCGCTCGATCGCACCTTGGGGAAGGCGCATGGCTGTGCAGCGGGTCCTCCGGCTTGCCGCGCACGCGGTAGGAGGGGCGGTCGGCGGAGCGCTGGGAGTGGTGTCGGGAGTGGCCGAGCTGGTCACGGCCGCCGCATCGGGGGCCACCTGGGCGACCCCCGGACGGGTGCACGTGCCGGTGCGCGGCGTGCACGCCGTGGGCGCGGCGCCCGCCGGCGAACGGCTGGAGGAGCTGATCGCCGCCCAAGAGGGCGTGGACCGTGCCGAGGTGAACGCTGAGCTCTGCCATGTGATGGTGGCCGTCGACCATGAGCGGCTCGGGGCCGACGAGGTCGTCCGGATCGTCCGGGAGGCTGAGCGGGAGTGCGGGCTGGGCGCCGCGGAGTGGGCGCCCGCGAGCCGGTCCCACCCCGCCGCGGCGGGCACCGCGCTGCGGCACGCGGCACTGCTGGCGCTCGAGGTGTCGGGCCTCGCCGTCACCACCGTCACCCGCGCGCTGCCCGTGCCGGTCCCGCTGGCGCTCCCGGCGGCCGTACTCGCGCTCGCGGACGCGACACCGCGGGTGCGCTCGCTGCTCACAGCGGCGATGGGGGAGCCGGCGACGCACATGCTGCTCACGGCGACGGGAGCGCTCGTCAACACGGCTGCCCGGCGGCCGCTCGGCCTTCTCGTGGACGCCTGCCAGCAGTACAGCGTCTTGCAGGAGGAGGTGTCCCGGCGGCGGGCATGGGGGCGTTGGGAGGCGGCGCTGGCCGAGCACGAGGGCGCGTACCGGGTGCGGCCCCGCTCCCGCGTGCCCCGGCCGGCCGGGCTCCCGTCAGGGCCGGTTGAGCGGGTGACGGAAGGCTCCGCGCTGGCCGCGCTGGGTGGGGCGGCCGCGCTGCTGGCCCTCGGCGGTGCGCCGCTCGCGAGTGCCGCCGTCGTCGCCGCGACGCCCAGGGCGGCGCGCGGCGGACGGGAGTGCTTCGCCGCCCAGCTCGATCGCGACGCGGGGCGGCGCGGCTGCCTGGTCCTCGACCGGGCGGCGCTGCGTAGGCTCGACCGCACCGACACGGTCGTGCTCGACGCCGACGTCTTGCGGACCGGCCGTCAGGTCGTCGGCGACGTGCTGCCGCTCGGGTCGGAACCCGACCTCTCCGCGCTCGTCGAACGCGTCCACGACCTCGTCGACCCGCGCAGGCCGCGGCGCAGGCGCGAGTGGGACGGCTGGTCGGCCGAACCGCTCCGAGCCGTGCCGGACGAGCTCCCGGACGTCCTCCCGCCGGACCTGCGGAGCCGCGCGGGTGAGATCGCCGCGCGGTCGACCGCTGTGCTGGCGCTGCGGCACGGATCCCGGATGGTCGCGCTCGTCGGTGTGTCCGAGGAGCTGGACCCGTTCGCCGAGGCGGTGGCTGCGGCCGCGAGCCGGGCGGGGCTGGTGCTGATCGGCGGCTCCGCGGAGCTGGACCGGCGGCTCGGCACGGACGGCACCGTCCGGGGCGGCCGGGCGCTGGCGGAGTCGGTCCGCGAGCTGCAGCGGACCGGCCACGTGGTCGCGCTCGTGGCCGCCACGCACGAGGATGCGCTCGCGGCGGCGGACGTCGGCATCGGGCTGGCCCGGCCGCGCGCGGCCCCGGCCTGGAGTGCGGATGTCCTGGTGCGGGGTGCGGGCGAGGTCTGCCTGCTGCTCGACGCCGTCACCGCGGCCCACGACGTCAGCAGGCGGAGCGCCCAGCTCGCCCTCGCTGGCTCGGCCCTCGGAGGGCTGCTCGCCCTGATGGGGCCGCCGCCGGGTGCCGTCACGCGGGCGTCCATCCCCGTGCAGATCTCCGGGCTGCTCGGGCTGGGGTACGGGACGTGGTCGGCGATGGCGCTCGCCCGCCGGCCCCCGCCCCCGCCTGCCGAGCGGACGCCGTGGCACGCCATGTCACCCCGGGCCGTGCTGGAGTCGCTGAAGACGAGCCGGGCGGGGCTCAGCGAGTCCGAGTCCGTGCGGCGGCAGCGGGACGCAGCTGCGCCGGCGGCCGGCGACGAGGTCGGCCTCGGGCGAGCCTCGATGGAGGAGTTGGCCAACCCCATGACACCCGCCCTCGCGGCGGGCGCGGGCGTCTCGGCGGGCATGGGTTCGCTGCTCGACCCGCTGCTGATCACGTTCGTGCTGGTCGTCAACGCGTTCATCGGGGGTGTGCAGCGGCTCGGGGCCCAGCGGGCATTGCGCACGCTGCGCTCGAGCGCCGCCGTCCCGATCCGGGTGCGCCGCGACGGGGCCGAGGTGAGCAGGCGGAGCGGGGAGCTCGTCGCGGGTGACGTGATCGCCCTGCACGCCGGCGACGCCGTGCCGGCGGACTGCAGGCTGCTCTCCGCGCACGGCCTCGAGGTCGACGAGTCGTCGCTCACCGGCGAGTCCGCGCTGGTCGTGAAGGCGGTCCGGGCGACGAGCGCGCGCGACCTGGCCGACCGGCACTCCATGCTCTACGAGGGCTCGCTCGTCGGAGCGGGACGGGCCGAGGCGGTTGTCGTCGCGACCGGCGACCGCTCGGAGGCCGGCCGCACCGCGCACCTCCAGGAGGAGGCGCCACCCACCGGCGTCGAGGTGCGGCTGCACCAGCTGACGGTGCAGATCCTGCCGATCTCGCTGGGGGCCGGTGTGGCGCTCGCGGTGATCGACCTGGTGCGGGCCCGCCCGATGGCACAGGCGCTGGGGCGGGCCGTCAGCCTCGCCGTCGCGGCGGTGCCGGAGGGGCTGCCGTTCGTCGCGACCGTGGCGGAGCTGGCGGCGGCCCGCAGGCTCTCCGCCCGCGGGGCGCTCGTCCGGAACCCGCCCATCATCGAGGCCCTCGGCCGCGTCGACGTGCTCTGCTTCGACAAGACCGGCACCCTCACCGAGGGCCGCATCACGCTGCGGGGCGCGTCGGACGGCGTGGACACGAGGCCGGTGGACGGCCCGCTCCCGGACCGGCTGCGTGAGGTTCTCGCCGCTGCCGTGCGCGCGAGCCCGTTCCACCTCGACGGCGGGCAGGTGTCGCACCAGACCGACCTCGCGGTGCTGCGCGGCGCCGAGCGGCTGGGCGTGCGGGCGGATCTCGGCGAGGACGGCGTCGAGCACCTCGACGACCTGCCGTTCGAGTCCAACCGCGGCTACCACGCCACCCTGTGGCGCGGGCCGGACGGCTCTCACGTGAGTGTCAAGGGAGCCCCCGAGGTCGTACTGCCGCTGTGCACGAGCCGGCGCCGGGGCCGGGAGACCGTCCCGTTCGACGAAGCGGCCCGCGCAGCCGTCGAGGCCGAGATCGACCGGCTCGCGCGTCAGGGGCACCGGGTCCTCGCCGTCGCCGAGCGCCGCGTCGCCGATTCGACCGACCTCGCCGCGACCGGCCTCGCCGCGACCGACCTCGCCGGCGCCGACGTGAGCGGGCTGGAGCTGCGCGGGCTGGTGGCGCTGGCCGACCCGGTCCGCCCGACCGCGGCATCGTCCGTCGCCACGCTCCGCGCGGCCGGCGTCCAGGTCATCATGATCACCGGGGACCACCCGAGCACGGCCGAGTCCATCGCGGCGGAGCTGGACGCGCTCAACGGCAAGGGTGTCGTCACCGGCGCCGAGCTCGACGACGTGGACGACGACCACCTGGCCGAGCTGCTGCCGCGCACGGCCGTGTTCGCACGTGTCACGCCGGCCCAGAAGGCCAGGGTCGTGCAGGTGCTTCAACGGACGGGAGCCGCCGTGGCCGTCACCGGCGACGGCACCAACGACGCACCCGCGATCCGCCTCGCCGACGTCGGGATCGCCCTCGGAGCCCGGGCCACTCCCGCTGCCCGGGAGGCGGCGGACCTGGTGATCACCGACGATCGGATCGAGACGATCACCGACTCCATCATCGAGGGCCGGGGCATGTGGGCGTCGGTCCGGGAGGCGCTCTCGATCCTTCTCGGCGGGAACCTCGGGGAGATCACCTACACCCTCGCCACCGGCGTGCTGGGCGGCGGTGTCGTGCTGAACGCCCGGCAGCTCCTGCTGATCAACCTGCTCACCGACATCCTGCCGGCGATGGCCGTCGCCGTCCGGCCGCCACCGGACCTCACGCCGGAGAAGCTGCTGGCCGAGGGCCCGGAGGGTTCGCTCGGCGCGGCGCTGACCCGCGACATCCGGCTGCGGGCCGCGACGACGGCCACCTCCGCCGCCGGCGCGTGGCTCCTCGCGCGCCCGGTCAGTACGGCAGCTCAGGCCAGCACGACGGGGCTCGTCGCGCTGATCGGGGCGCAGCTCGCGCAGACGCTCGCGGTGCGGGGGCGGACCCCCCTCGTGACCGCCGCGGCGGCCGGATCGTTCGTCCTGCTCGCCGTCGTGGTGCAGGTGCCCGGGATCAGCCGGGTGGTGGGCTGCGTCCCGTTGCTGCCCCACCAGTGGCTGCTCGCGCTGTCGGCGGCCGCGGCAGCGACCGCGGCCCAGGTCGGCGGCCAGCGGGTGCTCGCCCGCTGAACCCAGTTCGTCATCTTCCGGTCACCCCCGGGCCAGCCGTGCCGCCCCGCCCGGCCACCGCTGGTCGTCATCGTGTCCAGGACGAACGGTGAGAGGTGGATGACCATGGGCAACTTCGTGACGGCCGTGCTCGTGACGGTGGCCGCGGCCCTGCTCGAGCGCCTGGCGATCAAGCTGGTGCGGTCCGTGTGGGGTGCGCTGCGACCGGCGGCCGCCTGACCACTGCTCTCCCGTACGTGTGCCTCGAGGGGCGCGGATAGGGTCGTCGGTGATGACGACCGACCGGCTTCGGGCCCTGCTCGCGCCTGAGGGCCAGGAGATCCTCGAGTTCCTGCGCGGGCAGGACGTCACCGGGCCCGATGCCCTGCGCCTGGGCACGGAGCTGCGGGCGCGCTACCCGGCCCAACTCGTGGCCGACGCCATGGGGCAGCAGGAGCTGCGGATGCGCGCCGCGGCCAAGTTCGCCCAGGCACAGGACATGTTCTTCACGCGCCCGGGGCTGGAGCAGGCGTCCGCCGAGGTCGTCGCGCGGCACCGGGCCGCCCGGTACGTCGGCGCGGAGAGTGTCGCCGACCTGTGTTGTGGGATCGGCGGCGACCTCCTCGCGCTCGCCGGCGGCAGCCGCGTGCTCGCGGTCGACCGCGACCCGGTGCACCTCTGGATGGCCGAGCAGAACGCGCGCGCGTACGGACTGGGCGACGCCGTCTCGACCCTCGACGCCGACGTGCGCGCGGCCGCGATCGAGTCGGTCGACGCGGTGTTCATCGACCCGGCCCGCCGCTCGCCCCGCGGCCGGATGCGTACCGGGGAGAGCGAGCCGCCACTGGAATGGTGCGTCGACCTCGCCGAGCGGGTCGCCGCGGTCGGCGTCAAGGCCGCGCCCGGCATCCCGCACGACGACGTGCCGTCCGGGTGGGAGCTCGAGTTCGTGTCGGTGGACCGTGACCTCAAGGAGGCGGCGGCCTGGTCACCGGCCCTCGCGACGGCCCGCGCGCGGGCCACCCTCCTGCCGGGCGGGCACACGCTCGTCGACACGCGCGGTGATCCGGTGCCCGTCCGGGAACCCGGTGCTTTCCTGCTGGACCCGGACCCTGCCGTCACGCGGGCGGGGGTGGTGGAGGAGCTGGCCCGCCGCGTCGGGGCCTGGAAGATCGACGACCGCATCGCGTTCCTCTCGGCCGACGAGCCGGTGAGCACGCCGTTCGCGCGCACGCTGCGGGTGATCGACTCCGCGCCGTGGAACCAGAAGCGGTTGCCCCAGAAACTGCGCGCGCTCGACGTCGGCGCGGTGGACATCCGCCGCCGCGGCCTCGCAGGTGACGTCGACGCGCTGCACCGCCGGCTCAAGCTCAGCGGCTCGCGGCGGGCGACGCTGGTGATGACCCGAGTCCGCGACCAGCCATGGGGCTTCGTGTGCGTGACGCCCGACACGGCATAACGCCACCCCCGCGCGAGTCGCTGCAAAGTGTGCGCGAGTCGCTGGGAAAGGGTGCGCGAGTCGCGCGTCGGCCAGAATCTGCACACCTCGCGAAGCTGACATTCCAGGCCAGATGGGCCGCCGTGCCATCACCCCGGGCGTCAACGCCGCGGTTCAACCCGGTGGGGTGTCGGTTCACAGCCAGCCGCGCCTTTTGAAGATCACGTAGAGGCTGACGCCGAGCAGGACCATCAGCAGCAGCGCGAAGGGGTAGCCGAGTTGCCAGCCCAGCTCGGGCATGTGGTCGAAGTTCATGCCGTAAACCGAGGCGACCAACGTCGGGGCGAACAGTATTGCTGCCCATGACGAGATGCGTTTGACCTGCTCGTTCTGCAGGTAGCCTGCTTCGGTCAGGCGCGCCATCTCTTCGTTCTGCCGTTGTGCGACGAGCGTGGCGTTGACGGTGAGGATGTTGGCGAGAAGGTCGCGGAAGGCTTCGATCCGTTCCCGGGCGCGGGTGGCGTGGTCGGCGACGTCGCGAAGGGCGCGGCGCAGTTCTAGATCGGCGTCGCTGGCGCGTTCCTGCAGAAGGGCTCGCAGCTCGGCGAGCAGGTCGCCAAGCGGCTCGACAGCTCGCTGGAACTCGATCACCTCGCGGGTGAGCTGATAGACCCGCTTCGAGACGTGGGGGTCGCCGTCGAAGACCTGCACCTGGATTTCGTCGACGTCGTTCTGCAGCCCGTCCAGTACCGGCGCGTAGCCGTCGACGATCTCGTCGAGCACGGCGTAGAGCACCGCGTGCGGTCCGTTGTCGAGCAGATCCGGGTCGCTCTCGAGGCGACGTCGAACCCTCCCGAGGTCGGGCTCGGCGGCGTGCCGGACGGTGATCACGAAGTTCGGTCCGATGAAGAGATGCACCTCGCCGAGCTCGACCACTTCGACCGGGTCGACGTAGCGGGCCGGGCGCAACACCACGAAGAGCAGATCGCCGTAGCGCTCCAACTTCGGCCGCTGGTGGGCGGAGACGGTGTCCTCAACGGCCAGTGGATGCAGCTCGAACTCGTGGGCGACCGCGCGGATCTCGTCCTTGCTCGGTCGCAGCAACCCGATCCAGCAGAAGCTGTGGCCGCCGGTGGGGCAGGCACGCAGTTCCTCGAACGTGTTGTCGAGAGAGTCGGGGACGACCGCCCGATGGCCATCGATGTAGATCGCGTTGTCGACCACCGACATGCGAGCTCCTGCCTGGTTGTTGTCCTGGGCCGCTTTGCCACGGCGGCGCTTGGTGGGGGTCCGGCCGACGGAACGTGGTCGTCGGCGTGACCCGATCGTCGAGGTCAGCCCGGTCCGGGTGCGAACGGCGATGCGGTGTCCGAGATGCTGCGGACGTCGCCGAGGCTGACGGCGACGACGGCAGTGACTCCGCCCGGGTCGCCCCCGGCCTCGCCGATCGCGGTGTGCAGCCGGTACCCCAACGGCTCGACCAGCGGGGCCAGGCGGGCAGCCGACCACCCCTCGATACCGCAACCCGGCGGGTCGTCCTCAAAATCCGGGAGTGCACTCATCGCCGCGGAGTCTTCAGCAACCCGCTGAAACTCTGCTGAGAAGGTCGCGGAGGACCGGAGCCCGGTCGGGTAGGCGCACGTACTCGGCGTTGGTGAAACAGCTCTCGATCAGCGATTCGTGTCTGCGGAACTGGATGGCCCAGACCGACGCCGATGATGGCGAGGGGTCACGCCGTTGCCGGTCGGGGGCGCGGGGTGGTCGTTCGGCGGCTGCTCGGTCTCGGTATCGGTCGGGTCGTCGGCCGTGTCGGGGTGGGGTGCGGGTTCGCGGCGCCGCCAGTTGCGCGGGATGGAGGACTCGAGCACGTCGTCGACGGTGATCACGCCGATGAGGTGGTCGTCCTCGTCGACGACCGGGAGGTTGAGCAGGTTGTAGTCGGTCATCAACACGGTGATGTCGACCAGGTCGGCGTCGGGGTGGACCCGGACCGGGTCGGGTTCGGTGACCTCTCGCAGCCGGGTGCCGGGGTCGGCCTGGATGAGCGCGACCAGGTTGATGGCGCCGCGTAGCTTGCCGTGGTCGTTGAGGCTGAACACGGTGGTCAGCGCCTCGGGTTGCAGCGTCCGGGAGGTGCGGACCCGTTCGAGGGCGGCGGCGGCGGTGCCGTTGCGGGGCAGGGCGAGGAAGTCCAGGCCCATCAGCCCGCCGGCGCTGGTGGGGTCGTAGCTGAGCAACGCGGTGACCTTGGTGCGCTGCCCGGCGGGGAGCAGTTCCAGCACCGGCTTGCGGCGGTCCTGGGGGAGGTCGGCGACGGCGTCGGCCGCGTCGTCGGCGCGCATCCGGGCCAGTACGGCGGCGATCTCCGGGTCGGGGCGGTCGCGCAGCAGCCTGGACTGGCGGTCGTCGTCGAGCTCTTCGAACACGTCGGCCTCGAGCTCGGGGTCGGCGTGCACCTGCTGGAGCAGCTCGGTCTGCTCCTCTCGGGAGGCCTCTTCGAGCAGGTCGGCGATCTGCGGTGGCTTGAGTCGGCGCACCCGACCGGCCCGGGCGCGAAGCAGCACGGTGGGCTGGTGCCCGATCAGCGCCTCGAACGCCTTCCAGTCCCGGCACCCGCCGCCCTGCGGGCCGTCCTCGCCGTCGTGCTGGTCGTGCGCGGGCCGGGCCACGCCCAGGATGCGGCGCCACCAGGAGGCCGGGCGGGTGTCCACCCCGGCCAGCACCCAGCCCTGCGGGGTATGGGCGAGTTCCAGGTCGTAGGCGTGCACCAGCCGGGCGCGGAGGATGTCGATCAGCCGGTGGCCGAGGATGTCGGCGTGCAGCAGCACCCCACCGTCTCGGCGTTCGAACTCCCGCAGGTCGAGGTCATCGGAGGTCGCGTCCCTGCGCTTCATCTTGCGCGCTCGACCTCGTCACGGGCAGGGGAAGAGGGGACCCGCTGGACTACTGGTGGGTGAGGGCGAGTTGCACGACGCGGACCACGACCATGCCGGCGGCGATGACCAGGTAGCCGCGCAGCACGGTCAGCCCGAGCCGGCGGCCGGTGCTCAGGTGCGGGCGGGTGAGCAGGGCCAGCGGTGGCATCCGCCAGGTGGCGCGTAGGTCGGGGTCCATCGGGGTCTGCGTTGTCTCCCCGTCGCTGGGATGCAGGCGGTGTCGGACGGTGAGGAACAGTCCGGCCAGGATCGCCACGGCGGCGCCGATTCCGAGGATGGTCATGATCGAGGCGCTTCTGATGCCGGGGAAGACCACGGCGGCGGTGAGCACGATCGAGAGCATCACCAGCACGGCGATCACAGCGGAGGTGAAGATGTTGAGCTTGCGGCCGTTGACCCACGGCCCGAGCACCTCGTGGTCGTTGCACAGCAGCAACAGGAACACCGTCGCCGAGGGCAGCAGCACCCCGGCGAGGGTCTGTACGCCTTCGGTGAGCAGCCCCAGCGGGCTCCTTGGGATGATCACGATCATCGCCGCGCCGACTAGCAGCCCGGCGAACACCACGTAGAAACCCTTGGCCTCGCGCGGGCTGCGGTGCAGCGAGTGCCGCAACCCGAGCACGTCCCCGATCGCGTACGCGGTGGACAGCGATACCGCGGCCGCGCCGATGATGGACGCGTCGATCAGGGCCAGGGCGAACAGCACCCCCGCGGTCCGGTTCACATACGTCCCGAGGCCCTGGGCGACCCCGCCGGCGTCGGTGAACTGCCCGAACGCGGGCGTGCCCCCGAACGCGGCCGCGCAGAAGGCCATCATCGCCCCGGCACCGAGGATGACGATGACGATGCCGATCCACAGGTCGACCTTCTCGTAGCCGATGAACCGCGGGGTGATCCGCTTGTCGATGATGTAGGACTGCTGGAAGAACAGCTGCCAGGGCGCCACGGTGGTGCCCACGATCGCGATGATCAGCAGCATCACCGTGGACAGCTGCGACCCGCCAGGTATGCCGGGTACCACGAAATCGTGCGCGACCTGCCCCAGCGGCGGGTGGGCCATCACCAGGATCGGCACCAGCAACAGCGACCCGGCCACGAGGACCAGGCAGAACTGTTCGAAGCGCCGGAAGCTGCCGGTCGAGGCCGCCGCGACGACGAATACCGCGCCGATGAGCACGCCGGGGATTTTCGGCAACCCCAGGTACGACAGCCCGAGGCTGATCCCTATGAACTCGGTGACGATGGTCAGCGCGTTGAGCAGGAACAGGTCGATGACGCTGAACGCGCCCCAGAACCTGCCGAATCGTTCCAGGATCAGCCGGGCGTGTCCGACCCCGGTCACGGCGCCGAGGCGCAGCACCATCTCCTGGTTGACGTACAGCACCGGGATCAGCAGCAGCAGCGTCCACAGCAGCCGGGTGCCGTAGTCCTGCCCGGCCTGGGTGTACGTGCTGAACGCACCCGCGTCGTTGTCGCCGACCATCACAATCAACCCTGGGCCGACGATCGCCAACAGGGTCTTCAACCGGACCGACAGCGACCGTCCGCCCGCGTCGTCGACACGGACGCTGCCCATCGCGCCCTGGATGTCCCCCAGGTGCGCCTCATCGAGCACCGCGCTGCGACCCGGCGGCCCCACAGCGCCGGCTGCACGAGCCGGGTCCGGCGCCGACGGGGGCGCCGCGGGTGTCTTCGCGCCCAGCGTCGTCGTGGCGGGTGGACCGCTCCGCGGAGCCGGCGTCTTCGCGATCATCGGTACTCACCCAAGCACGCGCGGGCAGAGGAAACGAGCAAGAAAGACGTGCACAAGGACTACGAGGACACGGACACAGCTCATCGCGGTCATCCCGTCGGACAAGCGCCCGCCGGCGTCTCACGACCTCGCGGAGGAACCGGTCATCAGCCGTGGGCGCGGTCGGCGCGCGCGAAGTGGATATGCGGAACCGAACTGTGACTGTCGTCGGAACCCATCTCTCACCTCCTCGCCGCCAGGGCACACGCGGGTGCCAACACTTCGGTCCAACACAGCTGAAGCGCCCGGGACCACACCTCCGCGGTCGGGCTCGGGCACCCCCTCGTCAGAGCTTTGGCACTGCACGGCGTGATCCCAGCCCTCATGGGCCGGGAAGCCACTTGGGGTCACCCCTTAGGCCGGGGAGACCTGTCCTGACCCGGGGCGTCTCTCGACGCTGGAGGGTCAGTGGCCTCTATCCGTGCAGACGCCTCACCGAACGAGGTGCTACCCACGAGGAGACCCCCGCCCACAGCGACTGTCAAGCGCATGCGCAATCGGGAGGGTGTCGCCAACCCCACAGTCACCTGCACCCGCGAGTCGGGGTCTGGATGCACGCGAGTCGGGGTCTGGATGCGTGCGAGTTGTGATGTTCGGGGTGGTCAGATCCCGACTCGGGCGCACTCACGCCCCGACTCGCGCGCACTCAGACCCCGACTCGCGGGATTGGGATCTTTCGGTCACGCCGCCCGGAAGCCGCGCAGGCGGAGGCTGTTGGCCACGACGAACGCCGAGCTGACGGCCATTGCGGCCCCGGCGATCATCGGGTTGAGCAGCCCGGCCGCGGCGATCGGCAGGGCCGCCACGTTGTAGCCGAAGGCCCAGAACAGGTTGCCCTTGATCGTGCCGAGGGTGCGGCGGGAGAGCCGGATCGCGTCGGTGGCGGCCAGCAGGTCGCCGCGCACCAGCGTGATGTCGGCGGCCTCGATCGCCACGTCCGTGCCGGTGCCCATGGCCAGGCCGAGGTCGGCCTGCGCGAGCGCCGCGGCGTCGTTGACGCCGTCGCCGACCATCGCGACGACCTTGCCCTCCTCCTGCAGCCGCTTGACCACGTCCACCTTGTCCGCCGGGAGCACCTCCGCGACCACGTCCTCGATGCCCACCTCCGCCGCCACAGCGCGGGCGGAGCGCTCGTTGTCGCCGGTGAGCAGCACGGGGGTGAGTCCGAGGGCGCGCAGCCCGGAGATCGCCTGCGCGGAGGTCGGTTTCACGGTGTCGGCCACGACGAGCACGGCCCGTGCCTCCCCGTCCCACGCGACGGCGACGGCGGTGCGGCCCTGCTCCTCGGCCGCCGCCTGTGCCGCGGCCAGCTCCTCGCGCAGCGGCACACTCCACTGCTCCAGCAGCGCCGGGCGTCCCACGAGCACCGCGTGCCCGTCGACCACACCCTGCACGCCGAGCCCCTCGACGCCGCGGAAGTCCTCGACGGGAGGGAGCGTGCCGATGCGCTCGCGGGCGGCATTCGCGACTGCCGCGGCGATCGGGTGCTCGGAGGCGTCCTCCAGCGCCCCGGCGAGCCGCAGCACCTCGTCCTCCTCGACGCCGCCTGCCACGTGGACGCCGGTCAGGCTCATGCGGCCGGTTGTGACAGTGCCGGTCTTGTCCAGCACCACCGTGTCGACCCGCCGCGTGGACTCCAGCACCTCGGGACCCTTGATCAGGATGCCCAGCTGAGCGCCCCGGCCGGTGCCGACGAGCAGCGCGGTGGGCGTCGCGAGGCCGAGGGCGCACGGGCAGGCGATGATCAGCACGGCGACGGCGGCGGTGAAGGCCGCCGCGGCGCCCTCCCCGGTGCCGAGCCAGAAACCCAGTGTGGCGGCCGCCAGCGCGATCACCACGGGCACGAACACCCCGGAGATCCGGTCGGCGAGCCGCTGCGCCGCGGCCTTGCCGTTCTGCGCGTCCTCGACGAGGCGCGCCATCTGCGCGAGCTGGGTGTCGGCCCCGACCCTCGTCGCACGCACGACCAGCCGCCCGCCCGCGTTCACGGTGGCGCCGCTGACGGCGTCGCCCGGGCGTACCTCGACGGGCACCGGCTCGCCGGTGAGCATCGAGGCGTCGACGGCGGAGGAGCCGTCCTCGACCACGCCGTCCGTCGCGATCTTCTCGCCCGGCCGCACGACGAACCGGTCGCCGACGGCGAGCTGCGCGGTCGGGACGCGCCGCTCGGTGCCGTCCGCGCCGAGCACGGCGACCTCCTTGGCGCCCAGCTCCAGCAGGGCGCGCAAGGCCGACCCGGCCTGCCGCTTCGCCTTGGCCTCGAAGTACCGCCCGGCCAGGATGAACGTGGTGACGCCCGCGGCGACCTCCAGGTAGAGGTTGCCTGCGCCCTCGCCCGGCCGGATCGTCAGCTCGAACGGGTGCACCATCCCGGGCACCCCGGCCGTGCCGAAGAGCAGCGCGTAGAGCGACCACAGGGTGGCCGCAAGCACGCCCATCGAGATCAGCGTGTCCATCGTGGCCGCGCCGTGGCGCAGGTTGGTCCACGCCGCGCGGTGGAACGGCCAGGCCGCCCACGTGACCACCGGGCCGGCGAGGGTGAGCGAGATCCACTGCCAGTACGTGAACTGCAGCGCCGGGACCATCGCCATGGCGATCACCGGCACCGCGAGCACCGTGCTCGTGATGAGCCGGTTGCGCAGCGAGACGTCGGGGTCGGCCGCTGCCTCGGCCGGCTGCTCGTCGGCGGGCGGGCGCGGCAGCTCGGCCCGGTAGCCGGCGGCCTCGACCTGCGCGACGAGCGCGGCGGGGTCCACGCCCTCCGGCGCGTGCACCCGTGCCTTCTCGGTGGCGTAGTTGACGGTGGCCGTGACGCCCTCGAGCTTGTTGAGCTTGCGTTCGATCCGGTTGGCGCACGACGCGCACGTCATCCCGCCGACGGCCAGCTCGATGTCGGTGACCACAGCGTCAGCAGTTCCAATGCTGCTCATCGTCCCTGATCCTCCCTTTCCGATCAGTGGCCGTGGCCGTCGGTGCCGAGCTGGTCGGCGCCGGTCGGCACCGTGAACTCTGCCGTGCGGACGACGCCTGCGTGCTGAAAATCCAGAAAGAGCCGGTACGTGCCCGCGCTCGGGACCTCCGCGACGAACTCGACACTCGGCCCGGCCGGGGTGCGCCCGTTGCCGGGTGTGCCCTCCGGGTGGACGTGCAGGTAGGCGAGGTCCCCGTCGCGCAGCGCGACCAGGTGGCCGTAGGCGGCGAGGTAGGGCTCGAGGTCGGTGACCGGCTGCCCGTCGCGGCTCATGGTGAGCGTGACGGGGGAGGCCTGGCCCGGCACGAGGTCGCCGGTGAGCTCCACCCGGTACCCGTCCACCTCCGCGACGCGCGACGGGTGCGACGCGACCGGCTCGAACGCGCCGGGTGCGGCGAGGTCGACGCCGAGCGTCACACCTTGGCCGCCGGTCGGCGCGAAGTCCGCGAAGGCCCGGTAGGAGCCGCCTGCGGGCAGGGTCAGCGGCACCGACCACGTGCCGTCCGCGGCCATCTCCGGGTGCACGTGCTGGAACGCGCTGGCGTCGCGGCGCACGACGATCAGGTGCATGCGCTTGTCGTGCTCCACGTCGAAGGCGGTGACCGGAGCGCCGTCGGGGCCGGTGATGCGGAAGGCGAAGGTCTCCGCGGCGCCCGGTGCGAGCGTCGAGACTACGGGGACCATCGTGTAGCCGTCGCGGCTCGACGCGAGCCCGCCGGGCAGATCGGGCGCCGCCGGGGCGCTCTCGCCGCCGCTGTGCGCGTCGCCGTGCCCGCCCGATTCCGCGACCTGTGCTGCTGCCTCCGGGGCCTGGGACACGGGGCCGACAGCGGAGCCGACCGCCCATCCGCCGCCGACGAGCAGCGCGAGCACGGCGACGTAAGCCGCCAGCTTCACGGGAGTACTCACGTCCTCAGCCCGCCAGCCGATACCCGGCCTCCTCGACGGCGGCGCGCACGCGCTCCGCGTCGAGGGACCGGTCGCTCGTGACGGTCACCGCCCCGCCCGGCAGGTCGACGGTCACGTCGGTGACGCCGTCGATGGCACTGATCTCCTCGGTCACCGACGCCACGCAGTGCCCGCACGTCATGCCGGTGACGGTGTACGTGCTCGCGGTCATCAGGGTGTTCCTCTCGCTCGACTCAACCATACGATAGGGGGGTATGGTTCTACGAGAAGAGATTTACACCCCAGGGGGGTATACGTGCAACCGAAGTGACCGCGGTCTCGGTGGATCAGGGGTCAGCGAGTGACGATCCGCTCGCTGCGCGTGTAGACGTTCATGGAACCGCCGCGCACGAACCCCGCGAGCGTCAGCCCGGACTCGTCCGCCAGATCGGCGGCGAGCGACGACGGCGCCGACACGGCTGCGAGCATCGGCACCCCGGCCATCACGGCCTTCTGCACCAGCTCGAACGAGGCCCGCCCGGACACGACGAGCACGGTCCCGAGCGCGGGGATGCGCCCCTGCAGCAGAGCCCAGCCGAGGACCTTGTCCACCGCGTTGTGCCGTCCGACGTCCTCGCGCACCACGAGCAGCGTGCCGTCCGCGGCGAACAGCCCGGCCGCGTGCAGCCCACCGGTCCGGTCGAACACCTGCTGCCGGCGGCGCAGCGCGTCGGGCATGGCGGCGAGCACCTCGACCGGGACGCGCACCGGGTCGCCCGCGGGGGAGTGCTTCGAGCGCAGGCGTACGGCGTCGAGCGAGGCCTTGCCGCAGACCCCGCAGGACGAGGTGGTGTAGAAGTTCCGCTCCACCCCGGTCTCCGGCTCCGGCACACCCTCGGCGAGCCCGACGTCGAGCACGTTGTAGGTGTTGCGGCCCTCGTCGTCCAGGGAGTCGCAGTACCGCGCGTCGCGGACGTCAGCGACGCCCTCGATCACACCCTCGGTGAGCAGGAACCCGTGCGCAAGCTCGACGTCGTGGCCGGGCGTCCGCATCGTGACGGCCAGCGCGCGCCCGCGCACCCGGATCTCGAGCGGCTCCTCGACGGCGAGCTGGTCGGGCCGCGTGCGCTCACCGTCCGGACTCAACCGCAGTACCGGACGGCGAGCGATCAGACGCCCCATGGTCGCGCTCCAGGATCGAGGGGGAGGAGCCGTACGGCGATGGCCGCCGCCGGCCCGGGATCGACGACCGCCAGCGCGTCGGCGATGGCGGCGCCGCGCAGCATCGCCGACCCCGTGTGCCCGACGGGCGCCGTGCCGAACGAGCCGACCCGCACCGGCACCAGCCGGGTACTCGACGGGTGCCGCTCCAGCCCGCCGGGGACGGGTGCGGCCAGCAGCGCCGGCAGCGGCTCGCCCCGCAGCCCGGCGAGCACCGGGACCGCGAGAGTCAGGAACGCCGCCAGTGCCGCGAGGGGGTTGCCGGGCAGCCCCACCACGAGCCGCCCGTCGGGGAGCTGCGCGAGCGTCTGCGGATGTCCGGGGCGGCATGCCACCCCGTCGACCAGCAGGTCGGCGTGCAGGGCGGCGAGCGCGGCGCGCAGGTGGTCGGCCGGTCCCGCCGCCGAGGAGCCGGAGACGAGCACCAGCTCGGCGTCGGCCGCGGCGAGCGCGTCCACGAGCGACGTGCGGGTGTCGGGCAGCCGCACGGCCGGTAGCAGCCGCCCGCCCGCCCGATCGACCAGGCCGGGCAGCATCGGGCCGATCGCGTCGCGCACCCGGCCCGGCCCTGGTGGCCCGTGGCCGACCAGCTCGTCGCCGGTGACGCACGCGGCGACCCGGGGCGTCGGGTGCACGAGGAGCGTGTCGCAGCCGAGGGTGGCCGCGAGCCCGAGCAGTGGCGGGTTCACCACGGCTCCCGCGGGTGCCAGCTCCTCGCCCGCGGCGCACTCCTCGCCCGCCCGCCTGATGTGCCGGCCGCCTGCGACCGAGCCGGCCAGTGCCTCGCCCGACCGCACGGCGTCCTCGTCGGGGAGCACCGCGTCGGTGCCCGGCGGGACGGCGGCTCCGGTGACGATCGCGCGCGCCTGGCCGGGGCGCAGCGGTGGCGCCAGCGGGCTCCCCGCCCGCACCGTGCCCACGACGGTCCACGGGGCCGGGCCGCGGACGGCGTAACCGTCCATCGCCGAGCGATCCACCGGTGGCACCGTGCAGGGCGCCACGAGCGGCGCGGCCAACACGGCGCCCGCAGCGTCGGCAAGCGGAAACGGGCGGGACAGGAGCGGATCGGCAGCGGCATGCGCGCGCTCCCGGGCACCGTCCCAGGTGAGGGCGGCGGGCTGAGCGAACTTCGTCGTTGCGCTCTCTACGGTCATGGCCTCAGCAGCTCCGCGGCCCGGACCGCCAGCCCGTCGAGGTCTGCAGCGCCGGCATCGACGTGCGCCAGCAGCGCCGTCTTCATGCGCGGTTCCCAGAAGGTGCGCATGTGGACGGCGATCTCCGCCGCGGCCTGCTCGGGGTCGCGGCCGTGGAACTGCACCGCGATGTCGTTGGCCAATCGGACGTGGGCGGGGATGGTCGTTGCGCTCATCGTCAGTCCCCCGCCGCCGCGACCGGGCGCCTGGCCAACTCCTCGCGGACCGCGGACTGCTCCGGAGTGAGCGCCACCTGCACCGCCGTGACCTTGTACTCGGGGCAGTTGGTGGCCCAGTCGGAGTTGTCGGTGGTGATGACGTTCGCGCCGGTGACCGGGTGGTGGAAGGTCGTGTAGCAGACCCCGACCGGCATCCGCTCGGACAGCACCGCACGCAGCGTGGTGCGCCCGACGCGGCTGGAGAGCGTCACCATGTCGCCGTCGTTGATGCCGCGGACCTCGGCGTCGTGCGGGTGCAGCTCCAGCAGGTCCTCCGGGTGCCACGCGACGTTGGCCGTGCGCCGGGTCTGCGCACCCACGTTGTACTGCGACAGGATCCGGCCGGTCGTGAGGATCAGCGGGAACTTCCGCGTGCTGCGCTCGCGCGTGGGCACGTAGGTCGTCTCGACGAACCGGCCCTTGCCGCGGACGAAGCCGTCCTGGTGCATGATCGGCGTGCCCTCGGGGGCCGCGTCGTTGCACGGCCACTGCACGCTGCCCACGCGGTCGAGGTGCTCGAACGACACCCCCGAGAACGTCGGGGTGGTGAACGCGATCTCGTCCATGATCTGCGAGGACGACTCGTAGTGCATCGGGTAGCCCATCGCCTGCGAGATCTCGGCGATGATCTCCCACTCCTGCTTGCCGGTCTTCGGCGCCATCACGGGGCGGACGCGGTTGATGCGGCGCTCGGCGTTGGTGAACGTGCCGTCCTTCTCCAGGAACGACGTGCCGGGCAGCAGCACGTGCGCGAGCTTGGCCGTCTCGTTGACGAAGAGGTCCTGCACCACGAGCAGGTCGAGCGCGGTGAGCGCGGCGTGCACGTGGTGGGTGTTCGGGTCGGACTGGGCGATGTCCTCGCCCTGCACGAACAGCGCGCGGAACGTGCCCTCGACCGCGGCGTCGAACATGTTCGGGATGCGCAGGCCCGGCTCCTCCTGCAGCGAGGCGCCCCACAGGCCCTCGTAGACGGCGCGGGCGCTCTCGTCGGAGACGTGCCGGTAGCCCGGCAGCTCGTGGGGGAACGAGCCCATGTCGCAGGAGCCCTGCACGTTGTTCTGCCCGCGCAGCGGGTTGACGCCGACCCCGTCGCGGCCGATGTTGCCGGTGGCCATCGCGAGGTTGGCCATGCCCATGACCATCGTGGAGCCCTGGCTGTGCTCGGTGACACCGAGGCCGTAGTAGATCGCCCCGTTGCCGCCGGTCGCGTAGAGCCGCGCGGCGGCCCGGATCTCCTCGGCCGGCACGCCGGTGATGTCGGCGACGGCCTCCGGGCTGTGCTCGGGGCCCGCGATGAACGACTCCCACTCCTCGAAGTTCTCGCAGCGCTCCGCGACGAACTCGCGGTCCACCAGGCCCTCGGTCACGATCGTGTGCGCCAGCGCGTTGACGACGGCGACGTTCGTGCCCGGCGCGAGCTGCAGGTGGTGCTCCGCCTCGATGTGCGGGGTGCGCACCAGCTCGATGCGCCGCGGGTCGATCACGATCAGCTTCGCGCCCTGGCGCAGCCGCTTCTTCATGCGCGAGGCGAACACCGGGTGGCCGTCGGTCGGGTTGGCCCCGATCAGCAGGATCACGTCGGACTTTGCCACGGACTTGAAGTCCTGCGTTCCGGCCGAGGTGCCGAAGGTCTGCTTGAGCCCGTAGCCCGTGGGGGAGTGGCAGACGCGGGCGCAGGTGTCGACGTTGTTGTTGCCGAAGACGGCGCGCACCATCTTCTGGACGACGTACACCTCCTCGTTCGTGGTGCGCGAGGAGGTGATCGCGCCGATCGACCCGGCGCCGTGCTCGGCCTGGATCTCCCGCAGCCGCCGCGCGGTGAAGCCGATGGCCTCCTCCCAGGAAACCTCCCGCCACTCGTCGGCGATCGACTCGCGGATCATCGGGTTCAGCACGCGGTCGGGGTGGCTCGCGTAGCCGAAGGCGAACCGGCCCTTCACACACGAGTGGCCCTCGTTGGCGCCGCCGTCCTTGAACGGCACCATCCGCACCAGCTCGTCGCCGCGCAGCTCCGCCTTGAACGAGCAGCCGACACCGCAGTAGGCGCAGGTGGTGATCACGCTGCGGGTGGGCATGCCCAGCTCGACGACCGACTTCTCCTGCAGGGTGGCCGTCGGGCAGGCCTGCACGCACGCCCCGCAGGAGACGCAGTCGGACTCCATGAACGTCGTGCCGCCCGCGGAGACCTTCGAGTCGAAGCCGCGGCCCTCGATCGTCAGCGCGATGGTGCCCTGCACCTCGTCACACGCCCGGACGCAGCGCGAGCAGGCGATGCACTTGGACGGGTCGAAGTCGAAGTAGGGGTTGGAGGTGTCCTTGAGCAGGTCCATGTGGTTCGCGCCGGCGTCCACACCGGAGCCGTAGCGCACCTCGCGCAGTCCCGTGACGCCCGCCATGTCCTGCAGCTCGCAGTCGCCGTTCGCCGAGCACGTGAGGCAGTCGAGCGGGTGGTCGGAGATGTAGAGCTCCATGACCCCTCGGCGCAGCTTGCCGAGCTTGTCGGTCTGCGTCCGCACCACCATGCCCGGCGCCACCGGCGTGGTGCAGGAGGCGGGTGTGCCGCGGGCGCCGTCGATCTCGACGACGCACAGCCGGCAGGACCCGAAGGCCTCCAGGCTGTCGGTCGCGCAGAGCTTCGGGATGTCGAGCCCGGCCTGCTTCGCCGCGCGCATTACCGACGTACCAGGTGGCACCGTGACCGGCACGCCGTCGATCGTCAGCTCGACGGTCGCCGTACCCTCGCGGGCCGGTGTCCCGAAGTCGGGTTCCTTCAGCAGGGTCATCGCTGGAAGTCCTCTCCGAAGTGGCGCACCGCGCTGCGCACGGGCATGGGGGTGAGCCCGCCCATGGCGCAGAGCGACCCGTCGGTCATCAGCTCGCACAGGTCGTCGAGCAGGACGAGGTTCTTCTCGCGGTCCTGACCTGCTCTGATCCGGTCGATCGTCTCGACGCCGCGCACGGCGCCGACCCGGCATGGCGTGCATTTGCCGCACGACTCCTCCGCGCAGAAGGAGAAGGCGAACCGCGCCATCGCGGCCATGTCCACCGTGTCGTCGAACACGACGACACCCCCGTGGCCGAGCATCGCGCCCGCCGCGGCGAAGGCCTCATAGTCCATCGGGAGGTCGAACTGCTCCGCCGGGACGTACGCCCCGAGCGGCCCGCCGACCTGCATCGCGCGCACCGGCCGGCCCGATGCCGTGCCGCCGCCGAGGTCGTTGACGAGCTCGCCGAGCGTGATCCCGAACGGCGTTTCGACGATCCCGCCGCGGGCGATGTTGCCGCCGAGCTGGAAGACGCTGGTGCCCCGCGAGCGGCCCGTGCCCAGCTCCGCGTACGCGGCGGCGCCGTCGGCGAGGATCGCCGGCACCGAGGCCAGCGAGAGCACGTTGTTGACCACGGTCGGGCGGCCGAACAGGCCTTCCAGCGCGGGGATCGGCGGCTTCGCGCGCACGGTGCCGCGCTTGCCCTCGAGGCTCTCCAGCATCGAGGTCTCTTCACCGCAGATGTAGGCGCCTGCCCCGACGCGGACGAACACGTCGAACGTGAGGTCCGAACCGAGGATCCGCTCGCCGAGCCATCCGCGCTCGCGCGCCGCGTCGATGGCCGCGTTCAGCGCCTCGACGGCCTCCGGGTACTCCGAGCGCACGTAGATGTAGCCCTCGGTCGCGCCGACCGCGTACGCCGCGATCGTCATGCCCTCGATGAGGGTGAACGGGTCGCCCTCCATCAGCATGCGGTCGGCGAACGTGCCGGAGTCGCCCTCGTCGGCGTTGCAGCAGACGAACTTGATGTCCGACCCTGTGGAATCGGGCGGGGCGCCGAGCACCGTGCGCCACTTGATGCCCGTCGGGAACCCGGCGCCGCCGCGCCCGCGCAGCCCGGAGTCGACGACCTCCTCGACGACCTCGGCGGGTGTCCTCGCGAGCGCCGTCCGCAGACCCGCGTAACCGCCATGGGCCTCGTAGTCCTCGACCGAGCGCGGGTCGACCACACCGACCCGGGCGAACGTGACCCGCTGCTGGCGCCGCATCCACGGCAGCTCCTCGACCAGGCCGAGGCTCTCGCCCCGCCCGTCGAGCAGACCGGCGGCGACGAGCCCGTCGACGTCCTCGGGCGCGACCGGGCCGTACCCGACCCGGCCGGCCGGGGTCTCGACCTCGACCAGCGGTTCCAGCCAGAGCATCCCGCGCGAGCCGTTGCGGACGACTTCCACCTCGCGGCCTGCGGCGGCAGCGGCGGCGGTGATCCGCTCGGCCACCTCGTCGGCACCGACCGACGTGGCCGCGGCGTCGCGCGGTACAAACACGCGGATCATCGGGTCACCTCGGCGAGGAGCGCGTCGAATCGGGCGGGGCTGACCCGGCCGTGCAGCCGCTCACCGATCTGCACCGCGGGCCCGAGCGCGCAGTTGCCGAGGCAGAAGACCTCGTCGAGGGTGACGGCGCCGTCAGTGGTGGTCTCGCCGTAGCCGACCCCGAGCCGGCGTTTGGCGTGCGCGCCCAGCTCCTCGGCTCCGACGGCCTGGCAGGCCTCGGCCTGGCAGATCCGCACGGTCGCCCGGCCCGCGGGCGCCCGCCGGAAGTCGCGGTAGAAGGTGACGACGCCGTGCACCTCGGCGACGGCAAGGTTCAGCACGTCGGCGAGCACCGGCACGTCCACCTCGTCGATGTGGCCGAGGTCCTCCTGCACGGCGTGGAGGATCGGGATGAGGGGGCCGCGCAAGTGGCGGCGTGCGGTCGCTATCTCGCGCACGCGCTCCACCCGCACCGCTGCGAGTTGGGTGACGTCCGTCGTCATGAACAGCACTGTCTCGATCTGACCTGGTACAGGTCAAAGCAATCTTCCCTATGCCGTCATAACCTTCGTGGATCACGGGCCGGGCCCGCGGCGTCAGTCGCCGAGCCAGCTGTAGGCCGTCTGCCGGGAGATCCCGAGCGCCCGCGACATCGCGAGCACCTCGAGGCCCTGCCGCTTGCCCGTTCCGAGGAGCTCCCGCTGCCGGGAGCGCAGCTGCTCGATCTGGGCGGCGACCTCCCGCATCTCCGCGAGCAGCGCCTCGGCCTCCGGACCGGCTCCCGACCGGGAGCGCCCGGTACCGGGGCGGGGGAAGCGCTGCACCTCGTCGGCATCCCAGCACCGCTTGCCGTCGGCGTCGGTGCCGGGGAGCGCCGGGGGCGCCTGGCCGCGGGAGACATACCCCAGCCACGTCGGCGTCTTCACACCCCACGCCTCGGCGCACTGAGCGCTCGTCCAGGTCTCGCTGATGGTGCGCCTCCTGTCTGGTCAACCCGTCCTGTCCAGTACGAGGACGTGGTCCACGTCCAGGGCGAGCCCGTCGTCGGCGGGGCCGCGCACCGTCACATCGGCCAGGAAGGTATCGCCGACGGCGGGCAGCGGGCCGGGGCCCCGCAGCTCGGCCGCGGTGCCGTAGGCGGTCGCGTCGGACCGGTCGAGCCCGTCGACGGCGGCGCGGACCACGTGGCCGCCCTGCGTCACGACACCGAACACGACGATCTGCTCGCCCACGTGCGCGGCCGGGTCGGCCGCGATGCGCTGCCACTCGGGGCCGGTGAGCTCGCGGTGCCCACCCGGCCCGACGCTCGTCGCGAGAACAGCCCATGTCACGAGGGCCGCCGCGGTGAGGGCCCACGGCCACCACCGCAGCCGCTGGTGCTGTTCGGGGCGCACGCGGATCAAGGTCGTGTGCGCGCGCCCGTTCGTTTCCTCACCAGATGCGCACACGCTCCCCGGGCGGGGTGAACAGGGCGTCGGCCTCGGTCACGCCGAACGCCTCGTGGAAGGCGTCGAGGTTGGTGACCACGGCGTTGCAGCGCAGGTCGGGCGGCGAGTGGACGTCGACGGTGAGCCTGCGGATCGCCTCGGCCTCGCGGGTGACGGCCCGCCACACCTGCGCCCAGCCGATCAGCACGCGCTGCAGGCCGGTGAAGCCGTCGATCTCGGGGGCTTCGTGGCCCTCCAGCGCGATCTTGTAGGCCTTGATCGCGATCGTCAGGCCGCCGAGGTCGCCGATGTTCTCCCCGACGGTGAGCGCCCCGTTGACCTTGTGGTCGCTCAGCCCGGCCGGAGACAGCCCGCTGTACTGCTCGATCAGCGCCTGCGCCCTGCGGTCGAACTCGGCGCGATCGCCCGGCTCCCACCAGTCGGTCATGTTGCCGTCGCCGTCGTACTTCGAGCCCTGGTCGTCGAAGCCGTGGCCGATCTCGTGGCCGATGACCGCACCGATCCCGCCGTAGTTGGCGGCGTCGTCGGCGTCGGGATCGAAGAAGGGCGGCTGCAGGATCGCGGCCGGGAAGACGATCTCGTTCATGCGCGGGTGGTAGTAGGCGTTGACCGTCTGCGGCGTCATCAGCCACTCGTCGCGGTCGACGGGCTTGCCGATCTTGGCGAGCTCGTAGTCCGTGTTCCACGCCCCGGCGCGCCGGACGTTGCCCAGCAGGTCGCCCGGCACGATCTCCAGTGCCGAGTAGTCCTTCCAGCGGTCCGGGTAGCCGATCTTCGGCGTGAACCGGTCCAGCTTGGCGAGCGCGCGGTCGCGCGTGGCAGCGCTCATCCAGTCCAGCGTGCTGATGCTCTGGCGGTAGGCCTCGACGAGGTTCGCGACGAGCGTGACCATCCGCTCCTTGGCCGCGGCCGGGAAGTGCTGCTCGACGTAGAGCCGGCCCACGGCCTCCCCGAGTGCGCCCTCGACCACCGACACCCCGCGCTTCCACCGCTCACGCAGCGCCGGGGTGCCCGACAGGGTGCGGCCGTAGAAGTCGAAGTCCTCCTCGACGACGGCCTCGTTCAGATAGTCCGCGGACCCGGACGCCGTGCGGATCGCGAGCCAGGCCTGCCACTGCTCGAGCGGGCGCTCCGCCCACAGCTCCGCGGCCCGGAGCACGAAGGACGGCTGCCGTACGACCACGTCGTCGAACGCGCCCGACGGCCCTTCGATGGCCGCGAGCCACGGCTCCCAGTCGAACTCGGGTGCGTTGGCCTGCAGCGCCGGGAGCGTCATCAGGGTGTAGGTCTTACGGGCGTCGCGGTTGGTCACGCGGTCCCACGAGTCCGCGGCGAGCGCGGTCTCCAGGTCCATCACCGACTCGGCGACCTGCGCGGGCCCGTTCAGCCCGACCAGCTCCGCGAGGCGGGTCAGGTGGGCGACGTAGGCCGCGCGGATCTCGGCGTAGGCGTCCTCGCGGTAGTACGACTCGTCGGGCAGCCCGAGCCCCGACTGCGACAGGTGCACGATGTAGCGGGTGGAGTCCTTGGCGTCGGTGCTGACGTACGTGCCGAACAGCGCGACCTGCCCCTCGCGCTGCCGCTTGCCCAGCACGGCCGCGAGCTCCGCCTTGCCGGTCGCGGCGAACACCTCGTCGAGCAGCGGGCGCAGCGGCTCGACGCCGGCCGCCTCGATCGCGTCGACGTCCATGAACGCGCGGTAGAGGTCGGCGATCTTGCGGGCGTCCGTGCCCGGTTCGCCCGCCGCCCCTTCGACGATCGCGTGCACGTCCTCCTCGGCCCGGTCGCGCAGCGCCCGGAAGGCGCCGTCCTGCGCCCGGTCGTCGGGGATCTCGTGCGTCTGCAGCCACTGGCCGTTGACGTGCCCGAACAGGTCGTCCTGGGGGCGGACGGCGGGATCGACCCAGCGCAGGTCGAGCCCGGAGCGGGTGGTTGAGGTCGTCACGCCTCCATCATGCCCTCGGGGGTGTGCGGTGAGGGAATGGCTAAAGGTTTCCTCGTCGGGCCAGGGCTCTTCACAAGTCGCGGGTGGCTGGACATAAGCATGCCCCGGGCGGCATGCCGAAGCAGGGGCGACCCGGGGCTTACGCAAAACAAGCTAGCACGCCTAGCTCTGGCGCGCGCCATCTCGTGCTGATCTGGGGGGAACCACGAACACCGAGCCTGCCCCCTGGGTCAGTGCCATGCTATCCGGGCCGAGGTTCGCGCCCTACCTCGCGGCGGCTGCGGGGGACGCCGACGCAGCCATCGAGTTGGAGTGGTGGAACCTGCAGGTGGCCTCTGCCTTCGTAGTCCCGCTCAACAGCGGCCGGTATCACCGGCCTCTCTGGGTGCCGACCTTGAACCAGGCGTTTCCGGGGGTAACTCGTCGCGTGCTGCACGAGGACTTCCAGAAGATTCTCGGGCTGCGCAACCGGATCATGCACCACGAACCGATCCACCACCGCCATCTGCAAGCCGACCATGACACGGTCTATCGGTTGCTCGCACATCTGTCCGAGGAGATGGTGCACGAGTTGGCGGCTCGGGACGGTGTTCCGAACCTCCTGGCCCGCCGTGGTGGCGTCGGACAGCAGAGGGAACGTGATGGCTGAAGGCTGCTGGGGCAGGGAGTTCCTTCGACGTCGTACTCGCCAACCCGCCGTTCGGTATGTCCGTTCCAACGGTTGATCTGCGGCGGGATGACTGGCGCTGGAACTACGGCCCGCCGCCGGACGACAACGCCGACTTCGCCTGGCTCTAGCTCTCTGTCGGGGCGCTCGCCCCCGGCGGTCGAGTGACAGTTCCGCCGGAGCCCGAGTATGACTCAGGCGGCAATGCGCTCTTGACGATGCGGGCGTTCCCCCGCCAGCGTCGAGAAGATCATAGTCCCGACGCTGACCGCGACGTTCGCGGACCGGTCCATGCGGGTGATATCGCGGGGCTGAAGAAGCGCTTCGGGAGGTTGCGTCTCCGGGCACCAACTCGCTTAGCGGCCGTAGACAAAATATCAGACTCCGTACACGGACAGAATGGCCTCGGAGTGGTGTGAGGCGTCCAGCGGGCAGACCCACCGCGGTTCTCGGTCGACGAGGGTGGCCTGGAGTGGGTGCTGATGGGCAGGACACCGTGGTAAGGCTGCGCCGTGTGTCGCTTCAATGACGTGGTCTTGTGTCTGTCGTTCGCATTCGCGGCCGAGGTGCTCGAATGACAACCCGTACTCCGAGGCGCAGTTCAAGACGTTGAAGTACCTGCCTGACTTCCCGGACCGGTTCGGCTCCCTCGCCGATGCCCGCGGGTTCTGCGAGCGGTTCTTCACCGCCTACAACCACGAGCACCGGCACTCCGGGATCGGCATGCACACCCCAGCCTCGGTCCATTTCGACACCGCGACCGAGGTCCGCACCCACCGTCAGGCCACCCTCGACCGCGCTCACGCGCAGCACCCCGAGCGGTTCTCCCGCCGGCCCACCCCGCCGCACCTGCCCGAGCAGGCATGGATCAACCAGCCCGTCCTACAACCAACCTAGTGAGATCAACTGTCTCAGTTGACTTGACAACTACCGGCACGGCGTGTCCGTTGGCGTTGGTGACCCGCCTGGTCTAGAACGAGGGCATGGGCTTCGCCTACGTCATCGGCACGTTCGACACCAAGGGCGCCGAGGTGCAGTACGCCGCCGGTCGGCTGCGAGCCGCGGGCGCCGACCCCCTCACGGTCGACGTCTCCACGACGGACGGCAAAGACCGGGGCGCCGACGTCAGCGCGGCGGAGGTCGCAGCGCACCATCCCGACGGTCCGGACGCGGTGTTCACCGGCGACCGCGGCAGCGCCGTCGCCGCGATGGCGGAGGCTCTGCAGCGGTTCCTGAGCTCGCGCGACGACGTCGCGGGCGTACTCGGGCTCGGCGGCTCCGGCGGCACCGCGCTCGTCACGCCCGCGATGCGCGCGCTGCCCGTCGGCGTCGGGAAGATCATGGTGTCGACCGTGGCGTCGGGGAACGTCGCCCCGTACGTGGACGCCTCCGACATCGCGATGTGGTACTCGGTCACCGACGTCGCCGGCCTCAACCGCATCTCGCGCCGGGTCATCGGCAACGCCGCCCACGCGCTCGCCGGGATCGTCACCAACGAGGTCCCCGCTGGGGAGGATCGGCCCGCGGTCGGGCTCACGATGTTCGGCGTCACCACGCCGTGTGTCACGGCCGTGGTCGAGCGGCTCGGCGACACGGTCGACCCCCTCGTCTTCCACGCCACCGGCACCGGCGGGCGCGCGATGGAGAAGCTGGTGGACTCGCACCTGGTCAGCTCGGTCCTCGACATCAGCACCACCGAGGTGTGCGACCTGATCGTCGGCGGCGTGATGGCGGCGACCGAGGACCGGCTCGGCGCGATCGCCCGCACCCGCGTGCCGTACGTCGGATCGTGCGGGGCGCTCGACATGGTCAACTTCGCTGCCCCGGCCACGGTGCCCCCGCAGTTCGCGGGGCGCCATTTCTACGAGCACAACCCCCAAGTCACGCTCATGCGGACCACGCAGGAGGAGTGCGTCGAGATCGCGCGGTTCATCGCGCGGGGACTCAACGCGTGCGAGGGGCCCGTGCGTTTCCTGCTGCCGGCCGGTGGCGTGTCCGCGCTCGACGCGCCCGGGCAGCCGTTCTGGGACCCGGAGGCGGACGAGGCGCTCTTCGCCACGCTCGAGGCCGAGGTGCGGCAGACCGACCAGCGGCAGGTGCGTCGCCTGCCGCAGCACGTCAACGACCCGGAGTTCGCCGACGCGCTGGTGGACGCGTGGCGGGAGGTGCAGAAATGACTCGATTCGTGCGCGCTGAGCTCGTGGAACGGTTCCAGGAGATGGCCCGGCGCGGAGAGCCCATCGTCGGCGGCGGGGCGGGCACGGGCCTGTCCGCCAAGTGCGAGGAGGCCGGCGGCATCGACCTCATCGTCATCTACAACTCCGGCCGCTACCGGATGGCCGGGCGCGGCTCACTCGCCGGTCTGCTCGCGTACGGCAACGCCAACGAGATCGTGGTCGAGATGGCCGCGGAGGTGCTGCCGGTCGTCGAGCACACGCCGGTGCTCGCGGGCGTCAACGGCACCGACCCGTTCATGATCACCGACCGCTTCCTGCGCGAGCTCGCCGACCTCGGCTTCGCGGGCATCCAGAACTTCCCGACCGTCGGCCTCATCGACGGGGTGTTCCGCGCGAACCTCGAGGAGACCGGCATGGGCTACGGCCTCGAGGTCGACCTGGTCGCCGCCGCCCGCGAGGCAGACCTGCTCACCACTCCCTACGTCTTCTCGGCCGAGGACGCCCGTGCGATGACCCGGGCAGGCGCGGACATCGTCGTCTGCCACATGGGCCTCACCACCGGCGGTTCGATCGGCGCCGAGACCGCGAAGAGCCTGGACGACTGCGTCGATCTGATCGACGAGTGGGCGGCCGCAGCCTGCGAGGTGCGCGATGAGGTACTCGTGCTGTGCCACGGCGGACCCATCGCCATGCCCGACGACGCCGCGTACGTCCTGGAGCGGACGAAGCACTGCCACGGGTTCTACGGCGCGTCGTCGATGGAGCGACTGCCCACGGAGAAGGCCCTGACCGAGCAGACCCGCGCGTTCAAGACGCGCTTGACCAGATAGGGAGATCACATGCCCCGCCCTTACACCAGTGGTGTCATACCGGCCTCCGCGGACGAGGTCTGGGCGACAGTCCGCGACTTCAACGGCATGCCGGCGTGGCACCCGGGGATCGCGGAGAGCTCGCTCGACTCCGGCCGGTCGGGAATCGAGGTCGGCGCCGTCCGGAGGCTGACACTTGCCGACGGGGGCGTGGTCGTGGAACAACTCGCGTCCCTCAACGACGAGGGCCGGATTTGCACTTACCAGATCGTGGTGAGCCCCTTCGCCGTGCGGCGGTACGTCTCGACGTTCCGGGTGGCGCCGGTGACCGACGCCGGCCACGCCTTCATGGAGTGGTGGTCCGAGTACGACGCGGAGGGCGCGGACGAGGAGCGGCTGAACGCGACCTTCGCCGACGGGGTGTACGGCGGCGGAATCAGCGCGTTGCAGAAGCGATTCGGCGGCGGCTGACTTTTCTGATTCGGCCCATGGCGGCGCGGGCGCGTGGCTACTGTCGCGCCGTGCCTCCAGCCTGGCAGGGGAAAAGGGCCCGCGATCTCGACCGCATCCGCGTGCGCGCGGCGCTGGACTCCGCGTACGCGGACGGCCAACTCGACGGTGCGGAACATCGGACGCGAAGCGCCGCGGCGACGGCCGCCAAGACGCTCACGGAGCTGCAGGTGCTCGTCCGCGATCTTCAGGTGCCCAAGTATCTGGCGGAGCCGCCGGAACCGGGGACCCCGGCGCCGACCCCCGAGGCACCGCCCTCGGGGCCGTCGGTGCCGACCCTGACCGGACCACTCCCGCCGCGGTCGAGACCGTTCGCGCGCTTCGCCGCGGAGATCAGGACCATCTTGATCCTGATCGGTGTGCTCACGATCGTCCTTGCGATCAGCACGCGCGACTGGTCGGACGACCCCCCTCCTCCGCCCACACCGGGGATCTCGGCCGGCGCCGCGGAGGCGGGTCCGGGCGTCGACCCGATCGTCGTGTCCCCGGTCGCTCTGCACACGCCCGAGGGCTTCCGGCGGTTCGTTGAGGCTGTCCGAACTGAGTTCGGGTCCAGCGAGGTGGTCGATGCGATGGTCTACGCGGACCTCGCGTACGTCCATGTACCCGTGCCCGGAGCGCCGGGCCGCGTCAGGACATACCAGTACGAAGGCGGTTTCGGGGAGCCGCTCACCGCCGACACCCGTGAGGCGGACGACCCGCTCGTCGACCTGGCGGTCTATGACGTCGAGGCCATCCTCGGCCTGGTAGCGGGCGCGGGGCAGAGCCTCAACGTCGAGAACGCGAACCACGTAAATCTGACGTTCCGTGATATCGGCGACGGGCCGGTGGTGACGGTTGAGGCGTTGAACGAGTTCGGGGAGTACGGGAGGCTCGAGGCACGGGCGGACGGGACGATCATCGCACTTCGTCCTTTCGAGCCGGAGTGAGGACTTCGCGGGGATGAATTCGGTCGACGCCGTCGCGCCCACTGCGCACCGCTGGGCCCTGGTTTCGCGATCGTCTGTCCTTGCGATCAAGCCCGGGGGCGTTTCCCGATGGCTCTCCGGCCAAGCGGGTTCTGAGCCTCGCGAGTGCCATGTGTTGCGCGACTCGCGCGGCCCCGCGGTGGTGCCGAGGATCTCGGCGGTCCGCTCGGTGGACACGCCGAGCAGGATCCGCAGGACGAGGACGTCACGCTGCTTGCCGGGAAGGTGACGGATCTCGTCGATCACGAGTTGCCGTGACCTGCTTCCCAATGTGGCGAGGACGGGCGGGTCGGCGCGATGCTCGTCGAGGAACCGGACCGCGGCCTCGTGGACGAAGTCGAAGAATCGGGCGTGAGGTTGGTCAGGTAGCGCCGCCAGGACACCAAGCGCGATCTCCCGGGCCAACTCGTCCACGTCATTGGCAACATGGCGCGCCCGGAGTACGGCCGTGACGAACGGCTGGATTCTCGCAGCAGCCTCTCGGACGCGAGCCGGTCCCCGGCGCCGGCCGAGGCGATGTCCGCGGTCAGCGGGTCTTGATCGTCGCCATTCGGGCTACCGATGGCGTACCGGGCGGCAACGGCGAAGTGTGCTTCGGCGTCGGTCTTTCGTCCTGCCCGCGCGGCCTCCTCGCCCAACAGGAAGGCGGCGATCGCGACGGCTCGGCGGTGCAGGGTGGCGGCCGACGCGGCGTCGGACATCTTGGCGGTGTACCGCTCCTCCAGCGGAACGCCGGAAGGCCCACTGCTTCCTTGGTGCGTCACGCCGAATCAGCGCAGTACCCACAAGCGCGGGCTCAGATTTGCAGACAGGCAGGTGGTGGTCTCCGCTCATCTGCTGCGCGTGGCCGTCACGTTGGTGCCGGCACAGCGAATTCGTGCGGGAACGGGACGACGGTGCCGACGACGGAACGGTCTTCCTCATGCCGCTGGACACCCGCGACGTCGATCTCGACATGTCCAAACGACAGGGCCGTAACGACATTCATCTCGCACCACCTCGAGTTCACGCTCGGTGGGCCGCGGGAAAGCTGGGAGGCGGCTCGCACGACGCCGTTCGGGCCGCGTTTCGCGGTCGTCCGCGACCAGGGCTGAAGTCCTCGGAGGAACCCCGCGCTTCTCGCGTCGTCCACGCTGCGCAATGAGGAGATCGTTCTTCTCCGCTCTCACCTCGTGGTCCTCCTGCTCGTGGCGGCACCGAACGGCCATGCCGGCACGACCGTGCGGCCCGCGCGGTGCGTGCCGTGCCCGCCGGCGGACGATCCGGCGCGGGGTGGAGGTGCCGATCTGTCGTTCCGCTGCCGGGAGGAATGCGCCGATCGCGAGGGCCTTTCGGTGCAGCGCGGCCGCCGAGTCGGCCTTGGGCATGTTCGACGTGTACTGCTGCTCGAGCCGCCAGTAGGCACGCACAGAATGAGCGAGGTCAGCGGGTGGGTCGAGTTCGCGGCCGGCCGCCCGGATGTGGTCGTCGACGTTGTGCAGCGTCACGACCTGGCGCCGCGCCGGCGGGAGGTTCCGCAACGGAGGCGAGGTCGACGGCACGCTCGACCTGTTCGAATGCCCGAACCGCGGTCTCGGCGGCGGTGCTGCTCGTCGTCGGGCCGCCCGTCGGGATCGTGGCGATCACGGCGTCGCCAGCCGCTCAGCGTGCGCAGGGCAACCTTGATCACCCAGTCGTCCGGGCGGGCGTATCCCCCGACGTCGTCCCCACCGGTGCCGGGTGATCATGAACGCTTCCCGACGCCGTCAGGTTGAGCGGGCGGGCAACTTTCAGGTCGGTCCAAGATCTTGAGATCGGACGGAACCGGGCGCCCACCGCCGTCGTCCAAGTGCCCATGACGAGAATCGACCCAGCCGACCGCTACGGCGAGATGCCGGCGGCCGCGTCCAGCACAGGCCGATGTCCGGTGTGGCTTCACAGCTATGGCGTGCATCTGCACGGGGATCAGTGGGACTCCGAACGCGAGCTCACGCGGCTCGAGACATGTGATCCAACCGCCGTGCTCGCTCGGGCATGGCCAGGGCCGTGTGTGTATCACGTCGACTGCATGGCTCCGTTGGGGGATGAGTTCCCCTGGCTGTTGCCGCGGCCCGGGGTCGATCCCATCGATGCTGTTCGGCATGCCGTCGCTGTGACTCCGCCGTGGCCGTTCGCCGAGCTCGTCGTCGTGCCCGTGAGCCGGCCCGCGGACATTCCCACCGCGCTCGGCTGGATGGGAATGATCAACGCGCGCGACGACGTGGTCGAGCTGAGTGCTGTATTGCGCAGCTGGGAGGAGCGGTTCGGCGCGCTGCTCACGGGAATGAGCTCGTCGACGGTCGAACTCGCGGTCGGAGAACCGCCGGTCACCGAGCAAGAATGCCTGCGGGTTGCGGCAGAACACATCGCGTTCTGTAGGGACGCGTTCGAGACGTACACGGGTCAGATGTACACGGACTCGCTCCCGGAGTACGCGGCGAGGCTGCGCGGCGAGCCGAGGTGGCGGTTCTGGTGGGACTGACCCGATTCTTCGCAGTTCTCGCTGTCCTCATCGCCGCACTCAGCGCTACCCCAGAGGCCAACGCCGAGACACCGCTCGGACCAGCCAAGTACGTCCCGTGCCCCATCCCGACGGACGATCCGACGCTGTACGGCGGCGCCAACGTGGCCTTCCGCTGCAGGACGGCCGTGACCGACCCCGATGGCTTGGTCGTCATCCTGCGTGAGGGATGGTCTGCCACCGCCGGAAAAGGGCCGTTCGGCGTCGAACATGCCTTGATCGACCGCGGTGTGGGAGAGGACCTGATTGCCCGCGTGGTGAGCAGTGTCCGTCCGGTCCCGGGGGAGCAGCGGCGGCTGCACTACATCGCTGAGCTGGGAGAGGTGTCCGTCTGGGTGGTGGTCGATCGCGGGCCGTCGATGCAGGCGCCGGACACC
The DNA here is from genome assembly GCF_039526725.1 of Pseudonocardia aurantiaca. NCBI lineage: Bacteria > Bacillati > Actinomycetota > Actinomycetes > Pseudonocardiales > Pseudonocardiaceae > Pseudonocardia > Pseudonocardia aurantiaca. Next base: position 87,061 of record NZ_BAAAJG010000007.1, read on the forward strand.
CGGCCGTTGGGGCTGATCACGGCGTTCTGCCGGCCTTACGTGGAGCCGCAGCGGTGCCCGGATTGGTGAATTGAGCCCGGAGATATGCCCGTGCGGCCGACGCGGCCCTCCCATAGCCCATGCGCGGCGGTCGGCAGGCGGGCACGGTCGTCAGGTCGTGGGACTCCGCGGGGCCACGCAGTAGCCTTCGCCGGCCAGCCACGCGCGGGCCCGCCCGCGGTGGCGTTCCTCGGAGAAGACGTGCCACTCGTCGAGCTGGTCCGGGACGCGGCCGAGGACGTCCTTGAACCGGCGGAAGGCGCCTCGGCCCTGGATGGCGATGTCCAGCCGGTCGGCCAGGCCGGCGTCGGTGCGGGTTTCGATGAAGCGCTCCATGTCGCGATACCCGTCGCGGGAGCCCTCGCAGTGGACATGGAGCCACCGGTCCGCGTCCTCGTCATCGTCTTCGGTCAGTTCGCCGATCTCGCGGCCGTATTCGATCGCGGACTGCGTCCAGACCTCCCCCGTCAGCAGGTCGATGCGCCCGTCGCCGGAGAGGGGGTCGCCCTCCAGGACGCCCGCGAGCTCCTCGAGGTCGACAGCGAGCGGGCGCAACATCGGGGTGGCGTGCGTCCCGAGCCGTGCCTGGAGCTGGTCGGCGAGCTCCTCGTCGCCATACCAGCCACGCGTGCGCAGCCGGCTGGCGCAGGCATCGGCCTGCTCACGTGCGCCGTCAAGCCCCGCCGCGAGCGCGGCGAGCAGGCCGTCCCCGATCAGCTGCAGGGCGTCGTCATCCAGCAGGCGCCAGCGTCGGACGAGCCCGACCAGCTCGGCGCCGTTCCCGCTGTACACGGCTGCGCGCAGTTGCGTTCTCCGTTCCCCGTCGAGCATCCCGCCATTCTGCATCCTCGGGCCCGCCCCGATCCCACCTGGCGGCGGTGCGCAGTGGTGCGGCCGTACGGATAGGAGCGGTGGAACCGGCGGCGGGCGTCGTCCATGCCGGTCATGGACGTCGTCGCGATTCACGATAGGTCGGTAGCTGACCGGCCTATCGCAAGACAAAGGTCGACTCCGAGGACGAGTGCCCGTAGTGGGTGAACGAGTCCGTATGACGGACGCTGACGGGAGGACTGCTATGTTTCGCTCGTGGAGGCCGCTGAGGTGGCAGTGATCGCTGAGTTGGTGCGAGAGCACTACGCGCCGGACCGGCTTGACCCGGGCGTCACCGAACCGACGCTGGTCGAATACGACGACGGGTCGCGGTCGTTTGTCTTGCCACAGGACCAAATGTTCGAACCATATCGCAGCTTCCGGCTGCTCGACGCGGAAGCTGTCGGGAGCATTCTGGTTATCACGTTCCGCTGGGACGACGGCGCGGATGACGGCACCATCTTCCTGATGCCGTTGGATGCGCGAGACGTCCAGTTGGACATGAGGGACAACATCGCCGTCACGACGTTCATCTTGCATCACCTCGAGTTCACTCTCGGAGGGCCGCGGGAGAGTTGGGAGCGTGCGCGTACGACCCCATTCGGGCCGCGGTTTGCTGTGGTGAGGCCGTACACGCAGGGCTGAGATGGTTGGGCGTCGGTTACCTGCAGTCGTCGACGAGGGTCTGGGCGCCTTCGGCTGTCGTCGGATCGTTCCACTGCCAGCAGTCGCCCGCGGCGAGCTGACTGCGCTCAGCAACGCGAAGGAGGTCTGTGGGTCTGCCGGACGTAATAGGTTTGCAGAAGCGAATGAATTCCACGATTCCGGCCAGGGCAGGGCGGTGCGCAGGCGATCCTCCGCAGATGACGACCTACGCGTACGACGCCAGCACCGGCCAACTCGTGGCCGTGTGGGACACAGGCATAGGGGCGATCCTCCACCCAGTCGCACGACTCAACGCAGCCACTCTGCAGACTGTCGGGCTGCACCTGGCCTACGCCCTGACCCGCATGTCGGATGTGGCTTGGCTGAGCTACACCTCGCCAGAGGTGTTCGACATCCCGGTCGCAGCCGTTCGCGCAGCGATGCGGCGCCCGAACTTGCCGCGCGCGGGGCTCCTCCGCGTGGACGAGCATCCAGTGGTGGAGTGCGCTCATGCCGTCGGTCGGCTCTTGCAGAAGGTGGGCAGCGCCGGAGCCAGTCGCGCGGTGACCGCCGATGTCGAGGAGGAGATCGCGGCAGTCGGAAACGCCGATCGCGGCGACCTTGCCGGCCGTGCCCAGCAGGCCGTTGTGCTCACGCGCCTCGTGCCGTCTCCAGAGCAGATCTCGGTGGCCGACCGCCTCCTGCACGACGTGCCCATGGGGAGCCCCCGGCTCTACACGGACGTGGACTCGGCTGCCGCGTCCGTCGCGGCACTCCACTGGTTCCTCGCCGCGGTCACCGTGGTGGCGACCCTTGCCAAGACCACCGGAGAGGAGGTGCTCGTTCAGGCTGAGCATGTCCAGCAGTTCGATCCGGCCGTGCCACGCGCCGTGCTGCGGCTCGCGCCATCGGACGACGGGGACTGCTCGGCCCTCGGCATCGTTTGCGATCTGCTGCAGGCGGCGGTCCTCGCATCCCATGGACTGGTATGGGCAGAGCGTCGCTCGGTTCCCGAGGAGCCGCACTTCACCGTGCTCGATCCCAAGCGTCCGGCCCGGTGCCTCCTCAACGGTCTCGTCGGCGGGCTCCAGGCGCTCGGCGCGCTGCATGCGACCTACCTCGACACCGACGAAGAACCCGGGTGCGACGAGGTGGAGTGGCTGGCGCTGGCCCGGAAGCACTTCGATGCCGCCGTTCGGGCGGAGGCGGCGGCCCGGGCGCCGGAGCGGCTGGCGTAGGTCAAGAGACCTCGCTCGTGAGGTGTCGAACGCGGAACCGCACCGACACGACGACTTCGGCTGCGACGGGCAACGTCCGCCCCTTGGAATCGAGTACGTCGAAGCAAATGGCGGGGAAGACAGGAAGGGTGAGGACCAGCGGGCCTCCGCGACTGGGCACCATTGCATCGTCGGCCTCGACACGGGCACGCGGGAGTGGATGGTGCGATCGGGGCCGTGTCGCTCGCCACGTCCCTCGCAGGGCTCGACCGCGCGCGGCTGATAGAGCTGCCGGAGCACCGTCCGGACGTCCTGGTCGAACCCGTGCCGCGCAGCGTCGCCGAGTTGGCCGAGCGGTTGAACGGCGTCGGCTCGCTGTCCCGGGCGCTTCCGGAGATGAACCGCGGAGCGGGGCTCTCGAGTTCGTGGGCGCCGATCCGGTGGAGGGCGACGCGACGCCTGTTCTCGCAGTCGCTGCCGGGCTCGATGCCGACGCCAAGCCGCGCCGAATCCTGAGCGCGTTCCGGCGACGCGGTGACGAGGAGGTCGTCGCGCTGATCGAGGAGGCGTGGGTGCGGTCGCCGGTCACGGGGTGAATTCCGGGGCTGCAGACGAGGTGCCGACAGAGCGCCTGACCGAGTGGATCTCCTGACGACCCGTAACGGTTCCGCCCCGCGCAGCGGTACTCAGACGGGTCGTTCGCGCGACCAGCGCAGGCAGATCAGCGCGAACGGGCCGCAGCGCGAGACGCACGATCGCTGAGCCCCTCGGCGGCAGGGGCAGCAGGGAGTACACGGCATGGCGAAGTTGAGCACGATCTTGGACCAGATCGACGCCGGATCGATGCTCCTCCCCGAGTTCCAGCGAGGTTACGTGTGGAACCGCGACCAGGTCCGCGGTCTGATGCGGTCCTTGTACTACGGCTATCCGGTCGGGGCGCTGCTCGTGTGGGAGACCGAGGGGAGCGGGCACCCGGTCCGCGGTGTGGACGCGACGTCGGGTCCGAAGCAGCTTCTGCTCGACGGCCAGCAGCGCGTTACCACCCTGTACGGCATCGTGCGCGGGCGCCCGCCGTCGTTCTTCGAGGGCGACTCCGACGCATTCGCCGGGCTGCGGTTCAACGTCGAGACCGAGGCCTTCCAGTTCCACGCCCCGGTGAAGATGAAGGACGACCCGAGGTGGGTCGATGTCACGGCGCTGTTCGTGGAGGGCCCGGGGGAGACCTACGCGATCCTCTCCACGCATCCCGAGACCCGCGACCGCTTCACCGACTATGTCGACCGGCTTCAGAAGGTCCGCAACATCGTGGAGCGCGTTTTCCACATCGAGGCGATCACCGGTGGAGACAAGACGGTTGACGTCGTGGTCGACATCTTCAACCGGGTCAACTCCGGCGGGACAAAGCTCTCCAAGGGTGACCTCGCGCTCGCCAGGATCTGTTCCGAGTGGGGTGACGCGCGCCCGGCGATGCGCCGCAATCTGGACCGGTGGCGCGACGAGGGCTTCTCGTTCACACCGGATTGGCTGCTGCGCAACGTCAACGCCGTCGCCACAGGCCGGGCGCCGTTCTCCGCGCTGGAAGATGTGTCTGCGTCGGAGTTCCAGGACTCGCTGAATGCGACCCTGCACCACGTCGACCACTTCTTGCGTGATCTCGCTGTCGGCCGGCTCGGTCTAGACCACGACCGCGTCCTCATGGGCCGGTACGCGATCCCCGTTATCTCGCGCCATCTGCACAATCGCCGCGGCCGCTTTACCGACGGCGCGGAGGCGGACAAGGCCCTGTATTGGTACGTCCACGCGGCCCTGCGTGGGCGGTTCGCTGGCTCGACCGAGACGTTCCTCGCCAAAGACCTGGAGACCGTCGACAAGTCCGGGATAGACGGCGTGATCGGCTCGTTGGCTCGCACCCGCAAGGGCAACATGACGATCGACGCACAGGACTTCGAGGGCGTCGGACGCGGCGCCCGATCCTACCCGCTCGTCTACATGCTGGCGCGGGTCACAGGAGCGCGTGACCTCGTCACCGGGCATTCTTTGGGCTCGAACGCTTCGGCAGTCCAGGTCCACGAAATCTTCCCGAAGCATACCCTGAACAAGGCTGGCTACACGCGCGCCGAGGTGAATCAGATCGCCGGCTTCGCGTTCCTCACCCCGTCGTCTGCGATGCAGTTCGCCGGTCTCGAGCCTGCCGCCTACCTGAGCGCCCTCGACCCCGCTGCCCTGCGCTCTCAGTTCATCCCCGAGGACCCCGCGCTGTGGCGGATCGAGAATTATCGTGAATTCCTCGCCGCGCGCCGCGAGATGCTTGCCCGGGCGGCGAACGCGTTCTTCGGAGAATTGCTGGCCGGTACGCGGCCGTGGGCGCGACTCGTAGCCATCGAGGTTTCGCCGGAGACCGATGAGGCTGACGCTCGGGCGGCTCAGATCCGATCGCTTGTCGACGAGCTGATCGGCATGGGCTATGCGAAGCCCGCGCTCGACGCTGAGATAGCCGATCCGCGATCCGGTGCAGTCTTGGCCGTGGCGGAGGCGTTCTGGCCAGCCGGGCTGCAGCCCGGCCAGGGTTCCCCGGTGGTGCTGGAGCTCGACCCCGAGGAGGCGGATCTGCCACGACTCGCCGAGCTGGGTTACGAGGTCTTCACGGCGGTGGACGCCCTTCGTGGCGCGGCTCACCACAGGAACCTCCTCGCGTCCGGTGACCAGGAGGACGAGCCGCCGGCCGACCAGGAGCCCGATACGGACTACGTACCCGAGACCGAGGAGCCGGCCCATGGGCTCGGTCGCTCGTTCGATGAAGCGGTGCGGCACGCCATGGATCTCTCCGAGCGTGAACTGCACTACAACCCGCGCTACTTCAAAGTGATGATCTCCGAGCACGGGACACTGGGAGCTGTCCGCCGACTCCTGCACGCGCCGGCAGTGAGCGACGGCTTCGTCCTGCTCTGGGAGCGGCAGCGGCTTGATCTCGCGGTGGAAGCCCTGGTAGTCGACGAGCGCTTCGCCGCGCTGTTCTCCACCGAGGAGCGAGACGTTGCAATTGCCCGGCTCGAGGAGTTCGGATACTCCGGACAGCCGTCTCGAGCCGACTAGTCCGCGGGCCGACTGTCCTTTGTCATCTTGTGGAGGGCAAGGCGGAACTTCTCGAGGGCCTTGGACTCGATTTGCCGGATGCGCTCTCGCGTGAGCCCGAACTCCTGGCCGATCTGCTCAAGCGTCAGCGGTTCGCCGACGAACCCGAAGCGGAGTTCGAGCACGCGGCGTTCGCGCTCCGAGCAGGCGAGAAGCGCGAAACGCACGTCGTCCGGATCCGTCCCGCGCGGTAGAGACGCATCTGTCTCAAAATAGGTACTGTGGCGACGTCCGAGCGCCTCGAGCTGCTCCTGCCCGAGCTGCTCGACCGCCCCCTCGAAGGGCACGGTGTAGGGCAGCCCGAAGAGGAGATCGTGGACCTCGCGCTCGGGCAGCTTCGCCGCCGCTGCGACCCCACTCAGCGGGGCTTCCCCGAGTCCGTCTCTGATCCGCTGAACCACGTTGAGCTTCTCGACGACATGAACGGGATAGCGGATCGTTCGCGCTTGATCCGCGAGCGCCCGGCTGATCGCCTGCCGGATCCACCAGGTCGCGTATGTCGAGAACTTCGTGCCCTGCATGTAGTCGAACTTCTGCACAGCCCGGATGAGCCCACCGTTGCCCTCTTGCACGAGATCAAGGAAGTCGAGCCCGCGCCCCTCGTAGTTCCAAGCGACCGACAGGACCAGCCGCAGGTTCGCCGTCACGAACCGATCGAAGGCCGCCCGGCCCTCGACGACGAGGTACTGAAGGTTGTGCTGCTCTTGCTCTGCAGGTCGGCGCGTGTGCAGCCGCTCCTGCGCCAGGACACCCACCTCGATCCGCCTCGCCAGCTCGACCTCTTCCGCAGCGTCGAGCAGTCGATATTCATTGGCCTGCTTCCGGTACAGCTTCAGAATGTCCAGGCTGGGTGGCTCGTGGCGAACTGGTTCGTCGTCGATCCATTCGGTCCGGGGAGCGTTCGCCGTGTAATCCGGGCGTCGTGACCTCGCCGCCGGGACGGTCGGCGCTGCTGGTGACGTTCGAAGCAGCCCCAGGTCCGCGAGGGAGATGGCGCTGAGGTCGAGGATCTCGTCGCCCAGCAGCGGAGGCAGATGGATGGAGGGCGGGCTCCGCTGGGCAGGTACCTCGGGTGCGGGCCGGGCCAGCTCGGCGAGGTCATCCGGCACACCGACCCCGTGGCGCTGCAGCTCGGCCAGCAGGAAACCGACCTCGTCCTCGGACAGCGCAAAGTCCTGGACCGCCGCGGCGAGTGCAGGGAACGACACGGACCGTCGACCGTTGGTCCCGACTAGCGATCGAGCGGCCGAAGCCCACGACGTATCCGTGAGCTGGGCGTCGAGCATCAGTGGACCTCCACGCCGGAAAGAGCGAATCGCCGCAGCATGGCCAGGGCGGCTCGACGCGAGAGCTCTTCGTGATACCGCTCGTTGCGGAAGGCACGCAAACAGCCGTAACAGCTCGTCTCCGGGCCGCAGTCGCAGCGCTCGACCCGCCCGACGGCGGCGTCGACCACGTCACCGAGGCCGTCGGCGATCCGCAGGACGTTGCCGGCGCCGCCGGGGGTGGTGTCGAACAGCACGAGCGTGGGCCGCCCCGTCACGTCCCGGTGCACAGTCCCGTCGATGTCGTCGCGGCTGATCTCCAGCGCGATCGCGGCGCCCTCCAGCAACGCGTACACCGCCGACCGCAGCTCGGCAGGGGTGCTCCGCAGCGTGACGAGCGGTTCGAACGCCAACTCGAGGAAGTCGGTCTCGTAACGATGCGCGAGTGAGTACGGGGTGAGGGGTCCGGTGCACGTCGCACCGCGCAGCAGGTGCTTGTGCTCCCGAGGCCGCTTGCCGGCGGCCGACGTGCCCCATCCGCACCAGTCGCAGATCAGGAAGCCTGCCTTGCCCGGCCCCTCGCTGATCGCAACGAACCGCCCCCGCGCCCCAGCCCGCCACTTGATGAGGCTCCCGTTCCCGAATTCGGTCGCCCCTGTGCGGACGTCGGCATCCGAGCCGACGATGTACGTCGCACCGCTCCACGACCGGCGCGGTGCCTGAGAAGCACCCTGCGCCGTGCTGTCGCTCGCCACGAATCCATAGGCCGGTTCCATGTAGTGCCGGGCTGACCGGGTCTGCACGACATGGCAGGCCGGGCACTCGGCATCGGGCGGCTCGATGCCCTCACGGTAGTGGCCGCACCCCTCACAGACGCTGTAGTAGCGGTTGACGAGGTCGCGGCCAGGTAGCCGGTAGACACCTCCGGAGGTCCACCGCTGGCCGCCCGCGATCACCTCAGACCCGGGGGCGTACTCGTTGATCGCCAGGCTGAGGTCCCGGGTCAGCTCGAGCACCCGGTCCCGGCCGCCGCGCACTCGATCGGTCCGCAACTCGACGGTGTCCACGGGGAAGCCGTACTTGGGCAGGACGTTCCGGGTTGCGAGGAAGTCGATCAACGGCCTACGGCGGAGCGTCTCGATCACCTTCCGGCACTGCTCGGCCAGCCCGTATTTCTGCTCCCGCGCGGCTGCGTCGCGGCGCGCCTCGAAGGCGGCGACGTCCTCCTGCAACTGGGCTCCGGCGTCCTCGACGAGGCGCATCAGCTCGGCCACCCAGCCGTCGTCGGCGACCCCGATCTCTTCCAGCACCGCCTCGGGAAGCACCCGCTCCAGGCTGGCCCGGACAGGGGCTGGCACGCTCGGCCTGAGGTAGCGGCAGAGCAGGTCGACGGCGCCGATGTGGTCGGGCGGGCAGTGCTCCGGCGGGAGGAAGAACTCGCCAGCGGTGCGCCAGACCGTGTGCCGGTGCCGGGCCATCGTGCGGAAGAACGCGGCGAGCGCGACCGAGTGAGCATGCCTGCGGTCGATCCGCACGTTCGTCAGCGGAACGATGGGCGCACGCATCTCGCCAGCGATCATCTTCTCGGGTTCGGCGAACCGTGACAGGTCGTGCGAACGGCGCTGTGCATAAGTCAGCACGAGCGCGGCGGAATCGGAACGCCGGCCCGCCCGGCCGGCGCGCTGGACGTAGTTGGCCGTGGTCGGCGGCATGTTCCGCAGGATTACGGCCTGCAGCTCGCCGACGTCCACGCCTAGCTCGAAGGTGGTCGAACACGAGAGCGCGTTGATCTCCCCGCGGACGAAGCCACCCTGGATCTCGGCGGCCTTCTCGCTCGTCCACTGTGCCGTGTGTTCCTGCACCGTCATGGGCACAGGTGCGGACGTGAGGTAGAGGTGCCGGTAGTGATCGCGTTCCAACTCCGTCGCCGGCCGGTGCCACGGCTCGAGACGGCCGTCGCAGCGCAGGGTGGTGCACACGCCGCGGACCGACACTGCGGCGAGGCGCCGGCAGCGGGTGCAACGGAACATCTGCTCCTGCTCGTCGACCACGCGCAGCCGCAGCTTCCGGTGGTCGATCCGGCGGACGGTGCCGACGCGAGCCAGGGTGTCCGAGCGGAACCAGGTGTGCGGGCCGTCGCCGCCGCGGTCCGGGTCGAGGTCCTGCCACAGGGCGTCGAGGACCTGCTTGGCGTCGGTCGCGCTGTCGAGGGTGTGCAGGACTCGGGCGATGTAGTCCGCCCGCCGGTTCGTCCCGGTGGTCGGCAGCCAGCTCAGCACCTTGTTGGCCTTCTCGGAGCCGATACCGCGCACGTAGATCGGTCCGCGCCGCGGCGCGAAGGCCTCGTCGGCCGGGTCAACTTCGTCGGGCATGTCCATCGCGCCCTGGGCACGCAGCGTGCGGAGTAGCTCCTGCAGCAGGCTCCAGGACTCCTCGTCGGTGAGACCGAGTTCGGTCAGGGGCCTCGAAGGCAGCCAATGCGCCTTGCGGTTGAGCTCGATCCGCAGCAGACCAACACCCTCGAGGGACTGGCGGTCGTCGTAGCTGATCGTCTCGTGCACGACCCAGCGGGCGATCTCGGCCTTCCGCTCGGCGCGGGAGGTGTCCTCGTCGAAGACGTGTTCTCGCGCCGCCCGTTCGGTCGCGTCGACGGTGTCCGAGATCGTGGCGGGATCACCGTCCTCGTCGCCGGCCCACCGGCGCAGCCCAATCGTGATCATGCGGCGTTGGGCCAGGCGGGCGTGAGTGTCTTGGAGGTAGGGCGCGAAGTACGCCGCCATCTGACGGCTGTCACTGAAGAACAGGAGCTTCCGGCCCTGACCCGGCAGATTCGCGGCGAATCCGTGCTCGTCGGGCGGCAACGCCTGGTAGAGGGCGGTTCCGAGCACGGAGGCAGCCGCCTCGCTTCCGCTCTCGAGCAGACGGATGAGGCGGCTTCCCCGGGCCCCGCACGCCGCACAGGAATCGAGCGACTCCGACCGGGAGTCGAGGAGCTGGACGGGCCGCAATTCGGTCCCGGGGCAGCCATCGAACTCGCACAACACGACGGGCTGTTCATGGAGGCTGCCGCAGCCCACGCACAGGTGTCGCCGAGCGCCTTCAGCGGCGCGCACGTCTTCGAGCGAGGCGTCGTCCTCGTCGTGCTCCGACGTCGAGGCGTTCTCTTCGAGGAGGAGCCAGGCGTGGTGCCGGTCACCGCCGGCCTTCCAGGGCACGTGTCGGACACCCCTACCGGCAGCCGCGAGGGCGCCGTGGAGGTGTACGGCGCCGCAGCGGCGACACCCCCCGAGCTCGAAGACCACTCGTGGGCACCGGTCACACTGCTCCCGGCGGCTGAGACCAAGGTGCGGGCTGTCGGGCCCGAGGCAGCTGAAGGCCCCCTCGGTTGCCCGGACGAAGAGGTGAAACCGCGCCGAAACCGCGGGAGACCCGTCGGTGTCTTGAATCCGGCTTGCGAGCCCCACCAGCGCCGTGAGGCTGGACTCCGCACCGGCGGAGCCGAACACCAGTTCCGCCACCTCGCCGATCGGCCGTGGTCCGGCAGCGAGTGCGTGGCGCAGGCGCCGGAGCCGTGCCTCGTCGCGGAGTGCGTCCGCCGCGCTGCCGCGCCCGTGCCAGCTGGTGGCGGCGGCAGCCGCGGTGATCGCCGCCGCGGGATCGTCCGACGCAGCGATGGCCGCGTACGCATCGGCAGGTAGCGGTCCCCACTCCGGGCCGGTGCGGCCGTCGACAGTCACGGCCCTGACCAGGTCACGGTGACCGTCGGCGCTGGTGTCCCAGTCGAACGGCAGTCCGAACAGGTCGGTGGCGAAGCGGGTGACGGCGCGAGGATGGCGGTCGGCACCGACGGTCGCGCTCGTGGCGATCGCCTGGAGATCGGCTCCCGCGCCGACGCGGTCGCGGAGGCGGCGCAAGAGCATCGCGAGCTCGGCGCCCTTGGCACCGTCGTAGACGTGGGCCTCATCGACGACGACGAAGCGCCAGCGGCCGGAGCGTTCTCCGTCGAAAAGGTCCATGTCCTGCGGGCGGAGCAGCAGGTACTCAAGCATCGCGTAGTTGGTGAGAAGCAGGTGCGGGGGAGAATGCCGCATCTCCTCGCGGCTCAGCAGCTCGTTGGGCAGCCTGCGCTGGCCAGGGTGGAGCCGGCCGAAGTCCTCCTCCGCGCGACGGCGGTCCTCCTTTGTATCGCCGGTGTAGCGGCCGAAGGTGACTTCCGGGACGTCCGCGAGCACCGACCGCAGTCGCTTGAGCTGGTCGTTGGCAAGCGCGTTCATCGGGTAAAGCAGAAGGGCCCGCACGCCGGGGTCGAGCGTGCTGGCGGCCGATTCTCGGGCCAGATGAGCAAGGATCGGAAGCAGGAAGCTCTCGGTCTTTCCCGAACCGGTGCCCGTCGCGACGACGACGTTGCGGCCGGCGCAGACCTTGCGGATCGCTTGCTCCTGGTGCCGGTACAGCGGCCGGTCCGCGGGCAGGTGTGGGCCTGTGAACCGGAGGAAGCCGCTGTCCAGGACGCCTTCGGCGACCAGCTCTCCGATCGTCGGGCCTGATGCGTAGGCGGGCGTGGACTCCAGCAGCGGACCCTTGGCCAGCATGCGGCTGGTGTCGATGGCCAGGTCCAGCGCGGCGGCCAGCGCATCGTCGCGCAGGGGGAGCAGGGAACGCAGGTAGCGCCGGTAGCCGTCGGTGATCTGCGAGCTGGTGCCGAGCGGGTCGAACGATGTCACGGAGCACTCCTTGCGGGGTCGCCGACGCCGAGGCGGCGGGTCGTCACGAATTCGGCGAGCACGATGTCGTTGCCGGCGAGTTGCGGGACGGCCCTGGCGATCCGGATCCAGGTATGGCGGATCTGCCGTTCGACCTCGGCGGCGTCGCGGTCGCCGTGTGCGGCAAGCCGGGCCACAAGGGCGCACGCGAGCGATGGTGCTGCCTTCCTGAGGAGCTCGAACCCTGTAGCCCGACCGAGAGCGCGAACGGGTTCGAGCTCTGGCGCCGGGATCTCGAGCGAGGGCGGGCCAGGCAGTTGCCGCTCTTCAGAGGCGAGCGCGTCGACAGCGCGCAGCGACTCCAAGAACGGCGCTCCAGCGAGGACCGCGAGTGCGGGCGCGGAGCACCTGTCGGAGATCTGGTCGAGCAGCCGACGTTCGGCGTCGTCCAGCTCGGCTGGATCCCAGCCGTCGATGCCGGCGAGGTAGGGCAGCAGGGGGCTCGTCGCGATCAGTGCGGAGAGCGGGCTCATCTGCCACGCCAATCGCACCGCGTCGGGGTCGGGGACCCGGCGGAGGTCATGCGCAGCAAGTCCCGAGCGGATTAGGGGGACGACGATCTCGTCCGTCCGCACGCGTGCGCGGGTCACCGCGCGCAGGGCGGCGAAGGGGTGGGCGCCGAGATGGGCTGCGCACTCCTGGGCCGTCAGGTCGCCTAGCCCACCTCCGAGCACCACCGGGGCCCGCGCGGCGACGTGCCAGACGAGGTGGAGGTGCTCCGCGCCATCTGGGAGCGGCGCACGCCCGGCGAGGTATGCGGACATGGCGCGAGCGCCGGAGGCAGTCAGCGGGAGGCCGTCGCCGGCTGTTGCAAGTACATCGAACAGCACGGCGCCGCGTGGCAGGTCGCGCACGTCCGGCCAGCCGGAGACGCGGACGTTTCCGGACGGCTGTACGAGCACAGCGAGCGGTGTCCCCGTGTCGAACGGTGCGGCGAGCGGAACCTCCGCTGCTCCGTCTGGGAGCTCGATGATCTGCGGAGCGAGCCACGGCGCCCAGCGCGCGTGCACCTGGACCCGGAGCGGCCCGGCCCCGCGGTCCTGGAACCGGAGCGCGGCGCCAGCGCGCACGATGCCGCCTGCCGGAGCATTGCCACGAATTGTCGCGACGACGACTTCCTGCCCCGGTAGCACGACCCGAAGGCGGACCGTCCCCAGGGCCCGCACTGTGTCGACGAGCCGGTCCAGGCGGTAACGCTGGACGTCGCCGCTCCCCACCCGGTGCCCGTGGATCTCCTGGACGGTCGGGTCGGTGTCGGTCTCGACGGCCAGCGCGGGCGCTGCGCCGATCCCCGCACGCAACTCCGCGGGAAGCCGGATGTCGAGCTGGGCTCCGGCGATGAGCGCCTCGATCGTGAGGGTACGCGGCGTGATCTCCCAGTCCTCGCTTCGTTCGGAGTAGCGGATGCGAACCGCGCAATGAGGGATCTGGACGCGCAGCCGCGCGATGCGGTCGTCAGGGCCGCGCAGGACGAGCTGAGCCTCCCGCTGGTACGGCCCGAACCGCATCTCCGCAGGCTCAGCCCGAACCCCGCGAGGAGCGGTGACGGTTGCGCGCGCCGGCCTAAGCCCGCCGTGCGGGCTCAGGACACGGACCCGCCGATCGGGCGTGATCGAGACACCCTCGGCGATCGTGAATTCGGCGACGACCGGCGCGCCGCCGCCAGCGGCCCGGACCCGGTACCGCCCGAGCATCGAACCGGAACGCCCGTCCCGCAGCGGGATGCACTCCCCGCCGTGCGCGGTGACGCTGCTGGTACGGGGAGAGCCGGCCGGCCTCACATGAACGTCCCACACTGCCGCGGGCTCGCCGGACAGGCGCAGCTGCGGGGGTGAGGGATAGACCTCTTCACCGGCCGGCCCAAAGACCCCAGGAAGGGGATCGGGAAAGATAACCTCGGCTGATCCGTGCCCGGCTCCGGGCGCGACGTGACGCCACGCCCCGTACCTCGGCCCGGAGCCGTGGTCGACCGCGGACCGCACCGCTGATCCTGGACCGAGCAGGACGCGGAGCAGGCGCCACCGCGACCACCCGATCGGCGGGGGACGGCGTTCGAGGACGCGAGCTGGACCCTCCGCCCAGCCGGAGGCGGGTTCGCCGAGGTGCAGCATCCACGCCTCGCCGGGCGGCAATGACTCGTTCGTCGGCAGGAGCGCGCCGGGCTCGGAGAACAGCAGCAGTGGGTCGGCGGCGTCGACTACCTGCACCCGGTGGATCTCACCGAGCGCGTCCTCGCACGTGACGACCGGGGTCGGTCGCGCAATCAGCCAGCGAGCACCTTGCGGCACACATTGGCTTCCGCCTGCCGTGACCGTCGCGCCGGCGGCCAGAGGAGCCGGGAGAGTGATGATGAGCGCACCGCGCTGCGGATCGAGCCCGAACTCCGGCCCGGAAAGCTGGTCGGTCGGGATCGACGCCGCCCGCAGGACAGAAGCGCCGGGGATGTCCGTGGCGTCGTGTCCGCCGAGCTCGGCCCAACAGACTGCCCAGCCCCTGAACCACCAGGCCTCCGTGATGGCGGGATCAGCCTCGATGAGTTTCTGGCGGAGGACCGTGATCCCCGCGGCGGCGAGGCTGGTGAGCGCGACGACCGTGCACGCCGGCCAGCGTCGGAAGACAGTGAGCTCGTCTGATGTCGACGCCTGTCCCAGGCGGAGCCGTTCGTAAGCTGCGAGTGCCTGCAGCACCAGCTTCCGTCGGTGATGCTCGCCGGGTGTCGCTGTCTGGCGCAGTGCAGCGAGCACGTCCGCCGACCATGCACGCTCGCTCTCGTCGAGGAGTTCGCGGGCGGGGACGGTGCGTGGCGGTTGTGAAGTGGCCGGGCGGGGAACCGCCACGATCGTCATAGCCCTACACGCTGCGGAGTCCGTCGTCTCCGTCAGCTCTCGCGTGTCCACCCGCGGCGGGCCGGTCGGTGCCGGAGCCGAGGGCGCAGCGGTCCCCGGTGCGGTGTGCACCCTCGGACACCTCCCCGACGATCTAGTTGACCCGTAAACCGACGCGCGCATGCGGCGCGTTACAAGCAGTGGCCGCCGCGGCCTGTCCGTCTCCCTCACCCGGCGAGCGAGACGAGCGCTCCCCCCGAGAACATCGACTCGTGCAGCTCGATGGCGGCGGGGCTGAGCCCCTCCGGCACGTCGAAGACGAGGACCCCGTCGACGCTGTTGCCGGGGTTGATGTCGGTCAGGAATGACTCACTGTCCGGCACGTTCATCAGCGCGGCGCCCGCGTCGGCCTCGAACTCGCGGCCCTGTGCATCTAGCAGCGTCTGGTTGGCGCTGGTGAACATCTGCGATTCGGTGCCGACGTTCGTGACTGTGACGTGGACCAGTACATAGCTGCCCTGCGCCTCGGAGCGCAGGAAGCCCTCTCCGAGGTCCTGCAGGCCGGTCTGCACATCAGTGACGGTGAAGCCGAACGAGCCGTCCTGAATCTGGTCACCGATGCTGGCAGTGGCCGAGGGGACATCGCCGCCACTCTGGTCGGCCGAGATGTTGGGGACCGGCTGTGCGACCACGTTGGGCGTGCTCGGCGCTGCCGGCGGCGCCGACACAGCTGCGCTGAAAGCAGCGGTGTAGAGGATGCACATCACCAGGCCGATCGCGGAGCAGACCAGGCCGGCGATCGTCAGCCCCTTGTTGGTCGCCCGCCCGGCGCGGACGCGGGACAGGCCGATCCCGGCGAACACCAACCCGAGCAGCACCAGCGGCCAGGCGATCACCCCAATCACTGGGATGAACGAGAACAACAGCCCGACCAGGCCGAGCACGAACCCGGCCGTGCCGAGGCCGTTCTGCGGGGTCGGGGCGGGGGGCGGGTAGCCGGGGCCGGGCTGGGGGTAGTGGGGGACGTACTGGTTCATGGCTATTGCCTTTCGATCAGGATTGTCGCGTCTTGCGCCGTCCTTGCGGCGCGCTCAGACGCGGTTCGCGAGATGTGCGCAGAGCAGGCGGGCCTCATCGAGCCAGCCGCGCAGCTCCGCTGCGGTGGGAGCGAGTTCGTAGTGGTGGTGATGGGCGGCGCGGCTGAGCGTGTTCCACAGCTCGGCGACGCGATGCTGAGTCTCGCTGTCGAGGACGACGCCGAGCGCGAGCAGCTGCGCGCGCCGGCTGCAGCCGACCACCTCGGGGGAGCGCCGCGCCCAGAGAGCGTCGAGCTCGTGCTCGACGGCCAGGCGGATCAGCCAGACGGCCCACCGCGGCCATGTCCCGCGCAGCGAGCGGGCATCGAGCAGCTTCTCGGTCTGGTCCAGCCGGACCTGGGTGCCGTCGTTCACTGCAGCACCCACTTCGCGAGAGCGCGGGTGTTGCTCACCAGCGCTGCGAGGTCGCCGTTGTAGGTCCGGTGCGCACCTTCCTTGCAGGCCTGCAGCGTGTCACCGGCCCAGCGCCCGACGCGGTTGAGGCGGGGAAGCAGGTCGCCGCCGCGGTCTGGGTCGTCGAACACAGCCAAGGTCACCTTGTCGTGCGTCTTCGCGGCCGCGGCCAATGCACGATCGACGTCGGCGTGTGCGTCGCCGCGGCCGAGCCGGACTCTGCGCACCTTGGTGTGGGCGGCGGCTTCCAACGCCCCGCGACAGCAGTTCGCCACGATCTCCCGGCGCAGGTCGTCGGGCATGTCCTTGTCCTTGATCACCGCGGTGGCGTCCGACAGGTAGCGGGTGATCGGATCGGAATTGGGGACCACCTGGACCTGTGACCGTTCGCGGCGCTGCACCTCGTAGATGCGCGCGGGGTCCGGCAGCCGGCGGACCGCGTCGGCCAGCCGATCGTCGTGGCTGAAGACGACGACCTGCCGCGTCTTCGCGATCTCGGAAAGCACGCGGGCAAGGCCGTCGACCTTCGCGGGGTCCATCGCCTGGACCGGGTCGTCGATCAGGAGGAAGCGGAACGGGCTCTCGTCCCGGGTGGCGCGGGGCAGGAACAGCGAGAGCCCCAGCGCGTGCAGCTCACCCTGGCTCATCACGCTCAGCGCCGCGGTGTCACTGCCGTCGACGCTCACGTCCAGCAGCAGCTTGCGCTGAGTGCCGCTACCGGCCAGCGTGATCCCGCCCAGAGCGACGTTGCTCTCCTGCCGCAGCTGCCGCCAGATCTCCTGCGAGCGCGTGGCGAAGGGCTTCATGCGCTCGTTGCTCAGGTCCGATGCGGCCGTCTTCAACCAGGTCTCCGCCTTGCGGAGATCGGCGATCGTCGTTGCCTCGCGGGCCACGGTGACCGCTTCCTCGTGCCAAGCCCACAGGCGTGACGACACCGGCCGCCAGGTCTCATCGAGCCGGACGAGTGCTTCCCTCGCCGCAACCTGTATGTCGGCAAGAGCCGCGACGAGCTCCGAGTGCGCGCCGAGCAGGGCCTTCGGGAGGTCCTCGGGATCGGCGCGGCGGGTGTCGTCCCACACCGACCACGCCGCCAGTACGGCACTGACGTCCACCCCGGCCGGCGCCCTCCGCAGCAACGCGGGGATGGCGGCGACAAGCGTCCGGGCGGACTCGGCAGCGTGCTGCTGTTCCGCACGCGCGGCCTGCAGGTCCGCCGCCTCGCCCCGCAGCCGCTCGATCTCGGTGGTGGTCCCCTCGCGCCAGGCTGTGTCGAGGGTTCCGGTCCTGCAGACGGGGCACCGCTCGTCCCCGTGCGCCGTGTGGTGGTCGAGCGCGGCCTGGAGCAGGGCCACAACCGCGGACGCCGACGTCGCGCCGGTCGTGCTCAGGGCAGCGACACGACCTGCGGCGTCACGAACCCTGTCGCCCGCCGCTGCGATCTCGCCCGCATCGGGCACTGCGATCGCCACCAGCGCGCGCAGGTCGTCGATCGCCTCGGCGTCGGCATCCTCGCCGAGGAGCAGGTCACCCAGGGCGTCGAGATCGGGCTTGGTCGCTCGAAGCAGCTCCTCGGCGCGCCGGGCGCGCTCGTCGTCAACGGTGGCCAGCTCGGCGAGCAGGCGCTGCTTTGACTCCTTCAGCGCCTTCGCACGGGCGTCGAGAGGCGTTCGCGCCGCTCTCAAGCGGTCGCGCGCCTCGTCGAGAACACCGAGGCCGAGCAGACTGTGCAGCGCATCGTGCAGCTCACTCGGACGCTTGTCCACCAGCGCGCCGAGCTCCCCGTAGGAGAGGAACGGGCGGTAGAGCGTGAGGTCCGGGAGCCAGCCGCGGCCCACCGGTTCGCGCTTGCACCCGTGTCGCTGGACGGTCCAGGTGTCTTCGCCGAGCTCCTGCCCCTCGTCCCAGCTCATCCGGACCCTCGTTGGGCCACTCTGGTCCGACGCGACGATCTCGATCTCGATCTCGGTCGGTCCGACCGCGTGGAGGTTGCGCCAGCCCTGGGTCCAGAGCGCCTTGTTGTTCTGCTTCCCGCTCCACCGGGAGCTGTCGCCAGTGAGCACGAGCTCAGCGGCCTCGGCGAAGCTGGACTTGCCCGAACCGTTGCGACCCGTGATCACCGTGAGGCCGGGACCTGGCTGAAGATCGAGCATCGCGTCCGGCCCCACGCCCCGGAACCCCTGAGCGCGGATCGAGCGCAGGTAGATCCCGCTTGGCCCGTCCGGCCGCGCCGGCCGAGCGGCGCCGTCGGTCGCCGGTGGGGGACCGCTGGCCAACAGGGCCTGCAGGGCCGCGTCCCCCTCCACTGCTGCGACGACGAGGTCCCTGCCACGCTCCGTCTGGGTCGGATCGGCCACGACCCGTTCGAACAGCAGCTCGTGCAACCCCGTGCCGGTAACGTCCATGTCGTGCCCCTCTCTGCCGATCCGACGCGTCAATAGGATCAGAGCCTGTTAACTCTGTCAACAAGCTTGCTGTGGTAAGGTTCAGCCAACAAGGGAGGTGGCAGATGGAGCGGGCACTGATGACGGCTGCCGAGGTGGCCCGGTTGGCGGGTGTCGGTCGTGCGGCGGTCAGCAACTGGCGTCGCCGGTACCCGGACTTCCCGCAACCTGCCGGTGGTAGCGAAACGAGCCCCACTTTCCGGCTTTCGGACATCCAGAACTGGCTGCGTGAACAGGGGAAACTGGGGGCGCAGTCGGGGCTGGAGCTTGCCTGGCACCAGCTGGACGAGGCGGCTGGAGGCGATCCTGTCGCCGATGTCCTGGCCTCGGCCGGCCGCTACCTCGCGGGCGGAGGCGCCCAACCTCTGCTCGACGACGGGCTGCGGCGAGCGCTCGACGAGCTCGCCCGGGACGCCGGTCCCGGGGAGGCGTACGAGAGGCTGCTCCGCCGATACGTCGAGGCACACTCCCGCCAGCTCGCGACGACATCCTCCGAGCTCGCGGAATTGATGGTGGAGCTTGCGGACGTCACATCCGGCAGCGTGCTGGATCCGGCGTGCGGCACGGGGTCGCTGCTCCGCGCGGTCCCGGAAGACGTCCAGGTGCTCGGCCAGGAGATCGATCATGGTCTCGCCGCGCTCGCCGCCGCCAGGCTTGCGTTCCGCACCGGCCCGGCCGATGTCCGCGTCGGCGACTCGATCCGGGACGACGCCTTCGCCGGCACCACCGTCGAGGCGCTGCTCTGCAACCCGCCGTTCAACGTGCGGAGCTGGGGCTTCGAGGAACTCCAGTACGACGGCAGGTGGGTCTACGGACTGCCGCCGAAGGGGGAGTCCGAGCTGGCGTGGGTCCAGCACTGCCTGGCGCACCTCGGCCCACGTGGCCGGGCCGTCCTGGTGATGCCGCCGTCGGTCGCGTCGCGACGGTCCGGCCGGCCGATCCGATCCGAGCTGCTTCGCCGCGGTGCTCTGCGGGCTGTCATCGCGCTGCCGGCCGGAGCGGTGCCGCCTGTCAACCTGCCGATGCACCTGTGGGTGCTCGAACAACCAGAGCCGGGGTCCGCCGCGGACGGGCTGCTGCTCGTCGACACGACCGCCGGGGCGTCACAGCGGCTGGACGAGCTCGGCTGGTCAACCGTCGCGGAGCGCGTCCGGGCCGCATGGCTGGGGCGCCCTGTCGCCGGAGTCTCCGAGGAGAGCGTGTTCCGGGTCGTCCCGGCGATCGACCTCCTCGACGACGAGGTCGATCTCGCGCCGGCCCGCCGGTTGCGCCCCGCCGTGGACATCGTCGACATCGGATCGGTACGGAAGAGGCTGCTCGATCTCGTCGGCGGGCTGCCGAACCTGCTCCCGGACGTCGCCCCGGTCGGCGAGGGAGGGCATCGCGCCTCGGTGACCCTCGGCGAGCTCGCCCGATCAGGCGCTCTGCTCGTGCGTCAGCAGGTCGGGCGGTGGGAGATCGGCAACGAGGGCGCCGGCACCCCCGTTCTGACGGCACGGGACCTCGTTACCGGGAGCGCCCCGTCAGGACGCCTCGCGCCGGGCGCCAACGAGCCGCTCGACGCGGTCCGGCTACGAGCGGGCGACGTTGTCGTCCCGGTGGTGGCGCCGCGTCCGACCGCGGTTGTCGTGGAGGAGGGCGGCGCGCTGCTTGGGCCCAACGTCCACCTGGTTCGGCCTGACCCCGAGCAGGTCGACCCCTGGTTCCTAGCCGGGTTCCTGCGGAGCAGCGAGGCGCTGCGGAGCGCAGGCTCGATGTCGGGCATGCACCGGTTCGACGTCCGCCGGGTCGAGGTGCCGCGCCTCCCGTTGGAGGAGCAGCGGCGCTACGGCGATACGTTCCGCCGGATCGCGGCGTTCGCCCGAGCGCTCGACGAGGCGGCTGCGCTGGGACGTGACGTCACCCAGTCGCTGGTGGACGGCGTGGCGACGGGGGTGCTCGAACCACGCCGCAACACCTGAGCACTGATCGACGACATGCAGTAGTCGGCACGAGAGGACAGGCACGATGACGGACACGGGGTACGAGGGTTGAGCAGCAAGAACCAGGAGCTCGCGAGCTTCATCTGGCAGGTGGCCGACCTGCTGCGCGGGGACTACAAGCAGTCCGAGTACGGCAAGGTGATCCTGCCGTTCACCGTGCTGCGCCGGCTGGACTGCGTGCTGGCGCCGACCCGGCAGGCCGTCCTCGACAAAAAGGCCGAGCTCGAGGGCCGCATCCAGAACATGGACGGGATGCTCAAGCGGGCGTCCGGCCGCAGCTTCTACAACACGAGCCGGCTGGACTTCCGGGCCTCGGTCGGCGACCAGGACAGCGTGGCCCGCAACCTGCAGGCCTACATCGCCGGCTTCTCGCCGAACGCCCGCGAGATCTTCGAGTCCTACGAGTTCTCCACCCAGCTGTCACGGCTCGACAACGCCGGGCTGATCTACCACGTGGCCAGCAAGTTCGCCGAGATCGACCTCAGCCCCGAGACCGTCGACAACCACCAGATGGGCTATGCGTTCGAGGAGCTCATCCGGAAGTTCTCCGAGATCTCGAACGAGACGGCCGGTGAGCACTTTACGCCGCGCGAGGTCATCAAGCTGATGGTGAACCTGCTCCTCGCGCCGGATACCGACGACCTCACCACGCCCGGCGTGGTCAAGACCGTGCTCGACCCGGCATGCGGTACCGGGGGCATGCTCACTGCCGCCGAGGAGTTCATCCTCGAGCACAACCCGGACGCGACGGTGAAGGTCTACGGCCAGGAGCTCAACGCCGAGTCCTACGCCATCTGCCGCTCCGACATGATGATCAAGGGCGAGGACGCCGACAACATCAAGTTCGGCAACTCGTTCTCGGGCGACCGCTTCTACGGCCAGCGCTTCAACTACCTGCTCGCGAACCCGCCCTTCGGCGTCGAGTGGAAGAAGGTGAAGGACGACGTCGAGCGCGAGGCCGGCCTCGGCCACGCTGGCCGCTTTGGTGCTGGCCTGCCGCGGATCAACGACGGGTCGCTGCTGTTCCTGCAGCACATGATCCACCACATGAAGCGCCCTGATGAGGGCGGCAGCCGCATCGCGATCGTCTTCAACGGCTCGCCGCTCTTCACCGGCGCCGCGGGGTCGGGGGAGTCGGAGATCCGCCGCTGGATCCTGGAGAACGACCTGCTGGAGGCGATCGTCGCCCTGCCGGACCAGCTCTTCTACAACACCGGCATCTCCACGTACTTCTGGATCCTGACGAACCGGAAGGACGAAGCGCACAAGGGCAAGGTGATCCTGCTCGACGGGCGCGAGCACTGGGCGAAGATGCGCAAGTCGCTGGGGGACAAGCGCAAGTATGTCCCCGACGACAAGATCGCCGACCTGACGACTCTCTACCGCGAGGCGCTGACGGCGGCGGAGGACGAGTCGCACCCGCTGCACACGAAGGTCAAGGTCTTGGCGACCACCGACTTCGGGTACCAACGGATCACCGTCGAGCGACCGCTGCGGCTGCGGTTCGAGGTGACCGAGGACGCGCTCGCCGAGTTGGAGGTCGCCAAGCCGCCCGCGAAGTACGAGGCGCGGGACAAGCTGCTCGCCGCGCTGCGCGGGCTCGTCGGGCAGCCGGCGTCGCTCCGCAAGGTCGAGTTCGCCGGAATTCTCGCTGAGGCGCTCGCCGGGCTCGGCAAGCTGCCCGCGACGGTGGACAAGGCGGTGTGGGCGGCGGTGTTGGTGAGCGACCCGGAGGGAGAACTGCAGACCGACCGTCACGGCAACCCGCTGCCAGACCCGGACCTGCGGGACAACGAGAACGTGCCGTTGCTCGAGGACATCGACGAGTACTTGAAGCGTGAGGTCCTGCCGCACGTGCCGGATGCGTGGGTGGACGATAGCAAGACGAAGATCGGGTACGAGATTCCGTTCACGAGGCACTTCTATGTCTACAAGCCCCCGAGGCCACTGGCGGAGATCGATGCGGAGTTGAAAGAGCTGGAAGCCGAGATTCAGCGCCTACTGACTGAGGTAGCCGAGTGACCTCGCTCCTACATTTGGCTGATTATGTAAATGGTCTTCCTTTTACATCTAATGATTTCTCGGACCGGGGAATTCCGGTTGTCAGAATCAGGCAACTGATTGATTCCTCATCGGAGCCTGACTTAGTCGATGGACCTGTCCCACCGAAGGGTCGAGTCGAGGATGGCGATCTCATCTTCTCGTGGTCGGGCTCTTTAGCGGTCCGAATCTGGGATCGTGGGCCCGCTGCTCTGAATCAGCACCTCTTCAATGTTAGGCCGAGAGCAGGGGTTGACAAGCGTTGGCTGCGCTGGCTCCTTGAGTCGAAGCTGGATCAGTTTCGGGGTCAGATGCACGGGTCGGCGATGACCCATTTGACGATGGACATGCTCCGATCTGTTCGGGTTGACTTGCCGGATCTTGGCGAGCAAAGGCGGGTAGCTGACTTCCTCGATGCCGAAACAGCACGGCTGGATAGCTTAGCGTCGGTGCGACTTCAAGCTGTCAAGCTGGCACAAGAGCGTTTCGAGGCCTTTGTTGATCTGGAGCTGACAGGCGGCAGCGTTGATTACGAGCCGTTGCGGCGCGCAGTCGATGGGCTGACGGTGGGCGTTGTTGTGAATCCGTCGACATACGTCGACCCGGAAGGGGATGTCTTATTCTTCCGAGGTGTCGACGTGTCGCCGTTTGTTCTTGCTGTCGAGAGGGCCCAGCGAATGTCGTCGGCCTCCAATCGATTGCTTCGCAAGTCGATCTTGCGATGCGGCGATATAGTTTCTGTGCGAGTTGGTGAACCGGGTGTGTCCGCCGTCGTCCCGCCCGAGGCGAATGGATCGAATTGCGCTTCCGTGATGATTACTCGTCCTGGCGAAAGGGTTGATAGCGACTTCCTTTGTCATGTATACAATTCTCGTTTCGGTCGCAGCCAGTGGCAGGCGTTAAGCGTTGGCGCCGCCCAAAGGCAGGTAAACGTTTCAGCTGCCGGAGATTTTCGTATTCCTCACCTCTCCATCATGCGGCAGCGAGATCTTGCGTGCGCGTTTGAGAAACATAGGGTTCTGGTTTCGGAATTGAGCAAATGGAGCGCTCGACAGGTATGCCTTATGACCGAACGTCGGCGCGCGCTGATCACGGGGGCGGTCAATGGGCAGCTCGACGTCACCACCGCTCGCGAGATGGCTATCTGAGATGGCAATCCCTAACTTCCAGGACGCGATGCTGCCGATCCTGGACCAGGCATCGGACGGCGCCGTCCATCCGTGGCGCAACCTGCGAGACGAGTGCGCGCGCCTGTTCCACGCCACCGACGACGAGTTGGCCGAGCGGCTCACGAGCGGCGGGAGCAGGTTCGACAGCCGCATCCAGTGGGCGCTGACGCACCTCGTGCAGGCCGGCCTGCTCACCCGCCCCCGCCGGGGACATGTGCAGATCACCGCCCGCGGCAAGGAGGTGCTGGCCGAGCGGCCGGAGCGGGTCGACATGCAGCTGCTTAGTCGGTTCGACGACTACCTGGAGTTCCGGGCCCGCACCAAGTCCGGTTCCGCGGAACCGGTGAGCGCCGATGACGTTGCGCAGGATGACGGCACCCCGCTCGAGGCGATCGCCTCGGCCGTCCGGGAGAGCAACGAAGCTCTTGCGGCCGAGGTTCTGCAGCGCGTGCTCGACCAGCCGCCCGCCTTCCTCGAGCAGCTCGTCCTCACGCTGCTCAGCGCCATGGGCTACGGCGGCCGGGCGGGCGCGAGCACCGAGCACCTCGGCCGCTCCGGCGACGGGGGAATCGACGGCGTCGTCCGGCAGGACGTCCTCGGTTTGGATCGGGTCTACGTGCAGGCCAAGCGCTACGCCGCCGACAACACCGTCGGTCGCCCCGACATACAGGCCTTCGTCGGTGCACTGCACGGTCAGCATGCCGACCGCGGCGTCTTCATCACGACGAGCCGCTTCAGTGCCGAGGCTCGCGCCCACGTCGAGCGCATTCCCAATCGGATCGTGTTCATCGACGGCCGCCGGCTCGCCGAGCTGATGATCCTGCACAACGTCGGCGTGCAGGACGAGAGCACGTTCGTGCTCAAGCGGCTCGACGAGGACTTCTTCGACCAGTGAGCCGAGCGATCATGCGCCAGGCTGGGCCGCCGGGGCGCGCACTTGCGGAGACTTCTGAAGAAGTTCAGAATTGGTCTCGTGACCACCGAGGTGCAGTGGAGCGAGCTGCAGCGCGACCCGAAGAGCGTGGCGGCGCTTGCGGACCAGGGCGACGTCCGCGTCCGGCGTCGCGACGGCGTGCCGCTGCTGCTCGTCCGGGAGGACCGGGCCAGCGCGTCAGCCGAGGGCGCCGTGACAGCGGCGCGAGCCCTGCGCAACGCGTTCGTGCACCTCTCGGCAGAGGGTGCGCTGGAGTCGTTGAGCGAGGAGTTCCCCTGGGTCGACCTGCTGCCGGACGGCGACAAGCCCCGGTTTGCGATGGACTTCGTCCGCGCGGTGCAGGTATCGGCGGAGCTGGGGCAGTGGGAAGTGCTGTCGCAGGTGCTGGTGGAGTGGAAGGCGACCGCCGCGATTCATACAGACCCAGCGCTCGCCGCGGAGCTGTCCCGACCGATCGACGGGGACATGGGCCCGGTTCCGGCGCCCGACGGGAGCTGATCCGTGCCCGTCAAGCGCGGCGATCGGGTCGCTCCGCCAGCTCGTCCTGGCGGCTGGGAGGCCCGGTTCGCAACCTCCGAGGCGGTGAAGGGCTGGGAGGAGCTCTGTCGGGTCGCTCGGGCGAACACGTGGGAGGCCTGGGTGGTGCTCACCGAACGGCCCACCCGGCCGGAGAACCCGGCGCGCCAGCACCGGCTGCGTGGGCAGCTCGCCGAGCGCGTGATCGGCGGTCGGCCCCTGGAGCAGTGGCAGTACGAGGTCACCGCAGGAGGCCTGATCTGGTATTGCCCGGATCCGGAGCGCCGCATCGTCTGGGTCGTCGCCGCCAGCCCGGCGCACCCGAAAGCCACCGAGTAGCGAGTACGCCCGCTCTGCGCCGCCTGCTCGCCCTATCCACGCCGAGAAGGTCAGGAGCGCACCGATGAGCGTGCACAAGGAGATCGCGTTCGAGGACGCGATCGAGCGGGCGATGCTCGACTCGGGCTGGTTGAAGGGCCAGGCGTCCAACTACCACCGCGAGCTCGGCCTCGACACCGCCGAGCTGTTCGCGTTCATCGGTGCCACCCAGGTCGAGAAGTGGGACCAGCTCGTCACGTTCGAGGGGGGCGACCCCGACGCCGCTCAGCGGAAGTTCGCCGAACGTGTCGCGGCGGAGATCGAGTCCCGCGGCACGCTAGACGTCCTCCGCCACGGCGTGAAGGACCGCGGGCTGCTCTTCCGCCTCGCCTATTTCCGGCCCGCCCACACGCTCGCCGAAGACGCCCTCGTCGAGTACGAGAAGAACCGGCTCACCGTCACCCGGCAGCTGCACTACTCGGTGACAACTCCGGACAAGTCCCTCGACCTCGTCCTGTTCGTCAACGGCATCCCGGTCGCCACCGCGGAGCTGAAGAACCCACTCACCCGGCAGACCGTGGAGCACGCCAAGGCGCAGTACCGGCGCGACCGCGACCCGCGTGAGCTGCTCTTTGCCCGCCGTGCCCTCGTGCACTTCGCCGTCGACCCCGAGCTGGTGTTCATCACGACCCGGCTACTAGGTGACAAGACCCGCTTCCTCCCGTTCAACCGCGGTTCCGAAGGGCCCGGCGTCGACGGGGGTGCGGGCAACCCGCCGGTGAAGGACGGGTACCGGACGTCCTACCTGTGGGAGGAGGTCTGGCAGCCGGAGGCGTGGCTGGACATCATCCGGCGCTTCCTGCACCTGGAGAAGGCGAACGGCCGCCAGACCGTCCACCAGCGCGCGATGATCTTCCCGCGGTTCCACCAGTGGCACGCGGTCCGCGCCCTCGTCGACCACGCGGCGGAGCACGGCTCGGGGCACAACTATCTCGTCCAGCACTCCGCCGGTTCCGGCAAGTCGAACACGATCGCGTGGCTCGCGCACCGACTGTCCAACCTGTACAGCACGGAGAACGAGTCGGTGTTCGACAAGGTCATCGTGATCACCGACCGCTCGGTCCTCGACGCGCAGCTGCAGGACACGATCTACCAGTTCGAGCACCACGGCGGGGTCGTCCGCAAGATCAGTGACAAGGACCCGGGCGCGAAGTCGGAGCAGGTCGCCGAGGCGCTGTCCGGCGAGACGACCAAGATCCTCATCGTCACCCTCCAGACCTTCCCGCACGTGCTGGACAAGGTCAGCGGGCTGCGCGGCAAGAAGTTCGCGATCGTCGTCGACGAGGCGCACTCCTCGCAGTCGGGGGAGTCCTCGGCCGCGCTCAAGAGGGTGCTGCTGAAGCTGGGCAGCGACGACCTCGACGAGGACGGCGACCCGCTCACCGCGTCAGCGCTGGCCCGCGGCCGCCACAAGACCCTGTCCTATTTCGCCTTCACCGCCACCCCGAAGGCCAAGACGCTGCATCTGTTCGGTACGCCGCACCCGGCTACGGGGAATCCGCAGCCGTTCCACGTGTACTCGATGCGCCAGGCGATCGAGGAGGGCTTCATCCTCGACGTCCTCAGCAACTACGTCACGTACAAGACGTACTGGCGGCTCGCGAATGCGAACTCCGACGACCGCGACGTCGACGAGCGCAAGGCGAGGACTCAGCTCGCCCGGTTCGCGGTGCTCAGCCCGGCCAGCCTGGAGCAACGCGCCGAGATCATCCTCGAGCACTTCCACGAGAAGGTCGCCGGCCGCCTGGGCGGCCGGGCGAAGGCGATGGTGGTGACCAGCTCGCGGGACCACGCCGTGCGGCTGTACCGCAAGCTTGTCGCCTACGCGGAGATGCGGGGTTACGACGACTGCGGCCTGCTCGTCGCGTTCTCCGGCGAGCTCGCGGTGGACGGCAGCCAGGAGGACAAGGTCACCGAGGTCGGCGTCAACGGGTTCAGCGAGACGGAGCTGCCGAAGAAGTTCGCCTACACGCGGGCCGACGACCCGCACGCCGACGTCAACCCGAAGCCCGAGTACCGGATCCTCGTCGTT
Source organism: Pseudonocardia aurantiaca (assembly GCF_039526725.1). NCBI lineage: Bacteria > Bacillati > Actinomycetota > Actinomycetes > Pseudonocardiales > Pseudonocardiaceae > Pseudonocardia > Pseudonocardia aurantiaca. Next base: position 114,799 of record NZ_BAAAJG010000007.1, read on the forward strand.
GCGGACAAGTACCAGACCGGCTTCGACCAGCCCCTGCTCACGACGATGTACGTCGACAAGAAACTGCAGAACGTCGCGGCCGTGCAGACGCTCTCGCGGCTGAACCGCACGCACCCGCTCAAGAGCCAGGAGGATCTGCTCGTCCTCGACATGGCGAACGAGGCCGAGGACATCCGCACCGAGTTCAAGCCGTTCTACGAAACGACCACGACCCCGCCCGCCGACCCGAACCTGCTCTACGGCGCCGAGCGCGCGGTCATGGGCTTCGCTCTGCTCGTCGAGTCGGAGATGGAGGCGTTCGCGGCGGCGTACCTCGCCGCGGAATCCAGGTCAAGCACCGAGGCGCAGTGGCAGCGCGCGCACGCCGATCTCTACCGGTTCACCGACCCCGCGCGGGACCGGTTCGCGCAGCTGATGGACGACGAGCCAGAGGCTGCCGAGGAGTTCCGGTCGGCATTGCAGAGCTACGTCCGGATGTACGGCTTCCTCTCCCAGGTCGTGTCGTATCAGGACCGGGATCTCGAACGGCTCTACGTCTACGGGCGGCACCTGCTCACCCGGCTGCCGCGGCGCGAGGACCCCGGCATGGACCTCGGCCAGGTCGACTTGACGCACCTGCGGATCGTGCGCACCGGCGACCACGACGTGAGCCTCACGCCCGAGGGTGAGCAGGTGCTCCCCGGGTTCACGGGCGACGGCACGGGCCGCAAGCAGGAGCCGGAGCAGGTGCCGCTGTCCGAGCTGATCGCCGACCTCAACGACCGTTTCGGCGTCAACCTCAGCGACGAGGACCTGATTGGTGGCTCGGCGAGAGCGGCGATGAGCGTGCCCAAGGTGCGCGCCGCGGCGATGGTGAACGACGAGGAAAACTTCGGCCACGTCTTCGACGCGGTGTTCGAGGACAAGCTCATCGAGCGCATCGAGGACGACACCAAGGTCCTGCAGAAGTTCACGGACGACACCGGCTTCAAGGCGGAGCTGACGCAACTGGCGCGCCGGTACGCGTACGAGGCACTGCGGCGGGACGTGGCCTGAGCTGTGGCAGCACCGGGGGGAGCGGCGCGGGTGATCGCGAGTCGCTACGAGGTCACGGCCGCAATCGGGCGAGGCGGCATGGGCGAGGTGTGGGCAGGCTACGACACCCGCCTGGACCGGCGGGTCGCGCTCAAGCTCCTGCGCCCCGACTTCGTTCCGGCCGGGAGCCAGGGCCGATCAGCCATTGCCCGGTTCAAGCGGGAGGCGCGGCTGACCGCGCGCCTCGAACACCCGGGTGTCCCGGCGGTCTTCGACGTCGGCGCGGACGGCGACGTCCTCTACATCGCCATGCAGCTCGTTGACGGCAAGGACCTGAGCGACGTGCTGGACGGCATGGGAGCGCTGCCCATCGAGTGGGCGGTGGCGATCGGGGCGCAGATCGCCGCGGTCCTCGCAGCGGCCCACGCCGTCTCGCTAGTCCACCGTGATCTCAAGCCGCGGAACGTGATGCTCGCCCGCGGCGGCACGGTTCGTGTGTTGGACTTCGGCGTCGCCGCCCTGCTCGATCCGGAGATCACCCGGGTGACGGCGGCCGGGGAGACCGTCGGAAGCCCGGCTTACATGGCGCCCGAGCAGCTCACGTCGGCGACGGCCAGCCCCCGCACCGACCTCTACGCGCTCGGTTGCGTCCTGCACGAGATTCTCGCCGGTGAGGAGGTCTTCGCCGCCGCGACCCCGGCCGCGCAGATGTACGCGCACCTCGAGCGCGAACCTGTGCCGCTGCGAAGCCTGCGCGACGACGTGCCGGAGGCGGTCGAGCACCTCGTCCTCGACCTGCTGGCCAAGGATCCGGAGGCGCGGCCCCCGGACGCGGCGGAGGTGTACCAGCGCCTCCGGCCGCTTCTGCCGCTGCCCGACGCGCGAGGTGTCGCCGAGGACCCGCTTGATCCGACCAGCCCCTACCGCCGACCCCTCGCACCGGCACCCCGGCGTCGTCATCAACCAGTCGCGCCTGACGCCGCCAACGTGCCGCTGGAGCAGATCCGAGCCGAGGCCGTGGAGCTGGCCGAGCAGGGACGGTTCACGCAGGCGGCGGAGCTGCTCGACCGGCGCCTCCGCCGTGCCCTTGAGCCCGCGGCTCAGCTGCGCGGTACTCGCCTTCAGCTGGCGAACACGCTGCTGCTCGGTGGCGAGTTCGCCCGGGCACAGCCGGAGTTCCAAGCGCTCGTGACGGAGCTGACCGCGCTGCGCGGCGCGGGCGACGAGGACGTCTTGCGGTGCCGGATGCAGGTCGCCACTTGCCGGGCCGAACTCGGCGACTTGTCTGCGGCCGTTGACGAACTGACCGACGTGCTCGACCTCGTACGTGTCGAACGGGGCGCGACAGACCCTGAGGTCGTCAACCTCCGGCGGCAGGTTGCTCTGCTCCTGGCGTCGTCGGGCGCGCTTGAAGAGGCCAGCAGGGCTCTGCGCGGTCTTCTCGCCGACCTTGAAGAGACCGTCGGTGAGGACCACATGACAGCGCGAGACATCGCGGAACTGCTCGAACGCGTGGATCGCGGGCGAGGGCGTCGTAGGAATCAGTAGTACCGAGAAGCGCAGTGGGGCGATATGGAGCAGGCCGACGATATCCACCTGGTCGTAGCAGAGGACGGCGACAACGCTCGGTCGCCTGCTACGCCATCGATCCGTGCCGACGGGACCGTCCTCTACGACGGCTGCTATGACGGCCGCATCGGCGTGCTCAACCCCTCGCCCGGCCACGTGATCGTCACGAAGACCGGGGACACAATTCACCATGATCCCGACTGTCAATTCCTGCGCAGATCGCATCGCGCTGACTGGGTGACGTATCAGGATCCCGGCGGCAGTCTGTGGCGGGAGGTGCTTCTGGTCGGCCCGATCGATGATGAAAAAGCTCGTGCCCGGTTCGCGCGGGCCAGAGGTCTGGAGAACGGAAAGGGCGATCCGATCCTGTGGGTGTGTCAGGTGTGCGTTGTGCGTGTGCCACCGAAGCGGGCTCGGTAGTTCCCGCACCGGGTCAGCGCCGTGTTCTCGATGCAGGAACGCGCCGCGAGCATGGGAAGCACAGGCGATGAGACAAGTGACGGTCACGTCGACCGGCTGCGTGGAGCAGTGAGCGAGGAGAAACGAATGACGCAAGAACGGGCCGTGCCGCGGACCACGATCACCCTCGAAGCCCGGCCCGTCCTCAGCTACGCGATGGCGCACAACGAGATCCCCGTGATCTCGCGCCTCGCCATCGAGCACGTCCCCACCGACGTCCAGGCGGCCCGCCTGCGGCTGGAGGTTGCCGACGCCAGCGGCTCGATCGGCGCCCCGCAAGAGATCCTCCTCGACCTGCGAGCCGGTCAGCCCACGGTCCTGACCGATCTCAAGCTCCTCCTCGAGCCGGCTGCGATGCTGCAAGTGGAGGAGCAGCGCCCGGCCGCCATTCGAGCGCGCTTGGAGATCGGCGGTGAGCTGCGAGCCGAGCAGATCTTCCGGACGCGGGTCCTCGCCGCGCACCAGTGGCTCGCCACGCCGCCAGCGCTCGCGCTGGAGATGCTCGCCGCGCACGTCATGCCGAACCACCCGGCGATCACAGCCTTGATGCCGGAGGTTGCCCAGCGGCTGCATAGCAGCACGGGCAGCCCGTCGCTGGAGGGCTACCAGTCCGGCCCGGAGCGCGTAGACCAGATCGTCACCGCCGTGTACGCGGCGATGCAGGCACGGGGCATCCGCTACGCCGAACCGGCGGCCAGCTGGGCAGACATCGGACAGAAGGTGCGGACGCCCGCCGAGGTGCTCGACGACCGCGTCGGGACCTGCCTGGACACCGTCGTCGTCATGGCTGCGGCGCTGGAGCAGGCCGGCGTCCGGCCACTTATCTGGGTCGTCGACGGCCACGCCTTCCTCGGCTACTGGCGTGAGGCGTCCTCCCTCGGCACCGTGGCCGAGTTCGACACCGGCGGTGTGGTCAACCGGATCGATCTGGGGCAGATCGGCCTGGTCGAAACCACGGTGCTGACGGTTCGTCCCGATCCGGTGCCGTTCGCCGAGGCGCAGCGGTTGCCGTACACAGCTCACCTGACCGGTGACCTGGAGAGCGTCATCGGCGTCGTCGACGTCCACCAGGCGCGAGTGGACCGCATCATCCCGCTGCCCGCGCGGACGCGCGGCGACGACGGCCAGGTGATCGTCACCCAGTACGTGCCGGCGGCGACCGCGCCGGGGTACGCGCCGGAGACTGCTCCCGGCCGGGCAGCAGCCGGGAGGACCAGCGAGCCCCCGCGCGTCGCCAACTGGAAGAACGCCCTGCTCGATCTCAGCCTGCGCAATCGGCTGGTCAACTTCACCGCGCGGTCTGCGCTGTCGCTGGCCGTGCCCGAGGGGCGGCTCGGGCAGCTCGAAGACCTGCTGAACAGGGACACCTCGATCACCTTGCGCCCGGCGGACGACCTGGCTGCGATCGACCGTGAGCGCGGAGTCCGCCACGGACGGGACCTGCCGCAGGCACAGCTGGTCGACTTGCTGGAGGGCAAGCGCACGGTCCATGTCGACGTCACCGACGGCGCGTATGCGTCGCGCATGCGTGGTCTCGCCTACAAGGCGAGGACGATCCTCGAGGAGACCGGTGCTAACAACCTCTACCTGGCCCTCGGCTCACTTGTGTGGGACCTCGACGGGCGTGCGCTCCGCTCCCCGCTGATCCTGGTGCCGGTCGTCCTGAAGGCGGCAGGCCGTGGCGGCCGCTACCGGCTTTCCATTGACGAGGCGGGCTCCTCGACCCCGAACTACTGCTTGGTGGAGAAGCTGCGGCAGGTGCACGGGCTGGACGTCCCCGGGCTCGCCGATCCGGTCGCGGATGATTCGGGCATCGACCTCGATGCCGCGTTCGACGCGACGCGTCGCGCGATCGCCGGGCGTGGGCTGCGGTTCCGGGTCGAACCGACTGCAGACCTGGCCGTGCTGCAGTTCGCCAAGTTCCGGCTGTGGAAGGACCTCGACGAGAACTGGTCGACGTTCGCCGAGAACCCGCTTGTCGCCCACCTGATCAGGACGCCCACAGACGCCTTCGTCGACCCCGTTGGCTCGCCGGTCGGCCACGACCTCGACGGGCTCGACGAGCGTTGCCCTGTGCCCGCCGATGCCTCCCAACTACGGGCCATCGCGGAGGCCACTGCCGGCCGCACGTTCGTTCTGGAGGGGCCGCCGGGAACGGGCAAGTCGCAGACCATCACGAACCTGCTGGCGCACGCGGTGGCGGAGGGCAAGCGGGTCCTGTTCGTCGCCGAGAAGCGGGCCGCGCTCGACGTCGTGCAGAAGCGGCTCGATGCCGTCGGCATGGGACCGCTATCTCTCGACCTGCACGACAAGGGGAGTAAGCCCGCTGCCGTCCGCGAGCAGATCAAGCGAGGCCTCGACCACGTCGTGATCGCGGACGGCCAGGACCATGTGATCAAGACCGAGGAGTTGCGTGCTTCGCGCCGGGGGCTCACGCGCTACGCGTACAAGCTGCACGAGCGCAACGGTGCCGGCCTCTCCCTCTACGCCGCCCGCGGCGCAGAGCTCGCGATCGGTGAGGACGTGGGACCGATTCCGGTCTCCGAGTCGCTGCTCACCGGGGGCGGCCCCGACAGCGTCACGCGGCTGCGGCAGCTCTTCAGCACACTGCCCGACCGCGCGGACGCCGCGCGGCCCCGACGCGAGCACCCGTGGGCGTTCATCGACTCCGCCGTGGGGATCGACGTCGGCGCCGTCTTGCTCGCGGCGCGGCGATTCGACAAAGTGCTGCCCACGCTGCCGGGCGTTCTCGGCCCGGCGCTCGCGGCGGTTCGGGTGCCGGCGGATCTCGCCGTCCTCGCCGAGCTGGCCGACGCGGCGATCCCCCTGGACGTGCTCAACAAATCCCGCACGCCCCGGTGGGACGGGGCCGTCCGTGCGATCGTCGACGAGGTCGCGGTCTTCGCCACGGCACCGCACGCCGGGCTCGACGTCGTGACGCCCGAAGTTCTCGGCCTGCCGATCGGCGAGATCGACGCCGACGCCAAGGCCGCAGCCGCGTCCGGATTCCTCGGGCGGAGGAAGCGCCTGATCGCCGTACGGGAGCGGCTCGGGCCTGCGCTCCGGCCCGGATCGAGCGTCAAGCCGAAGCGGCTCACCGAGCTGACCGGCATGCTGGTCGAGCTCGAGACGGCGGTTGGTGCACTCGCCGCCAAGATCTACGCGATCCCCGGCTTGGTGCTCCCGCCCGGCTGGAACCCGTTCACCGAAGAGGGTCGCCGCGTACTCGACGCGCGGATCGATCGGGTGCGACGGGCCGGCCAGGTGGTCGATCCGGCGAACCCCGACCCGGAGCGAGCGCGGTTCGCGCCGTCGTTGCAGATGGTTCTTGCCGCCCGGGTCAAGGCTGATCCCCGGCCCATCCGCGAGGCTGCTACCGCAGGGGAGATGCTGCTGCAGTCGTGCAGGGTCAGGCCGGCCGCAATCGCTGAGTGGGCGGGCGACCCCGGTCTGCTGGGCCGTTGGAGGCTCACCGCGGCGGAGCGTGCGCTGGCCGACCCGCAGCTCGGCTCGCTGCGGCGTTGGCTCGACCTGCTCGCACACCTCGAGCCACTGCGCGCCGAACGCCTCGATGATGCCCGGGCCACGGTGCTCTCTGGCGCGCTCGACCCGGATGACGCGCGCCGCTCGTTCGAGCTGGGGCTCGCCCGCGCCTCGATCGGGGAACGGTTGCGGACGACCGGGCTCGAGACGTTCGACTCCGCAGCGCACGAGCGCTCAATCTCGAGGTTCGTCACGGCCTCCCGCGCGGTGCGGGGCCACCTCGCGACCGTCGTCCCACATCAGGTCCTCGCGGCGCGCGGGTTCAACCCGCGCGCGGCCGGGGGTCAGGTCGGCCAATTGCAGCGCCAGCTGACGGCCAAGCGTGGCGGCATGAAGGTGCGCGAGCTGATGAGCACGTTCGGTGATGTGATCACTCGCGCCCTGCCCTGCGTTCTCGTGAGTCCGGATTCCCTCTCGCGGTTCTTCCCCGCGACCGCCGGCCTCTTCGACATCGTCGTGTTCGACGAGGCCTCTCAGGTGCGCGTCGCCGACGCGATCGGCGCAATGGGCCGAGCCAAGTCTGTGGTCATCGTTGGCGACAGCATGCAGATGCCACCGACGTCGTTTGCGGAGAGCAGCTTCGGGGCGGACGACCTCGACGCTGACGGCTCCACAGAGGTTGTCGAGGACGAGGAGTCGATCCTCACCGAATGCGTGCAGGCGCGAGTAGAGCGCCACAGACTGTCATGGCACTACCGCAGCCAGGACGAATCACTGATCGCGTTCAGCAACCACCATTACTACGACGGTGGGCTGTCCTCGTTCCCCGCTCCCGCGACGAGCGGGACCGGGATCTCCCTCGTGCGGGTGGACGGACACTTCCACCGTTCCGGGCCTCGCGCGACGCTTCGGACCAATCCGGTAGAGGCCGAGGCGGTCGTCGCCGAGATCCGGCGGCGCTTCGCCGCGTCGCCGGACGCTCCGCCCTCGCTCGGCGTGGTGACGTTCAACCAGCAGCAGCGCACGTTCATCGAGGGTCTGCTGCGCGATGTCGACGACCAGCGGCTGGTCGACGCTCTGGAGAACCCGGACGGTCTGTTCGTCAAGAACCTCGAAAACGTGCAGGGCGACGAGCGCGACGTGATCCTCTTCTCGACCGCGTTCAGCGTCAACGACAAGGGCGTGCTGCCGCTTAACTTCGGTCCGCTCAACCGCGCTGGCGGCGAGCGCCGCCTGAACGTCGCGGTGTCCCGCGCTCGCCGGCAGGTGATCGTCTACTCGAGCTTCGATCCGGGGCAGTTGCGCACGGAGGAGACGTCGTCTGTTGGGCTGAGGCACTTGCGCACATACCTCGAGATGGCGGCCAACGGGCCTTCCGTGCTGCCGCGCAAGGCGCAGCGCGGCAGCGTTCCCGACCGGCACCGCGAGGAGATCGCCTCGCGGCTGAGGGACAGAGGCCTGGCGGTGCAGGCGAACGTCGGGCTCTCCGAATTCGCGATCGATCTCGTGCTGGGCGATCCCGACGAGCCGCGGGTCGCGGTTCTGCTCGACGGGACCGCGTGGTCGAATCGCCTCACCGTGCGAGACCGAGACGCGCTCCCGCGTGAGGTCCTGACCGATGTGTTGCGCTGGCCTGCCGTCGAGCGAGTGTGGTTGCCGACGTGGCTCGCGGATCCGGATGCGGTCGTCGAGCGCCTGGTGGCCACGGAGGCCAGCCGACCGGCGGCGCCGGTCACTGAGAGTCCGCCACCGGTCGCGTCCCCGGACGACACGCGCGAACTACGAACGGTGGAGGTATCGGCGCGCGTCGCCGAGACGCCGGTTGTGCCGCTCATCGCCTCAGCCGCGAGCGTGGCGCCACCGATCGTCGATGTCGCATGGCCCACGGCCATCGAGGTGTTCGTCCCGTGGGCGGTGCGTCACCTCGGGCGCGTCGACGTGCTGGACGCCCTTCCGACGCGGTCGGCGGCGTCGGCGGTTTCCGCCGCGCTCGCCGAGGTCGTGGCCGCAGAGGGGCCGATTCACACCGACAGGCTGGCGCGGCTGGTCGCGAACGGATTCGGCCTCAACCGCGTCGCGGAATCCCGAAAGTCCGCGATCTTGCGGCACCTGCCGCCTGCGCTGCGCCAGGACAGCGTGGAATCGGTCGTCTGGCCCGCTGCCCGGGTCCCCGAGGAGTGGACGGGGTTCCGCAGCACTCCGGAGGGGGTCGATCGCCCGCTCGAGCACGTGCCGCTGCGCGAGATCGTCAATGCGATGGTGCCCACAACAGTGGCTGCAGCGGGGATGTCGCGCGAGGAGCTGCACCGTGAAGTGCTGGCCGTTTTCGGGTGGCGACGGCGGACCCGAGGCGCAACCGAGCGCCTGGACGCTGCGCTGGAGCTCGGCGTCCGGTCCGGTCGGTTGCGATTCGACGGTGCCGTGGTCACGCCGTGCTGATCGGCCCGGAATTCGACGCGGTTCTGCGGCGGGAAGCCCAGCGCTGGCTCACCATCCGCACAAACGACGGGCAACTGCCGATATCGTCCAACGACCTCCTTGACTTCGAGGTGGAGGGGCGCCCTTTCCGCCTCATGGACGCCCAGCGCGGCATCCGGAAGCCCCGCGAGCTCTCGTCGGCGTTTTCGATCCGGACGGTCTACACCGTCGAGGGCAAGGAGCGGCCGTACGCCGACGAGGTGGGGCCGGACGGGTTGCTCCGGTACAAGTGGCGCGGCGACGACCCCGACCACGCGGAGAACCGCGCACTTCGGGCCGCCATGACGGAGGAGGCGCCGCTCATCTGGTTCTTCGGTGTGGCTCCAGGCGTCTACAAGCCGATCTACCCCGTGTACCTCCTGTGGGAGGAGCCGGAGCAACACCAGTTCGTGATCGATGCGGATGTGGCGAGGGGACTGGTGTCGCAAGGAGACCAGATCACCGAGCAGGTGCGGCGCTACATCATCCGACAGACCAAACAGCGGCTGCACCAGCCAGTCTTCCGCGCCACGGTGCTGCGGGCCTACGAGACGAGGTGCGCGGTGTGCGCGTTGCGCCATTCCGAGCTGCTCGACGCGGCCCACATCGTGCCGGACAGCGACGAGGCCGGAATCGCGTCCGTACGGAACGGCCTGGCGATGTGCAAGATCCACCACGCCGCCTACGACAGTTCTGTGCTCGGAATTCGGCCGGACCTCGTGGTGGAGATCCGCGCGGATCTGCTGGAGGAGATCGACGGCCCGATGCTGGAGCACGGTCTGAAGGGCCGGCACGGTCAGCGACTGATGGCGCTGCCGAAGGTCCGGGCCGAGCGACCGGACGCGGATCTACTCGAGGAGCGGTACGCGCGGTTCCGATCGGCGGGTTGAGCCTGACGTCGGGCTGACACGGGCGAACCCATAGCGGCGAGGGCCCGGACCGCATCGCTCGCGGTGCGGGGCCCCTCGTTCCGTTGCCGAGAATGTCGGTGAGCGGTGCCAGATTCGTCCTCATGACCTCCTCCTTCAGCAACTGGCCGTGGGACCGCGACCAGGAGTTCGACGACTGGGACGACGACATGCCCCCACGAGCGCCGGCACTGGCCCTGACCGCGGAGCAGCAGTCCGCGCTGGCAGCGGCCGTCGCCCGCGGCCTCGACAAACAAGCCTGCGACAACACCCTTCGCGCTGCTCGGCAGTGGGCCGTCGACGGGGGAGTGGACTGGCCGTCGCTGCAGGCCCAGCTCGAGGGGAACGGCGGCTACTGCGACTGCGAGGTATTGCTGAACGTCCCGGGTGTGTCCGACGACGAGCCCGAGCCGGTCTGAGGCCTGGATGCACCACGCATCACCCTCGGTCGCGGTTCAGCTATCCGGGCCGAGGGCGTGGCCGCCGTCATCCTCCGATCAGAGGGACGTGCTCCAGGAGATGCGCGGCGCGGCGGTGGAGTGCCGCCGTAGCGCCGAGGTCGTTGCCGAGAGTGGTGCGGTGGAGAAGCTCGGCGATGTGGTCAGGGCTGGATGTTCGCCAGGTCCTCCAGAAGGCTGGGGTGCTTCGGCTCCCAGCCGAGCGCCTGCCGGGTGTGGGTGCTGGACGAGGGCTGGTCGGTCGCGAAGATCGGGCCGAGAGGGCCGAAGGTCTCTGCTGGCACCGACTCGACCGGCAGGCCCAGCCGTCGGCCGATGACCGCGGCGATGTCACGCACCTTGTCTCCCTCGTCGGCCACGGCGTGCCAGGAGGTACCGGCTTCCGCCTGCTCCAGGGCGAGCCGGAAGAGGACTGCCGCGTCGAGCGCGTGCACGGCCGGCCAGCGCTGTGCGCCGTCGCCCGGGTAGCCGGACACTCCGGTCCGGCGTGCGATGTTGGTCAGCAAACCGGCGAACCCGCCCGTGCCCTGGTTGTGAACCGTGCGCGGCATGCGTACGGCCGTGCTCTGGACCCCGCGGGAGGCCAGGCCCAGGACCGCCGTGACCGCGCGACCGCGACCACCGACCGGCCCGTCGGTCGGCAGCGGGTCGGCCTCGGTGGAGACGCGAACCGGCGCATAGGGCGTACCCGAGACGGTGACGAAGGGGCGGTCGCTGCCGACGAGTTCCTCGCCGAGGGTCGCGAGGGCGGCACTTTCCTCGGCGACCGCCTTTGCGAGGGCGTCGGGGCTGCTGAAGTCGTTGCCGAAAGCCAGGTGGATCACCCCGTCGGCCTGAGCAACGCCGGCGCGAAGGATGTCCAGATCGGCGAGAGCTCCCCGGAGCGGCTCGGCGCCGGCCGCCTCGGCGGCCAGCGCCGACGCGTCGGAGCGGGCGAGGGCGAGAACGGTGTGGCCGTTGCCGAGCAGTTCGGCGACGACGGCGGACCCGAGCAGACCGGTGCCACCGGTGACAAAGATGCGCATGGAACTCTCCCGCAAGTGATGGGACTCTTGTCCCATCACTCTAGCAGTGTGATGGGACAAGAGTCCCATCGCATATGATGGACCCATGGGTCGGTGGGAACCAGGGGCGCGCGAACGCCTCGTCGTGGCTGCCGTCGACCTGTTCACCGAGCAGGGGTACGACGCCACGACGGTCGCGCAGATCGCCGAGCGCGCCGGGGTCACCAAAAGCACCTTCTTTCGGCACTTCCCCGATAAGCGCGAGCTGCTGGCGGCCGGGCAGGAGACGCTGAGCCGGCTGCTGGCCGAGGGAATCGCCGAGGCGCCCGGGAACGCCAGCCCGCTCGAGGCGGTCGCTGCCGGTCTCGAACGCGCCGCGAGCGCGATGGGCCCCGTGAATCGTGAGCTTGCCCCTCGCCTGAAGGCGGCGGTCGCTGCCAGCGCCGAACTTCAGGAGCGTGACGCCCTCAAGAGCGTCAGCCTCGCGGCCGCGATGACAGCCGCTCTGGTCGCCCGCGGCGTACCTGATCCGACCGCGGCTCTCGCGAGCGAGCTGGGCGTCCTCGCCTTCAAACGGGGGTACGCCGAATGGTCCGAGGGCGACCGTGACGCCGAGGACGAGCTCGCCGGGTACACCCTGGCGGCCCTGGACGAGCTGCGTGCGGCGAGCGCATCGCTGGGCTGACTGGACAACCTCACCCGCTCATCGGCTACTTGCGCATCGACCCCATCGCTCGTCTACCTGCGTTCGACAGCTGTGAGGCGTTCTAGTGTCCCGAGTCACTGTTTAGTTGACGGTCAGCTACCGGGGCCGAGGGCGTAGCCCAGCTTCCGCATCGCCGCGCGCACCTTCGCCTCAGCGCCCGCCGCGAGCAGCAGGTGCCGGTCGCCGATGCGCGTGCAATGCGCTCGCAGTGTCCGGTCGTTCGCGAGCAGGGTGGCCAGAGCCGCGTCCGCGCACTCGACGACCCGGCGCATGCCCAGGTCCTCCGCGATGCGTCTGATCTGCCGACGGTCAACGCTCGGCCACAGACCAGCATCGTGCTCGTGACGGACGTCCGCGACGAGCACACCTTCGGCCGCGAGCTCGAAAATCACCTCGGCAGGGCGCGGCAGTCCGTCTGGATGTGGTCGCCGTGGATCGCCAACCGAGCACGTTAGGTGGTACCGATGATCCACGCGGCTGCCGAGCGGGAGTCGACGTCCGCCTATTCCTGCGCCCCGACGAAGATCGCAACATGGCCAGGGAGTGGGCGCAGCGCCAGCTGCCCGGCCTCCTCGCGTCGGGCGCAACGGTCATTCGCTCCGACCAGGAGCACCGCAAGATCGTTGTCATCGACGACGAGGTCGTGCTGATCGGCAGCCTCAACTCGCTGTCGAACACCCCCGGGACGACCCGGGAGATCATGATCGCGATGGAGGGCAGGGCGTTCGCGGCACGCCTGCTGGCGGAGCTGCGTGTCGCAGAGATCGGAACTCCGCGGGCCTGCAGGGCATGTGGCCGGACCATGGACGTGCGGCGGAGCCGGAGTAAGGCCGCGGGCCTGTTCTGGCACTGCCGGCCCTGCAACAACCGGGTCGCGCTGTAGGCACGCGCTCACCGACCCGGGGCGGCTCAGCCGGTCCCCTGCCGCGGCCGCCACCACCGGTGCTCCTCGGCGTAGGCGAACTGCAGGCGGCCCCCGCCGTGCAACGATCGAATCGTGACCGAACCGATCGGCCGCCGCATCGCCCTCCACCGCCGCCGCCGCGGCCTCAGCCAGGCCGCCGTCGCGGGCCTGGTGGGCCGTTCGGAATCGTGGCTGTCGCAGGTCGAGCGCGGCCTGCGCACCGTCGACAGCTACACGGTCCTCCGCGACCTTGCCCGAGTCCTGCGGGTCGATATCGGCACCCTGGCCGGGAGCGGCCAGGCGAGCGAACCGGAGCGGTCACCGGTTCGTATGGATGTCGTCGAGATCGAGCGGACTCTGCTCGTCGGCGTGGCCGCCGAGCCGGTTCTCGACGTCGCGTCGGCCGTTCCAGAATTGCATGCTGCCTACCAGGCCGCCCGCTACGACGAGGTGCTTGCTGCTCTCCCGGGCCTGATCGCGGCGCTCGACGGGCAGGACGCGGCGCTGATCGCTCGCGGCTACACGGTCGCGGCCAAGACGCTGACGAAGATCGGGTCGCACGATCTCGCGCTGGTCGCGGCCGACCGGGCGTGGGCGGCGGCGAGGCGCAGCGGGGGTCCTGCTGATGTCGGCATGGCGGTCTACCAAGTGGTGTGCGCGCTGCTCCCGACTCCGCGGTCGGCGCTCGCAGAGGAGCTGGCTGCTACGTCTGCAGCCCGGCTCGAGGACGACGCTGACCCGGCCGCGTGCAGCGTCGCCGGCGCGCTCTGGCTCATCGCCGCGGTCGCCGCCGCTAGGCGGACCGACGCTGCAGCCTCCGGCGAGCGCCTCAACCGCGCCCAGCGACTTGCCGACCACCTCGGTGAGGACGCCAACTACCGCTGGACGGCTTTCGGCCCGACCAACGTCGCGATCCACCGGGTGTCGGTCGCCGTCGAGCTCGGCGACGCCCCAGGCGCGCTCGCTGCCGCGGAAGCTGTCGACGTCGACCAGCTGCCGGAGGCGTTGCGTAGCCGCCGGGTACAGGTCCAGCTGGACGTCGCGTGGGCGCACGCGCAGCGGCGGCGGGACGCGGAGGCGCTCGTGGCGCTTCTCGAGATCGAACGAGCCGCACCGCAGGTCACGCGGCGCAACGCGGTCGCGCGCGACACCATCCGCCAACTCCTCGCCCGCGCCCGGGGTTCGAGCGGGGCGGCGGTGCGCGGCCTCGCGCACCGGGCAGGTGTCGTCGTCTGATGCGCCCGCTGACGCTGGTGGTGTGCGGGGCGCCGCTTGCCGCTCGTGCTGACGAGGTCCGCGCCGCGCTTGGCAGCCGCTGGAGCGTCTCGCTCGTGGTCACCGAGGCGGCAGGGCAGTGGTTTGGCCCGTCGGACGGCGACCGCCCGCGGCCGGAGGCGGTCGTCGCCTGCCCCCTCACGTTCAACACGGCGAACAAGGTCGCTGCGGGGATCATGGACACGAGCGCGGCCGGGGTGCTGTGCGACGCGCTGGGTGGCGGGATTCCGGTGGTCGCGGTCCCCATGGTGAACAACCGGCTCTGGGGGCATCCGGTGTGGACGTCCACCATCCGGACCCTCGCCGACGCCGGCGTCCGGTGCGTGGACCCGCGGACAGGACGGCGCGGCGATCCGGCGCCCGTGCAGTCGGGGACCGGGCCGGAGGTCGTGGCCGCGTTTGACCCGTTGTGGGTGGTCGACGCCCTCGGCTGAACCCGCACGTCTGTGTGGGTCGCACGATCTTGCGGGTCGGCGGCGCTCGCAGCCTCTGTGCTTGATCTCGTGACGGACTTCGACGGTCCTGCCCGTGTCCTCGCCGAGGGAGATCCGCGCGTCTGGCAGCGGCTGTTGCGCGAGCACGTGCCGAGTACCGACGGACGTTGCCCGCTGTGCTCGCTGGGCGGGGGTCAGGGCCGGCCGAAATGGCCGTGCCGGCTGCACCTCGTTGCCGCATCTGCCGCTGATCTGGCTCGACTTCGCGGCCTCGGTCCCTGACCGTTCTCCGCCGCTCGTATGACCCGTGGCCTCAGATCCTGATCTTCCGCGTGTTCCGCGGAACGCAGCCCTCCCAGCCGGGCGCCTTGGTCGCGCTGCGCCGAACGGGTAGATCATGACGCTTTGCGTTCGCTCTCTCGCAGAGCGTTCGTAGCGTGAGGGGTCGGGGGTGGGCCGGTGGGCACGTCGACGGGGTGGCGCGGTCCGAGGTGGGGCGACCCGCTGGGGGCGTCGAAACGCGCGACGCGACCGGAACAGATTCCGTTCCCGCGAGATGGCGACCTCGATGTGCTGGACCGGGAGTGGGCGGCACGCTGGAGCGGCCGCTTCCTCGACAAGTTGTGGCAGGACCTGCGGGATGATCCGGACGCGTACGAGCTGCGCAGCCGGATGACGGTCATGGGCCGTGAGCTCGTCCTCGCCTTTGCGGGCCTCCGCGACCGGGGCAGCACGTACGCCGACCTGACGGTCCTCGGGGAGTTCACGAACCGCGTCGCGGGCGAGGGGACGAACGTCATCGACGCGGTCGGGAGGCGAGCGGCCGTACGCGCGGGTGAGCGCCTGTTCGCGGGCACCGGAGACACGCTGTTCTGCCTCGTCTACCGGGGGTTCTTCGCAGATTTCGTCGCCGAGTTCCTTCGCGCGGTGATCGCCGAGGAGATCACCGCTGCCGTTCCGGCACTGGCGCTGGTCGACCCGTCCGGGCAGATCGCGGACTGGGGTGGCGGGTCGGCTCGTCGCTCTCGTGCCCGATCCGTGCGCAGCGGTCGTTCCCGGCCGCAGCGTTCTCGAGGTGGCGATCGAACAGGTTCCGGTGGCGGTCAACGCCGTCCTGGGGCTGGGGGAGCGGGAATGACGGCACGCTCGGCTCCGCTTCGACGGTTCGCGTTCTCCAGGCGGCAGCTCTCCAGGATGGGGTGGGAGCACCTGAGCGAGGAGGACTTCCTCGACCAATCTGGGCGCGTCACGTCCGCGGCAACGATGAGTGGCCGCGCTGCGCCGGACTGGGCCCGCGATCTCCTCGAGATCGCCCGAGCCGCGTTCCTCGTCGACAAGCGCTTCCGGCGCGAGTCCGCGCCGGACCGGTGGACCCGGCGGATCGAACTCCTCGTCCAGCTGCGGGCACCCGCCCTGTGGAACGAGGCGGTGCGCCGCCGCGTCGACGCGCTGCTGGGCACGTTGACCGGCGACCAGTGGCAGGTGAGCGTCCATGGCGGCGCTGCGCCGGAGCAAGCGGAGCTCGAGCTGGAGCCGCCGCGGACGGTCTCGGCCGTCGCCCTTCTCTCGGGCGGCCTCGATTCGGCCTGCCACGCCGCCAGCCTCGCTCGCGCGGACCACGGGGGATCCCTGCTCTTCGTGAGCTTCGTCGATCGGGTGCAGGAGCCGCAGGAACGAGTGGTGAAAGCGGTCAGGAAGATCGGCGGGGATGTCATCGCTCGCCACCTGGATCAGCGGCCGAGGAGGGGCCCTGATGGGAAGCGGCTGGAGCGCTCCAGTCGATCTCGCGGCTTCCTCTACATGGCGGCCGCCGTTCATGCCGCCGCCGCGCACGGTGTCCGTCGAGTCGACGTCCCCGAGAACGGGCAGCTCGCCGTGAACCCGCCGCTGACCCCCGCCCGGCTGGGGGCTCTGTCGACCCGATCGGTCCACCCGTGGACGATGTACCAGTTCAACCAGTTGATCACGGCCGTCGGCGGAGACGTCGAGCTGGTCAACCCGCTTCTGCACCTGACGAAGGGCGAGGTGTGCGCCCGAGGGCTGGAGAGCGGCCTGACCGAGGCCGACCTGTTCGCCACGGTCAGCTGCGGGCGCCACACCCACCTGGGGAACCGCAACTGTGGCTGCTGCTTTCCTTGCCTCGTTCGCCGGTCCGGCCTCCTGCGCGCGGTCGGCGACGACCGCAGTGACTACGAGCAGGACAAGGTTGAGGGGGACAAGGCGCGGGACCTACGCGCGGTGCAGTCGTGGCTGGATCGGGAGTTCGGGGAGCGTGACCTGGTCGCCGACATGCCGTGGCCGCCGGGTACGACACCGCGGTCGGTGTTGCCCGTGCTTGAGCGCGGCCGTGCGGAGCTGACGGTGGCGCGACTTTCGGCGACGGTGTTTACGGGTGGTCGCGGACGGTGACAGGGGTCGGCCGTCGCCCCTGACCGGACGCATGGTGCGATCGTCGGCGTGTCGCTCGCCACCTACCTTGCGACCCTCGACTCCGACCGGCTGGTGGTGCTGCTGCAGCGCCGGCCCGACGTTCTGGTCGAACCTGCCCCGCGCACCGTCGCCGAACTGGCGATGCGGTTGAACGGCGTCGAGTCGTTGACGCGTGCGCTGGCCGTCCTGAATCGGGACGAGATGACCACCGCGCGAGCCGTTGCGCTGCTGGACGAGCCGACGACGGCCACGCTCGCGGCCCGGCTCAGGGCGCCGGAGCCCGAGGTCCAATGCGTGATCGACGGGCTGTGCGGATATGGGCTCGCCTGGCACGTGGACGGGCGCGTCGGGCTTCCTCCCCGGCTGGCGGAGCACTTCACGGACAGCGTCGCGCGGTTCCGCCCGCTCGCCGCCATCGCGCGGCAGGCCAACGTCGAGAACCTGCGAGCCGCGGTGGCGGGCCTCGGCGGCGATCCGAACGGGCTGCGCAAGCCCGAGCTCGGCGCGCGACTGGGGGAACTGACCTGCGAGCCTGCTGTGATCGTCAGGGCGGTCGCAGGCCTCTCGGCGCGGGCTCGGCGCCACCTCGACCAGATGTGCCGGGGTACCTACATCGTCTTCGGTATCGGGCCCGACAACCGCAGCCCCGTCGTGGAGCTGACCCGCGCCGGGCTGCTCGTCGACGGGCCGTACCACCAGACCGAGCTGCCACGCGAGGTCGCCGTGATGCTCCTGCTCGGCGAGGGTGACGGCCTGACCGGGGCGCCGCAGTTGCCGGCCGCGGCGGATGGCCCTGCTGACGGCCGGGACGGCGCCGAGGAAGCGCTGCGCGCCCTCACCACCGTGCTCGACGAGGCCAGGAACCGCCCGCTCGCCGCGTTGAAGAACGGCGGAGTCGGCACGCGGGAGCGCACGCGGATCAGCCGACTCGGGATCCCCGAGCCAGCCCTCTGGATCGACATCGCATTCGCGGCCGGGCTGCTCGCTCTCACGCCGGAGGGCTACGCGGCGACGAGCGGGTTCGACGAGTGGCGGGAAGCGGGCCCCGGTGTCCGCTGGGCTCGGATCGCCCTCACCTGGTTCGGACTGGAGCTCGCGCCGACCAGCAGGGAGATCGACGACGATGAGGTGCCGCCCCCGCTGCCCCTCGAGTCCTCCGGCGGGCTCCTCCGGCGGGCGCTTCTGCGCGCCGCCGCGGACGGACACTCGATCGCGGCAGCGGGCGAGCAGATCGATTGGTTCTGCCCCCTGCACGCGTACGACGCCGCGGGCCGGACCCGCAAGGTGGCGGCGGCGGTGCACGAGGCGACCCAGCTGGGGGTGGTGGCCGGCGATCGGCTCACCGCGCTCGGGGAGCACCTCGTCGCGGTCGCCGACGGTTCGGTCGCCGAGCAGGATCTGGCGCGTCGCGTCGCCGAGATGTTGCCGGCGACCCGTGGGCTGCTGGTGCTGCAGTCCGATCTCACCGCCGTGGCGTCCGGACAGCTCAGCGCGGTGGCGAGCCGGCTGCTCGCTGTCGCGGCCGCCCCGGAGAGCCGGGGTGCGGCGACCATCTGGCGGTTCACACCGACGACCATCCGCGGCGCGTTCGATGCCGGCTGGAGTGCTGATGAGCTACGTGGCGAGCTCGTTGCCGTGTCCGGTCGCCCGTTGCCGCAACCGCTGGACTACCTGATCGGCGACGTCGCCCGACGGCACGGCAGCGTGCGGGTGCGCGAGGTCAGGTCGTGCATCACGGGGCCGGAAGCCGAGGTCAGCGAGATCATGCACACCCGCTCCGTGCGCACTCTGCAGCTCCGCCGGCTCGCCCCGACCGTGCTGGCCAGCCCGCTCGCGGCCAGCGATGTGCTGCTCAAGCTGCGCGCGGCCGGGTTCGCCCCGATGCCAGAGGGCGCCGACGGCGTCGTGATCGTCGCGGAGCGGGAGCGCGAACCGACCCCGTCGGCTCCGATCCTGCGAGCTCGGGCCAAGGTGGACGCCGCCGATCTCGCCGCTCGGCTGCTCGCCGCCGGAACCGGCTCGACGCCCAGGTCCGGGACGCAGGCAGAACTCGCGCACCTGGCATCCCAGCTCGACATCGCCGAGGTAGCGCTGCTGGCCGACGCCCTCGAACGCGGCTTGGACGTGCGCATCAGCTACCGCAACAAGCAGGGCAACCGCACGGTGCGTGACATCCGTCCGCGGGAGCTGTACGGGCGGTGGCTGAGCTCGTGGTGCCATCTGCGGTCGGCGGAGCGGGAGTTCGCGGTGGCGGGGATCGAGTCGGTCGGGCCGGTCGGCTGATCTCGTTCCGTCTGCTCTGCCGCCTGCGGACAGTTCGGGCCGAGGTTCACCCAGCAGTCACGCTGCTGCCCGTTCTGATGCCGTTGGCGCCCGCCGCCACACTGCTGGCCAGGATCGCCGAGCAGGTTGCCATAGTCCTCGCCGCCTACGGTGCGCCGGATACGGTCATCGGTCTCCACCGAGCGCAGGAACGGCCGGGGCGCCGGCACGGCGCCGAAAGCCGCACGGCATCGTCCCGCTCATGCACACCGCAGGAACCCCATCGGGTGCTCCTGGAGTACCTCGGCGCCGTCGTCGGTGATCCGCAGTGCGTTGCCGACCTGGACGCCGGCCCGAGCGTCGGGGGTGATGACGTTCGGCTGCACGACGAGCACCGTTCCGGTCGGGTAGGCGTAGTCGTCCGGGTGGGTCGCACCGCGGGTCTGCCGCGTCCGCAGGATCGGGGGGAGGTAGGCGCCGCCAAAGCCGTGCACCAGGTCGTCCCAGATGCTGTATCCGGCCTTGTCGATGACCTCCGCCGCCTCCAGCAGCTCCCCGACGGTGACGCCCGCGCGCAACAGCCCGGTGATGTCGTCGTAGGCCTGCACGGCGACCGCATGCAGGTCCCGGTACAGCGGGGTCGGCTCGGCACCGACGGTGAACGAGCGCAGGATCTGCCCGGCGTACCCCCAGAACGTGGTGCTGATCTCCGTCACCACCACGTCGCCCTCCTGCACCACGCGGTCCGGGTGCTGCTGGTGCGGCACGCAGACGCGCGGGTCGGACATCGGCGTCGACATGGTGAAGTGGATGAGGTTGACGCCTCGCTGGTCGAGGTAGACGTCCTCGATGAGCTTGGCGATCTCGTACTCCCGCATACCCGGGCGGATGCCCGCTTCCATGGCCGCGACCGCCGCGTCGTTGAAACCGGCGGCGATGCGCGTGTAGACCATCTCCTCCTCACTCTTGACCAGGCGGAGGTCCTGGTAGGCCGCATTGAGATCGGTGAAGGTCGCGCTGGCCAGCCGCCGCTGCAAGGTGGTCATGTCGGCGGCGCGGAGCGGGCCGATCCAGCCGATGCCGCGGCCGTCGAACCCCATGCTCGCGAGCAGATCGGCGACGTTCTCCGCCTGCTCCACCGGGGTGTCTCCGCCGTAGCGGACGTCCTCGACAACCGAGATGAGCCGGGCGTCGGGGAGGTGGTTCCACAACCGCGCGAGCAGCACGGGGTCGCCCTGCCGGGGCACCACGAGATAGCTCTCCACCGACGGCGCCCAGTTGGTGAAGTACAGCACCGATGTCTCCAGACCGCTGGTGCCGCCGCAGACCACGGCGACATCGGTGCCGACGTCGTCCATCACCCGCCGCAGCGCGTCGTAGCGGCGCTGCATCTCTGCCTCCGAGTAGCGCGGAAAGCCGTTGACCGACGACAGGCTGTCCTGGGAGGGGGTCGGGAGCTTGTCGATCCGGGGCATTGTGGTCTCCTCGGGGAAAGGCGTCGGGGGCGAGCGGGACGGAGGCGGGGGGTGCGTTTAGGGCGTGTCCGGTGGATCTTGTTCGATGAGAGCCGTGATGCAGGTGGTTCCTGGCGGCGCCGCCGGATCGCCCTCATACCGGGCGTATCCGGGCGATCCGGCGGTGTCGACAGGGGCCGCCTGGGCGCGGCTATCGCGGACGAAGATCCGCCGGACACGCCCTAGTGCCCTTCGGCGCCGTCCTTCTCGTGCCTGCCGTTCCTGCCGTACGCACGCAGCACGGCGCGACGGATGCCCTCATAGCCCGTGCAGCGGCACAGGTTCGAGCTCAGCAGCCCGTCCAGACGCTCGGGATCCTCGGCGATGCTCGGGTCGTCCTCCAGGGCACCGACCACCAGCATCACGAACCCGGCGGTGCAGAAGCCACACTGCAGGCCGTGCTCGGTGGAGATCGCCTGCTGGAAGGCGTGCAGCCGGCCGTCCGCCGCCAGCCCCTCGACCGTACGGATGTCGCGGCCCGCACACTGCACCGCGAACATCAGGCACGAGCGCACCCCCTCGCCGTCCACCAGCACGGTGCAGGATCCGCACACCCCGTGCTCGCAGCCGAGCTTGGTGCCGGTGAGGTTGCAGTCCTCGCGCAGCACGTCGGCCAGCAACCGGCGCGGCTCGACCGTCACGTCGTAGTCGGTCTCGTTGACCGTGAGCCGTACCGGAGTCCGCCCTGTCATCGTGCCTCCCGGCCCTCGTGTCGATCGCGACCCTCGTCGCCGTAGTAGCCGTTGCTGTCCTCGCGCGCCTGCGCCAGCGCGCGCCGTACGAGCACGCCCACTACGTGCCGCCTGTACTCCACGCCGGCATGCGGCTCGGCGAGCGGATCCGAACCGGCGGCGGCGAGTTCGCCCGCCTGGGCGAACACCTCAGGCTCGGCCTCCCTGCCCAGCAGGTGGCGCTCCGCGTCGTGCGCGCGCACCGGCCGGTCCGCCGCCCCCGCCAGCCCCAGCCGCGCCTCGGCGATCACGCCGTCCCGCAGGGTCAGCACCGCGACGGCCGCGACCTGGGCGAAGCTGGCGTGCGTACGGCGCTGCTCGCAGAATCCGACGCCGACCTGCCCGGGCAGCAGTGGCAGCCGCACCGAGGTCAGGATTTCGGCCGGCTGCCGCGCCGTCCGGAAGGGGCCGAGGAAGAAGTCGCCAGCCAGCACCCGGCGCTTGCCCAGGGGCCCGGTCAGCTCGATCCCGGCGTCGAGGGCGACCGCCGTCGCGCACCACTCCGAGACGGGGTTGGCCCAGGCCAGGCTCCCGGCCATGGTTCCCCGCGCGCGTACCGGCGGATGCGCGATGTACGGACTGACCCGGCTCAGCAGCCGCCCCAGCGCCGCCGGCGCCACGGTCGGCGTCTCGAAGGCGCGGTGCCGGGCGAGGGCGCCGATCCGTAGCGTGTGGCCGTCCACCGTGATCACGTCCAGGCCGCGCACGTTGTTGATGTCGACCAGCAGGGCCGGTCGTTCCCGGCGGTAGTGCATGTCCAGCACGAGACTCTGGCCGCCCGCCAGCACGCGGGCCGTCTCGGGCCGCTCGGCCAGCGCAGTGACGGCGTCGGTCAGCTCCGCCGGTGCCGCGTAGTCGAAGGGTGCCGGTTTCATCGTGCGCCCACCTCCTGGCCTGCAGCGGCCCGCCAGCAGGTCTCCGGCGTCAGTGGCAGCTGTACGCCGCCGATGTCGGTGCCGGCGACCGACTGTCCCAGTGCGTCGATGACGGCGTTGACGATCGCGGGCGGGGTGCCGATGCATCCGGCCTCGCCCGCGCCCTTGGCGCCCAGCGCGGTGTTCGGGTTGGGGGTGACGGTGGTGTCGAGGGTCAGCGGCGGGAGCTCGCCGATCGTCGGCAGCAGATAGCCGAGCAGCCCGTCGGCCTGTGGCGTGCCCTGGTTGTCGTACGGCATTTCCTCGTAGAGCGCCTGTCCGATCCCCTGCACGATGGCCCCGATCGTCTGGTCCTCCACGATCTCCGGGTCGACCGCCACCCCGCAGTCGTCGATGGCGACGAGGCGCAGCACGCGGACGTTGCCCAGCTCGGGGTCGACCTCGACCACGGCCACGTAGGTCCCGAAGGGGAAGGCGGCCGCGTTGTCGTAGACGCCCTCGACCCGTAGCGGTTCCGGCGACGCGGTCGCCAGATCGCCCAGTGTCCAGCTGCGCTCCCCGGCGCTGACGGTTCCGTCCGCGTAGCCGACGTCCGGCTCCGCGCAGCCCATCCGGACCGCGCGGCGCTTCGCCACCTCGATCAGCTCCAACGCGGCTTGGTGCAGCGCCGAGCCGCCGGCCTGCATCGAGCGGCTCCCGAAAGTCCCGATGCCCTGGACCACCTCGTCGGTGTCCCCCTCGATGAGCGAGACGCACTGCGCGGGGATGCCGAGGGTGTGCGCCACGAGCTCGGGAAAGACCGTCTCGTGGCTCTGGCCGGTCGAGCAGGTGCCGACGCGCGCGACGACCCGCCCGTCGGGCGTGACGTCGAGGGAAGCCCACTCGTGTGCCATGGGCGCCTGCTCGAGCCCGGAGCGCTCGGCGAAGCTGCACAGCCCGATGCCGAGCGCCCGCACGGTGTCCGACCGGCGGCGCCGGCGCTGCTCTTCGCGCCAGTACCCGTAGTCGACCAGCTCCAGCGCCTTGTCCAGCGCCAGCGCGTACTGCCCGCTGTCGTAGCGCCTGCCCGTCGGCGCCTCGTACGGGAACGCCTCCGGCGGGATGAAGTTGCGCCGCCGCAGCTCGGCCGGGTCCATGCCGAGGCGCCGGGCGAGAAGGTCGACGGTTCGCTCGACGGCGTAGACCTGCTCGGGGCGTCCAGCGCCGCGGTATGGAGCGGTGGGCGTCGTGTTGGTGACGACCGTGCGGACACGGGCGTGCACCTTCGGGGTCAGATACGGACCGGCGGCGGCGAGCCCTGTCTCGGCCGCGACGAACCCGGCGATCGGATAACCGCCGACGTCGGCGTCGACCTCCAGCGCCAGCGCCAGCATCCGGCCGTCCTCGTCGGCGGCGATGCGCACCCGCTGGTTCTGGCCGCGACCGTGAGTGGCACCCGACAGAGTCTCGGCGCGGTCCTCGATCCAGCGCACCGGGCGGCCGAGCCGCAGCGCCAGCCGGACGACCGACAGGTACTCGGGGAACGTGCCGCTCTTCGAGCCGAAGGCGCCCCCGCTGTCCGGCACCCGCACCCGGATCCGCTCTACGTCCAGCTGAAGCGCCGTGGCCAGGTCCTTCTGCAGCCGGTGGGGCGCCTGGTGTGACACCCAGACGGTCACCCGCCCGTCCAGCTCGGGAACGGCGAGGATCGCCCGCGGTTCCATCGGGGTGGGTGCGAGCCTCGGCTGCCGGTAGGCGCCCTCCACCACGACGGCGGCCCGCTGCCACACCTCGTGGTCGATGGGCTCGCCGAACTCCATCTCATCGGCGACGTTGTCCACCCCGTCGAAGAGCCACGTGGAGGACGCGGCGGCCTGCCCAGGGTCCACCAGCACCGGCAACGGGTCGATGTCCACCCGCACGGCGTCGGCGCCGTCCTCGGCGACATAGCGATCGATGCCGACGATGACGGCGACCGGCTCCCCGACGTACCGGACCCGGTCCACCGCCAGCGCCGGGCGCTGTCGTTCCTCGTCCGCCGAACCGGGAGTGGACGAGGGCACGACGGGCAGCTCGTCGCCCATGTCCGCCGCGCTCCACACCCCGACGACGCCGTCGATCTCCGCCGCCGCGCCCGTGTCGACGGCGAGCAGCCGCCCGTGGGCGACCCTGCTGCGCACGAATGCGGCGTCGAGACAGCCGGCGACCTTGAGGTCACCGACGTAACGGCCCGCCCCGGTCACCAGCCGGGCGTCCTCCCGTCTCCCGAGGAGCCACGACTGCGCTCCCTGGGGAACATGAGTGATCGTGGGTGGCGGCGACACCGGAGGCTGGACTGGGGCCCGAGTGGGCGGGAAGCCACTCACCTCGTCGCCTCGCCGTGGTGGGCTGCATAGATTTCGCGAGCTCGTTCGGTGTGCCGCCGCGCGATCGCCGACGCGCCGATTGCGTCACCCTCCGTAATCAGCCGCACGAGATCATCATGATGCACATGCATCTCTGTCACCCAAGCGTCATCGTCGATGATGTTCCTCATGGCGGAGATGGCGATGCGGCTCCACAGCCGATCCAGCGCATCCTGCAGGAACGGGTTTGCGGCCAGGACGTTGACGTACTCGTGGAACTGGTGATTCACCTCGGAGACCCCTGCCAGGTCCCGGTTTGCGGCGCACTCCTTGATCGCCTCGGCACGTCGACGAAGTTCGCTCAGCTGGGCACGAGACAGCTCGCCGGCAGCGGAACGGGTGGCGGCCAGCTCTGCGGCGAGCGCCTCCAACACAGCGCGCACCCGATAGACGTTACCGACCTCAGCAGTGGAGATCGTGGCGGCCGCGAGGCCACCGTGCGCGGAGACCGGCACCAACAGGCCCTCGTTCTGCAGCCGCTTGAGTGCCTCGCGCACCGGCGTTCTGCCCATTCCCAGTTGGTCGCTGAGTTGGCGCTCAAACCACACGGCATTCGCGTTCGCGCGGCTCCGGAGGACCAGGTCGTAGATCGCCCGGTAAGCGACATCCGCCTGACTCTCGACCGCCTGGCCTGTCACTGATCTCGGACTCATGGCCGGAGTATATCGACGGCTCCGACGATATCGAGAGCAGTGCTTATGGTACAGCGGTATGCGCATCCGTTTTCGAGCCCGCCGCTCGGGGTCACCCTGACGTGGTGCAATGGGAAGGATCCGATCTCGGGCCAGGACGACCGCGCCGCCGCTGTCCGAGTTCACCCACCCGCCTCCGTCTCGTCGTGTCGACAGCTGACGCCCCGGGCGGTCCGAGCAATCCGCGCCAACGCGGGCTCACCAAGCGTGTCGGCGACCATCGAGCGGACGGCGGGCGGCTCCATGTCGAACGGGTAGTCGGTGCCGAGCACGAGTCGTTCCACGCCGACGATCGACGCGAGCGCGCTGAGCACCGCCGGGCTGTACACGACGGTGTCGTAGAAGAACCTGTCGAGGTAGTCCTCGGGCCGGCGGAGCAGTTCTGGCGCAACCCCGCGCGCCGCCCTGCCGTGCGACAGGCGTCCGACGGCATAGGGCAGGTATCCGCCGCCGTGAACCAGCACGAAACGAAGTCCGGGATGGCGGTCGAGTACGCCGCCGAAGATGAGCGAGCTCGCGGCGATCGTGGTATCGAACGGGTTGCCGAGGAAGTTCGAGAGCTCGTCGCCGCGCAGCCGATCCGCGCCTGCAACATTGACCGGATGCAACTCGACAGGCGCGTGCAACCGTTCGCTGGCCCGCCAGAACGGCGCCAGCCGCTCGTCGTCAAGATACCGGCCGTGCACGTTCGTGCCGATCATGCTGCCCACCGCGCCCAGCCTCGTCATGGCGTCTTCGAGGACGGTTGCCGCGGCATCCCCCCAGGGAAGAGGCACGCTTGCGAAGAACCGGAAACGGTCGGGATGGGACGACACCGCCTCCGCGAGACCCTCGTTGATACTTTTGTGATAGCTGACTGCGAGTTCTTCCGGCAGGTCGTAGCCGAACATGTCGATCCAGGTGGACAGCACCTGGATGTCGATCCCGCACTGATCAAGATGCCGAAGTCGCGCGTCGAGGTCGGCCATTGCGGGAAGCATGGTGCGCGTAGCCCCGGTCGGGAAGGTGAACCGCGCTCGGCCGTCCTCGTCGGACAGGGTCACCGCCGGCGCGAACTCGCCTGCCCGGATACGATCGATGGTGGAGGGCGCCAGATAGTGCGCATGTAGATCTCGGAACTCTGTCGTTTCCACGCTCTGCCTTTCTGCGGCATTGTCCGGTCAACTCGTGGTCGCGGTTCGAGTCGCCCTGGGCGTCCCAACCGTCCGCTCCGGGATCCGGACGAATATCATCAGGATCGCGCCGACCAGCGGAAAGCACATGAGCTGCACGACTGCGGCGCCAGCCCACCCGGTGGCACTGACGAGTTGAGCGAAGAGATAGCCCGCGACCGCGGAGGGTAAGTAGAAGAACGTCACGAAGGCGCCGGACGCGCGCCCGACCAGCGATGGATGAATCGAACGCTGCAATGCTGCGTAGAGGTTGACGTAGACAAATCCGCTACCGAACGCGCCCTCGAGGAATGACAGTACCGTTTGTTCGGCTGTGCTGGTGGCGACCATAAACATCAGCGCTGCGACAACGATGGCGCAGAGAAAGGAGACCTGAACAATGATGCGGTTTCCGAAGCGGTCACCCAGGTAGCCAGACGGGATACTCGCTACCAGCGAGCCGATCCCGAACATGGACGCGGCCAGGCCGGAGTCGTTCACGCTCAGGCCGAGATGACTTTGCAGGAACGTCGGATACAACCCGAGGTAGCTATAGAGCGAGAGGCCGCCGGCTGCACACGCCAGACACAGGAAGACGGTGGTTCGGTTGAGTAGCGTCCCAGGCAGTGGTGAGCTGTCGTCTCCGGCGCCTGGTTGCTCGCGCCCGGTGTCCTTGGCCTCCGTGTAAGCCTTGTTGACCGTCAGCAGAATGATGAGGACGAAGAGGAAGCCGGCTATCCCGAAGACGTAGAGCGGTAGGGCCCAACTCCCGCTTGCGGTGAAAAGTCGCGCCCCGATGAGTGGTCCGAGGGCGCTACCGATCCCATAGGAGACGTTGAGTATCCCGAGCGCGAGTGATCTGCGCGCGTAGAAGTAGGCGCCGACAGCGGAGAACAGTGCGGCGTTCTGCAGCGACTCGCCGACCCCGGACAGCGTCCGGTAGGCCGCCATATCCGCGAAGCCGAAAGCGAGCGGGGTGAGGATCGTGAAGGCGGAGTAGATCGCGATTCCGATCAGCATCACAGTCTTGCGGGACAGGCGGTCGAGAAGCCGGCCGGCGGGAATGCCGCCGATCCCGATGCCGAGCGTGAAGATCGTCGACAGGAAGCCGCCCGCTGCGAGCGGGAAGCCATAGTGCTTGTTGATCGAGCTGAGCAGGACCGGGAAGACCTGCCGGTCGGCGGCGTTGATCGCGTATGACGCGGCGAGAACCACGAGGACCACGATCGCGATAGCGGTGACGCGCCAGGATCGAGGCGGGCCCCCTGAGGTCCGAACCGCCTCCGACGAGACCTGGCTCATGTCTGCTCCTCAGCAATGTCGGGTGAAAGACGAAGTTCTGTCGATTGACCAGGTCCTCACGACATTCACAGGTAAGGCGGTGCACGACCTCGGCCGACACAATCGATCTTCCGCAGGACGGTATACCAGGTATGCCAAATATACAACCGCGGCCTAGCTGCGTGGTGCCGCCCGGAGTCGTCGGCACGGGTTTCGAGCTCTGCTACGGCAACTCGCGCGAGGAACAGCGGAGTTGTTACGATTAGTTTTCACCGTGTCCATCATGGACTGATGGAGGGCCGATGCCACGACCGGCTCGGCGGCCTCCTCCACGAATATCGGCAGGCCGCATGACGTGAGCCAAGTTTCGGCACCCACACGATCTACTGGTCCAGGCAGCCGCGCCGGACAAATCCGGAGCGCACCAAGCGTCAGCTCGCGTCTTCCACGACCCGCCCATCAGCGGTCAACTCGGCCGTCCGGTACCAGTCCAGGATCTGCTCGCCGGTGCAGAACGTCGCCTCGTCGTGTCCCCGGATGTGCTCGAGTGCCAGGTCCAGGTACTTCAGCCGATGCGGCGCTCCCATGATGTACGGGTGCACGACCAGCGCCATCACGCGCGCGGAGTCGTCTGCTCGTGCGTCGGCGAGGATCTGGTCGAACTGGTCGATGGCGCGGCGTCGGTATTCGTCGGCGGTGTGGTGCTGGATGAGCATCATCGCGACGTCGTTGCACTCCTGGGTG
This sequence comes from Pseudonocardia aurantiaca, assembly GCF_039526725.1. Lineage (NCBI taxonomy): Bacteria > Bacillati > Actinomycetota > Actinomycetes > Pseudonocardiales > Pseudonocardiaceae > Pseudonocardia > Pseudonocardia aurantiaca. Next base: position 143,534 of record NZ_BAAAJG010000007.1, read on the forward strand.
TACGGCACGTTGACGATCCGATTGCCGCGGGTGCGCAGCTCGGTCGGCTGGTCATCGAGCACCCAGTCGCATACGTATTCGTAACCCTCCTCGACGAGTAGGTCGGGGGTTTCCCATGTCTCGGTGAGGCCGGGGCCGAGCCATCCGCGCGGCTGCCGGCCGGTCGCCGCGGTGATCGCGTCGCGTGTCTTCTGGATGTCGAGCCGTTCGTCGGGCACCTTCTGCATGTTCTTCTGGGTGTAGCCGTGTCCGATGAATTCCCACTGCCGGGCGATCGCTGCCTCGGTGATCTGTGGGTAGGCGCCGATTGCTGACCCGTTGACGGCGATGGCCGCCGGTATCGCATGCTGGTCGATGACCCGGAGCATTCGCCAGAACCCGACGCGGTTGCCGTACTCGTGCCAGGCCCAGTTGGGCACGTCCGGGGAGGGCACGCCGCCGGCAGGAGGGGTCAGGACGGTGCGGGGCATGGGCTCGCTGTCGGACCATTCCTCGACGTTGACGATCAGCCAGACGGCGACGCGGGCTCCTCCCGGGAGGTGCAGCGCCGGGCGGCCCTGGATCGGCTCGTAGTCGATGCGCTCAGTGGGTTTCATGGTTCCCGCTTTCGGTGATGATGACGGACAGCGGCTCCAGGCCGTCGATCTCGACCCGGATCTCGTCGCCGGGAACGACCGCGCCGACCCCGGCGGGCGTGCCGGTGTAGATCAGGTCTCCTGGCATGAGGCGGTAGTCGCCGGACAGATGGGCGATGATCTCCGCGATGTCCCAGATCATCAGTGCAGTCCGGGTGTGCTGACGGACTTCGCTGTTGACTGTCACCTGCAGAGCCGCTCCGGCGATGTCGCCGGCTTCCTCCCGAGTAGTGATCGGTCCGCAAGGTGCGGAGGCGTCGAAGGCCTTGCCCGCCTCCCAGGAGATCTGCCGTTCGCGGCAGTCGCGCTGCCGGTCGCGCCGGGTCAGGTCAATGCCGGCTGCATAGCCGAGGACCAGGTCGAGCGCGCGGCTCACCGGGACGTCCGCCCCGTCGGCGCCGATCGCGACCACGAGCTCGCCCTCGAACTGGAAGTCGCCGGTCCGAGGTGGGTAAGGCACGCGAGCTCCGTCCCCGACGACACTGTCGGTCGGTTTCTGGAAGAAGAAGGGGTCGTCGCGCTCGTCGCCCTCCTTCATCTCCCGGACGTGGTCGACGTAGTTGCGGCCCACGCAGTAGATCCGTCGCACCGGGAACCGCTGGTCGGAGCCGGCGACCGGCACGAAGACGGTCGGTGGGGTGAACAGCAGAGTCATGAGATCTCCGATCCGGTGTGCGCGGTGGTGCTGAACAGAGCCGGGCGCAGGAACACGGCCAGCAGCGCTCCTACCGCCGAGAAGCCAACGATCTGCACCAGCCCGGCGCCGGCCCAGCCGACGCCGTTCACGATGCGGCTGAACAGGTAGCCCGAGAGTCCCGCGGCGACGTAGATGCAAGTGATGAACACGCCCGACGCGTGCCCCACGATGTCGAGATGCACCGACTTCACGAGCAGGCCGGCCAAGGCGACGTACACACCGCTGCTGGCGAAGAGCCCGAACAGGAAGGAGAACGCCGCCTGCCATCCCGGCGACGGCGGCCCGAGGAACAGAGCGGCTGCAGCTGCGGCCGTCAACAGGTTCAGTAGACCCAGGCAGATGCGGGGATCGAGCCGGTCGGCGAGCAGCCCGCCAAGCGGGGAGGCGAACGCGGCCAGACCTGACAAGCTCACCGCGAGCGCTGCCTGCCCGGGCGTGAAACCGAGTTGCTCACGCAGATAGGTCGCGTACAGACCGATGTAGGCGAAGTCGACCAGCCCGAACAGCACGGTGATCACGCCCAGGAGCATCGGATTCCAGCGCAACACCGACCGGGCCCCGCCGATGTGGTGCGCCTGCATCGGCGCCGCCGTCACCTCGGTGAACCGGCGCGACACGCAGAGCATGACGGCGATGGTCACGACCAGTCCGGCGGCCCCGAAGACGATCATTGGCGAGCGCCAGGTGCCGTGGTCTACCAGCAGGGCCGCCGCCACCAAGGGCCCGACGACCGAGCCGGTGGCGAACGCCATGTTCACCGCGCCGATGGCGAGCCCGCGATGCCGCGGGAATGCCGCGGCCGCCACGGTGATGATCGCCGCCAGCTGCAGGGCCTCCCCGACGCCGGAGAGCACCCGCCATGCCAGCATGTCGGCGAAGCCCGCGCTCGCGATCGTCATGATCGTGGCCACCGAGAAAGCCGCTGTACCGACGACGATCAGGGCCTTTCGGCCGAACCTGGCCAGCGCGATCCCCGCCGGGATTCCGGTGATCCCCATGCCGAGCGCGAATATCGTGGACTGGAGCCCGGACTGGTCGAGGCTGAACCCGTACTCGGCACTGACCTCGGGAAGCATGACCGGGAAGACCATGCGGTCCATCGCGTTCACCGAGTAGGCCAGCAGGAGCAGCCCGAACATCGCGATGGCGGGCCCGTTCGCGACGCGCCCCGTTGCCGAACCCGTCGGCGCAGCGCTGGTGGTCATCTATTTACCGCCTAAGTCGTCGTCGCAATAGGAACGATTGCGTCATGCCCAGTCACCGGCCGCGCGGGCACGCTCGACCAGGGCGTCCCGCCGTGCGTCGGCGCCGGAGATCGCGTCGCGGGCCGACGGCTGGGTGAGGTGGCCGCCCTCGAGGAGGATCCGGCCGTCGACCACGACGGTGACGATGTCGGTGGCCCGGCCCTGACGAACGAGCGCCTCGACGACGTCCCCCCCGGGGAGCAGGTTGGAGGCGCCCGCGTCGAGCAGCAGCAGATCTGCCCGCTTCCCCGGGGTGATCGACCCGGTCACCTCGCCGAGCCCGAGGTCATGGGCGCCGTCGATGGTCGCCATCTGCAGGAGCCGACGCGGGCTGACTGCCGACGACCCACACCGGGCAGCCTCCACGGCCTCCACGGCCCGGAGCGTGGTGAGCACGTCGGGTGCGGTCGGCATCGCCAGCGTGTCCGTCGACAGCGAGACCGGCACCCCCGCCGTGATCAGCTCAGTGACCAGCGGGAACCCCATCGTGCGTAGCTCGGTGATCGGGCTCAGCGACACATGGGTACCCGTGGCGGCCAACGCGGCGATGTCGCGTTCCGAGGCGTGCACGGCGTGGACGATCTGGACGTCGCTACCCAGCAGCCCTTCGTCGGCAAGCCGCGTGAGACCGCAGGAGCGGCATCCGTCCTCGCGCAAGCAGCGGTCGCAATGCATGGTGATCGGCAGGCCCAGCTCGCGCGCGGTCGCCCACTCGCGCCGATAGACCTCCCCAGGCGTCCGGTACGGGCCGCGCAGCGCCGCCCCGAAGTCCAGCAGGCCGTCGACGCGGGCTGCGGGCCAGCGGTCGGCGAACCGGCGCAGGTCGTCGAGGTCCATGGACTGGTCCGCGGGCGTGGAGTCCCGGGGGCCGTAGGAGAACCTGCCACGGACACCCGCGTCGAGTTGGGCGCGAACGTTCACGTCAGCGTCCTCGGCGGACCGGACGTTGTGGTCCCAGTTGTGCACGGTGGTGATGCCGGCGCTCACCGCCTCGGCGAGCGCGAACCGCGCCGCCCAATAGAAGTCCTCGAGATCGTGGTGCGGGCCCAGACCACGCTTCACGGAGAAGTAGTCGCGATCGCGGGCGTCGCTGACGGTGCCGCGGAGCAGGCTGTTCCACAGATGCCAGTGGGTGTCGACGAAGCCGGGCAGCGCCACAAGGCCTTTCCCGTCGATCACCGTGGTGTCCGGCCCAGCGGCCACATCCACCGGTTCGGTGGACACGGCGGTGATCACACCGGCCTCCACCGTCACGTTGGCGCGCTCCAGATCCCCCAGCCGCGGATCCATCGTCACCGCCGTTACGCCGGACAGGACCAGGTTCTCTCGTGCGGGCAGATCCGTGTCAGGAAACATGCCTACTCACCTCCAGGGCGATAGCGCATCCACAACCCAGGCGGCGGCCTGTCCAGCGGAGTGCGGCCGGCGAGATGCGTCGGGCGGCCAGCACGCCAAGCCCCCCACCGACAGACCCGTTGCAGCCAGCAACACCGCCGCACCCCAGGCCACCGAGGTGAGGTACACGAAGGCAACTGCGCGTGCGGGGCGCGACGAGTGCCAGTTCGAGGCGCGCTCCGATGCTCATTCCACCTCCGTACAAGGCGGAAGGTATGCATTGCATGCAACGTATGTCAAGGGTTGGTGTCCGGGGTCGTATGCAACGTATGCTCTTCGCTGTGGAACATCCGGGGGCGGCGTCGAGCAGTGCGCAGGCGGTGTACACGGTCCTGCGCAGGCGCTTCGCGGACGGGGACCTGGCGCCGGCCGAGCGACTCACGGAGGCTGCGCTGGCGCAGGAGCTCGGGGTGAGTCGCACCCCGGTCCGGGAGGCGATCGGACGGCTACAGGCGGACGGTCTTGTGGTGCCTGCGGCGCGGGGGGTCGTAGTGGCGACGCTTGACAGCGCCGAGATCGAGCAGATCTACGAGCTGCGAGCGGCCCTGGAAGGACTTGCGGCCGCGCAGGCGGCGCGCCGGCAGGCCTCAGGACGGATCGCCCCCGTGGAGATCCGCGGCATCCAGGACGCGGCTGACGAGGTCGAGAAGGCCTTGGCCGAGAGCGACGCGAAGCGCTCCGCCCGTGCCAACCTGGAATTTCATCGGGCCTTCGGGCATGCCCCCGGCAATCCCTTCCTCGAGGACGCCCTGCATCGGGTATGGGACAGGATCGCGGTGTCGACGGTCTCGAACCTGTCGGATGCGGCTTGGGCGAAGACCGTGATCATCCAGCATCGGGAGATTTGTCAAGCCATCGTCAACGGTGACGAGGACGCCGCCCGGCGCGCCGCGGAGGAGCACGTCAAGGCGGCCATGCTGATCTACCGCGCCGCTCATTGACGGCGGCGACCAGCGCATCTCCCGGCGCCGGGCCACCGACGGGCACCTCGACCACATCGACCCCCTCCCCGCCGGCCCGAACAACGACAGGGACCTCGCCGGCTGCGGCGGGCACGACCACCCGAGATCGCCGCCGAGCGGGGCCTCCGGAGCAGGGGGAGCGAACGGGCACCGATCACGCACGGAAGGCACCACGATGACCACGTTTCCCGCCCCGGCCATGGGCGCGTTCCCTGTGCTGCAGGAGGGGGTGGAGGTCGACGGCGGCACCGTCTACGTCCCCGCGGATCCCGGCCGCGTGCTGTGGGGACGACTCCCACACCGGTCCGACACCCCGGTGGCACGCATCGGGGCCGGCGATCCTGTCGTGATCGACACCATCAGCCACGAGGGCATCCTCGAGGACCAAGGATCGGATCCGGTCGGATACTTCGGCCGGCACGGCGTCGCGCCCGACCAGGTGCTCGCCGACGCGATCGAGGTGACCGCGCGTCGTCGCCGCGATCCCCGCATCGACGGGCCACACATCGTGACCGGTCCGATCGCCGTCGACGGTGCGCGGCCGGGCGACCTGCTCGCCGTCCGTGTCGACGACCTGCGCATGCGCGCTCCCTATGGTGTCGTCTCCACCCGGCACGGACGGGGCGTCCTCACCGGGCACCCCATACTGGACGACGGGTACAATGCCTTCTGCTCTGTGCGTGAGCTCGACGGCGCGTGGTTCGGCACCATGCCCCTGCGACCCGACGGTGACGAGGTCGCCCACTTCCCGCTGGCCCCGTTCCTCGGCATCATTGGGGTCGCCACCGACACCGAGACCCGGGCCCACTCGGTTCCACCGGGCCGGCACGGCGGGAACATCGACATCCGGTTGCTGACTCCCGGCGCGACCCTCTTCGTGCCGGTCCAGGTGCCCGACGCCCTGCTCTACGTGGGCGACCCGCACTACGCCCAGGGCAACGGCGAGGTCGCATTGACCGCCCTGGAGGCCCCGCTGCGAGCGTCGCTGACGGTCGACCTCATCCCCGCCGCCCAGGTCCGGCACAAGCTGGGCCGAGTCGAGGGTCCGTTCGCCGCCGGACACGGGCTGCTCATCCCGACCGGCATGGACGAGGACCTGAACCTGGCCCTGCGCATGTGCGTCGGCAACGCGGTCGAGCTCGTCACCGCCCTGTTCGACATGGACCCACGGCAGGCCTACCTCTACCTCAGCGCGGCGACGGACTTCGACGTCTCCCAGGCCGTCGACCTCGTCACCGGGGTGCACGGCTCGATCCGCGTCGCCGACTTCCCACCCGGCGCCGGCAGCGGGCTTGCCCGCCGGATCCTCGATCGCGCCCGCTGACCCACGACCCCGCCCCGACGACCGTCGCGCCGCCCCGTCGAAGGCGTTCCGTCGGGCGGTCGCGCCCGTCTATCTGCGGCGCAACCAGGAGGACGTGCTCACCGAACTGCCGGACAAGATCGAGACCGAGTCGTGGGTGCAGCTCAGCGCCACCGACGAGGCACGGTACGAGGCGGCGGTGTCAGCGCGGAACCTGATGGCGATGCGACAGGCGGCGTTCAGCACGCCCAGCTCGGCGAAGCTCGAACGGCTCAAGGACATCGTCGAGGAGGCAGCCCAGGACGGGATGAAGTCGAGGCCGGTGGCGTCGGGATCAACGTGCAGGCCGCTTCGGTCGTGATCCTCACCGAACCGCAGTGGAAGCCGAGCATTGAGGAGCAGGCGATCGCCCGTGCGCACCGGATGGGGCAGGTGCGCACGGTGCAGGTCCACCGGCTGCTGGCCAAGGACTCAATTGCCGAGCGGATCAGAGAGATCCAGCAGGGAAAGCGGCTGCTGTTCGACGAGTTCGCGCGCAAGAGCGAGGCGAAGGACGCCGACCGTAGGGCGGTGGACACCTCCGACCACCGGCCCGACGTGCTCGACGACGAATCGGCGCCGGTGGAGCGGCGGGTGCTGGCGACGGAGCGGCACCGGCTGGGGCTCGATCAGTAGCCGCTCGTGTGTTCACCGGCTCGACATCCGAACCCACTGCGCTTCGGCGACGTCCAACGCCCGCCGGATTCGGCTGTCCTCGCCGCTCCCCGTGGTCGGCAGCCGCAGCAGAGGCATCTGATGAGTCCGGAGGATCTCGTCCTTGATCGCGTCCCGTTCGAGCTGAGTCGGGTTGTCCTCGTGGTAGGCGAAGCCGTCCACCTCGATGGCCAGCAGCGGGCGGTTGGTTACCCGGGAGGTGGCTCGCCGACCGGCTGGCTCGGGTGGCGGCGTAGCGCGATCGGCGCGAACGAGGCCGCGACTGCGCGGAGCCGATCAGCGGGGTCACGTCCTCCGTCGTTCGGTCTCCTCCGCGCCGGCCGGTGCTCGTAGAACGATCAGCATGGGCCGCGCCGAGGGCGCCGCCGGTGCTGTGGCACGGTGATGATCGCAGCTGCCGTGATCGAGAGGCTCGCGTTGACCCCACCGCTCCCTGAAGGCGTCTACGAGTCCCTGCGCACCGTCGGCCTCGACGCCACGCTCGCGCAGCTCAGCACCCTCACCCCGCGCTTCGCACGAGTCGAGGAGGCGGACGAGCCCCATGTCCTCGCCCGCCACGTCGCGAAGGTCGTCGAGCATGCCCTGAGCCGGGAAGGCGACACCGGTCGGCGCCTCGCGCTGGTCAACGATCTGCTGGCCCGCGTCGCCGAGCAGAGCGAGCAGGTCATGACCGACGAGGCGGAGCACCTCGTGGTCCTCAGCCGCGAGACCGCTCCCGGTGTCCACCGCCTCGAACGACCCGTCACGCCGCTTTCCGCGGCCGCCCTGATCACCAACGCCCGGGACGAGCCATCGCTCAGCGCTGAGCTGCGCGCGGAGCTCGCCTCGGCCGACCGGGTCGACCTCCTCTGTGCGTTCGTGCGGTGGCACGGTCTGCGGGTCCTCGAGGAGCAGCTCGACCTGTTGCGCCGGCGCGGCGTCCCGTTCCGCATCATCACCACGACGTACGTGGGAGCCACCGAGCAGCGAGCTGTCGACGCGCTCGTGCGCCGGTTCGGGGGCCAGGTCAAGATCAGCTACGAGACGCGGACGACGCGGCTGCATGCCAAGGCGTGGCTGTTCCACCGCAACTCCGGCTTCGACACCGCGTTCGTTGGTAGCAGCAACCTGTCTCGTTCTGCCCTTGTGGACGGGCTGGAGTGGAACGTGCGGCTGTCGTCAGTGGCGACGCCCGACCTGATTCGCAAGTTCGCCGGCACCTTCGACAGCTACTGGGCAGATCCCGGGTTCGTCGACTACGACCCGGACGACGAGGACGCCGCGGAGCGGCTCCGGTCGGCACTCGGCCGTGACCAGATCACGACGTCGACTTCCCTCGTATCCGGGCTCGAGGTCCGTCCGTACCCGTACCAGACGCAGATCCTCGAAGGGCTCGAGTCGGAGCGGACGGTTCACGACCGGCACCGCAACCTTGTTGTCGCGGCGACCGGAACGGGCAAGACCGTGGTCGCAGCCCTCGACTACGCCCGGCTCCGCGCGAGCCTCCCGCGTGACCGGCTGCTGTTCGTCGCGCATCGCAAGGAGATCCTCGAGCAGTCTCGTCGGATGTACCGGGAGGTGCTGGCCGACGGGACGTTCGGCGAGATGTACGTGCAGGGTGAGCGACCCGAGCGGTGGGAGCACGTGTTCGCGAGCGTGCAGTCGCTCGCCGCGTACGGGGTCGACCGGATTCCGCCCGACCATTTCGACGTGGTCGTCGTCGACGAGTTCCACCACGCGCAGGCACCGACCTACCGGCGGCTGCTCGACCACGTGCAGCCGCAGGAGCTACTCGGGCTGACCGCCACTCCTGAGCGCGGCGACGGGGTCGACGTCCGCGAGTTCTTCGACGGCCGCACGGCCTACGAGCTGCGACTGTGGGACGCGCTGAGCGCCGACCTGCTGGTGCCGTTCCACTACTTCGGCGTCGCCGACGACGTCGACCTGCAAGCCATCGAATGGAAGCGCGGCTCCTACGACGCGAGTGCGCTCGACAAGGTCTACACGGGCAACGACGCTCGCGCCGCCAAGATCGTGCGGGAGACTAAGGACAAGGTCACCGACGTCCGCAGGATGAGGGCACTCGGCTTCTGCGTGTCCGTCGCCCACGCGCGCTACATGGCTGAGGTGTTCACCCGCGCCGGGATCCCCAGCGTCGCGGTGTCCGGGGAGACCGCGCCCGCGGACCGCGCCGGCGCGTTGGAGAAGCTGCGCACGTTGGAGGTCAACTGCCTCTTCGCGGCCGACCTGTTCAACGAGGGCCTCGACCTCCCGCAGGTCGACACCGTGCTGTTCCTGCGACCGACCCAGAGCGCGACGGTCTTCCTGCAGCAGTTGGGCCGGGGTCTCCGGCGGGCGCGGGGCAAGGCCGTGCTGACCGCCCTCGACTTCATCGGCCAGCACCGCCGGGAGTTCCGCTTCGACCTCCGCTATCGCGCGCTGACCGGCAGCACCCGCCGCGGTCTGGAGCGGGATATCGAGCAGGGGTTCCCGTTCCTCCCGTCCGGGTCGCAGCTCGTGCTCGACCGCGTGACTGAGCGCATCGTCCTGGAGAACGTCCGCCAGCAGCTGCGCCTGACCCGCCGCGAGCTCGTCGCCGACGTCCGCTCGCACGGCGACCTCCCGCTGGCGCGCTACCTGGAGGAAGCGGGCCGCGAGCTGGCCGACGTCTACAAGCATGGTTCGTGGACGGCGGTGCGGCGTGATGCAGCCTTGCCTACGCTCCCTGGCGGCCCGGACGAGGCGGCCCTTCTCAAGCGGGCAGTCGCGTTCGCCCATGTCGACGATCCCGAGCGGGCAGAGCTGTACCTGCGCCTCGCGGATCCGGACGCTCCGGCCTACGACGCGCTGACGGAGCGTGAGCAGTGCCTGGCGCGGATGATGTTCTTCCTCATCTGGCCGGACCGCGGCGGTCACGCCTCCTACAGCGACGGGCTGGCGCACCTGCGCCGGCACCCGGCGCTCTGCCAAGAGATCCGCGAGCTGGTGGCGATTGCGCTCGATCGCGCCCGCCACGTCCCCCGACCGCTCGGGGAAGGACTGCTGCACGTGCCGCTGCTGAGCCACGCGCACTACCGCCGGGAGGAGGTGCTCGCGGCGCTCGGCTGGGCGTCGATGACGAGAAAGGCGCATGGTCACGCTTCGGGGGTGGCGTGGGCGCCCGACGCCCGGACGGATGTCCTGCTGGTCAACCTCCGCAAGACCGAGCGGGACTTTTCGCCGACGACCATGTACCGCGACTACGCCATCAGCCCTGACCTGTTCCACTGGGAGTCGCAGAACAGCACGAGCGTCGCCTCGGGAACCGGCCAGCGGTATCTCCGCCACCGTGAGCAGGGCACACACGTCGCGATCTTCGTCCGCGACTCACCGACCGACGACCTGGGCCCGACACCGTTCCTGTGCCTCGGTCTCTGCTCCTACGAGGAGCACGCCGGCGAGCGTCCGATCGCGATCACCTGGCGGCTGCGACGGCCCATGCCCGGGGCCACCTTCCGCGCTGCCAGCGTCGTCGCGTAATCCGCCGACCGACAACGGCGAACCCGCGGCGATCGAGGGCCTGGCTGCGTCACCGCAGTGGAGAAGTCGCCCTCGCGGCGCAGCTATCGCCTTCAGCTCGCGCAGATCCGCGATGAGACGTGCACGCAGCGCGTCCACACTGGACGCTGTGGAGGCGGTGGTCTCCGCCAGACCAGGCAAATTCAGTAGTCAGGCCAGGGACGGGCGCCCACGAGGACTGTGTGGGCGGCGGCTACCTTCGGCCTGTGGATAGCAACGACGGGCTGAGCGGCGCGCGCATCGATATCGGCGAGATCGCGATCCGCGAGCAGTGGCGTTGCCGGCTGCCGAGCCTTGTGGTCGCGGCGGCCCGGGATGGTGCCGACCTCGATAGCACCGTCGTTGGGCTGGCGAACGTGGAAGACGGAGTCGACGCCGAGACGGGGACGGCCTACCGCATCGGGTCGATCACCAAGACGTTCACCGCCGTCATCGTGCTCACGCTTGCCGAGCGCGGCGAGCTCGGACTCGATGCTCCCGTCGGGGCCTACCTCTCAGGAACGTCGTTCGGGGACGTTCCTCTGCGGTATTTGCTCGCGCACTCGGGCGGGTTACAGCGCGAAGTGCCGGTTGACATGTGGGAGTCCATGCGCGGTCCGGATCGGGCGGAGCTGCGTGCCGCCTTCGGGAAGGTCGAGTTGGTCGACGGGCCCGGTGCCCGCTGGCACTACTCGAATCTCGGTTATGCCGTTCTCGGGCAGATCGTCGAGGACGTCACCGGCACGAGTTGCGCGGAACTCATCGATACGCAGCTCCTCAGTCCGCTCGGGCTGACCTCGACCTCGTGGGTGCGGCCACCGGCTGCGGCGGTGGGTTACCGAGTGGACCCGTACGCGGACATCGTGCACCGGGAGCCCGACATGGATCAGGCGTCCGTCGGTGTGGCAGGGCAGCTGTGGTCGACCGCCGATGATCTGCTCGCGTGGGGCCACGCACTCGCCGGCGGCTCGCCCGACGTCGTATCGCCGCGGGTCGTCGACGCGATGCACACGCTTCAGGTCATGGTCGATCGCCGCGGCTGGACGTCAGGGTGGGGACTGGGCTTGATCCTGGACCGTCGTCCGTCGTGCATCCTCGCCGGACACACGGGGGCCATGCCGGGTTTCCTGTCGGGCCTGTCGATCGAGCGGGAGTCGCGTTCGGTCGCCGTGGTGCTGACCAACGTCACTCGGGGAGCAGCAGTCGGTCGGCTCGCGGCAGACGTGGCTGAGCGGGTCGCCGCGGCAAGGCCTGAGCCGAAGTCGCCGTGGCGCCCGTCGGCTGCCTACCCGGCCGAACTACGCGGGGTGCTGGGCCGCTGGTGGTCGGAGGCGGACGAGACCGTATTCACCTGGCGGACGGACGGGCTCCACGCCTACCTGGCGTCTGCACCTGAAACGAGCGACACCCGTTTCGGCCAGGAGGCGGCGGACACGTACCGGGCCGTTGCCGGCCGGATGACGGGCGAACGCCTGCTGGTGCGCCGGGATCGTGACGGCAACGTCGTCGGCTTGGAATGGGCGACGTACCCGTTCACGCGTTCGCCGCGATGAGTCCCCGCAATCGCTCGCGTGCCTCGCCGACGCGGTCTGTCATCGCGTACTCGCGAAGCTGTATGTCGACCGCCCGGAACCGGCGTAGCACCCTCGGTGTGACCGAGCCACTGGGCATCGCCATGGCCACGTCGAGATCGTGGCATGCCTCGTCGATCTTTCCCATGCGTAGATGCGCGTCAGCGCGGTCGAGCTGCCAGATCACTCGGTTCCGGACGAAGCGGCTGTCGCCGGCCGAACTCTGATCCTGGAGCGGCGCCACGGCGCGGTCGGGCAGCCCGAGGTCGAGCAGGCAGGACCCGCGGTGTCCGTCCAGAGCGGCCTGGTCGAAGACCGCGAGCCAGCTCTTGTCGTCCTCGGTGGAAGCGTGCTGCTGCAGTTCATCGGAGGCTTGGTCGAGAAGGTCGAGGCACAGCCTGGTTTCACGGAGCCGGGCATGGGCTCGAGCCGCGATTGTCAAGGTGAAGGCGGTGAGGCGATGGTTCTCGCTGCGTCGCGCCCAGCCGAGCGCCCCGTACGCGCGCTCGACACCAAGCGCTGACTGACCGGTGTACGTGGCGACGAACGACAGATTCGGACCGAGGATGTAGGCGACGAGCTGGATGTCCGATGTGCGCTCGGCCCATTTGCGAGCGCGTTCGAACAGGGTCTCGGCGCGCGCAGGCATGCCTTGATCGAAGCTCATCCACCCGGCGAGCTGATACGCCTCACCGATCGTACGACTGAGGTCCGGACGCAGACTCCGATCGACCTGCCTTATGACCCGCTCTGCGGCTTCCGCGTGTGCGACGATCAGCCCGATTTCAGCGCCCGCGTTCATGGCGTGATCGCCGTTCCGGGCCGCGTCGACGACTCCACGAAGGACCGGAACGGCAGCTTCGGCTGGCAGATTCAGCTCAGGGGGAGCCCACTGGCCTCGAGTGTCGGCGACGATATCCGCAGCAAGTCTCTTCAGCTTGCCGTTTGCGTCGAGGACCGCGTCCAGTTTGTCGACCAGGTCGGTCTGCGCCCGTCGATGAGCCTTCTCGATCTTGCGCAGCATGTCCGGGCCGACGTGTACCAGCCGACCGAGTTCAGCAAGGGTCAACTGCTTGTCCTCGCGCATCGAGCGAAGCTCGGCGCCGAACAGTGCGGCAGGCGAGGCCTGCGGGTCCAGTTTCCCCGTGGCCAACCCTCGGCGCTCGCGCAACATCACGTCGGTTGACGAGCGCACAGCGCGCAGTCCCGGCCAGGAGCCGCTCCGAGAGACGTGCTGAGCACGAACGCTCCGCACCGAGCCATGTACCGGCCGTTGGGCGACGTCGTGAAGACGGCTTCGTCGACCAAATGATCCAACCCATCGGGCGAGGAGACTACGAGCTGCGCCCACCTTCTACGGTCGCGCGGTGTCACCTGACGTGAGTCTTCCCTGGTGTACATGAGCCGATACCTCCTTCCTTGCGGCGGTCCGGAATCCATCGTCACAGGGTGGTCGGCCATTGCCAAAGGGTCGGCACCGGACAGCTGGAACTGTCCGGAACTGCGCTTCGCGTTCTCTCAATCCCGTTGATCGGGCGGCGTTGATCGCCGTTATCTTCCTGTGGTGTGACCGTGGGCGCACACGTGCGGACCGCCGCATATTCGGTCGCCCTCGGCCGTCCCCTCCGCCAGCATGGACACCACGGGGTCATGAGAGGGATGGGGGGATGGATGGTCGCGCCGCGCCGCAGGTCGGCGGTGTTGCTCGCGCTGCGCTACTACGGGCGTGAGCTCTCCCGCCTTCGGCTGATCGCCGTTCCCGCGCTGCTGCTGCCGGCGTTGGGCAACACCTGCCAGGCCTACCTCGCGCCGCTGATGGTCGCCGCGCTCGCGGGTCGCATTGCCGCGGGCGCAGATGTCGGCCCCGCGACCGTGCTGCCCTACGTGCTCGGGTTCGCCGCGCTGCTGCTCCTGGCCGAGGCGTTGTGGCGCGTCGGCGTGCATTGCCTGAACCGCACCGACGGCCACGGGATCGAGAATCTGTACGTGCTCGGCATGAACGAGCTGCTCGCGAAGGACGCCGCGTTCTTCCACGACAACTTCGCCGGGTCGTTGACCAAACGGGTGCTCAGCTTCGCCGCGCGGTTCGAGGAGTTCGTCGACACGCTCGCGTTCGCTGTCATCGCCAACTTCGTGCCGCTGGTGTTCGCGTCGGTGGTCCTCTGGCACTACGACCCGATGCTGGTCGTCGTTCTGGTGGGTCTCATCGTGGTGACCGGGTTGGTCATCGCTCCGCTCGTGCGGCGCCGTCAGGCGCTCGTCGACCAGCGGGAGGCGGCAATTGCGAGGGTGTCCGGTCACGTAGCCGACAGCCTGATGAATATGGAGACGGTGCGGGCCTTCGCCGCCGAGGAGCGCGAGGCCGCCGAGCACAAGTCACACGTCGCCGAACAGCGCAGGCTCTCCATCCGGTCCTGGGACTACGCCAACCTGCGCATCGACACGGTCGTTGCGCCGCTGTACGTGCTCACCAACGCCCTCGGCCTGTTCGTCGCCATCGGCCTCGGCGGCGGACGGCTGGGCGTGGAGGCGATCGTGGTGACCTTCACCTACTACTGGAGCGCCACCCGGGTCATGTTCGAGTTCAACCAGATCTATCGGCGGCTGGAGAGCTCGATGACCGAGGCCGCCCAGTTCACCGAGCTGTTGCTCACGCCGCCGACCGTGCTCGACCCCGTCTCACCGGAGCCGCTGCGAGCGACGGCCGCGGACATCCGTTTCGAGCACGTGACCTTCGCCCACGCCGGCGCGCCGCCGCTGTTCACCGGCCTCGACCTGACCGTCCTCAGTGGCACCAAGATCGGGCTCGTCGGACGTTCCGGCGGCGGGAAGAGCACCCTCACCCGGCTGCTGCTGCGGCTGATGGACGTCGACGAGGGATGCATCCTGATCGGCGGCCAGGACATCTCCCGGATAACGCAGGCGGACCTGCGGAGCCTGATCGCCTACGTGCCGCAGGACCCGGCCATGTTCCACCGCAGCCTGCGCGACAACATCGCGTTCGGCCGGCCTGGCGCCAGCGACGCCGAGATCCGCCGCGCCGCGCAGGCAGCCCACGTCACCGAGTTCGTCGAAGCCCTGCCTGACGGGCTCGACACGGTGGTCGGGGAACGTGGGATCAAGCTGTCCGGCGGTCAGCGCCAGCGGGTCGCGCTCGCTCGCGCCATCCTGCGAGACGCGCCGATCTTGCTGCTCGACGAGGCGACCAGCGCTCTGGACTCGGAGAGTGAGATCCTCGTCCAGCAGGCCCTGTGGCAGCTCATGGACGGCCGGACCGCGCTCGTGGTGGCCCACCGGCTGAGCACCGTCGCCCGGATGGACAAGCTCGTGGTGCTCGACAGCGGCCGGATCGTCGAGCACGGCACCCATGCGGAGCTGCTCGCGATGCAGGGCACGTACGCGGCGCTCTGGGACCACCAGTCGGGCGGATTCCTCGACGAGACCGCGGCCGACCTCGTGTCGCGAGATTCTCGGTAACGTCCCGACGGTGCGGTCGCGTTCTCGGGGCCCGACACGCCCTGGGTTCGGCCATGATGGATCAACTCATGCTGATGATGGCAGACGGTGGTGAGCTCGATCGGTGGGCGTAGCGGCCGCCACTGTGAGCGACGAACGGACCGGTGGCGGCCACATCGTCAGATGCCTTTGCGGAATCGCTCGGTGATCTGCTGGCCCCAGTGCGGGCGGGCGGGCCGCACGCCCTGGTCGTCGGTGAACCGATCAACCAACTCCTCGAGGTGCACGTCCACGGCCGCTTCGACCAGGCCGGCGTAGACGTCAGCCGCTGATCGGCATCGCTGCAAGCCGACAAGCCCCACGACCGCGCCGATGATCGCGGATGGCCACCACACTGCACCGAGCGCCAGGTAGAGCAGCGCCCATCCGCCGAGCGTGGCGGCATCGTCCAGTTGGCGTCGGCCGGCCGTCAGTGGGGTTCGTGAGCTCTCCGGCAGCAGCAACCACAACCGGGGCCAGATGAAGGTCAGGTCCACGCCGTACTCCTGGTGAACCCGCAGCGTTGGCGCGTCCAGTCGGTCACCGATCCAGGTCGCATTGATCGGCTCGATCAGCGCGATACGGTTTCGGCGTTCGGCCAGTTCGGCGAGGCGGTCGCGTTCACCCGCGTCACGGGCGCGCTCCCACTCCTGGTTCGCACGCGTCCAGGCGGCGCGTCGGCGACGGGTACAGGCGCGTGCCGGTCGTCGCAACGGCGCGGGCCAGCGGCCCGCGAGGGCATGTTCGACGGGCGTCGTGAGAGCGTTCGCGAGCAACCCGCTGCCAACCGACGCCACCAGCAATACCACCAGCAACAACACCGTCCGGGACAGGTCGCCCGACGCCCCGGCGTCGGGCGGCACCAGCTGCCCCAGCCGTTGCCCCACCATCCCGAGATCGGCCCACTGCCGGTGGCCGAGCAGCGCTGCGACGGTCGCCGTGGCGGTGAACAACAGACCTGGCAGCACCAGGAGCGCCACCCAGCGTTCGGCCAGCTTCTTGCCGATCTCGGTGACGAAGGCGTTCACCGGGTTGGCTCACCGTCGGTGTGGAAGCGCAGCGCCTGCTGGTGCACATCACAGCGGGGCACCGGGGAGCCGGCCCGGCGCGACTCGACCCGGTTGCACGCATCGACGGGGCAGACATAGCCGCCGGTCACCGGTGGGAGCGCAACCTCGGGCAGCCGCGGCGGCAGCGCTGATCGCGGCGACTCGCCATCGACGTCCGGGGCGTCCGTCCGGTCGAGCGCCGCGATCAGCTCGGCGACCGGTTCGCCGCGGCGGGCGGCCCGGACCACCTGTTCGACCTGGGCACGGCCGGCCGCTCCCGCTGGGCCGCGCAGCATTGCCCGCAGCGGAGCCAGGTCGGCGCAGAAGCGAGTCAACCCGTCCCGCTCGACCTGGTCACCCACGATTCCCCCCAGAGTCCGGTGACAGCCCGGGAATTGTAGGTGAGTGTCCACAGTGCATCGACGCCATCTGGGTGAACCACTAGTCTCGCCAGACGTGCGTGATCGGCTTCTCGCGGCGGTTGCTGCCCGGCTCGAGGCGGGCGATCCCGAGGCGATACTCGCCGAGGACACGCGCGCCGAGCTCGACCAGCTGCTGGGCTTCCTGGCCATCCCCGGTGACCTGGACGTGCATGTGGCGTACCTGGTCGGAGGGTCCCATGTGGCGCGTGGTGAGCTGCTCGGCGCCGAAGGGGAGCAGGATTGGTTGATCGCCGCGGTCCTCCTGCTGCCGGTGTTGCTGAGCAATGCGGATGCGCTGCCGGAGGAGGTACGGCTCTGGCTGGAGCCGGTGCGGGAGGCGTTGGTACAGGCCGGAGACACCCCGGCGCAGGCCATGGGCCGAGCGGTGACCGACGTGGTCTGGTTGCTGCTCGAACGGCTGGCACGGCGCGACGAGACCGACCGGGACGGACTGGTGGCGGGTCTCGCCGAGCTCGCGGTCAGCCTGCTACCGGCGGGGCACGAGGCACGGCCCGCCGCGCTCTGCGCACAGGGCTACGCGCTGATGCGTGCTGAGGAGCTGGCCGGCACGGACGCCCCCGAAGACCGTGTCGACCAGATCGTCAGGGTGTTCCGGGAGGCGTTCGACGGCATTTCGGCGAGTGATCAGCACTACGCCCGTTGCGCCCTCGGCCTGGCAACTGTGCTGGTCATGAAGGCCGAACGGGTCGGGGACAGGCCACTGATGGCCGAGGCCGCACGCTTGTTCCGGACGGCGGCGGACCCGGAGTCCGGCGGTGACCCGGGTCTGATCCAGAGTGCGGAGGAGGCGGCCCGCCGCGCCGAGGCCTGGGCGCGGCCGAGCGGGATGCTCGGACAGATGTGGCAGGCGCTCGACCGACTGGACGAGCTCGGCCGACAGTTCGACGACTTGCGCTCGGGGCTGGACCAGGAACGGGCGACGCGTGGTGGGGCGCCTCCGGAGCTCGATCGCGCGCGGGCCGAGCTCGACAAGGCGCAGATGGCGATCGACAAGCAGCGACAGCAGCTACGCGAGCTGCTCACCGATGCGGAACGCAGGTACCGGCAGTCCGGGCAGGTACGTCGCCCGGCGCCCGACGAGGGCGGCTTTGCAGAGGGGCTGGTGGCTGCGCTCCAGGATCAGCTCGGCACCGACTCACGGCTCGTCGATGCGGTGACGACGAACCCCCAGTTCTTTCGCGATCTGGGCTACCTCGCGCGATCGGCCTTTCAGTCGCTCGACGACCTGACGCGGGAGTTCATGCTGGGTCCCGGTTCCGGAGGCGGACCGTCTCCCATGCTGACACTGGGGACCCCCGCACCGCCCTCGGATCGAACCGATCTCGACGAGATCATCCAGCTCCACGAGCGGGCGCTGCGCGAGCTCCCTCCCGGCACGCCGGGGCACAGCCAAGTGCACGTCAACCACCTTGCCCTCTCCACGGCGCAGCTCACCGACCCCGAAGCCCGCGCACGGGAGCTCCCCGAGCGGTTGCCGTTGCTCATGCAGGCGGTGGCAGAGGCGTTGGAGCAGCAATTCACCGACAAGAGTCACGTGCAGGGCCACGCCGCTATCGGTATCGCCATGTCGTCGCCGTTCGAGACGATGGCCGAGGCCAACGAAGCAATCACGCGGAGTCGGCAGAAGCTCGCCGCTATGTCGCCCGATGACCCGGGCCGGCGCTCCGAGCAGATCTCGCTGGCCAACGCGCTGTTCAGCCGCTACGTGATCACCAATGAGGACAGGACGTTCCACGAAGCGGTGGACGCGGCCCGTCAGACCATCACCGCCGAGCAGCCACCGGACGCCGCGCTGCTGCATCTCTGGGGTATGGCGGCACTGCTGCGGGACCCGACCGACCACCTGTTGGCGAGCGAACGGCCGTCCCTCGACGCCGCGACCGTGAGCAATCCGCTCGTGACACTCAAGATCGCCGACGGTGACGCCGAGGACGCCCTGACGTCCTGGGAGGTCGGCCGGGCCCACATGCTGACGTCAGCGCTGATCACCCGGCACGAGCTGGACCGGCTACACGCCGCCGAACCCCGGCTGGCCGGCCGATTCGTGGCGCTGCGCGGTCGCCTGCGTGCCGACTCCCGTTCCGGGACACAGCCGCACGAGGCGCTGACCCGGGAGTGGAACGTCCTGCTCGAGCAGATCCGGGCCCGGCCCGGGTTCGACCGGTTCCTGCTGCCGCCGGTGGTCACCTTCGCCGAGCTGGCGCCGGCCGCCGCGCACGGGCCCGTGATCGCCATCAACCTGGACCGCTCCCGCTGCGACGCGCTGGTATTGCGAGACGGCACCGCGGCGGTGGTGCCGCTTCCCCGGTTGCGGGTGGACGAGCTGGTGGAGCAGGCCGACGCGTTCCGCGACGCGATCGGAACGCTGTCCTCGACGGAGTCGGCCCGGCTGGTGCGCAGCATGGCCGGACGAGTCGTGGTCGACACGCTCGCCTGGCTGTGGGACGTGCTGGCCGAGCCGGTGCTGGAGGTGGCGGGGCCAGCTGTGCACCCGGGCGGCGGGGCGCCGTGGCCGCGGGTGTGGTGGTCACCGAGCGGGCCGCTGAACTTCCTGCCGCTGCATGCCGCCGGCCGTCACGACGTTCCTGGCGCGTCCGTGCTGGACCGTGTGGTCTCTTCGCACACGCCGACCATGCGCGCGCTGTTGCACAGCCGCGCGCGGCCGGTGCCGGCCGGGGAACGTACCGCGCTGGCGGTGGCCATGCCGGAGACACCGGGCCATGCCGCGCTGCCGGCGACGACGCGCGAGGCCACCGCCTTTGCCGCCGGGTTCACCGGCGGGGGAGCCGCACCGGAGGTGTTGGTCGGGCCCGCCGCGACCGGGGAGGAGGTGCTCGCGGCGTTGCCCAGGGCGGCGTTCGCGCACTTCGCGTGCCACGCGAGCAGCGATCCGCTGAACGCGGAGGCGAGCCACCTGTTGCTGCACGACGGGCCACTGGCAGTCACCGAGCTGAGCCGGCTACCGCTGGACGGCGCGCAGCTGGCGTATCTGTCCGCGTGTGCCACCGCGCGGGGCAGCGCCGCCCTCGCGGACGAGGCCGTGCACCTGGCGTCGGCATTCCAGCTGGCCGGGTATGCGCAGGCGATCGGCACCCTGTGGGAGGTCGGTGACGAGGTCGCGGCGCGCATGGCCGAGCAGGTGCACCACGAACTGGCTCGAACCACCGACGACACCACGCACCGACCGGCGGCCGCGCACGCCCTGCACGCGGTGACCCGCCGGATGCGTGCCGAGCGGCTCGATGCCCCCTGGACCTGGGCCGCGCACGTGCACAGCGGGGCCTGACTCTCGACCCCCCGATTCCCGCATCATCTGGCTCCTCGCCGTCGGCCCAGCGCACCCGAAGCCCACCGAGTAGCGAGCAGACCCGTAACGCGCCACTCATGAAGCCGCGCCCGACGACGTTGCCGACCATTCGCATCGTGCGCGGCGGTGAAGACGAGTAGCGGCATCGTTAAATCCTGGCGATGTCGACTGTCGAGGTCTCGGGGGCCCGGTGCTCGTCCCGGCACGTGTGGACCGCCACCGCTCTACTCGCCCGATGAGTGGGACTCTCCTCGAAGGGTTATCGACGGACGTCCCACTCCTCTACGGCTGCACCGAACCGGGGCGTGCCGCTGCACCTGACGACCCGCGGCTGGAACCCCTCGCGACCGTCACGGCCAGGCGCGGAGCGCGGCGCGCGTGAACGTGATGCCGCCCGGTGTCGGTCGCTCGTCTCGTCGGTACGGCGTGCCGGGCAGGGCGTCCAGCCGCCGGAGCGCGGCGCTGGTGTCCCAAGCTGCGTGGCCGGCGACGCCGCCGGTGATCGGGCTGCCGTCGTCGCTCATCCAGCCGATCGCGTGCAGTGTCCGGGCGATGGTGACGTCGAGGTCTCCGGTCAGACCGGCGGCGACGGCGATCAGCAGGGTGAGCCCGGCCTGGGTTTCGCAGGGGTCCGGGGACATCAGGGGGGTCCGCTCGGCGACATGCCACCACAACCCGACGGGGTCGGTGCGCAGCCGACGTCCGCGGGTGGTGAGCAGCAGCCTCCCGCGGTGCTTGCGGAGCAGCCCCATCTTCTGCGCGGATTCGCGCAGGCTCAGCACCGGCATGGTCTGGATCTCGCGGTTGTGTCGCTGCGCACGGTGCGACTCGACGCCGCCCTCGAACAGCTCGTCGGCCTCACCCCACGCTTCGCCCCCATCGACGAGGCGGACGAGCCCACGTGCTCGCCCCGCACGTGGCGCAGGTCGTCGTCGTGGCCTGAGAGGCGTTTACACGGAGAGGACGACCTTCCCGACCATCCCACCGGACTCGACCATCCGGTGCGCCTCGCGCAGGTTCGCAGCGGTCAGTCCATCCAGGCGGGTGGTTTCCGTGGTCCGGATCCGGCCGGCGTCGACCAGCCGCGCCACCTCGTCCAGGATCTCGCGCTGGGCGGTGCTCTGCGGCTCGAACAGGGGACGGGTGAACATCAGCTCCCAG
This sequence comes from Pseudonocardia aurantiaca, assembly GCF_039526725.1. Lineage (NCBI taxonomy): Bacteria > Bacillati > Actinomycetota > Actinomycetes > Pseudonocardiales > Pseudonocardiaceae > Pseudonocardia > Pseudonocardia aurantiaca. Next base: position 165,026 of record NZ_BAAAJG010000007.1, read on the forward strand.
TGCCAGGTCAGGCTCTTGGGCTTCAGCGGCAGCAGGTCCATGCCCGGCGGCTCGTCGATCGCGACGATCTCGCCGCGCGGGGTGAGCAGCTCGGCGTAGGCCTCGACGTTCCGGCCCGAGACCGGCGAGAAGATGTACTGGACGTCCGGCACGACCTCGCGCACCGACTCGACGAGCGCATGGTGGTCCGCGATGTGGTGCGCGCCCATCTGCCGGGCCCACTTCGCGGACTCCTCGCGGGACGCGGTCCCGACGACCTCCAGCCCGGTCAGCGTGCGGGCCAGCTGGATCACCATCGACCCGACCCCGCCCGCTGCGGAGACGACGAGCAGCCGGCCGGTGCTGTCGGCGCCGAGGCGGAGCTTGTCGAACAGCGTTTCCCAGGCGGTGAGGGTGGTCAGGGGGAGCGCGGCCGCCTCGGCGAAGTCCAGCGACGACGGCTTGTGCCCGACGATGCGCGAGTCCACGAGCTGCAGCCCGGCGTTGCTGCCGGGACGGGTGATCGAGCCGGCGTAGTAGACCTCGTCGCCGGGCGCGAAAACGGTCACCTCCGACCCGATCGCGCGGACGACGCCTGCGGCGTCGAACCCGAGGATCTTCGGCTCGTCCTGCTTGGCGAGGCCGGCGCGGACCTTGACGTCGACCGGGTTCACCGACACGGCCCGGACCTCGACCAGGAGGTCGTGCGGGCCCGGCTCCCCGATCTCGATCTCGACGTCGACGAGTGCGGCCTCGTCCTCGATCGGAAGACTCTCGTACGCGCCGACGGCGGTGGTGGTGCGTGTGCTCATGGCGAGGACGGTAGGCGATGGGGTACCAATTGCCCGGAAGGGGTACGAGTGTCCCGCAGATACCGCGGGTCGAGTACTCGCCAACGGTCAGCTTCGGCTACCGGGGCCGAGGGCGTAGCCCAGCTTCCGCATCGCCGCGCGCACCTTCGCCTCGGCGCCCGTCGTGAGCAGCAGGTGTCGATCGCCGATCCGGGTGCAATGTGCTCGCAGCGTCCGGTCATTGGCGAGCAAGGTGGCCAGGGCCGCGTCCTCGCACTCGACGACCCGTCGCATGCCCAGGTCGCGAACCTGGCGGGTGCGGGCCGCGACGTCGTCGAGCAGGGTGCGCACTGTTGCGGGCACTTCGTGTGCGGCGCGGTCGGCCAGGAAGGAAGCGAGGTCGTCGAGGGACCGCCCGGCATCAGTCGCGGCGAGCAGGCTCGCTGCCGAGAGGGTCCAGACCCGATCGGCGGTGCGCGTGGCGTAGGCGTCGAGCACGAGCCGGTCGGCGGTGGGCAGCTCCGCTGTGGCGACGACGTCGAAGTTGGCGAGCACCTCGATCGAGCGTTCCGGAGTGGGGCGGCTCGACGCCTCGTACCGCGCGGCCGACCCGACGGCGTAGGCGCCGAGCGGGTTGAGCCGGATCGCGAGCAGGCCGTCGTACCGGCTCAGCGCGTCGATCCAGTCGGCTCCCCATATGTGCTGGTAGTCGTCGCGGGCATCGGCCGGCGCGGTGTACTCGACGTCCACCAGGCCGAGGGTCGCCGCGTACTCGAACAGCACGGCGAGCGTGTAGCGGCCCTCCACGATCGGCCAGTCGCCGAACCCGCTGTATCCGAGGCTGCCGTGCTCCGGGTCCTCGATGTAGAGCCGCCACAGTGCGCGCTCGCTGCGCGCGATCGTGAGGGGTGGGCCCTCCTTGCGGATCGTCGTGAACAGCTCGTCGACCGTGATCCACTCGCCGGGCGGGCGGGCCGCGAGGGTGGCGGCGACCGCCTGCCGGCGCGGCTTCGCCGCAGTCAGGACGTTTGTGCCGCGCTGCCCCTTGATCTGGTCGACGCGGCTGAACTCGTCGATCGGGGCATGTAGGGGCCACCGGTTCCAGATCTGGCGGATGGCGTCCTCCGGCGCGCCGGCCAGCGCCTTCTGGCCTTTCGGGGTCAGCTGGAGCCGGCCGCCCTCGATGCGGGCGAACCCGCCCGCCTGCACGAGCAGGGGCCAGGCGAACGCGGCGATGGCCTCGTCCGGATAGAAGTCGCCGTTGTGGAGTGCGCCGGCGACGGTCGTGACCGTGGCGGCCGAGGGCCGAGCGGTCTTCTCGCTGCAGCGGAGCCGTCCGGCGGCGCAGAGTTGCAGGACGGTGTGCACGTCGGTGAGTGCCTCGTGCTCGGTCGGCCGCTGCATGCGGTCGTCCGACTGCACTGCATGACCGGCCGTCACCGCTGCGCCGCCGTTGATCCGCTGGAAACACGGCTCTGGTGCCGCATCAGGGCCTTGCGGGCTGCCTTCGCGACCGCCTTCACCTGGTGCTGCCCGCCGATCGCCCCCAATACGTCGGGCAGCCGAGGGTGATCGAGCCGCCAGATCTGATCGAGGATCTCGACACCCCCGTCTGCCACTCCGTCGCTGAAGTAGGCGACGACCTCCTCCGGACCGCCGGCATCCAGCCCGGCAGCGAGGACATCGATCAAGCCCGACATGAACCGGGCGGGGTCCACCGAAGCGGGGTCAAGCACATCCATGTCGATCAGCCACTGCACCACGAGCCCGTCGTGCGGGCCGCCCAGATGGGCCCGGATCACCTCGACGGCGTGCTCGGCCGCCAGCTCGTCGAGCATCGTGATGCCGGCCATCGCAGTGACAGTTGCGCGGTGCTCTGCGAGGCACTCGGCGGCCAGCGCCGCGGCGGCCGCATGCCGGTCCGGCTGCGCGACGAGCCAGTCCGCGACGTCGCGGCGGAGCTCCTCCTCATCAAGATGATCGAACAGTTCGACGATCGCTGCGACGTCGGCGTCGGCCGGCTCCGGCCGGATCGGCACCTCGACACCGGCCCGCCGCAGCAGCTCGATCGTGATCGGCACCCCGGCCGCAGTGAGCGTGACGTGCCCTCCCTGCTGTTGTGACCCACCGCTGAACGTGAGCACGCCCAGGTCCACCAGCGCGTCCACGTGGTCACCCGCCCGGCCGACGAGAAGAGCGGTCATGAAGTCGGGCAGCCCGGGCATGACGCTGTGCAGGAACTCGCCCATCATCGTGCCGACCAGGTCCACCTCGACGCCGCTGCTGCTGTGGCGGAGCAGCTCGGCGAGCAGGGCGATCGCCCACGCGTCGACGACGGCGTGGAGCTCGGCGAGGACGGGGAGCGCGAACGAGTTCGCCGGCCCGATCAGACCGCCGGCCACGGCGGCCAGCACCACCTTCTCGTGCGCTGCGCACTCGTCCAGCTCGGCGAAGCGTGCCACTGCGACCAGCCTGCCCCGGTGTCGGCGCACGACTCCGGCCTCCAGCGCGAGGGCGACGAGCCGGCTCAGCTCGGGCAGCTGGTCGCTGGACTGGAGCTTCCGGACGCTGCCCATCGTCGGATCGTCGCCGGTCTCGAGCGCGTCGACGAGGTGTCGGGCGTCGGCGACCTGCAGGTTCCCCTTCGCGGTCAGCTTCCGGCCGGGGGACGCGCAATACGCGGCGAGGGCCCGCAGCTGCCCCATCACGGGGGTGGCGCGCACCGCGGCGATCCGGTCGCTGTCGGGAGGCGGCCGGACGGGTGGGATCGCCGGCGGCTCGGCGTCGCGTGCCAGACGCTCGAGCGTGTCGCCGACCGCTCCGGCCGGCACGTCCTGCAGCTGCTGCAGCATCTGCAACACGCCGTCCGGGGACGGGTCCGGGTCGGGCTCCAGCGCGCCCACCGACCCGAACAGGCTCTTGGCCATCCCGAAGTTCGCGGGGTTGCCCATCTCGCGGACGAACGCGCCGACGTTGCGTTCGCAGTGCTGCCGGACCGTCGGGGGCGCGGCGCTGCCGGGTGCGAGCATCCCGGTGTCGGCGAGGAACTCCACGAACGCGGCCACCGACAGCGGGATCTCCACACAGTCCGCCGGTGCCGCCGACAGCTTGCGCGGACACCACTCGAACAGGAACTCATGCACGTCAGGGACAGTCCAGCGGTCGAGCCCGCCATCGGCGTAGGACCACTTCCAGTCCATCAGCAGACCCGCGTCGTTCGGATCCCCTGCCACCCTGTGCGTGTTCACCCACTGCGCGAACTGCTCTCCGAGCTCGTCGCGTCGCCTGAAGTAGGCGTCCTCGTCCTCCTCGCCGAACGTCATCCGCATCGGGGCAGTGTGCCGAAGCCGGGCCCCGTCGCTGGATCGGGGCGGCCGAGCTCAAACCCGGCCACCGCCCTGACTCATCTGATGTGTCGGCGCTCGCAGTCCGGCTCCGGAGCCTCACGACTGATCTAGCGTGTCCGCGTGAGTGGGAGTGCAGGGCTGCAGCAACGACCTCTCGCGCTCCTCGTCGCCGGGGCCTTCTTCATGGAGATCCTCGACGGCACGATCATCGCCCCCGCCGCCCCGCACATCGCCGCCGAGTTCGGCGTCGGGGCCGTCGACATCAACGTCGCGATCACCGCCTACGTGCTCACCCTCGCCGTCTTGATCCCGATCAGTGGGTGGCTGGCCGACCGCTACGGCGCGCGGCGCGTGTTCACCGCGGCGCTGGTGGTGTTCACGCTGGCCTCGGCGGCGTGCGCGGCGGCGCCGAGCCTGCCGGTGCTGACGGCCGCCAGGGTGTTGCAGGGGGCCGGCGGGGCGATGATGGTGCCCGTCGGACGGCTCGTGGTCCTGCGGACCACGGCGAAGACCGATCTCGTCCGGGCCATCGCCTATCTGACGTGGCCGGCGCTCACGGCGCCGGTGGTCGCCCCCGTCCTCGGTGGGGTGCTGAGCGAGTACGCGTCGTGGCGGTGGATTTTCGTGATCAACGTGCCGCTGGGGCTGGTTGCGCTGGTGCTCGCCCGCCGGCTGGTGCCCGACCTTCGTGCCGAGGACGTGGGGCGGCTGGACCGGCGCGGGTTCGTGCTGACCGCAATCGGGGTCGGCGCGCTGGTCGTCGGCATGGAGAGCCTGGGGGCGGGGGAGCCGCGGTGGCCGGTGGTGGCAGGCGCCCTCGTGGTCGCCGCCGTGCTCCTCGGCAGCGCCGTCCGCCACCTCCTGCGCAGCCCGCGCCCGCTCGTCGACCTGCGGATCCTGCGTGTCGCCACCTTCCGCGTGACGGCGGTGAGCGGGTCCGTGTTCCGCGCCGTGATCACCGCGGTCCCGTTCCTGCTCCCGCTGTTCTTCCAGCTCGGGTTCGGGTGGACGGCCGCGGAGGCGGGGGCGGTGGTGATCGCACTGTTCCTCGGCAACGTCGGGATCAAGCCGGTGACCACGCCCCTGATGCGCCGCTTCGGGATCCGGACGGTGCTGCTCGGGGCGGTCGTCGCCTCGGCCGCCTGCCTCGTCGCTATCGCGTTCCTGCAGGCGTCGACGCCCCTGCCGGTGCTGCTTGCGGTGCTCGCGCTCAGCGGGATCTTCCGGTCGATCGGCTTCACCGCCTACAACAGCGTGGCGTTCGCCGACGTGGAGCAGGCGCGGATGACACACGCCAACACGCTGATGTCGACGCTGCAGGAGCTCGGTGCCGGGTTGGGGGTGGCCGTCGGGGCGCTGCTGGTCCGGCTCGGGGCGGCCATCGGGCCTGTCCCCGACGGCGACGGGCCGTTCCGGGTGGCGTTCGTGCTGCTCGCGGTGCTGTTGGTGGTGCCGGCGATAGAAGGGGTGCTGATGGCCCGCGCCGCGGGCGACGCCGTGACCGGGCGCGCGTGAGCGTGGGCGAGACCCAGGAGCGCCCTGAACAGCTCGGCCCTACTGCGCGACGCCCAGGCAGGCACCTCGCGGCGTTGGACGATCGGACCGATACAACAGCGGTATCGGCCCGATCGCCCGCCTTGCGATGCACCCACCTGGACGCCGCTCGCTACGGGCGGAGTCGTTCAGGACCCTCCTAGGCCCGAGATTCGGCGAAGATAAGTTAGCCTTGCAAAGTGATCCTGACGCGTCGACGCCATGTCGACCACTGCACGCAGCGCGCGGCGGCCTGTCGTCCCTGACGACCGCTGCCCTTCCTGCGCTCCCGAGGATCATCGTGACGACCACCGCTCCCTCCCGCTCGTTTCTTGCGCCCGCCCCGACGTGCGCAGCCCCTCCTGTCCCCGACCCGGCAGCACCCGTCCAGTGGCGCCCGCTCGCGTCGATCGGCGTGCTCGGCGCCGCGTTGGTGACGTACGTGGGACTCGCGCACGGCGCCCGGCAGGCCGTGCTGCTCGCGCTCGGCGTGGGGCTCGGTCTTGCCCTGTTCCACTCCCGCTTCGGGTTCACCTCGGCGTGGCGCCAGCTCGTCGCCGTCGGCAACGGTGCGGGCTTGCGTGCCCACGCCGTGCTGCTTGGCACCACCGCCACGCTGTTCGCGCTGATCATCGGCACAGGTACCGGGCTGTTCGGCTCCACCCCGGCCCCGTCGGCAGGCCCGTTGGGTGTCGGGCTGGTGCTCGGCGCGTTCCTGTTCGGCATCGGCATGCAGCTCGGCGGGGCCTGCGCGTCGGGCACGCTGTTCGCCGTCGGATCCGGGCAGGGCACGGTGGTGTTGACGCTGTTCGGGTTCATCGCCGGTTCGGTGCTCTACACGTGGGCGTTCCCGCTGGTGGCCGATCTGCCGGCGCTGCCGCCCGTCGTGCTCGCCGACCACCTGGGGTGGTTCGGGTCGTGGGTGGTGACGATCGCGGCGCTCGCGGTGGTCGTCGCGGTCAGCCGCGTGGTGCAGGCGCGGCGCAACCCGCCGCCCACCGGCGCGGTCCCGACGGCTCGCGGTGCGGCCCGGATCCTGCGTGGCTCGTGGCCCCTGTGGGTCGGCGGTGTGGTGCTGGCCGTGCTCGGCGCGGGTGTGCTCCTGGTCTCCGGCGGGGCATGGGGCATCACGAGCGCCTTCGCCCTGTGGGGTGCGAAGGCGCTGCAGGTGCTCGGCCTCCACCCGGAGACGTGGGCGTACTGGCAGTCGCCTGCGCAGGCCAAGATGCTTGCCGGGCCGGTGCTCGCGGACAAGACCTCGCTCACCGACATCGGCATCATGATCGGCGCGGCGCTGGGTGCCACCGCCGGTGGCGCGTGGGTCCTGCACCGGTCGATCCCGTTGCGCACGGCGCTGGCCGCGGTGCTCGGCGGGATCGTCATGGGAGTCGGTGCCCGGCTGGCCGGCGGCTGCAACATCGGCGCCTACCTGGCCGGGATCGCGTCGGGCAGCCTGTCCGGCTGGCTGTGGGGCCTCGCCGCGCTGGCAGGCACGTGGGTGGGCCTGCGCGGGCGACGGCTCTTCGGCCTGGCGAACCCGCGGCCGTCGGACTCGGTCTGCTGACCGCGTAGGTCAGCCCGTTCCCCGCCGCAGCCACCACCGCCGCTCCGGCTCGGGCTCCGGTTCGGCGGGCGGCGGGGCGAGGGCGAGCTGCGACGCCTGCCGGCTGAGCACCTCCAGGTGCGCCCGGACGTCGTTGTGCGCCGGGTCGAGCGCCACCTGTTCCGCCACTTCCGCCGCCTGCGACACGGCGTCGGCGAAGGCGATGCGGGCGGTGTCGAGCCGGTGGGCTATGCGCTTGGCGGGCTGGATGCGCACCCAGAACCACGCGGGCTCGATGGAGTCGCCCACGGTGGCCAAGCGCCGCACGGCCTCGAGCTCCGCGTCGAGGCGCTGGGCGATCTCCGTGAGCCAGCTGCGGGCGGGCCCGGGTGGTAGCGCAGCGGTGATCCGACGGAAGCGCATGACCGAGCCCGCGCAGTGGCCGACGTAGCTGTTCCAGTACCGGGACAGGGACGGCGTGGGTCTCGGGCGGGTGCGCGGCACGATGACAGGGTGCCCGATCGATGTCGGGACCTATGCACCACAGGGCGGTCAGACCTCGCTCGCCCGCAGCTTTGCGTACTTCGCCTTGATCGCCCGGTTCCTGTTGACCGGGTTCTGGGCCTCGTCGGGTTCGACCCGGCTCTCGATGGCGATCTTGTTGATCGTGGCCAGCATGCGGACGAGATGCGCGATCCGGGCCTCCAGCCGGTCCACGGGCTGCTGCGTGCCGACGGCCAGGGCGAGCGTGCGGTCCACCCAGAGCGCCTCGGCGTGCAGGCCCGCTTCGTGTAGCACGCCGTGCAGCCGCCGCGCCAGCTCGCGGGGCTCGAGGTCCAGCCAGCCGGCGAGGGTGCGGGCGTCGAGCGGGAAGAGCCGGTCGCGGTCGCGCAGGTAGACGAGCTCGAGGGCGTAGGCGTGGCCGAAGGCGCAGTAGGTGCAGCTGTTGTGCAGTGAGATGGCGACGCAGGTCAGGTGGAAGCGCACCGGCCCCAGTACCCGCAGTGTCACCAGGTACCGCGGAAAGTTCGAGGCGAACCAGCCCAGGGCCCGAAGCGGGCCCATCCGGTGGACGATGTGGGGGATCATCCGGGGTGAGAAGCCCCAGAGCGCGCGGCACATCGTCCAGATCGCCCTGGTAGTGAGCCGTTCGAGCGTGCTCTGTGCCATCCCGCGCCCTTCACTGTGTGTCACTGGAAGATTACAGTCCAGCTCGGGCCAAAGTTAGGGCACCACGCTTGAATCGCTCCAAACCGCGCAGCGGTTACTCCATACGCGCCATCGGCAGGGCACTGGGTGCGAACTGGGCTCGTCACAAACGTTGTGACATGCGCCTGAGTCGCGCGCGTCGCCCTCCCTGAAGCTCACGGTTCGGCACGCTGGAGGTGCCAGGGTTGGGCGTCGCTCTGCGGTATCCGCGATCCAGGCACGAACGGAGGGTGTGATGGCGACCAGCGAGCGACCCCCGCGACCTGCCGTGCGCCCCGCCCCGGTTCGGCCGGCCGGGGCCGCGTCCCCGATGCGCCGCGCGCGCACCAACAGGCTCGACGACGTGACGCATGCCGTGCCGCGGTCCCTTCGGGTCGGCGCCGCGCTGGGATGGCGGCTGCTCGTGGTGGCCGCCGCGCTGTACGTCATCGGGATGGCCGTCGGGTTCCTCGCCGAGATCGTGATCCCGATCGCGATCGCGCTTCTGCTCGCCGCGCTTCTTGCGCCCGCGGTCCGTTGGCTGCATGCGCGAGGGGTGCCGCGGGGGTTGGCGGCGGCGCTGGTGATGGTGGGTGGCCTCGCCGCGATCGGCGGCTTGTTGTCGTTCGTGGTCATGACGTTCATCTGGGGCGCGCCTGCGCTCGGCGCTGAGCTGACCACCAGCATCGACGCTGTCATCACCTGGCTGACCAACGGCCCGCTGCACCTGAGCGAGCAGCAGTTGCGCAACATCCAGGACGGGGTGCTCGCGGCGCTCTCGGCCAACCAGCAGAACCTCACGACGGGCGCGATCACGACGGCGACCACGATCGGCAAGCTCGTCGCCGAGATCCTGCTGACGGTCTTCACGCTCGTCTTCTTCCTGACGGGCGGCCTGCAGATCTGGCAGTTCCTGCTGCGTGGGGTGCCATCGGGCGTCCGCACCCGGGTGGACGTCGCCGGACGACGCGGGCTCGCGGCGCTGGTGAGCTACGCCCGGGCGACGATGGTCGTAGCCGTCGTGGATGCGGTCGTGGTCGGGATCGGGCTGGCCGTGCTCGGCGTTCCGCTGGCCGTTCCGCTGGCCGCGCTGGTGTTCCTCGGCGCGTTCATCCCGATCATCGGGGCCGTCGTCGCGGGTGCCGTCGCCGTGCTGATCGCGCTCGTGGCCAACGGGCCGATATCGGCGCTGATCGTGGTGGCGATTCTCATCGGGGTGGCGCAGCTGGAGGGCCACATCCTGCAGCCACTCCTGCTCGGCCGCGCGGTGAAGCTGCACCCGCTGGCCGTGGCGATCGCGATCGCCACGGGCCTGGTGCTGGCGGGCATCCCGGGTGCACTGCTCGCCGTGCCGCTGCTGGCGGTTGTGAACTCCGGGATCCGGTCGCTGCGCAGTGAGGCCGACGAGTTCGTCGACCCGGACGACGTGCGCACCAGCGAACCCGAGGACAGCGGCCCCGACGAGCCGGGGCTGAGCCGGGAGCCCGGCCTCACGAAGGACCTAGGAGCGTCCTGAACAACTCGGCCCTACTGCGCGACGCCCAGGCAGGCACCTCGCGGCGTTGGACGATCGGGCCGATACAACAGCGGTATCGGCCCTCCGCGTCAGCTGACCCGATGCGATGCACCCACCTGGACGCCGCTCGCTACGGGCGGAGTTGTTCAGGACCCTCCTACTCGGCCGACCGCTCCTGAGCTGCCCTGGCCCAGGTCCCCGAGCGGCGAGGGCTGACTGCTCTCTCATCACACGCCCTATGGGCGGCACTGACTTTCGAGTTCGTCGCGATCCCATCAGAGGATCGTTGGATTGCCTCTTGTCGAATCGTTGAACGATCCGTAGGGTGCCTCCCATCACAGCCGCCTCTGAAGGCCTGAGGAGATCTCGATGTCAGCTGCTTCCGTGGAGCGAGGCGCTCGGAAACCGTCGTCAGTGCGTCGTGTCATCATCGCGAGCCTGGTAGGCACGTCGCTCGAGTGGTACGACTTCTTCATCTACGGCACCGCCGCCGCGCTGGTGTTCAACCAGCTGTTTTTCCCGAGTTTCGACCCGCTCGTCGGAACTCTCCTGGCTTTCACGACGTACGCCGTCGGGTTCATCGCGCGCCCGTTGGGCGGGATCGTCTTCGGGCACTACGGCGACAAGGTCGGCCGCAAGAACGTCCTCGTCGCCACGCTGCTGCTGATGGGTATCGCGACGTTCGCGATCGGGCTCCTGCCCACGTACGGCGCCATCGGGGTGTGGGCGCCGATCCTGCTCGTCGCGCTGCGCTTCCTGCAGGGTCTCGGGCTGGGCGGGGAATGGGGCGGCGCCGTCCTGATGACACTCGAGTCCGGCGACCGCACGAAGCGCGGGCTCAACGCCAGCTGGCCGCAGGTGGGGGTGCCGATCGGGCTCCTGCTCGCCAACGGCGTGCTGTCGCTCATGGGTGGGGTCACCGGTGACGACGCGTTCCTGTCCTGGGGCTGGCGAGTGCCGTTCCTGCTCAGCGGCCTCCTGGTGCTCGTCGGTCTCTGGATCCGCTTGACCGTCGCGGAGAGCCCCGCGTTCCAGCAGGTGGAGACGAAGCAGGAGAAGGCCCGCGCGCCGATCGTGGACGTGCTGCGGCTCTACCCGCGCCAGGTGCTGCTCGCCGTCGGTGCCCGGCTCGGTGTGGACGTCGCGTTCTACATCTTCGTCCTGTTCATCACCACCTACGTGGTGACCTACCTCGGCCTGCCGTCGAGCTACGCCCTCAACGCCGTGCTGATCGCCGCGGCGTGCCAGGTCGTGTTCATCCCGTTCTTCGGCTCGCTGTCCGACCGGATCGGGCGCCGCCCCGTGTACCTCGCGGGGGCGATCGGCGCCGCCATCTGGTCGTTCTTGTTCTTCACGCTGCTCGACACCGGCAACTTCGCGCTGATCGTGCTCGCCGCCGTGATCGCGCTCGTGATGCACGCTGCGATGTACGGACCGCAGGCCTCGTTCATCGCCGAGATGTTCCCGACGCAGGTCCGCTACAGCGGCGCCTCGATGGGTTACCAGCTCGCCGGCGTCATCGGCGGTGCGCTCGCGCCGATCATCGCGACCGCTCTGCTCAACAGCTACGACACCTCGCTCGTGGTGTCGATCTACTCCGCGGCTGTCCTCCTGGTCACCGTCGTGTGCGTGCTGATCGCGCGGGAGACGGCGAAGGTGGACCTCGACGCGGAGGACGAGGCGTTCCGGGTCGGCGCCCCCGACACGGGCGTCCGGCGGGAGCTGGTCACCCCAGCCGAGTGACGGCCTGCTCCCGACGGGAGCGGATGCCCGGCGCGACCCCTTACCAGGGGTGCGCCGGGCATTCGTGCTTTCCGGGCCGGCTGCTGAGAGAGACGGGGCACACGTACGCCCCGGCGGGGGTGGCGAGAAGCCACTGCCGGGGCGTGTGTCGTGCGCTGGGAAACGCGGCAGGTTGGGCTATCCGGCGGTCAGCGTCGGGGCCAGGGCGCCGGTGGCGGCCAGGGCGTCCCGGCCGTCGGGAGTGAGGTGCACGGTGACGCGGAGCCCGGGCGCCGGGCGGTCGGCCCGGATGAGGCCGGCGCGCGCCAGCGCGCGGGCGGCGAGGTGGTCGCAGCACGGGATGCCGTCGACGAAGTAGTCGGGCTCGACGCCGCCGCTGCACTGGACGCGCCCGTCGGCCGCGGCGCGCAGCAGGCGGAGGTCGCGGTGGGAGATCGAGTGGGTCGAGCGCTGCACGGCGGCCTCCGGGGTTTCGAGCTCTCCACTCGACGGTAACAAATCGTTCAACAATCCGGCAATGCTCTTGTACTTTTGTCCCCCCATGGGGGCATCCGGAACGGCCACACGTCGTCCACGCGCCAGCCGGGTAGCCGGCGACACCGCGACGTAGGCCAACCCGACGAGCGCGGTGCCGGCCCACGGCCTACGGAGGTCCCGCCAGGAGCGCCGCCGCGCCGCGTCCCGGCGGGCACGGCGACCTCAGGCGAGCGAGCCACGCAGTGCAGCGTTCCTGGCCTTCAACGCCTGGTCCTTCTTGATGGGGTCGTGGGCATCGTCCGGCTCGAGCTTCCCGGCGATTCCCACGCCGTTGAGCAGCGCGAACATGTGGACGAGGTGTTCGATTCGGGCCTCTTGCCGGTCTACCGCGCGCTGCTCACTGCGCACGAGCGCGAGTGTGCGGTCCACCCATAGCACCTCGGCGTGCAGCGCCGCACGCTGGAGGACGTCGCACAGCTGGGCGCGCAGTGCGGGCGGCCGCAGCTCCGTCCACTCGCACATCGTGCGGGCGTCGACGGGGAACACCCGCCCGTGCTGCTTGAGGTAGACGAGCTCCACCGCGTAGGCGTGGCCGAACGAGCAGTACCGGCAGCCGTTGTCGAGCGAGATGACGGTGCAGGCGAGGTGGGTGCGCAGGGGGCCGAGCGCGCGCACGGTTCGTTGGTAGCGAGGCATGTGCCGGGCGAACCAGGTGAGCGCGCCGAAGGACCCGAGCTCGCCGATGACCGCGTCCGTGAGGCGTGGCGGGAATCCCCAGAGCTCGTTCCATAGCGCTTCGATCAGGCCGATGGCCAGTCCGCGGAGGGCGTGCTCAGCCATGCCGCCCTCCCCGCCTGGCTGACCGTGAGTGATGTGAATGTTAACTCGCAGGTGCATCTGAGGGTGAGAAGTTTCAGGGCCGTTTCGACCATAGCCGGTTGCTCTGTTCGTTCTATCGGGGACACGCCGGACGGGGCAGTTATGCATTTCGGTTCCGGCGTCTGCGCAGGTCAAGGGCACAGGTGGGCGACGACAATAAATGCGCCAATCAATGCTGGCATGTGCTCCGGCGGCGGCGCGTATGCCGTCGCCTGTATACGGGCTTCTCGCCGCTCGCCTCGCCACGTATTGCCGCGTCAAAGGCCGATGAGCACGCTCGAGTGCCCGCGCACCTCACCAGTCCGGCTTGTGCCGTTCGGCGATCCGGCTGCACCGATCCAGGAAAGCCCTCGATCGCTCTCTGTGATCGGCAGCTCTGCCTGGTTCAATCGTCCGGGGGTACGAGGAAGTCGGGGGAACATGCCTGCGGCGTGGGCGGTATGGGTCATCGAGGCCGTGGAGAAGTGGGTGACCCTGCAGGGTGACGAGCCCGCCCCCGACGGGTGGCGGTGCGCGGGCCGGGCAGCCCCGGCGCGGGAGCAGGGCTGGCTCGTACTCGACACCCGCGAGCACCCGCTGGAGCCCGACACACTCATCGACCTGTGCCTGGCCGACGAGCCAGGCCCCGAGGCCGGCCTGGCGCACCTCGTCGGCGAGTTCCGCATCGCCCACGGCGTCGTCCTGCTGCGCGAACCGTCCGGCCTGCCGCGCCACAGCCGTTACGTCTGGGTCCGCAGCACCTCGCGGCCGAATCTCCTGGATGCGCTCCGGAAGGGCCTGCGCGCCGTGGAGTCCGCTCCGCTGGCGGAGGCGTTGGCCGCAGGGGCTCTCGCCGGCTCGTCCGACGCGTCCGTCCCCGTGCCTGCCGGGATGGTCGGGGCGCAGGCCGAGGCCTACCGGGCCTGCCACACGCCCGGCGTGCGACTGGTATGGGGCGCGGCCGGCACCGGCAAAACGCACGTCCTCGCCCACGCGGTGCGCGACCTCGTCGCGGCGGGCCGGCGCGTGCTGTTGCTGTCCACCGCCGACGCCGCCGTCGACGCACTGCTCCGCGCGGCCCTCCCCGGGCTGCCGGCCGAGCCCGGCACCGCCGTACGCGTCGGCCCGGCGCACCTCGCCGAGGTGGCAGGCGACTCCCGCGTTCAGCTCGACGCGCTGGCCCGGCGGGCGTCGGCGGACGCCGACAGCCGGCGCGAGCGGGTCGTCCGGCAGCTCGACGAGCTCGCCGCCGTCGACGCCGACGTCGACGACCTGGCGACCCGGCTCGCCGGGTACGACGACGCCGCCTACCGCGCCGCCGCGGGCCGGGTGGCCGCGGCGCGCGAGGCCGCCGAGCTGCAACCGGTTCTGCAGGCGGCCGAGGAGGCGCTGGATCGGGTCCGGGCGGGCGTCGCGGATGTGCTCGCGGAGGCCGACCGCATGGAAGCCGAGCTCACCGGGCTGGCCGCCGCCAGGGCCGCGCTCGCCATGGCCGCCGAACTGGCGGCCGAGCACGAGCAGGCCGACCGGGAGGTCCGGCGGCGTGGCCTCGGATTCGCGACCGTCGACGCGGTGCCCGCGCACGAGGGCGGCTTCCTCGCGCGGCGGCGCCGGCGCAAGGAGGCCGCGCGGGTGGAGGCGGTGCTGCGCGCCGCCGAGGCGCACCGCGACGGCCTCCGAGCGCGGATCGACGAGCACCGCGCGACCGCGAGTCCGGTCACGACGGCCGACCTGGCCGCGGCCGACGAGCGGTGGCGGCGGATCAGCGACGCAGCCGCCGCGGCGCGGGATGAGATCGGCCGGGCCGAGTCCGCCCTCGGCGGGATCGATTCTCGCGTCGCCGCACTGCATTCCCTCGGTGCCCCTACCGACGCCGACCGCGACCTCGTGCGCCGCTGTGAGGAGGAGCAGCTCCCGGAGGCCTACGAGCGGCAGCGGCACCTCCTCGTGCTCCAGTCCGGAGCGGCCGGGCTGCGCCAGCGGCTGGGGGCCGAGCTTCGCGAGCTGACCGAGCGCTCCCGCTCGTTGCGCGCTGCAGCCGAGGAGCAGCTGGTCGGGGACGCGCGGCTCGTCGCCACCACCTTCGCGCGCGCCCGGGTCCATCCTGCGCTCGCCGACGGGGTCTTCGATGTCGTCCTCGTCGACGAGGCGGCGGCCGCCCCTGTGGCCGAGGTGCTGCTCGCGCTCTGCCGGGCGTCGGAGACCGCAGTGCTCTTCGGCGACTTCCGCAGGCCGCGCCCGGCGCTCGCGCCCGCGGTGGAGCGTTCGGACGACGCCGCTCTGCGGCGCTGGGTGCACGGGAACTGCTTCTCCCACGCCGGCGTCCGCTCACCCGACGACGCGATGCGGTTGGAGGGGTGCGTCGCGCTGCTGCACCAGTTCCGCTTCGGGCCGGGGCTGCGCAGGCTCGTCAACGACGTCGGCTACGAGGTGCTGCGGGACGCGACCGACGTCCCCAGGGTCGTGGCTCCGGCCGGCGCGGAGGTCGTGATGGTCGACGTGTCCACGCTGACGCGGCTCGCCGAGGTCCGGCACGGGCGTCGCGGGGGCCGCTGGCGGTTGGCCGGGGCCGTGTTCGCCGCGGCGCTCGCCGAGCTCCACGCGACGGGCGTCGGGATCGTTACGCCGTACCGCCTCCAGATGGAGGCCACGCTCGCCGCGCTGCGCGACCGGGGTCTCGACGAGGTGGCGATCGGCGTCGCGGCCGAGACGCCGGACCGGGTGTTCGACACGGGGGTGCTCGACCTGGTCGACGACGGGCCGGGCTGGGCGCTGCCCGGCGGCAACGCCGCGCGGGACGGGTTGTTCGGCGCTGCCCTCGCAGCCGCCGTGACCAGGCTCTACGTCATTGCCGACGGGCGGGCGGTGCGGGAGGCCAACAGCGGCCCGCTGGTGCATTTGCGCGGCGCCCTCGATCGCGGGGAGATGCGCGTCTGGAACGCCGCGGCGCTGCTGGGAATCGCCGAGCCGCCCGCCGTGGTGGTCGACTCCGCGTTCGCCGACGCCGCGCGGCTCGTGCAGAGCCTCGTGCCGGTGACCGACGTGCACGACGCCGCAGCCTTCGCCGCCGAGCTCGCGCGGCACGTCGAGGGCGCGCAGCACACGGTCTGGATGTGGTCGCCGTGGATGCCACATCGGGCCGAGACGATCACGCCGCTGCTCGCCGCCGCGGCTGCCAGGAACGTCGACGTCCGGGTCTTCGTGCGGCCCGAGGCCGACCGCGGGCAGGGCGCCGACCCGGCCGACGGCGCCCTCGCCGCGCTGGCGGCTGCCGGAGCCACCACCGTCATCCGCTCCGGCCACGAGCACGGCGGTCTCGTGGTGGTGGACGGGCGGACCGTGCTGGTCGGCACCGGGGACGGGCCGTGGGGTGAGGGCATGGTCACGCTGACCGGCCCGCGGTTCGCCGAGCGCCTGCTGGACGAGCTGCACGGGTCGGCAGGCGGCCGGCCGCGGGCCTGTCCGAGCTGCGGAATCGGTATGGAGACGCGCCGAAGCTCCGGGCGCGGGCGCGAGCTGCGGTGGCCGTGCGCCCCGTGCCGCCAGGCGCCGGTGGCCGCCGCAGCGGGTGCCCCAGCGGGTGCCCCAGCGGGTGCCCCAGCGGGTGCCCCGGCGGGTGCCGCGGTGGGTGCAGACTCGGCCCGTGCCCGGCCCCGTCCTGCGTGATGCTGTCCTGCGTGATCCAGGACTCCCCGACCTGTCCGGCAACGTTGCGGTCGTCACCGGCGCCGGCGGCGGGATCGGGTCCGGGATCGCGCTGCGGTTCGCGGCTGCGGGCGCGGCCGTCGTCTGCGTGTTCCTGGCCTCGCCGATGGCCCGATTCGTCTCCGGGCACGATCTTGTCGTCGACGGCGGCATGGCGGCGGTGCCCTCGTGGTGAGCCGGGAGGGGAGCCGGGCCGAGGGTGAACGGGTGGCGGCGCTGCTCGGCCTGGAACCCCTCCCCGACGAGGGCGGGCTGTTCCGGCGCACCCACATCGACCCGCACTCGTCGGCGATCTACTACCTCCTCCTCGCCCCCGACTTCTCCGCGCTGCACCGGCTCGGCGCCACCGAGACCTACCACTGGTACGGGGGCGCGCCGCTGCGGCTGCTCCTGCTGCACCCGGACGGCGGCGTCGCCGAGCCCGTGCTCGGCCCCGACGTCGCCGCGGGGCAGCGGCCGCAGATTGTCGTGCCTGCGGGCACGTGGCAGGGGTCGAGCCCCGGCGGCGAGTGGTCGCTGGTCGGCACCACCACTGCCCCGCCGTTCGACTGGACGCACTTCGAGCTCGGCGAGCGCGCCGACCTGCTCGCCCGCTATCCGGCCGCGGCGGACCGGGTCGCGGAGCTGACGCGCGTCATCGGTGATTCGCCCGGAACAAGCGGTGTAACAGAGGCGTGAGGAGCCTCGATGTGCAGTCGGGGGGTCGAGGGAGGCGCCGGGGCGCCGAGCGGGAGGGCACGCCCGCGCACGCTCCGGCACTTTCGCCTCGCACCTCGACCCACCGCCTCCCCATCCCGTCCCGCCCGGACCGCCAGTCGGCGCGTCCCGGATCGGCGCGCCCCCCGGCGGACTATCGTCGGGCCCGCTCCGCACGATCCGAGGAGGACAGTGGCCAGCGAACCAGGGGCCCAGGCGCCCGCAACCGCCGTAGGGCGCGTCGCCGGCACGGAGGACTCCACGCCGCTGCAGTTCAGCGTGGCGCTCGCCCAGGACGCGTACCTCCAGCTGGACGACGTCGTCGTCACAGCCCGGATCGTCCCGGGCTTCGGGAAGGTGCGGACGTCGGGCGTCGTGACCGAGGTGCGTGCGCGGCACGAGGGAGCGTCGTTCGACTCGGACGTCTTCCTCATCGCCGACGGCGTGCTGCCCGCACACGTCCAGGAGGTCGCCGAGGTGACGACCACCCGCGTCGAGCCGGAGTGCTACGTCCCGCCGACGCCGGGCTCGTTCGCGCACCGCGCCACCGGTGAGGAGCGGGCGCAGGCGCTGTACTTCGACCAGATGGACCTCAAGGTGCCGGTCGGCCTCGGCCGCGACGGCGACCCGATCTACGTCAACCTCGAGTTCCTCGACGGCACCCGCGGTGGTCACGTCTCCATCAGCGGCATCTCCGGCGTCGCCACCAAGACCAGCTTCGCGCTGTTCCTGCTGTACTCGATCTTCCGCAGCGGGGTGCTCGGGCGGCGCTCGGTCAACGCGAAGGCGCTGGTGTTCAGCGTGAAGGGCGAGGACCTGCTGTTCCTCGACCACAGCAACATCCGGCTCGACGAGGACCTCGTCTCCGCCTACGCCACCGTGGGGCTGCCCGCAGGCCCGTTCACGTCGGCCGGGTTCTTCGCCCCGCCCACGCCGGACGACCTCTCCGGCCGCCCGCACGTGACCGGCCGGACCAGCGGCGTGAGCGCGTTCTGGTGGACGCTCGCCGAGTTCTGCGCGGAGGAACTGCTGCCCTACGTCTTCGCCGACGCCGAGGACGAGCGCAACCAGTACACGATGGTGATCCACCAGGTCGCGGCGAAGCTGCGGCGCGAGGCCAACCCGGTCGCCGACGGCGCCGTCGTCATCGGTGGGCAGGTGCTGCGCACCTACGACGACCTCGTCGAGTTCGTCTCCGACCGCCTCACCGACGAGGACGAGCGCCGCGACTGGGCAGGTCCCGTTACCGGCACGGGCACGATCAACGCGTTCCTGCGGCGGATGCGTTCGAGCCTCAAGCCCCTGCGCTCGATCGTCCGCGGCGACCTGCCGGGCTCGCCGACCCGCCGCGTGAGCACCGATGCCCACCAGGTCACCGTGGTCGACCTGCACAACCTCCCCGAGCGCGCCCAGCGGTTCGTCGTCGGGGTGGTGCTGGCGTCGGAGACCGCGAAGAAGGAGGCCGCCGGACCGGGCGGGCTGCTCTTCACGATGATCGACGAGCTGAACAAGTACGCGCCGCGGGAGGGCTCTAGCCCGATCAAGGAGGTGCTGCTCGACATCGCCGAACGCGGCCGGTCCCTCGGCATCATCCTCATCGGCGCCCAGCAGACGGCCAGCGAGGTGGAGCGCCGGATCGTCTCCAACTCCTCGGTGAAGGTGGTGGGCCGGCTCGACCCGGCCGAAGCCGGGCGGCCCGAGTACGGCTTCCTCCCCGCGTCGCAGCGACAACGCGCCACCCTCGCCAAACCCGGCACGATGTTCGTCTCGCAGCCGGAGATCCCGGTGCCACTCGCGGTCGAGTTCCCGTTCCCGGCGTGGGCGACCCGCCTGTCGGAGTCGGCAGGCCCCGCGCCCGCGGCGGAGAACAACGGGAACGGCTCGAACAGTACGGCTCGTCGTGATCCGTTCGCCCGTCTCCCGGCCGCAGCGCCGGATGACGACGACGCGCCGTTCTGACGCGTCCGGCCCCTCAGCCGCGCTCCGGGCACGGCCGCCAGGTGACGCCACCAGGGTCGTAGCAGCGCGGGCCGGTGTATCCGGGATACGGGTTGCCGCCACCGCCGGAACGCGGGGGCGGAGCCGGTTCGGGTGCAGGGGCTGGCGCGGGCTGACGCCGGAGCTCGCCTGCGCGGTCGGCGTCACCGGATCCGCCGGAGCTACCGGACGATCCCGCCTGATTCCGGGCGGCGCGCCGCCGTTCTTCCCCGTCATCATGGCAAGCCGCGTTACACCAGATGGTCGAGCTCCGTTCTCCACGCGAATGGCACCGCCACCGCGGACAACTGCGCGAGACAGCCCGGACTCGGCGGAGCGGCGTCACCTAACACGTGGTGCTCCGTGCCGGGCCACATTCGCCCGATCATCACCCGTTTGCGCTCGTAACGGGGGCGTGGTGCGCCACGAGTGCTACTCCGAACCGAGTAGCCCGCAGGTGGGGGGAGATTGCTGATGAGGTCGGTCTATCGCGTGCTGGCGTACCTCGTGGCGCTCGAAGTCGTCATCCAGGCCGCGGCGGTTGCGTTCGCCGTGTCCGGCCTGACCAACTGGATCGAGAACGGCGGCGTGCTGGACGCCGCCGTGATGCAGAGCGAGACGATCGCGTTCAACGGGGTGATCGGGTTCATCGTGCACGGGCTCAACGGGCAGATCATCGTCCCGCTGATCGCGCTCCTGCTGCTGATCTCGTCATTCTTCGCGAAGATCCCCGGCGGCGTGCTGTGGGCCGGGCTGGTTTTCCTCACCGTCGTCGTCCAGGTGTTCCTCGGCATGTTCGCCGGCGGCATCCCCGAGCTGGGGATCCTGCACGGCATCGGCGCACTCGCGCTGTTCGCGTTCGCCGTGGTCGCGGCGCGGCGCGCCGAGGCGGCGACGAGCGGGCTGGAGCCGCGGGCGTCCCGCGGCACCGCCGACGTCGCGTAGCCGACCGGTGGCAGTACCGACGGGCGCGGCGACGGCACCGTCGCCGCGCCCGCCGCGGAAGAGGGGCGGGCGCAGGCGCACCCTCCTCCCCGTCGTCGCCGCGCTCGCGGTGCTCGGCCCGCTCGGCTGGATGTGGCAGGCGAGCCTCCTGCCCGACTCGTACTCCGTGATGGACATGGGTTACCGCGACGAGGGCCGCAACCAGGGCAGCGGCGCGGTACCGGCGCAGGGCCACGAAGGGCACCATGGCCCGGCTGCCCGGAGCGTGGCCACGCTCACTGAGCCCTCGACGGCGCCGGCCGACGTCCGCGTGGACCTGACCGCCAGGAAGGAGCCGTTCCGGCTCGCGTCGGGTCAGATGGTCGAGGGCTACACGCTCAACGGGTCGTCGCCGGGGCCGGTCATCACCGCCGAGCAGGGGCAGCTCGTCGAGGTGCGGCTCGTCAACGAGTCCGTGCCAGACGGAGTCACCCTGCACTGGCACGGGGTCGACGTGCCGAACGCGGTGGACGGCGTCGCGGGCGTCACGCAGGACGCCGTGCCCGTCGGGGGAGAGCACGTCTACCGCTTCCGCGCGGATCAGCGCGGGTCCTACTGGTATCACTCCCACCAGGTGTCGCACGAGCAGGTGCAGCGCGGGCTGCTCGGCGCGCTGGTGGTCACCCCGCCCGGCGGCCTGCCCGGCACCACCGTGGACGAGCTCGCCCTCGTGCACATCTACGACGGCGTGCGCACGGTCAACGGGCGCCCGGGCGAGACCCGCGTCGACGCCGCACCGGGCACGCGGGTGCGCGTGCGGGTGGTCAACACCGACAACGGCCCGATGCCGGTCTGGGTGTCGGGGGCGGCGTTCCGCGTCGTCGCGGTCGACGGCACCGACGTCCGGGAGCCGGGCGAGGTGCGCGACCTGTCCGTCGAGGTGACGGGCGGCGCGCGGGCGGACCTGGAGGTCGAGGTGCCCGCCGGGCAGGCAGCCCGCGTCGAGTTGGGTGGGGCGGCGCTGCTGCTCGGCCAGGGCGACCCGCCGCGCTCCGTGCGGCCCACGGGGAAGCTGGACATGCTGACCTATGGCACGCCTGCCGCGCTGGGCTTCGACCCCTCGGCGGCCGACCGGTCGTTCGAGTACGTGATCGGGCGGGCTCCCGGCTTCCTCGACGGGTGGCCCGGCCTCTGGTGGACGGTCAACGGCCACATGTACCCCGACGTCCCGATGTTCGTCGTCGCAGACGGCGACGTCGTGCGCATGCGCGTGGAGAACCGCAGCGGCGAGTCGCATCCGATGCATCTGCACGGCCACCATGCCGTCGTCCTCGCCCGCGACGGGGTGCCCGCCACCGGGAGCCCGTGGTGGGTCGACTCGCTCGAGGTCGGCGACGGCGAGTCGTACGACATCGCGTTCGTGGCCGACAACCCGGGCATCTGGATGGATCACTGCCACAACCTGCCCCACGCGGCGGAAGGGCTGGTGGCGCACCTGATGTACGAGGGTGTGACGGTGCCGTACCGGGTGGGCGGGGTGAACGAACCGGAGTGATCTCCCGGCCCCGGCGTGTGGCCGCATCCCGAGCCGGGTTCCGTGTGACAATCTCCGGCGGAGAGAGCGAGGTGCGCGTGACCGCCCTTCCCCAGCCGCCGGGCCACCTGCTGAGCATCGAGGAGTACTCGGCGCTCGGTGAGGACGAGCACGGCCGTTACGAGCTGCAGGAGGGCAGGCTCCTCGTGTCTCCGAGCCCGTCGATGGACCACATGATCGTCATCGCCCGGCTCGTCGTGCAGTTGGACGGCCAGCTGCCCCGTGGTCTCCAGGTGGTGCCGGACGTCGATGTGGACCTGCAGCTCGCGCCTCCTGACCAGCCGGGCTGGTCCCGGCGACCGGACTTGCTGATCGTGACCGACGCCGCAGCGGAGCGGGTGCGCAGCGAGGGTGGCCTCGCGCGCGCGTCGGAGGTGCTCGTCGCCGTCGAGGTGGTCTCGCCGGGGTCGAAGCGCACCGATCATGTGATCAAGCGCGGCGAGTACGCCGACGCCGGGATCCCGCGGTACTGGATCGTGGATCTCGACGACCCGTTCACCCTCATCGACTGCCAGCTGGCAGGCGGCCTGGGCTACCAGGACGCCGGGGCCACAGCGGGCACGTTCGCCACGGAGGTCACCGACGCTTCGGGGGCCGTCCGGTTTTCGGTGCGGCTGGATCTCGACCGGCTGCTGCGCCGCTGAGGGCTCCGTCTCCGGCGCGCGTCCCCGGGTTGACGGAGGTGCGGCCTACCATCTCCGTTCGATGCGACTCCTCCACACGTCCGACTGGCACGTCGGCAAGACGTTGAAGGGCCGTTCGCGGCTGGACGAGCAGGAGCAGGTGCTCCGCGAGATCGTCGGGATCGCCCGCGAGCACGAGGTGGACGCCGTACTGGTCGCAGGCGACCTCTACGACTCCGCGGCGCCCTCGGCGCAGGCCCAGCAGCTCGTGGTGCGCACGTTGATGGGGCTCGCCCGCGACGCCGAGGTGATCGCGATCGCCGGCAACCACGACCACCCCGCGATGCTCGACGCGTACCGCCCGCTGGCCGGTGCCGCGGGCATCACGCTGGTGGGCACGGTGCGCACGGCCGACCGGGGCGGGGTCGTGGAGTTCACCGCGCGGTCCACGGGGGAGCGGGCCACCGTGTCCGTGCTGCCGTTCCTGTCGCAGCGCTACGCCGTGCGAGCGGCGGAGCTGGTGGCCAACACGCCTGCCGAGAACACCGGCGCCTACGACCAGCAACTGCGCGACATCCTCGGCTCCCTGACCGCGGGCTTCTCCGACGACGCCGTCAACCTCGTCATGGCCCACCTCACCGTGCTCAACGGGAAGTTCGGCGGCGGCGAGCGCACCGCGCAGTCGATCTTCGAGTACGCCGTGCCCGCCACGATCTTCCCGGTGGAGGCGCACTACGTGGCCCTCGGGCACCTGCACCGCCGCCAGCGCATGGACGCGCCCTGCCCCGTGCACTACTCCGGCGCCCCGCTCGCCATCGACTTCGGCGAGCAGGACAACACCTCGGTGGTCTGCCTCGTCGAGGCGGCGCCGGGCACACCCGCGAAGGTCACCGACATCCCCGTCACGGCCGGGCGGCGGCTGCGGACGCTGCGGGGTTCCGTCGCGGAGCTGGGGGCGCTCGCGGAGACCGTCGGCGAGGACTTCCTGCGCGTCTGGGTGCGGGAGCCGGCCCGCGCCGGGCTCCGTGAGGAGGTGAGTGCCCTGCTGCCGAACGCGCTGGAGGTGCGCATCGATCCGGAGTTCGCCGCGCCCGTCGCGGCCTCGCGGCCGTCGTCGGGGCCGGAGCGCACACCTTCGGAGCTGTTCCGGGAGTACCTCGGCACCCGCAACGTGGCCGATTCGCGGGTCGAGCAGCTGTTCGCCCGGCTGCACGACCGCGTGACGGGGGCGCACTGAGATGCGGCCCGTGCTGCTGGAGATGGCCGGGTTCGGCTCGTTCCGCTTGCCCACCACCGTCGACTTCGCAGGCGCCGAGTACTTCGCGCTGGTCGGGTCGACGGGCGCAGGCAAGTCCACCGTGATCGACGCGCTGACCTTCGCCCTCTACGGCTCCGTGCCGCGCTGGGACAACAGCCGCACCGTCGCGCTCGCCCTGGCGCCGACGGTCAGCCGCGGCACCGTCCGGCTCGTGTTCGACGTGGGTGGCGAGCGCTACGTCGCGGCGCGGGAGCTGCGGCGGGCGGCCACGGGGAGCGTGTCGGTGCGCAGCGCGCGGCTGGAGCGGCTGCGCGACGCGGCCGGGCTCGGCGGGGCCGACGAGGAGACCGAGCCCCTCGCGGACGGGGCGGCGGCGGTCACGAAGGCCGTCGAGGACCTGCTCGGGCTGCCGTTCGGCGACTTCTGCACGTGTGTCGTGCTGCCGCAGGGCGACTTCGCGGAGTTCCTGCACACCGAGCCGCGCAAACGCCAGGAGAAGCTGGTGCGCATCCTCGGGCTCGGTGTCTACGACGTGATCGCGCGCGAAGCCAACAGCGAGGCCGCGGCGCAGCGCCAGCGCGCGGAGGTGCTGTCCGAGCAGCTCGGCGGGTACGCCGACGCCACCGAGGCGGCCGAGCGCGACGCGGCCGCGCGGGTCGCCGAGCTGGATGCCCTCGCCGAGCGGGTCGTCGCAGCCGGTCCCGAGCTGGCCACGGCCACCGCGGACCTCACCGCCGCCGACGCCCTCGCGGACCGCCTGCAGGCCGAGCGGCGGCAGCTCACCACCCTCAGCGTCCCCGGCGGTCTCGCCGACCTTGACGCGCGGCAGCGCGCGGCCGTCACCGACCGGGAGCGGGTCGCCGAGCGGGCCGCGACGGCCGAGGCCGCCGACACCGCCGCCCGGGAACGGCTGGCCGGCGCGCCGAGCCGCGGGCCGCTGGAGCAGGCGCGTCGCGACCACGCCGAGCTGGCGGGCCTCGCCGCCGAGCTGCCCGGCGCCCGCGAGCGTCACGAGAAGGCGAGCGCCGCCTACGCCACCGCCGTCGGCGACGCCGCCGACGCACGCGCCGCGCTCGACGCCGCCAGGGCCGCCCGCGACACGGCTGAGGCCGCGCTCACCGCCGCGCAGGACGCGGTCCGGCGGCTCGCCGGGGAGCGCCAGGCGCTCGTGGCGGTCGCGGTGCCCGCGGGGCTCGACGCGCTCGAGCGGCGCCGGTCTGCAGCCCTCGACGCTCTGGAGACTGCGGGCACCGCCCTCGCCGCCGCCGAGACCCGCGACGCCGAGGCCAGGGCCGCCCTCGCCGCCGCCCCGCAGCGCGGCCCTCTGGAGCAGGCCCGCCGCGACCGCCGCGACCTCGACCTCGCGGTGCGCGAGCACCACGCCGCCGGCGAGCGGGTCACCGCCGCAGCCGGGGAGGTGGCGGCCGCCGCCGCGCGCGTCGCCGACACCCGGCACCGGCTGGAGCACACCCAGGCCGAGCGCTCGGAGGCCGTCCGGGCGGGGGTGGCCGCCACGCTGCGCCCCGCGCTCGTCGCCGGGCACGCCTGCCCCGTCTGCGAGCAGACCGTCGCCACCCTCCCCGCGCCGCTGCCCGGTCCCGACCTCGCCGCCGCCGAACGGGCGGCGGCCGCGGCCGCGCAGGCCCACGACGAAGCCCGCAGCCGCGAGGCCACCGCCACCGCCGAGCACGCCAGGGCCACCGGCGATGCCGAGCGCGCCGCGGCCGCGGTGGAGCGGCTGCAGTCGGCACTCGCCGGTGCACTCCCGGACGCGGGCGCCGCGATCCCGGGCGCCGCCGAGATCGACGCGGCGCTCGCCGCGCTCGACCGGTCGGCGCAGGCCGCCGACGAGGCCGCCGCCGCGGTCCGGCGGGCCCGGCG
>NZ_BAAAJG010000008.1:0-447411 GCF_039526725.1 Pseudonocardia aurantiaca
GCCGAGCGCCGCGAGCGGGCCGGCGGCGGTCCGGGCCGCCGCCGACCCGTGCGTGGCAGCCGTGAGCTCGCCGAGCAGCGCGGCGGCGGCGGCGAGATCGGGTGCGCCGTCGCGACCGTTCCGGGCGCCCGGTGGGTCGATCAGGTGGGCTCGCCCGTCCGATGCGACGCGCACGCTCTCCGGGCCGAGCCCGACCGGGGTCGGCCCACTGGCGCTGCGCTCGTGGAGCCCGCTGAGCACGTCCGCGCCGAGCGCCACGGCCTGGGCGGGGGTGAGCCGCGCGAAGTCGAGCAGCTGGGTGAGCACGAGGCCGTCGGTGGCCGTGGGTTGCCGAACGACGACGGGCGCGCGTTCCCGCGCCGCCCTTGCCCACCGACGACGCCGTGATGCGCGCGAACGGAGCTGGGACATCGGCTTCCTGGTGGTCCTGCGCCGACCCGAACCGGCTTGCACCATGGCCTGCCCTGCCACTCTCGGAATCGTGACGTCACGGTTGGCAAGCATGTGCCAACGCACATGCCGCCTTTTACATCAAATGGATCGACTACCGCTCGCCGGCTCCGCTCAGAGCGGCGAGAAGGCGGATCTTCGTAGGAGGAGGGCGCTGGCCCACTTGGTGCGGTTCGTCCCGCAGTGGCCCGATCCGCAGTCCATAGCGCCCCCTGACTCCTGACCCCGGTCTCATTTCACCACGCTCACGAGCGTTTCCACAGGCCGAATTTCTTGGTCATTCCGAATCCATACGCGGCTGGTCCGTACGCCTCGCACGGCAGCGTCCGACCGGCGGCTGGGGGGCTCCAGTTCTTCCTCCATCGCGCCCCTAGAGCCCTACTCTCGTGCGATGACGTGCCGTGTCGAAGTCTTCGTCCGAAGTGGGCACACGATTGACCTGGCGCTGGAGGACGGCGAGGACCGCGCCTTCGCGAACGCCCTGCACGAGGCCTGGGCGTCCCCCGATGCCATCGGCTACAAGTCCATCGCGCTCGGCGGGAGCGCCGCGATCCTCGCCGCCGAGGTTGTCGGATACCGGCTCCACGGCTCGGTGCTGACCGGCTCTACGCTGTAGCGGCCTTTCACGACAGGCGCTCCGGTCACCACAGGCGCTGCGGCCCGTCCCGTTGGAGACGCCGCCCCCCGCACAGACCGGCCCGGGTGGTGCACGCCGCCGACCCCACACCGCCCCGCCAGGTCGGTGTGCGCTCCTGCCCGAATGCCGCAGAGTGCGTGGATGACGAACCAACCGATGAGCGACGACGCGGAGCCCCGCCGACCTGCGGCGCGGCGCCGGCTGGTGCGTTCGGGGCATGACGGCCGGCCGGTGCCTCGGCCGCCAAGAACCCCTGCGGGCGTCGTGACCGTCCCGGTGGTCGGTGAGATCGACAGCGTCACCGGCGGCGAGCTGGAGGCGGTGATCAGCCGCGAGCTGGCGAACAGGCCGCCTGTCCTCGTCGTGGACCTGTCCCTGGTGGGGTTCGTCGGATCGACCGCCCTCTCCCTCCTGTGCCGGGCGCGGGAGACGTGCCGCCGCCAGGGCACCGAGCTGGCACTCCAGGGCACCGCCCGCGAGGACGTGCTGAGCCAGCTGCGCATCACCGGGCTGGAACGGCTGGCGGTCGGCGAGGTCTGAGGCCGCGATGCGGCGGCGCGCTGATCGGGCCCGCGACGGCATGGTCATCGACCCCTGCCGTCATCGCCATTTGGTCACTGCGGACGTACGGGTTGTCCAGCACGACCCCGTGCAACCACACGCGCCGATGCGCCTTGATCACATCGAGGACCACACTCCCGAACCTGTCGAGGTCGTACAAGCAGACGCAGCTCTGCTGGTAGCACCTCGCCCACGTCGTCGCACTGGCCTCGTAGCAGGCGATGCTGTCGGAGGACGGTGGATCCCCTGCCGGCAGCGCCCAGGTCATGTCGGCCACGACGTGCGCGAACGAGTAGTCGTCGTGCTCCCAGGTGTCCCGGGACCATTTCTCGATCAGCCGCACCATCGGCTCCGCTGCGCCGGACGACGATGGGTGGGCGCGCCGGGAGTCGTGCCCGTCGAGCCTGCGCGCACCGGTGCCCGCGAGAGCGGAGAGGACGTCCGAGCCGGCCTCATGGCCCGTGACGCAGAGGCAGGCGTGCCCGCTCTGCAATCCGTCACGCACGTACGCCGAGATCAACCGGTCGCGTTCGGCCGGTCCCCGATAGAACGCGCAGACGTGGTCACCGGGGAGCGGCTGCATGGCGCCGGGGTCGGATCGTTCCATCGGAAGCTCTTCTCCTCGCCGGGTCCAGGCGCGCAAGTCAAACGCGCGGCGCGAACCTCGTGCAAACGGGTAGCGCAGGTTCAACCCGTCAGGCTGAACCCGTTAGGTGAGACCGCGCAGGATCTGCCATGCGCGGGTGGCGACGTGCAGGTTTAGCCGCGTGTCCACGGCGCCGAGGTCCAGGCCGCTGAGCTCGCGGATGCGGCGCAGCCGGTACCGGAGGGTGCTGCGGTGGATGAGGAGCGCGCGGGCGGTGGCGTCGTAGTTCCCGCCGCACTCGAGGTACTGCCACAGCGTGGTCACCAGGTCCGACCGGCTCGTCGAGTCGTAGTCGAGCAGGGGGCCGAGCCACTCACGGACGAACTGCTTCACCTCGCCGTCACCGTCGCCGAGGGCGAGCAGCCGGAAGATGCCCAGGTTGTCGTATGTCGTGACACCGCCTGGGGACGACGATCCCAGCCGGACCTGCAGCGCGCGCTGCGCCTCGGCGTAGGACCTCGGGACCTCGGACGGCCCGTTGCACACCCCGCCGACGCCGATCGCGCCCACCTTCGACCGCAGGCTCTCGCCGACGGCCTTGTGGAGTCGGGACCAGCGGTTGCTGTTGTTCTCGCGCTCTTCGGGTCCCGGTGCCACGAGCACCACGCTGTTGGGCTTGCGCGCCAGCAGCACCCGGGTGTGCAGGACGCGCGTCACGGCCTGCTCGACGGCACGGACCAGCGCGTCCTCGGTGGGCGGGGCGGGCCAGCGCACCACGACGACCTGGTGCGGCCTTCCGAGGTCGTGGCCGAGCGCCTGGGACCGGGCCAGCGCGCTCTCGTCGTCGGTGCCGCTGAGCAGGTCGTCCACCAGGTCCCTGCGAAGCCTCAGCTCGGTCTCGGCCAGGCTGCGCAGGTGCGCCAGCTCCATGGTCAGCACGACGGCGCCGTGCTCCAGTGCGAAGAGCTCGTGCTCCCCGGCCTGGCGGGTGGGGTCCACCAGCGCGAGCACACCGAGCACCTCGTCGCGCGGCTGGGCCACCGCGATCACGCGGTCGCGGTCGCGGATGGGCCGCGGGCTGCGGCGCGCGTCGGCGAGCACCTCGGCGCGCTGCCGGGCCGGTGGCCGTGGGTAGGGCTCCGGACGGCCGGGCCCGGCCCAGGCGAGCAGGTTCCCGAAGGGATCCTCCGCCGCGACCCGCAGTCCCGTGAGCTGGTGCAGTGCGCTCGTGATCCCGGCTTCGCCCCCGCCCGACGCGGCCACCGCCGTCAGCGTCTCGTGGACCTTCCGGGACCGCTCCAGGTCGGCGACGCTCGCCGCGAGACGGGCGTTGACCTCGGCGAGCTGTGAGTTGAGCGTGCGCAGCTCGCCCGCGGTCTCGCGGTCCCGCCGGTGCAGCGCGGAGGTGGTGAGCGCGCGACCGGTCTGCTGCGCGAGCATCTGCAGCAGGAGGAGCTGGTCCGACGTCGGCTCGAGGTCGCTGCCGACGACGAGGTGCCCGGCGTGGCCGCCGACGGCTCGCAGGGCGTACGCGCGTGCCCATTTGTAGTCGGTCCCGGTGACGGGGCCGTCGACGTCGTCGAGGTCGGACAGCTGGGCGGTGAGCTCCGGCCAGGAGAGCGGACCGCCGTCCGGGGCACGTAGGCCTCGCGGATCCATGGTCAGCAGGCTGGCGAGCGGCACGCACGACGTCAGCGACATGACCGAGGACGTCGCGAGCTCGATGATCTGCCGCTCGCCCCGCCCGTCAGACATGATCATCGAAAGCGTGAAGAGGCTGCACACATTCGAGAGTTGCTCGCGCAGCCCACGAATGGATTGGCCGGCTTCGCTCATGACTTTTCTCCTCAGCCGTCCGCAAGCGCCCGCGGCGATTAAGGGAGTGCCAGGGGTGGCATGACCGTACGCCGAACAGGCCCAGATCGTGCCATTGGGCCGTGATCAATCGCCGGACCGGGCGACCCGTTCCGGCAATGCGCGCCGCGGCGGAGATCGACCACCGAACATCAAACGTACGCGACCTCCCTGCGGAACGGGGCGCCGACCGATTGCCCTCGTGGGCCGACCGCCGGGCGTGGATTCGCCACGGCGGGCGGAAGCGCAGGTCCGACGGTTCCGAGCAACATCGGATTGGATGTTCAGGCGGCATTCAGGAGGACGTCGTGAGGGGACTCGAGCCGTCGGCCGGCGGGGATCTCGTGACGCCCGTAGCGGGCCCGGCCCCGATCCTGACCCTGGTCCCCCCGCTCGAGCCGGTGGCGGACCCCGGTCCGGAACAGGCCGACGACCGCTGGGAGCACCTCGGCGACGGAGCCATCGCCATCATGTGCACCGGATCCCTGGTCCGGGTGCGCGGCGAGGTCGACCGCAGCAACGCCCGCCTGCTCCTCGAAGCTCTGTACGACGTGGCCAGGGCAGGCGACCTGGTGACCGTGGACCTCGCCGGCCTGACGTTCATCGACCTGGGCGGGGTCCGCGCGCTCGTCGATATCGCGGCGCTGCTGGCCCCGGACCGGCGACTGACGCTGGTGTCCCCTCCGCGCCTCCTCCGCCGCATCCTCGACACGACCGGCATCGTCCGGCCGGGGACGTTCCTGTACCGCCCGGCGTGACCGGGTATGTGTGGTCTGCCGGGCGTCGGTCGCCGGCCGCCGGCGTTCCGCGGCATCTCTTGGGCTCCGCGGCCGACGTTCTCCGTCCCGCGAAGGGGGTCCCAGGCTGGTGGGACGGGTGCGGCGCCAGGCCGCCTGACTTGTCGGCCTGGCGGGTCGAACCCGGCAGGCCATGTTGCATCCCGGGGAGCGATGCGCCCTCGGCGGGGCGGCTGCGACGGTCGTGGTAGCTCGGCTGACCTGATCCAGCGCGGGCGGATCCGCGCTGATCTTGACGCGCAGGAGGACCTATGACGCTCATGCGATTCGACCCGTTCCGCGAACTCGACCGGCTGGCCGAACAAACCTTCTCCGCGGGTACCCGGGCGCTGCGCAGCATGCCGATGGAAGCCCTGCGCAGGGGCGACAACTTCATCGTCAACCTCGACCTCCCCGGCGTCCGCCGGGAGGACATCGACCTGACGGTCGAGCGCAACGTGGTGAGTGTGCGGGCCCGCCGCGAGTCGATGCGTGATGAAGGCGACGAGGTGATCATCGACGAGCGCTTCTACGGCGAGTTCGCCCGCCAGCTGTTCCTCGGCGAGAACCTCGACCCCGACGGCCTCTCGGCCGACCTGATGGACGGCGTCCTGACCCTGACCATCCCGGTCAGGGCGGAGAACGAGCCGCGCAAGGTGCGGCTCGGTACCACGGAGACGTCCACGACCGGGGACGGTGCCACTTCGAGCACCGCGACCGACCGGGACACCAGCGCCGCGACCGAACAGGACACCGCCGCGGCGACCGAGCGGTCGTCGACCGTCTGATCTGGAGGATCCGATGACTGAACAGCCGCAGCAGAGAGGCGCAGGGGGCGTCACAGGAGGTCCCTGGTCGCCCGGGAGCCCGACCAGCCCCCAGCGGGTGGCCAGGCGGACCATCGCCTCATTCGCCACTTACGAAGAGGCCGAGCGGGCCGTGGACAGGCTCTCCGACCAGGACTTCCCGGTCGAGCGGGTCGCCATCATCGGCCAGGACCTGCAGACCGTCGAGCAGGTCACGGGCAGGATGAACTACGCGCGCGCGGCTTGGCGCGGCGCCGTCAGCGGAGCTGTGCCGGGTGCGCTCATCGGGTGGATCTTCGGCATCCTCAGCTGGGTCAACCCGCTGATCGCCGGCCTGCTGCTCGCGCTGTACGGCTTGATCTTCGGGGCCGTGATCGGGGCGATCATCGGCGTGATCGTTTACGCGATGCAGGGCGGCCGCCGGGACTTCGAGTCCGTGGTGATCACGCGCCCGCAGCGGTTCGAGGTCGTCGTGGACGACGAGGTGGCCGACCAGGCCGCCCGGTTGCTCGAGTCCGGGCGGACCTGACATGGCACGTGCGGCAGGCATCGACCTCGGCACCACCAACTCGGTCATCGCGGCGTGGGAGGGCGGCGAGGCCGCCGTCATCCCCAACGCGGAGGGCTCGCGCACGACGCCCTCGGTGGTGGCGTTCACGGAGAACGGCGAGCGCCTGGTCGGCCAGCTCGCCCGCCGGCAGGCGATCCTCAACCCGAAGGGCACGATCTACTCGGTCAAGCGCTTCATCGGCCGCCGGTACGAGGAGGTGGAGGAGGAGACCAAGCAGGTCACCTTCGACGTGGTGCCCGACGAGCACGGGAACGCGCGGGTCAAGGTCCGGGACAAGCTGTACGCCCCGGAGGAGATCAGCGCGCTGATCCTGCGCAAGCTCGCCGACGACGCCGGGCGCCACCTGGGCGAACGGGTGACCGAGGCCGTCATCACGGTTCCGGCGTACTTCAACGACGCCCAGCGCACGGCGACCAGGGACGCCGGGAAGATCGCCGGCCTCGAGGTGCTCCGCATCATCAACGAGCCGACGGCGGCGGCGCTTGCGTACGGGATGGACAAGCGCCAGCAGGAGACGGTGCTCGTCTTCGACCTCGGCGGCGGGACGTTCGACGTCAGCATCCTCGACGTCGGGGACGGCGTGGTAGAGGTGCGTGCGACCGCAGGTGACACGCACTTGGGCGGCGACGACTTCGACCGGCGGATCGTGGACCACCTCGCCGAGCAGTTCCAGAAGGAGAACGGCATCGACCTGCGGAAGGACCCGCAGGCGCTGCAGCGGCTCTACGAGGCCGCGGAGAAGGCGAAGATCGAGCTGAGCTCGGTCACGCAGACCCAGTTGAACCTGCCGTTCATCACCGCGGATGCCAACGGGCCGAAGCACCTGACCATGACGCTCATGCGCTCGACATTCGAGCAGCTCACCGCTGACCTCATCGAGCGCACGATGGGACCGGTCCGCCAGGCCATGTCCGACGCCAAGGTCTCGGCGGACGACATCGACGAGGTCATCCTCGTCGGCGGCTCCACCCGCATCCCCGCTGTGCAGAACCTCGTGCGGCGGCTCACGGGTGGCAAGGAACCGAACATGACGGTCAACCCGGACGAGGTCGTCGCCATCGGCGCGGCGATCCAGGCCGGGGTGCTCAAGGGTGAGGTGTCCGACGTCCTGCTGCTCGACGTCACCCCGCTCTCGCTGGGCGTGGAGACCCAGGGCGGCGTGATGACCCGGGTCGTCGATCGCAACACGACGATCCCGGTCCGGCGCAGCGAGACGTTCTCCACGGCAGTGGACAACCAGCCCGCCGTGGACGTCGTGGTGCTGCAGGGCGAGCGAGAGCGCGCTGCGGACAACCGCGTGCTCGGCCGGTTCCGGCTCACCGACATCCGGCCGGCCCCACGAGGGGAGCCGCAGATCGAGGTCACCTACGACATCGACGCCAACGGCATACTCAACGTCACCGCCCGCGACCGGGACACCCGTGCCGAGCAGGGCATCACGATCTCCGAGAGCACCAACCTCGACCAGTCGGACGTCGAGCGGATGGTGCAGGAGGCGGAGGCCAACAGGTCCTCCGACCAGCAGCTCCGCCAGGAGGTCGACGCCCGCAACGACCTCGACACGGTGGCCTATCAGGTGCGACGGCGGCTCGACGAGCTCGGCGACGCCGCGCCGTCCCACGAGCGGTCGCGAGCGGAGATCCTCGTGGCCGACGCGCGGCGGGCGGTGGAGGAACAGGCGCCGCTCGACCGGGCGCGCCAGCTGACCGGCGAGCTGCAGCAGGTGCTGGGCGGCCTGTCCGCGGCCGGTGCCGGAGCGGGCGCCGGCGCGGGCGGCGGACAGGGTCCGGCTCCCGGTGCGGGCGCCGCCGCTGACGACGACGTGATCGACGCCGAGTTCGACCGGAGCTGAGGCTTCGATGACCGAATACGCAGCGAGCGACATCTCCGGACGGCGGGCCCGCCCGCCGGTGCCCGCCGAGCCGGAGTCCGCCCCGCGGGGACCGTCGGAACGGGACGGTGCTGCGGCGGGGCAGGTCGCCGGGGCGGCCCCCGACGGAGGGGACAGGGCCGCCCCGGCGAGCCGGCACGCTCAGCCCGACGCCGCCGACTCGAACACCGCCACTCAAACACCGCCGACTCGAACACCACGGCCAACGCGGGCGCGCCCGAGGGCTCGGTGGAGTCCGGGCCGACCGCCGCGGAACTCGAGGACCGGTGGCGGGGTCGGTCCAGCGGGTGGCCTCGGCGGTCGGCGAGGGCGCCATGGCCGTGCGCCTCGTGCACCAGCACCTCACGACTGCGCAGTGCGGGACGCAGCCGGACTCGAAGGGACGACCTGCGCCGGTTCCGGGAGTTCGTCGACGAGAAGGTCGACGCCCGACCTGACGGCGGCACTCAGTTCAGCGTGCCGAGCGCCGACTCAGGACCGGGCTGGAGTTCGAACAGCTCGAGCGAGCCGGCGTCACACAAGCGCGCCGCGTACCGGGTCCCGGGCGCTGAGGCCGCAGACGAGGCACAGTCCGACAGCGTCCTCGCCCGCGTCGTAGGCGATGGCGACGAGCGCCTCGACCCCCTCCGGCGCAACCCCCGTGACGGCGCGCACGTCGAGCACCATGAGCCGGGGTCCGTCTGCGAGCTGGCCCTGCGCGATGCGCCGGAGGCGCCTCGCGGCCGAGCTGTCAACCGACCGGCGACGGTGACCAGCGGAACGCCCTCGGCCAGCTGCCGGACGACGACTTCGTCATCCGCCGGACCGCTTCCGCAAAGCCCGTCGCATCGGCTGCACATGACGAGCAGTGAAGACGGGGAGCGCCCGCTCCGCACGTCGAAGGTCCATCACGTGGCGCAACGGCGGTGGCCGCGCCGCGTGGCCCGGTCGGCCGCCGCGGTCAGCTCGGCCCGGTCGGCGTCGGGCACCCCCGCCCCAGCCCTGCTACCTCCGCAGCCGGGCCCTGTCCTGCCGGATCGAGCCGAGCCACGGGAGCTGGTGCCCTCGGGCCGTGCCGGTGCCGGCCCGGCGGGCGGAGTATGGGTGGATCCCGCCGGGCGGTTCGGCGCGGGCGGGTGGCGACCGAGGACAACGAGCAGCGGAGGCCGTCGTGGACCACGAGCTCTCGCAGGGACCCCGCCGGGTGACCGTAGGCGAGAACCGGTTCGACCGCGAGATGCACGTCCACAGCGACCCGGCGGACAGGTACACCGTCTCGATCCCGATGTCCGGGACGACGGAGGTCACGCAGCGCGGGCACGCCGTCGACGCGGACGTCGGCAGGGCCGTGGTCGCCCGGCCCGACGCCGACGTCGACATGGCCTGCGGCGACGGCTTCTCGTGCTACTCCGTGACGATCGGGAAGAGCACGGTGGCCGACGCGCTGGAACACCGGCTCGGGCACTCGGTCAGCGCGCCCCCGGAGCTGGCCGAGACCCTCGACCTGCGCACGCCGGCCGGGCGGGCGTGGGCCCAGCTCGTACGGCTGCTCTACTCGTCGCCGATGCTGCGCCACCCGGTGCTGGGGGCGCCGGCGGAGGAGGCCGTGGCCGCGCGGCTGCTGCTCGCCGTGGACCACCGCTACCGCGACGAGCTCGACGGGCCGGTGCACTCGTGGGGCCCCGGCCCGGTGCGCCGCATGGTCGACGCCATCGAGGCGACACCGCGCCACCCGTTCACCCTCGCGGAGCTCTCCGACATCGCCGGGGTGAGCGTGCGGACACTCGGGGCGTGCTGCCGGCGCCACCTCGACGCTTCGCCGGGGGAACGGCTGCGCGCGGTCCGGCTGGCCCGGGCGCACGACGAACTGGCCGAGGGCGACGCCGGGTGGACCACCGTCGTCGCGGTCGCCTCCGGCTGGGGGTTCGCCGACCAGCACCGCTTCACGGCTGACTACGGGAGCCGCTATCGGGTGCCGCCGTGGCTGACGCTGCGCGGCCCCGCGTACGCCTGACACCCCGGATGCCTCGAAGTCGCATTCCGAGGCGCGAACGCAGCACATCCGCGACGTCCAACCATGCCCGCGCAGACAGACCAGCGATCGGTATTACTATACCGCACGCTGCGGTATAGTAATACCGCCTAGCTGGCCTATTCGTTCCGGGAGAGACACGCATGATCGAGCTGAAGACGCCCACGGAGGTCAAGAAGATGCACATCACGGGTCAGTTCGTGGCCCAGGTGCTGACCGAGCTTCAGGCTCTCGCGGACGTCGGTGTCAACCTTCTCGACCTGGAGGACCATGTCCGCCGCCGCATCGACGAGCGCGGGGCCGAATCCTGCTACTGGGACTACGCGCCATCCTTCGGCAGCGGCCCGTTTCGCAACGTCATCTGCCTGTCCGTCAACGACGCGGTCCTGCACGGGCTGCCGCACGACTACCGGCTGCGTGACGGCGACGTCCTGGGCATGGATCTCGCCGTGGGTATCGACGGCTGGGTGGCCGACTCGGCGATCACGGTCATCGTCGGCACAGCCGCGGAGGATGACGGGCGGCTCGTCCGCGCAACCCAGGTGGCCCTCGAGGCCGCCATCGAGGCCGCGCAGCCGGGGAACCGGTTGGGCGATGTCTCAGCGGCGATCGGAGCCGTCGCCGACGCGCACGGATACCCGGTGAACCTCGAGTTCGGCGGCCACGGACTCGGCCGCACCATGCACGAGGACCCCCATGTCCCCAACAAGGGCCGTCCGGGCCGTGGCCTCACCCTCCGGCCGGGCCTCACGATCGCGCTCGAACCATGGTTCGCCCGCACGACGGACCGGATCGTCTTCGACAAGGACGGCTGGACGATCCGCTCGGCCGACAGCTCACGCACGGCGCACTCCGAACACACGATCGCGATCACCGAGGACGGCCCGCTCGTGCTCACCCGGAGGGACGATGAGCGGCCTCCCCTGAGCCCTTGAGCCAGAACGGGCGGGGCTGCCCTGCCCGACCACGATCATCCCTTCGATCCGGGTGTTACCGCCGTCTGTTCGAGGTGAGCTCGTCCGCTGACGGTCATGTCCGGTTGCCCGCGCATGTCCGGCACCGGTGTGGGCTCCAGGCCGGAGACCGGGTGCTGTTCTCAGGCCCGGCTGCGAGCCGCCGGGAACCCGGAACGGTCGGGTGACGACCTGTTCTACGTCGAGTAGAGGAGGTCCGGCGGGATCTCGCGCCGTCCCGCTCCCCGTAGCGCTGCGCCGCCCGCTCCGCCCGGGATGCCTTCCTCAGCGGTCTGCGCTTCCTCGACACCGGAATCCCCGCGGGTTCGCAGTCGCCGTCGGATCGCTCGTGGCGAGTAGGCCTTGTCGCCTCGGATCCGGTCGGGGCGAGTACGTCTTCTGATCTTTCTGTGGTGGGTGTCGAATGGCGTCGAGTGCGTTCGTAGCCAAGGTGAGAGACCGGCAACGGGCCGGTCGCCACTCACCGGAGGCCCACGATGTCCGTCATCACCACCGCTCCCGCGAAGCCCCTGATCACCGGCGGCCTGACCGCCGCGGTCGTCGCCGCCGCGGTGACCGCGACCGTCGCCGCCGCGGGTGAGTTCGCCGGGATCAGCCTCGCTGTCGGCGGCACGCCGATCCCGATGTCCGGGTTCGCCGTGCTGACCGTCATCTGCTCCGTGGTGGGCCTGGCGCTGGCCCTGGTGCTGGCCCGCTCGGCTCGCCGTCCACGCACGGCGTTCGTCCGCACCACGATCGTGCTCACCGCGTTGTCACTGGTACCGGATGTGCTCGCGGACGCGTCCGCGGCCACGAAGGTGCTGCTGATGCTGACGCACGTGGTCGCTGCCGCGATCGTGATCCCGGCCATCGCCCGCCGCCTGCCGGCCTGATCCCTCCCGATCTCGAAGGAGTTCGCCATGAAGAAGTACCTGCTCGCCGTCCAGTTCGACGAAAGCGCGCCGTCGCCGTCCGAAGACGAAATTCAGGAGCAGCAGGCCCGGACGGCCAAGGTCACCGCCGAGATGCAGTCCGCCGGTTCGTGGGTGTTCGTCGGCGGCCTGCTGCCCTCGCACGCCACCACGGTCATCCGCCCCGGCAACGGCACGACCACGATGACCGACGGCCCGTTCGCCGAGACGAAGGAACAGCTCGGCGGGTTCTGGGTGATCCAGTGCGACGACCTCGACCAGGCGCTGGCCTGGGGCGAGAAGTGCGCGCTGGCCTGCGGGTGCCCGATCGAGGTGCGCCCCTTCGAAGACGCACAGTGGGTCGAAAGGCCGCATCCCGGCGGCCGGACTCGAGGAGTCCAAGGGCGATGAGTTTCGCCGTGGTGGCCAGTCTGTAATCCCCGACACGCGATCAACCGCACTCAAGGAGAGCATCATGACCGCTACCTACACATTCGACGTCTTTTCCAGCCTCGACGGCTTCGGTGCCGCCAGCGGCAACTGGACCGGCTACTGGGGCAAGCAAGGCCCTGAGCTCCTCGACCACCGCCTCGCCCTCTACGGCGAGGAGCAGCGGATGGTCTTCGGGGCCAACACGTATAGGGCGTTCGCGCGGATGCTGGCTTCGAGCACCGAGGAGTCCGAGGTGCGTGACCCATGGGTCACACGGATGAGGAGCCTGCCGGCAACGGTGGTGTCGACCACACTGGAAGGACGCCTCGACTGGCCGGATGCGAACGTCGTGAGCGGCGACGCCGTCGACGTCGTCGCCCGGCTCAAGGAGGAGTCCGAGGTGCCGTTGCGCTCACACGGCAGCCTGTCGCTGAACCGGGCGCTGATGGCCGCCGGTCTGGTCGACCGCGTTCAGGTGACGCTCTTCCCCGTGATCACCGGTCAGACCGGAGTGGACCCGATCTTCCAGGATGCGGCCGACTTCGACCTCGAGCTGATCGAGAGCCGGACCCTCGACGGCCACACCCAAGAACTCATCTACCGACCCACCCTGCATGTCTGAGTCCATCGGTTCTGGCAGGCCGTCAATCGGCTTACCGATCGTCTGGCAGACGCGGACGCTGCCCGGCGTTCTGGCCGGCACCAGGTTGCGATCGATCGGCTGACGACCCGAGCAGCGCGCTCGCCCCCTTCGGCGGGACCCGCGCGGCGTCCCGTGCCGACTCCTTCGATATGACGACCGACTCGAGGCGTGCGCCCGAGGACACCGCAGCCGACCCCGCAGAAGCCTCGTGTCGCGGCGCGCCGCGGGCGGCGCGATCCACGCGCTGGGCCGGTTGCGACCGGACGAGGTCTCGGTGCTGCGCGGCCCTACAGGCCGGCAGACCGAGCAACGGGTACCCGTGGCGCACCTGCGCGTCGGCGACCGGTTCGTCGTGCGGCCCGGCGAGCGGATCGCCACCGACGGCACAGTCGTCGCCGGGCTCGCCGCAGTCGACACGAGCGCGATGACCGGCGAGCCGGTGCCGCTCGAGATCGGAGCCGGGGACCAGGTGACCGGTGGCACGATCGCCGTCGGCGGGACCCTCACCGTGCGCGCCGACCAGGTCGGCGAGCGGACGAGGCTGTCCCGGATGCTGCACGCGGTGCAGGACGCCCAGACCGGCAAGTCCTCCGCGCAGCGCCTGGTCGACCGCGTCTCCGCCGTGTTCGTCCCGGCCGTGCTCATGCTCGCCGCGGTCACCCTCGCCGGGTGGCTGGTCACCGGGGCGAACACCGGGGACGCCGTCATCCGGGCCGTCGCGGTGCTGGTGATCGCCTGCCCGTGCGCCCTCGGACTCGCCACCCCGACCGCGATCATGGTCGCCAGCGGGCGCGGCGCCGAGCTGGGGATCTTCGTGACCGGCTTCCGGGCCCTGGAGGCCGTGCACGCCGCGGACACCGTCGTGCTGGACAAGACCGGCACCCTCACCACCGGCCGGATGCAGGTGACCGGCGTGGTCGCCGGCGCTGGAATGACCGAGGACGAGCTGCTCATCCTCGCTGCCGCCGCCGAGAAT
The DNA here is from genome assembly GCF_039526725.1 of Pseudonocardia aurantiaca. NCBI lineage: Bacteria > Bacillati > Actinomycetota > Actinomycetes > Pseudonocardiales > Pseudonocardiaceae > Pseudonocardia > Pseudonocardia aurantiaca. The sequence goes on from NZ_BAAAJG010000008.1 coordinate 14,059, forward strand.
GCCTCCGAGCACCCGATCGCAGCAGCCGTCGTCGGTGCAGCCGCCGAGCGGGGCGATGCGCGCCCACCCTGCACGGACTTCGAGGTGCTACCCCGCCGCGGGATCCGGGCCATCGTCGACGGCCGAGAGGTCCTCGTGGGCCGGCCGGACCTGGTGGGCGACGCGACCGCCGTCGCCGGCGACGCCACGCTCACGCCGAGCCGCGCGTACGCCCCGGTGTCGGCCAGCACCAGCAGCCCGGCGATCACCGCGCCCGCCAGCACAGCAGGTCCGCACACTGACCGCAGCCTGCCCACCCGGTACCTCTCGTTCCGGCGCCTCGAGTCGAGGCGACACCTGTGACAGGTCGCCGGACGGGACCGCGTGATTCCCGACCGCGACGACGCGGTCGGGATGGCTCACCAGAGCCCTCGGACGAGTTCAGGCCTCAGCGGTCATCGCCCGCCTGAGGCTCCTGAGGGTCGCGGTCAGGAGCCGCGACACATGCATCTGGGAGATGCCGATCTCGCGGGCGATCTGGGTCTGGGTCATCTCCCCGAAGAACCGCAGCAGTACGATCTTGCGTTCCCGTTCCCCGAGCGCTTCGAGCAGCGGGAGGAGCGTCTCCCGGTCCTCGACGAGCGCCACGCCGGGATCGAGCCGGCCGAGGGCTGCGACGGAGTCCGAGGCCCGGTCCGTCCCGGCCTCGGTGCCTGCCGGTTCGTCGAGCGACAGGCACCGGTAGGCCCCGTGCACCTGGAGGCCCTCGATGACGTCCTCGGCCGTGACGTCGAGCCGGGTGGCGATCTCGGACGGCCGCGGCGCCCTGCCGAGCTCCTGGCTCAATCGGCCGACGGCATCGAAGATGGCCGCGTCGAGCTCCTTCAGCCGCCGCGGCACCCGCATCAACCAGGTCCGGTCCCGATACCACCGCCGTACCTCGCCGCTGATCGTGGGTACCGCGAAGGTCAGGAAGTCCGGCCCGCGGTGGGGGTCGAACCTGTCGACCGCCTCGATGAGCCCGATCGTGGCCACCTGCTCCAGGTCCTGAAGCGGTTCGCCCCGATGGACGTAACGGCGCGCGATGTGCCGGGCCAGCGGCAGGTACCCGGCGATCAGCCGCTCCCGCAGCGCAGCAGCGCGGCGGTGGCCGGGGGGCAGCTCGGCCAGCTCCGCGAACAGCGGGTTGAGGTGCGCGTACTCCGGAGGATGCCGGCGTTCGCGCGGCCGGGACGGCCGAGGTGGCGCACACAGGTCGGTCTGAGTCATCTGGCCATTCCCTTTCCTCGATGGTTCCGGTAGGACCCCGCTGTCCGATCGTGAATGCAGCCGACCCGGGTGCACTTCGGCATCGCCTGACCAAGTCGCGCGTCCCGGTTCGCCACACCGGGAAGGAACGTGACGTGGAAGCCGGCGAACACCGGACCTCCTCGAGGATTCCTTATAGCCCGGTTTCAAAGTGCTGTGGCGCCTCGTCCGATGCCTCGGCCCGGTCAGCCCAATCCTGCTTGCGCGGCTCACCTTGACGGGTCGGTTCCGCTCGGTCCGACACTCCTATATGCACGGCGGAGCGGTGTCGGCACCCGGAGGAAGAATTGCCTGCTCAGCCGTGGTGAACGGCCGGCCAAGGGCGGCGCACAGGCTGTCCCGCAAGCCCCGGGCGGTCACCGGCATGTCGGAGACCCACCCGCCGGGCAGGTCCTCCAGCCGGACGGTGCGGAGGTCGTCGGCGAGGTGCGCGATGGTGAGGGGCCGGATGGCGTCGTCCGCCTCCAGCGACCCGGACTCGGCTCCGGCGTCGAGGTCGACGAACGCCAGCCGCTCCCGGGTGCTGCCGCCGTCGACCACCACGAGGTAGCCGTCGAGGTCGAACCCGAGCAGATCCGTGATGCCCGGCGCCGGGATCGGCGCCCGGACCTGCCGGGCCGCACCGATGTCCCAGAGCTGCACCGTCCCGTCCCGGCCGAGCACCGCCAGCCGCTCGTCGGCCGCGTCGAACGCGATCGGGCTGCCCTGGCCGTCCAGTGAGTCGAGCGATGCGACGGCGGGGACGGAGGTCACGAGCCGGCCGAGCGTGACGTCCCAGATCTGCACCTCGTCGGGCGTCAGCACGCCGACCTGGCCCGGATGACCGGGGCGCAGGTGCAGGTGCAGGTGCGGGTAGCTCCGGTGGAACCCGATCTGGAGGTCGGTGGTGCCGAGCGGGACCGGTGTACCGGCGGGCAACCCGGATGCCGGATCCCATGCGGTCAGCACGCCGTCGGCGATCGTGATGAGTCGGCCGCCGTCCTCAGGCGGCTCCTGCAGCAGGGAGATCATGGGTGGGTGCCCGCGGTCACCGGGGGGAGTGCCGCCGCCCCGGCTGGGCAGGAGGATCCGGCTCGCCGGTCGCAGCGCCGGCAGTTCGTAGCGGGTGAGGTCCCACCCGACCGCGGCGAGCCTGGCGTTCCACAGCACGGGCGGGTCGAACGCGGCCAGGGAGTTCCGATCGGTGACGCCGGACAGCTCGCCGAGCCGGCGCCCGGTGGCATTCTCGGCGGTGTAGAACCCGTCCCTGGTCCGGACGAGGAGGAAGTCGTCCGCGACGCCGACGATCTGCTCTCCTGGGCTCAGCCCGCCGGCGGCAGCGGGCGGCGGGTCGGCACGCAGCCATAGCAATGCCGATCCGCCGGCCAGCACGGCTGCCCGTGCTCCCTGGGCGGTGGGCAGGACGTCGAAGGTCGGTGTGGTGCTGAACCCCGGGAGATCGACGGAGGGCAGCTCCGCCGGCGCAGTGACGTGGAACGCCTCCCCAGTGCGCAGGTCGGTGATCCGGAGCGTCCGGCCTGCCTCTTTCTCGACCAGCGCGCCCCCGTTGCCGGACAGCGAGGCGCCGGAGACCGTGCCGTCGCAGCTGGTGATGAGCGCGGTCCGTCGTGGTGCGGAGCCGTCGAACGGCGTCACGACCAGGGTGTCGGTCGCGCCCAGACCTCCCTGTCCTGGCTCGCACGTCGCCACGGCCGCACCCCCGAGCACGGTCCGGGCGCCGGTGGGCAGGGTGGCGAGCTCCGCGCTGTCGGCGAGCGAGAGCACCACGAGCCGGGTCTCCGGGGAACGCGGGTCGCCGCGGCGCACCACCACGCGGTCGGAGCCCGGCGTGAGCCCGACGCTGTAGGTGTCGGCGGGCAGCGGCCCGACTCCGTGCGGCACCTCGGTGCCGGTGCGCACGTCCCAGATCCGCAAGGTCATCACACCGGCGCCGTCGATCGTGACGTAGGCCAGCCGACCACCGTCCGGGGAGAAGCGGGGGAATCAGCTCCGGTGTGACGACCTGGTCCAGCGCGGCCCACCGCATGGTGAGCACCGCGCGCACGCTCGGTACCGGTGAGCCGCACGACCTGCTCGAGCGCGCGCCGCGCGCCGGCGGGGTCGACCGCGGCGAGCTCCTCGAACTGGTCGATCACCACCACGGAGCCGGGCGCGGGCACGGCGCCCAGCTCGGTGGCGAGGTCGGCGGCGAGGTCGGCGCCCGGCTGCGCCCGCACGTCGACGACGGGTGTGCCGGCCGCACGCAACCGGGGCAGCAGCCCGGCGCGGACCAGCGAGGACTTCCCGGCGCCGGAGGGCCCGGCGACAGCGACCACCGCCATCCGCCCGACGGCGTCGACCAGCTTGTCGATCTCCGCCTCGCGGCCGAAGAAGGCGCCGGCGTGCTCCTCCTCGAAGGGGCGCAGGCCCCGGTACGGGCACGGCAGGAGCGCGGGATCGAGCCCGAGGACCTGGTCGATCGGGATGAGGTAGGCGGTGGTGGTGTCGCCCCGGTCGGCGGCGACGGTCATGCCGACCACAGCGCCGCTCTGCGCCGTCCCACACCGGGGATCCGCTGAAACCGCCCTCGATGCGCTGCTCGCCGGGAGTGCTCTGCAGCTGGAACCACCGGGTGCTCTGCTCGCCCCTGATCAGGCCACTGGACCAGACGCCGTCGGGCCGGTCCGTGGGGAAGCCGAGCACCCGGAACCCGTGGTCCCACAGCCGGTCGACGCGCCGCAGCGCCGGCACCCGGGCGTCGGGCGGCGGCGGCCCGGTGAGCTGCAGCAGCGCCATGTCGCCGGTGCCGTCGTCCGCGATGGGCGACCACTGCGTCACCACGGCGTACAGGAGAGCGGGCGGGTTCGCGCCGTCGGGCGCGAGGGGGAAGTCGAGCCGCACCGGACCGTGCGGCGGGTCGGGGGAGTAGGGGTCCGCGCCGAGCGCGTCGGCGACCACGTGCGCGCAGGTCGCGACGAGGCCGGAACCCACCAGGAAGCCGCCGCCGACCACCTCGTCGCCGCCCCGGAGGCGGACGACGGCGCCCGCGAACACGGCTGCGCCATCAGCAGCGACCACGAGCTCCCCCCAGCGCCGCGAACCCCCGCCGCGCGACCGGTGCATCATTGCCGATCAGGTGCCCGGCGGACCAGCCGGGCGAGGACGGCCTGCGCGGGGCTGGAAGTTCAGAGGCGCACGCGCTCGGGCACCTCGTAGCGCAGAAGCGCCGCGGCGCCGCTCTGCTCCGCCGAGACCAGTCGGAGGTCGCCCGTCCCGGCGGGGCTCGTGAACAGCCGGCGGCCGGCGCCGAGCACTGTCGGGAAGACCAGCAGGCGGTACTCGTCGACGAGGTCCTGCTCCATCAGCGTGTGCACGACGCTCGTGCTGCCGATGACGATGACGTCCCGGTCCCGCCGCAGCCGCGCCACGGCGTCGCCCAGCTCACCGGTGACCAGCGCGGAGCCGCTCCAGGCGGCGACGTCGGTGAGCGTGCGGGACACGACCCACTTCGGCGCCTTGTTCATCTTCGTCGAGAACTCGTCCGAGCGGCCCGGCCAGAGCCGCGAGAAGAGCTGCCACGTACCGCGGCCCAGGAGCAGCGCGCCCGAGTCGAGGCGGGGGCCGAGCTTGAACTTGTCGCCGGCCACGGCCTCGGGGCCGTAGCGGAACGCCCAGCCACCGCCGGCTGTCCCGGCCGAGCCGTCCGGGTCCTCGACGACGCCGTCCAGCGTGATGAACTCGATGACGATGACGCGGTTCATGGTGGTCCTCCCCGGCCGCCTCGCGGCCCTCCGGTAGTGCGGTCGGAGGTACGTACCGGCGGGCGCGGCCGGACTCATCGGCGGCCGCGGATATCGTCGGAGATCCGAGCGAACGGGGAGCGAACGTGACGGTCATCGGGTCGGACTTCGATGCCGCGACCGCCCCGTTCCGCCGTGAGCTGGTCGTGCACTGCTACCGGATGCTGGGGTCGGTGCACGAGGCGGAGGACCTGGCCCAGGAGACGTTGATCCGGGCCTGGAAGGCTCGTGACCGCTACGACGAGCAGCGCGCCTCGTTGCGCACCTGGCTCTACCGGATCGCCACCAACGTGTGCCTGACCGCCCTGGAGGGCCGCGCGCGGCGAGCCCTGCCGTCCGGTCTCGGCACGGCGAGCGACGACCCGCACGCCCCGCTCGTGCCGGATCTCGCGGTCCCATGGCTGCAGCCGCTTCCCGACCGCCACCTGCTCCGGGGGGACCCGCTGGCGCGGGCGGTCGAGCGCGACGGCGTGCGGCTCGCGCTGGTCGCGGCCATGCAGCTGCTGCCGCCACGGCAGCGGGCCGTGCTCGTGCTGCGGGACGTGCTGGAGTTCAGCGCGGCGGAGGTCGCGGCGCAGCTGGGCACGTCGGTGGCGGCGGTCAACAGCGCGTTGCAACGCGCGCGGGCCGCCGTCGCGGGGGCCGCGCCGCGGGAGGACACGCTGCGCGACCCCGACGACCCGGCCGTCCGCGATCAGGTCGACCGCTACGTCCGCGCGTTCGAAGCCGCCGACGTGGACACGCTGATCACGCTCCTCACCGACGACGCCGTGCTCGAGATGCCGCCCGTCCCGCTCTGGTACGCCGGCCGCGTCGACTACGGGCGTTTCATCGCCCGCGTGTTCGCGATGCGCGGCACCGGCTGGCGGATGGTTCCGATCGCGGCGAACGGTCAGCCCGCCGTCGCGGCCTACTGCCCCGACGACCGGGGCGTCCTGCGCCTGCACACGGTGCAGGTGCTGACCGTGACCCGGCGGGGGATCGCGCACAACGTCGTGTTCCAGGACCCCCAGGTGTTCGCCGCCTTCGACATCGCCCTCGTCCTCCAAAGGGGGCGCTGACCGGCCCGGCACGACAGTCGGGCACGGGCCGTCGGTTCTGTCGGTGGGCACGGGCACAATGCACCGACTCGATCGAGGAGAGGGGTTGTCGACGATGGTCGCGCCGGTTGCGCTGTCGGAGGAGGACCTGGTGGCAGCGCGCGCGGAGCTCGCAGCCGGCAGGCCGTTCACGGTGTGGTTCACCCCGGCGGCGGTGGGCGTCCCGGCCAACGGATCGGCCAGAGTGGTCTCGATCGACGACGTGGCCGAGGGCGACTTCATCCAGGTCCGGCCCGCGGGTTCGCGCGACGCGCTGTTCTGCTCGCCGAGCGAGCTCACCAGGACGCGCCCACCGCGAAAGCAGGCCAAGAAGCAGCCCGACCCGGCCCCGGGGCCGGTCGCGCCTGCCGAGAGTGCACCGCGGCCGCCCGCGCCGCTGCCGGAGAAGTCCGCGCCCCCGAAACCGCCGCCGCTTCCGGAGAAGGCGCCGGACCGCCCGCGGTCCGGCGGCGCCCGTCCGGCGGCGCGACCGGCCGAGGTGACCGTCACGCTGAACGCCACGACCGACGGGGAGTGGACCGTCGAGGTCATGATCGGCAAGAAGCGCGTCGTGCGGCCCACGCCGGTGCAGGCGGGCGACGTCGCCAAGGCCGCCCGGTCATTGCCGTCCCCGGTCGCGGAGGCGATCGAGTCGTCGCTGGAGGCCGCGCGCCACCGCCAGGTCGAACGGGTGGAGCGGCTCCGCGCCGAGCTCGACGCCGCCCAGCGCGCGTTGCAGGAGCTGAGCGGCTGATCCCGCCGAACCCTTCGACCCGGGTCACTTGACCCCCGACGCCACGATCAGCTCGCACGGCCCCGTGAAGCCCGACGGGCCCTCGAAGCGCCGCATCTCGGTACCGATCTCCTGCCAGGCGACCTCCCGCTCGGCAGGCGCGAGGCCGGCGAGCATCTGGTGCAGCGCGCCGAAGGACTCGCGCTCGAACCGCACGCATTCCGCGGCGGTGGGCATCTGCAACGGGGCGGCCACCGTCTGCGTCTCGACGTCGCGGAACCCGGTACGGCGCAGGAGGTCGGCGAGCGCCCCGGGGCCGCCGAGGCTGAACGGGCCCGGCTGTCCGGCCGCGGGCGCCGGCAGGTTCGCGCGCCTCCTGATGATCGACACGGGTACGGCGAAGAACGCGTTGCGCTCGGCGGTCGAGTAGACGATCGCCCCGACCCTCCCCCCGGGCCGCAGCGCGCGGTACTGGCCGGCGAGCGCGCCTGCCTGGTCGGGGAAGTAGATCAGCCCGAGCCGCGAGATCACGGCGTCGAACGCGCCCGCGTCGACGTCGAGCCGCTCGCCGTCGAGCTCTCTGGTCCGCACGTTGGTGAGGCCCGCGGCAGCGGCGTCGGCCGCGGCGTGGGCGAGGATCGTGGGGGAGATGTCGGTGGCGAGGACCTCGCCGTCCGGGCCCACCCGGCGCGCGGCGGCCAGGGTTTGGCCGCCTGCGCCGGCCGCGACGTCGAGCACCGCGCTTCCGGTCCGGACGCCGGCCGCATCCAGCATCAGCGCCGTCGCCTCGCCGAGCCAGGCCTCCAGCGTCGGGCCCCAGGTGTGCCAGGCGCCCGCGGCGTCCTCCCACTGGGATCGGGTGGTGTCCTTGTAGCGGGTGGGGTCGAAGGTGACGGTCATGGCGGCCTCCAAGGCGGTCGGCTGTGTTGACCAGGAGGCGCCAGATCCCGGGACGCACCCGCCAGAAACCGCCGCGCGGTTTGCGGGCGCCGTTTCTCGCCGTGTCCGGCCTTGGCGGAGCGAGGCACAATCTCGCGCATGGCGTTCGTCGGGCGGGCCCGCCAGCTGTCGCGCGTGCTCGCGGTCGTCGACGACGCGGCGCGGGGCAGGGCGCGGCTGGCCCTGGTCAGCGGCCCCGCCGGCATCGGCAAGACCACGCTGATCGGCGAGGCGGTGCTGCGCACCGGGCTGCCCGTGGGCTGGGGGACGTGCGCCGACGCGGAGCGCACCCCGGCGCTGTGGCCATGGACGGTGGCGCTCCGCGGCCTCGTGACGGCGCTCGATCCCGCCGGATCAGGTCTCGCGGCGCTCGCCCCCGCCGACGCCGCGGAGCTTGCCCGCGTGCTCCCCGAGCTGGCGCCGGCAGGCGCAGGGGGGCGGGCGGACGAGCAACCCGACTCGGACGCGGCGCGGTTGCGGCTGTTCGACGCGGTCGCCCGGGTCCTGGAGGGACTGGTGCGGCAGGCCCCCGCGATCGTCGTGCTGGACGACCTGCAATGGGCCGACGCGTCGTCGCTGGCGTTGCTGCGGTTCCTCGTGCGGCCCTACCGCCCGGTCCCGCTCGTGGTCATCGGCGCCTACCGGGACGACGAGCTCGACGACACCGCGGCCGGGGTGCTGGACGAGCTCGCTGCGCACGGCGAGTCGGTGGCGCTCCGGGGACTGTCCCGGGACGAGGTGTTCGAGCTGGTCGCCGCCACCCTCGACGGCCCGGGGGCGCAGCGATGGGCCGACGAGGTGCACAGCCGCACCGGTGGGCATCCGTTCCTGGCCCGGCAGCTCGCCGAGCTGCTCGGGGATCCCGCGCGGTCGGCGGGCGAGGTCCCGGCAGCGGTGCGCGAGGTGGTGGCGCGGCGCACGGCGCGGCTGTCCTCGGCGGCCGTGACCATGGTCGAGACGGCCGCGGTGGCGGGCAACGACCTGCTGCCCGACGTGCTCGGTGAGGTCTGCGGCCTCGACCCGGCCACCGTGGCGGCGCTGTGCGAGGAAGGGGTGGCAGCGGGTGTCCTCGTGCGTGACGGCGAGCCGGCGCGCACCCGGATCGCGCACGACCTGTTCCGGGAGACCCTCGCCGCCGGGATCCCGGTCGCGCGCCGGCTCGCGCTGCACCAGCGCATCGCGGACGCCCTCGAACACCGGCACGAGCGCGGCGCCGCCGTGCTGGCGGCCGACCTGGCCCGGCACTGCGCCGCGGCGACGCCCGTCGAGGGCGGGGCGCGAGCGATCCGGTGGGCCCGGGCGGCGGCCGAGGCCGAACGCCGCAGGCTGGCCTTCGGCGAGGCGGCCGCGCACCTCGCCCGCGCCCGGCACGCGGTGGAGGACTCCGGGGCCGGCGACGGCGGCGCGGTACTGGTCGACCTGCTCGTCGAGGAGGCGGACGCGCACGCCAGGGCAGGGGACCCCACCCGCGCCCGCGCGCTGCTGGACGACGCGCGGCAACGCGCCACCGCGGTCGGCGACGGCCAGCGGCTGGGCCGGGTGGCGCTGGGCGTGCAACGGCTCGGCTCGCGGTTCGCGATGCCCCGCGACGCCGTCGTCGATGCGCTGGAGGAGGCGCTCGCCGCGCTGCACGGTACTGGCACCGCGCTGGAGGCCCAGCTCACCGCCAGCCTGGCGCGCGAGCTGCACCACTCCGTGCCCGAGCACCGGGCCCGGGCGCGGCCGCTGTCGGAGCAGGCCATCGCGCTTGCCCGCAGGCTCGACGACCCGGAGACCCTCAACGCCTGCCTGCTCGCACAACACGACGTGCTGTGGACGCCGGGCCTGGCAGCGCAGCGGGTCGACATCGCCCGGGAGATCACGCAGCTCGCCGAACGCGCCGCGGACCCCGAGCGGCACGCCGAGGGTCTGCTGCTCACCGCGAACGCGCTGCTCGAGGAGGGCTCGGCCACGTTTCGGTCCGTGCTGGCCAGGTACCTGCACGCGGCCGAGCAGCTCCGCCAGCCCCACCACGACTACCTGGCGGCGACCCGCCGCGGTGCGCTCGCCCTGATCGACGGCAGGCTGGACGACGCCGAGACCCTCATCGACGGTGCGAGCGCGCTCGGCGAGCGGATCGCCGAGCCCGACGCAGGCAACGTGCGCATGTCGCAGCTGCTCGGCCTGGTGCGGGCCCGCCGCGAGCCCGCGATGCTGCGCGCCACCGCCGCCGACGCGGTGCGGTGGTGGGTCGGCGTGCCGTCGCACGCCAACGCGGTGGCCGCCGGGCTCCTCGTGATGGCAGGCGACGACGCCGATCTCGATGCCGCTCGCCGCGCCCTCGACACGGTTGTCGCACTCGACACCTGGCGTACCGACCGGTCCTACCTCTGGTCGGTCTTCGTCGGCGCGATGACCACCGCGGCCATCGGCCTGCGCGATGACACCGTGTGCGCCCAGCTGCTCGCGGAGCTCGAACCCGTGACCGGCAGCTGCGGCGTCAACGGGGCACTCGTCTGTTTCATGGGCAGCAACGCCCACTGGGCGGGGATGCTCGCCGCCGCGCTCGGCCGCAAGGCCGACGCCGAGCGCTGGCTGAGCGAGGCCCTCGCCGTGCACCAGCGGCTCGGTGCCCGCCCGTGGGAGGCCGAGACCAGGGTGGAGCTGACCGCGCTCACCGCCGGGCAGGCCGGCCCCGTCTCCCCGGCGCCGGCCGGTCCGGCCGTCGCCGAGCTGCGCCGCGACGGTGAGCTGTGGCGGATCCGGCACCGCGGCACGACCGCGCACCTTCCCGCCATCAAGGGTCTTGCCGACCTCGCCGTGCTCCTCGCCCGGCCGGGAACCGACGTGCACGTGCTCGAACTGGCCGCGGCCGCCACGACGGACCACGCCGGCGGTGACCAACTCGACCCGACCGCCCGAGCCGCGTACCGCCGCAGGCTCAGCGAGATCGACCAGGACCTGGAGGCCGCCCGCGACGACCACGACCTCGGCCGCGTCCAGCACCTCGACGCGCAGCGGACCGCGCTGCTCGCCGAGCTGCGTCGCGCCGCGGGGCTCGCCGGGCGCACCCGCGCGCTCGGCTCGAGCACCACCGAGCGCGCCCGCAAGGCGGTCACCGCGCGGGTCCGGGACGCCATCCGCCGGGTCCGGCTCGTCCATCCCGAGCTGGGGGCCCACCTCGACCGCTCGGTCCGCACCGGCACACATTGCTGCTACCGGCCGGTCGAACCGCTCACCTGGGCGCTGGCTCCGGGCAAGGGCTGATCGCCCGCATCACCTGGCGGGCGCCATGGCCGGCGTGACCCGAGCGATCACCTCGGCCGTGACCGTCCGGCACAGCTCGGACGCGGCCGGACTGGCCCGATCCTCGTCGCCGACGGCGAGCGCGGCCTGCCAGTGCATCGGGGCACCGGCGGGCAGGTCGCGCACGCACAGGCCCGCGGCCTTGTCCTTCGCCGCGATCGGGCGAGGGACCGACGCGACGCCGAGCCCGTGGTGCACGAGGTCCAGGAGGCTGTGCACGTCGTTGACCTCCAGCCCGACCTCGCGGCTGTGCCCGGTGACGGCGAAGGCGCGGTCGTTGAGCACGCGGATGCTCCAGTCCGGAGGGAAGTCGACGAACGTCGCCCGCGACAGGCTCGCCCAGCTGAGATCCGCCGCGGCAGTGAGCGGGTGGCTCGGATGGCAGAGCAGGACCATCGGCTCGCGGGTGATCGGGAACACCCGGACGCCCTCCGGGACCGGGCCCGTCACGGCGACGAACGCGGCATCGACCGTGCTCGCCGCGACCTGTTCGATGAGCGCGGCCGATCCCTCGTGACGTAGCCGGACCGCGACGCCGGGGTGCGCGGCGCGGAACCCCGCGAGCACAGCCGGGACGTCCACACCGGCGATGCACTGCTCGGCGCCCACCAGGAGCGTGCCCCGCAGCAGGCCTCGGACCGCCGCCGCCGTGTCCCTGGTCGCCGCGGCTCCGGCCAGCGCGCGCCGGGCGTCGGCCAGCACCGCCCGGCCGACCTCCGTGAGCTCGACGTGCCGGGTCGAACGGACGAACAAGGGGGCGCCGAGCTCGCGCTCGAGCGCGCGTATCGAGGCCGAGAGCCCGGACTGCGACACGAGCATCCGGCGTGCGGCCCGGGTGAAGTGCCGCTCCTCGGCCACGGCCACGAAGTACTCGAGCTGACGCAACTCCACGATTGAGAAGCCTACGCGCTCACAGCGTGCGCTTTCATCTGTTGGACACATCGCTCGCGCCACTTGACGATGGGAAGGCAGGCAGTTCTGTCGGGCGACAGGACGATCTCGAACTGACGAGGAGAGACCGTGTCACTCACGACCACACCGCTGGGCACCACCGGGATGGAGCTCACGAGGGCCGGGTTCGGCGCGTGGGCCATCGGCGGCGGCGACTGGTCGTTCGCGTGGGGCCCGCAGGACGACGACGCGTCGGTGGCGGCGATCCACCACGCGGTGGAGCGGGGGGTGAACTGGGTCGACACCGCCGCCGTCTACGGCCTCGGTCATTCCGAGGAGGTGGTGGGCCGGGCACTGCGGGAGCTCCCCGCGGCGGAACGTCCGTACGTGTTCACCAAGTGCGGGTTGGTCTGGGACGCGGCCGACCGGACCGTGCGGCCGCGGCGCGTGATGGCGCCGGCGGGCGTGCGCGAGGAGGTCGAGGGGTCGCTGCGCCGCCTGGGCGTGGATCGCATCGACCTCTACCAGGTGCACTGGCCCGCCGAGGACGGCACGCCGCTCGACGAGTACTGGCAGACCATGGTCGACCTCCGCGCGGAGGGCAAGGTCCGGGCGATCGGGCTGTCCAACCACGATGTCGACCAGTTGACCGCCGCCGAGAAGGTCGGCCACGTCGACTCGCTGCAGCCGCCGTTCTCCGCGATCAACCGCTCGGCCGCCGAGGAGCTGGCCTGGTGCGACGGCAACGGGACCGGGGTGATCGTCTACTCGCCGATGCAGTCCGGGCTGCTCACCGGAGCGTTCTCCGCCGAGCGGGTCGCGGCGCTGCCTTCGGACGACTGGCGCCGGACGGCCCCGGAGTTCACATCGCGGCTCGACCGGAACCTCGCGCTGGCCGCTGCTCTCGCACCGGTCGCGGCGCGGCACGCCATCTCGGTCGCCGCGGTCGCCGTCGCCTGGACGCTCGCCTGGCCCGGCGTCACCGGCGCGATCGTGGGTGCGCGCAGCCCTGAACAGGTCGACGGCTGGGTCGCCGCCGCGGACCTGGTGCTCACGGACGCCGACATGGACGAGATCGCGGCCGCGATCGCCTCCACCGGGGCGGGGCAAGGCCCGGTCCGGCCGGAACGCGGCTGAGCGGGCCTGACCACCACGGCGCGGCGCCGTGGTGGTCAGGGCTAGGGATCCTCCTAGGCCGCGCGCCGGTGCTCGTCGGTCGTGAGCAGGCGCAGCGCGGCATCGGGGTAGGACGCGACCAGTTCCTCGACGAGGTCCTCACGGCCCTCGCCGATGGCGGAGTTCACCGCCTCGATGTACGCGTCCTCCAGCCGCCGCAGATCTGTGCGGGTCTGGTCCAACATCAGGGAGGGTTCCTCTCCATCCGTACCTGGGCACACGGCTGTGGCCGGTGTCCAGTCGTGTAACGCGATCTATGGTGACGGCGTTACCACCGGAGGGCGGGTTCCGCGGCAGGTCACAGGGAACGCAGCTCGTCGAGCCGCACCGGGCGGTGCACGTGCAGCGACCGGGTGGCTGCCTCGGCCACCCAGGCCACCTCGAGCGCCTCGGCGATGGTGCACGGCGAGGGTCGCGTCCCCGCCACCACCTCGGTGAACGCCGCGAGCTCCGCCCGGAAGGCCACCGCGAGCCGGTCCATGAAGGACCGGTGCGGTGGCCCGGCCGGGAAAGCCGCCCCGGGCTCCAGCGAGCGCAGCGGCAGCCCGTCGTCGAGACCTGCGACCACGCTGTCGGCGGAGCCGTGCAGCTCCAGCCGCACGTCGTAGCCGCGCGGGTTGTAGCGGCTGTTCGAGACGAGGGCGACGGTGTCGTCGTCGAGGGTAAGCACGACGGCTGCCGTGGCGAGGTCACCGGCTTCGGCGATGAACGCGTCCCCGCGGGACGACCCGGTGGCGTAGACCTCGACGACCTCGCGGCCGGTCACCCACCTCACGGTGTCGATGTCGTGCACCGTGCAGTCCCGGAAGATCCCTCCGGAGCCGGCGACGTAGGCCGCCGGTGGCGGTGCCGGATCGAGTGTCGTGGACCGCACGGTGTGCAGCCACCCCAGCTCCCCGCTCGCGACCGCCGCGCGGGCGGCGCGGAACACGGGGTCGAAGCGGCGCGGATACCCGATCTGCACCGGCACACCACTGTCCCGCGCGCGCTCGGCCACCGCCACCGCATCGCCGACCGCGCGGGCCACCGGCTTCTCGCAGAACACCGGCAGCCCGGCGTCGACCGCGGCGAGCAGCAGCGCGGGGTGCGCCTTCGTCGCCGCCGCGATCAGCACCCCGTCAACCCCGGCCGCGAGCAGCTCCGCGGATGAGTCGACGGCCTCCGCCCCGACGCGCCCGGCCACCTCCGCGGTCACCGCGGGGAGGGCGTCGGTCACGACGAGGGAGTCGACGGCGGGCAGGTCGGTGAGGGTCCGCGCGTGGAAGGATCCGATCCGCCCGAGCCCGATGAGACCGAGACGCACGGTGCTCCCTTTCCTGAGAACTCAGTCCCGTGACCGCCTGCGCGCTGCCTGCGCCGCGAGCTCCGCCCGGAACGTCGGGTGGTCCCACCCCTCGGCCAGCGCCCGGTGCACGAGGTCGGCCTGGGTGGGCGGGGCGAGCCCGCCGACGGGCGGGTCGCGGTCGAGATCGGTCGGGAACGCGTAGCCGTCGGCCGCGGCGGCCACGGCGGCGCCGACGTCGGCCCCGGCGGCTGCCCTGGCCTGCAGCGCCGGGTACAGCGCAGCGCACATCCGCTCGCGGTCGACGCTCTCCATCGCCCGGCCGAACGCCGACGACACCTGCAAGAGGTTGGCCGTGCGCCGGATGCCCGCCGAGCGGTTGTGCCCGGCGGCGTGGATCACCGCCGGGTTGAAGAACGCGGCGTCACCGGTGCGCAGGGGCAGCTGGACGTGGTTGTTCTCGAAAAACTCCCGGAACTCCGGCCGGCCCGTCGCGAGGTAGCCGGGCAGGTACTTCTGCGAGTGCGGCAGGTACAGCGTCGGGCCGCTCTCCAGAGGCATGTCGCCGTGGGCGACGGCGCCCTGCAGCGTGAGCACGGGGGAGAGCCGGTGCACGTGCGCCGGGTACTGCTCGATGCGGGCGGCCGGCAGGAACCCGAGGTGGTAGTCGCGGTGCCCAACCTGCGCGGCCCCGCCCGGGTTCACCACGTTGACCTGCGAGGTCACCTGGTAGCCCGGGCCGAGCCAGGCGGTCGCGATCAGCGCGAGGACGTCGTTCGCGTAGTAGTCCACGAACACGTCGGGTGCGCGCAGGGCCAGCTTCTCCAGCGCGTTCCACACCCGGTCGTTGGCGCCCGGCGGGGCGAAGTGGTCGCCGACGGCGCCGCCTGCGGCGCGCTGGTCGGCGATCATGTCCTGGAACGCCGCCGTCGCGCGGTCCACGACCGAGAGGTCCGGCCACGCGCCGCGGAACAGCACGATCCCGGGCCCGTCCGCGAGCGCGCCGGCCAGCTCGGCCGCGAGCGCGCGGCGTTCGTGCCCCGTCGTGTCGATCGCGGCCGCCGCCTCGTACACGAGGACGCCGTCCGCCACCGCGTCGGCGTGCGGGTAGTCGGTGACCTCGGTCGGGTCGCCGAGGACGGCGACCAGGTCCTCCAGGCGACAGTCCCGCTCGGTCAGCGGGCGGGCGCCGGTGCCCGCTGCGGGGCGCGCCGCCGTCACCGCGGGCCGCCCAGCAGCGACCGCAGGTGGTCCGCGCCGGCGCGTACGTCCGTCACCGGGCCCGGACCGCGCGGCTCCTCGGTGAGGATCGTGTCCTGCTCCAGGACGTACCAGCCGTCGTACCCGTGCCCGCGCAGGTGGCCCACGATCGACTCGAAGTCGACGTCGCCCGAACCCGGCGGCCGGTACATGCCCGCGCGCACGGCATCGGTGTAGGACCGCATGCCCGACCGCACCTGTGCGGCCAGTCCGGCGTCGACGTCCTTGACGTGGGTGTGCGCGATCCGCTCCGGGACCTGCCGGGTGAGCTCGGCCGGGTCGGTGCCGCCGATGAGGAGGTGGCCGGTGTCGAGGCACAGCGCGATCGACGAGCCGTCCAGCACCCGCTGCACGTCGGGGCCGGTCTCCACCATCGTCCCGACGTGTGGGTGCAGGACGGCGCGCACCCCGCGCTCGGCGGCGAGCAGCATGAGCCGGTCCAGGTTCGCGAGCAGCGTGCGCCAACCCTCCACGTCGAGGTCGGGGCGCTCGTCGTAGCCGTCCATCCCGGTGACCGCCGACAGCACGAGCACGTCCGAGCCTGTCGCGGCGTAGGTCTCCAGCAGCTTCTCGACCTCGGGCACCGGGTCATGGCCGGGCACGTGCAGGAGCAGCGGCGTGAACCCGCCGATAGCCCGCAGGTGGTGGCGCGACAGCACGTCGGCGAGGGCCGCGGGCTCGCCCGGCAGGAACCCGTCGGGACCCAGCTCCGTGGCGGCGAGCCCGACCTCGGCCATCTCGGCGAGCACCCGCGCCGGCGGCAGCTGGTAGCCCCAGCCGGGCACCTCGCAGACTCCCCACGAGATGGGGGCGCCGGCGATCCGGTCGCCGGTCGTGGCGGGTGTCATGCGGGTACCTCCTCGGTCTCGTAGACGACACCCGTCGCGGTGGGGCGCGGGGTCAGCGCGACCGACCGCCCCGTGCGCCACGAGACGTCGGCGGCCATGGCCAGGTCGAACGCGGCGAGCGCGTCGAGGCCGGTGACGCGCGGGGCGGTGCCGTCCAACACGCAGCGGGCGAAGCCCTCCACCTCGGCGGCGTAGGCCTGCGGGTAGCGCTCCTCGAAGTCGCGCGGCAGGTCGTGGCTGGCGAGGCCGGGGGTGCGCCATTCGTAGCCGCGCCGGCGCGGGGCGTCGATCCGCGCGGTGGCCAGGCTCCCCATCACCTCGGTGGAGCACTCGTAGCCGTATCGCGCCGACCGGCTGTTGTCGATCACGCCGAGCGCGCCGCCCGCGAAGCGCAGCACGACGACGGCGGTGTCGATGTCGCCGATCGCCGCGAACGCGGGGTCGGACGCCGCACCGTGGGCGGTCACCTCGACGACCTCGCCGACCATCCAGCGCGCGACGTCCAGGTCGTGCACGGTGACGTCGACGAAGAAGCCGCCGGAGCCGGTCAGGTACGCGGGGTCGGGCGGGTTCATGTCCCGCAGCGAGGTGCGGAAGAACGTGACCTCGCCCAGCTCGCCGGCCTGGATCCGCTCGTTCGCGGCCACCCAGTCGGGGTCGAAGCGCCGGTGGAATCCCACCTGGAACACGATCCCAGCCCGCGCGGCCGCATGCACGGTCGTGAGGGCCGCGGCCCGGTCGAGCGAGATCGGCTTCTCGCAGAACACGTGCCTCCCCGCCTCCGCGGCGGCGACGGCGAGATCGGCGTGCGAACCGGTGCTGGTCGCGACCGCGACGGCGGCGCACGCGTCCAGCAGCCCGTCGTAGGACGCGGTCCACGGGACGTCCAGCCGCTCGGCGACCGCGGCGGCCACCACGGGGTCGGCGTCGAAGACGCAGGCCAGGTGCGCGGACGCGCAGCGCGCCGCGAGGTTCTCGGCGTGGATGCGGCCCATCCGGCCCAGTCCCGCGAGCCCCACCGCCAGCCCGCGCGTCACGAGCGTCCCACCCCGTACTTGGCCACGTACTCCTGCACCTTCTCCCGATTGGCCACCAGCGACTCGCGGGCCCGCTCCTCCCACGCGAACACGCATACCGTGGCGATCCCGTCGAACCCGACGTCGGCGAGCGTGGTGAAGAACAGGTCCCAGTCGACCTCGCCCTGCCCGATGTCGAGGTGTTGGTGGACCCGCGCGGTGGAGCCCGGCGGGTTGACGATGTAGCGCAGGCCCGAGCTTCCGGTGTGGTCGAACGAGTCGGCGATGTGCAGGTGCGTGAGCAGGGGGCCCGCGTAGCGCATCACGTCGGCCAGGTCGCCGCCCTGGTGGAAGGTGTGCGGCGCGCAGTACAGGAAGGTCACCAGGTCGCTGTCGATCCCCTTGATCAGGTCGACCGCGCCGCGCCCGTCCTCCATGAAGTCGTCCGGGTGCGGTTCCAGCACCAGCCGCACGCCCTCGCGTTCGAATACCGGCAGCAGCTCCTCCATCGAGCGCCAGAACTGCGCCTCGCTCGCCTCGGCCCGGTCCGGGCGCCCGTTGAACTCGGAGTTCATCACGTCGCACCCGAGATCGACGGTGACCTGGATGGCCCGGCGCCAGTACCGCACTGCGGCTTTCCGGGCGTCCTCACCGGGCCCGGACCACTTGTAGAGCGGCAGCACCGACGCGATATCCACCCCGGCCCCCGTGAGCTCGCGTCGGAACGCGGCGATCGTCGCCCGGTCCACGCGCGGGTGCACGAAGAACGGCAGGAAGTCCGGCCGGGGGGACAGCTCGATGTGCTGGTACCCCAGCTCCGCGACCAGCGCGGGCAGCTCCAGGAGCGGCACCGAGCGCAGCATGTACGGGTCGACCGCGACCTTCATGGTCATTGCTCCTTGTAGAGGTCGGGCCGCTGACGCAGGACGACGGGCACCCGCTCGCCGGTGCGCAGCGCCTCCAACCCGGTGTCGCAGACGACGGTGGCGGCGTAGCCGTCCCACGCGCTGGGGCCGGTGGTGCCGCCCGCGGCGACCGCGTCGACCCAGGCCTGGAACTCGGTGTCGAACGCCCGGGCGAACCGCTCCTTCCAGGTCGCCGGGACCCGCCCCGACCAGCGCCCCCGCTGCTTGGTCAGCACGCCGGCGCTCTCCGTCAGCTCGACCGTGCCGTCCTCGCCGACGACCTCGCCGCGGATGTCGTAGGCGAATCCGGCGTTGACCGACGCCTCGACGTCGACGAGCACGCCGCTGCCCATCTCCAGCAGAACCAGCAGCGGGTCGTTGAACCCCGGGCGGGCCTTGCTGCTCACCCGCGGCTTCAGCACGCGGACCGCCGCGATCTCCTCGCCCAGCACCCAACGGGCCACGTCGATGTCGTGCACCGTGGAGTCGGTGATGATCATCTCGCTGGTGAAGTGGTCCGGCACGGACGGGTTCCGGTGCGCCGCGTGCATGAGCAGCGGCGCACCGATCTCCCCGCTCGTGACGACCTCCTTCATGGCGCGGTACTGCTCGTCGTAGCGGCGCATGAAGCCGACCATGACAAGCCTGCGCCCGGCCGCGACCTCGGCGTCCACGATCCGTTCGCAGGCCTCCCGGGTGGTCGCGAGCGGCTTCTCACAGAAGACCTGCTTGCCCGCCGCGATCGCGGCGAGGACGTACTGCTCGTGGGTCGGGCCCCATGAGGTCACCACCACGGCGTCGACGCCCGGGTCGGCGATGAGGTCCTGGCCGGTGGGGTGGACGCGCACGTCCGAGAGGCCGTCGGCGACCGTGCGTGCCCGGTCGGTGTCGACGTCCGTCACCGCGGCGACTCGGGCGCCGGATAGCACGTCCGCGAGTCTCCTGATGTGGTCCTGGCCGATCATTCCGGTGCCGATGACGCCGACGTCGAGAGTCACGGATGTCCCTTCCGGGTCGGGTTGCTGCCCCTGGCAGCAGGTGTCATCGCTTGAGCTCGTGCGACAGCTCGGCGAGCTCCTGCCCGCCCGCCATCTCCGTGGTCAGCTCTTCGAGGCTCACCTCTGAGCGCTTCTTGTCCAGCACCCGGCGGCCGAGCTTCAAGATGATGAAGTGGTCGCCGACCATGTAGGCGTGGTGCGGGTTGTGGGTGATGAACACGACGCCGAGACCGGCGTCGCGCGCCGCGGCCGTGTACTTGAGCACCACGCCGGACTGCTTCACCCCGAGCGCGGCCGTCGGCTCGTCGAGGATGAGCACCCGCGCGCCGAAATAGACGGCGCGGGCGATCGCGACACACTGGCGCTGGCCGCCGGACAGTGTCCCGATGGGCTGGTTGATGTCCTTGACCGTGATGCCCATCTTCTTGAGCTCGGTGTCGGCGATCTCCCGCATGCCCTTGATGTCCAGCGGGGCGAGCGGGTACTTGCCGTTCCTGATCTCCGAGCCGAGGAAGAAGTTGCGCCACACCTCCATCAGGCTGACTACTGCGAGGTCCTGGTAGACGGTCGCGATGCCGTGGTCGAGGGACTGGCGGGGCGAGGAGAAGTGCACCTCGGCCCCGTCCACCTTGACGATGCCCTCGGTGTGCGGGTGCAGCCCCGAGATGATCTTTATGAGGGTGGACTTCCCGGCGCCGTTGTCGCCGAGCACACAGGCGACCTCGCCCGCGTTGACCGTCAGGTTGATGCCTTCGAGGGCCCGGATTGCGCCGTAGGCCTTGCCGACGCCCTCCATCTCGATGAGCGGCGTCCCGACCTCCAGGGCTCGGTCAGCGTGCTCAACAATGGTGTCGGTCATGGCCATTACCTCCTACTCAGGGCGTACTTCTTGACGTAGAGGTTGAGCATCACCGCGAGCAGCAGCATCGCGCCGAGGAAGAAGCGGAACCAGCTGGGGTCCCACCCGGCGTAGACGATGCCCTGGGTGGTCATGCCGAATATGAACGCGCCGATCGCGGCGCCGATCGCCGAGCCGTACCCGCCGGTGAGCAGGCAGCCGCCGACGACCGCGGCGATGATGTAGAGGAACTCGTTGCCGACGCCCTGCCCGGACTGCACAGTGTTGAACGCGAACAGCGTGTGCATCCCGTAGAACCAGGCCAGGAACGCCACGCCCATGAACAGCCCGATCTTCACCTTGTTCACGGGCACGCCGACGGCGCGGGCGCTCGCGGCGTTGCCACCGGAGGCGAAGATCCAGTTCCCGATCCGGGTGCGCAGCAGGATCCAGGTGGCCAGCAGCACGAAGAACAGCCACCACAGCACCGTGGCTCGGATGGTCACCCCGCCGAGGCTGAACTCGGAGGCGAAGACCGCTTTCGCGGACTGGAAGCCGTCCATGTCGGAGACGTTCTGCGTGGCCACCGTGCCGGTGACCGCCTTGGTGACGCCGAGGTTGATGCCCTGGAGCATGAAGAACGTGGCCAGGGTGATCAGGAAGCTCGGGATCCCGGTCTTCACGACGAGGTAGCCGTTGAAGAAGCCGATCGCCAGCATGACGACCAGGCTGACGAGCGCCCCGACCCACAGGTTGAGGTTCAGGTTGTAGCTGAGCAAGGACGCGGTGAGGGCGCCGGTGACCACGGAGACGCCCGCTGACAGGTCGAACTCGCCGCCGATCATCAGCAGAGCGACGCCGGTCGCGACGATTCCGATCGAGGAGCTCGCGTACAGCACCGTCGAGAGGGCCGGCAGCGTGCGGAACGGGTCCGCGAGCGCGAAGAAGAACCCGAAGATCACGATGGCCGCAGCGAGCGACCCGACCTCCGGACGTGCGAGCAGGGTGGACAGGAACGGCTTCTTGGGACGCACCGGGGCGTCTGTGGGCGGTGGGGACGGCTGTGTCGCCACAGGAGTGCTCATGGCTGGCTTCTCCAGTGTTGGGATATGGGTCCGGGGCGGGGCGCGTACCTGCGCACGCCTGCCGACTCGCCGGGGTGGAACTAGCGCTTGTTGTTCTGCGCGTACGTCACGATCCGCTGGACGTTGGTCGAGTCGACGAACGACGGGCCGGTGAGGACCGGGCGGCCACCGCCGACGTCGTTGCCGTTCGACAGGTTCAGCCACAGCGAGGCGACGGCCAGGTAGCCCTGGACGTACGGCTGCTGGTCGACGGAGAACATGATCTTGCCCTCCTGGATCGCCTTCGCCGCGTCGACGTTCAGGTCGAACGTCGCGACCTTCGCCGTGCTCCCGGCGTCGGACACGGACTCGAGCGCGGTCAGGGCGAAGGGCGCGCCCAGCGTCACGACGTGCGTGATCGAGGGGTCCTGCTGCAGCTTCGCGCCGATCGTCGAGCGCACCGACGGCAGGTCGGTGCCCTGGACATACAGGTTCTCGGTGGCCGGGAAGGACTGCCGCACGCCGTTGCAGCGCGCCTCCAGCGCGACGTGCCCCTGCTCCTGGACCACGCAGATGGCCTTCTTGCCGCCGTCCTGCGCGATGCGCTGCCCGGCGGCCTGGCCCGCGACCGTCTCGTCCGACCCGAAGTACATCTTGGCGCCGTACTTCTGGAACTGGTCCAGGCCGGAGTTGAAGGCGACGACCGGGATGCCGCGGTCCGCCGCAGCCTTGGCCGCCGGGCCGACCTGGTCGACGTAGGCGAGTGTCACGGCGATGCCGTCCACCTGGCTGTCGATGGCGTTCTGCACCAGCGTGGCCTGCTCGGGCGCCTGGGCGCCGTTCGAGTACTTGAGCTCGACGTTGTGCGCTGCCGCGGCGTCCTCGGCACCTGCGCGGATCCGGTCCCAGAACGTGTCGCCGGGCTGTTCGTGTGTGATCATCGCGATCGTGTAGCGCTGGGTGCTGACGGACCCCCCGGTGCCTCCGCCACCGCCACCCTGCTGCTGCTGCGCGCCGCCGCCGCTGCTGCATGCGGCGAGCACCGCCGCAGCGGCGGCGACCGCCGCGACGCCACGCACCGACTTCCGGATACTCCTCATCGAGTGCTCCTTATCCTGGGCCGCCGAGGATCGGCGGATCCGGGGGTACTTCAGGTTCGGTAGGGCCAGCGCCGCACCGGCCCGAGGCCGCACCCGCGCAGGTAGCCGGCGGTGCGGGCCCCGATGGGGAGCGGGATGTGGGGTTCGACCGGGTAGAGGTCCTGCTCCACCACCGTGAACAGGTCGGTGTCGAGCTCGGCCAGCGCCTCGAGGAGCGGGGGCATGGCGGGCTCGCCGTACGGCGGCTCGACCATCACCCCGAGCGGGACGGCCTCCGCAAGCGACAGCTTCTCGGCGCGGACGCGGTCGCGCACCACGGGATCGACCTGCTTGAGGTGCACGTACCGGATGCGCTCCGGGAACCGCCGGACGATCTCGACGTTGTCGCCGTGGCAGTAGGAGATGTGCCCGGTGTCCAGGCAGAGGTTGACGAAGCGTGGGTCGGTGTCGGCGAGGAACCGCTCGACCCGCTCCTGCGTGTCGACGTGCGTGTCGGCGTGCGGGTGGAAGACGAGGTCGACGCCGAGCCCCTCGAACAGCAGCTTCCCGAGCCGGTCGTAGCCGGTGGTGAGGTTCTTCCACTGCTCGCCGTCGATCACCCCGGTCTGGGTGGCCGCCCCGCTGTGCATGTCGGTGTACTGCTCCGGGAGCAGCACGAGGTGGCGGGCGCCGAGCGCGGTGAGCAGGCGCGCCTCCCGGCTGCAGGCCTCGACCGCGCCGTCGAGCGCGTCGGCGCCGCGGTGCAGCCCGGCGAAGATCGTGCCGCCGCACAGCTGCAGCCCGCGCGCGTCCAGCTCGTCGCGCAGCTGCGCGGGGTCCTGCGGGAGGAAGCCCGAGGGCCCCAGCTCGGTCCAGACGTACCCGGCCTGTGCGATCTCGTCGAGGTACTGCTGCCAGTCGACCTGGCGCGGGTCGGACGGGAACCAGACGCCCCAGGAGTCGGGCGCGGTGCCGAGGGTGAGCCGCTCCAGCGTGACCATGGCGGTCAGGTGGCCGTCGGGAAATGGTAGGAGGCGCCGCTGGCAGCAGTGTCGATGCTCGCTCCGCCTTCGCTCCGCGAGGTGACGTGCGGCCAGCGCGAGGTGACGACCTTGGCCCTCGTGTAGAAGGAGACGCCCTCGGGGCCGTGGATGTGCTTGTCGCCGAAGAGCGAGTCCTTCCAGCCGCCGAAGGAGTAGTAGGCCATCGGCACCGGGATCGGGACGTTGATCCCGATCATCCCGACGTTGACATCGCGCTGGAACCGGCGCGCCGCCTCCCCGGAGGAGGTGAAGATCGCGGTGCCGTTGCCGTACGGGTTGGCGTTGACCAGGGCGATCGCCGCGTCCACCGAGTCGGCGCGCACGACCGAGAGCACCGGACCGAAGATCTCCTCCCGGTAGACGTCCATGTTCGGCCGCACGTCGTCGATGACGGTGGGGCCGACGAAGAATCCGTTCTCGTAGCCGGAGACCGAGAGCCCCCGCCCGTCGACGGCGAGGGTCGCGCCCTGGGCGGCGCCGGAGCCGATGAGCCCGACGATCCGGTCGCGCGCCGCGGCCGTGACGACCGGGCCCATCTCGCTGTCCGAGTCGCGGCCCGGCCCGACCTTGACCGCGCGGGCCTTCTCGCTCACGGCGGCGACCAGCTCGTCGGCGGCGTCGCCGACCGCGACGGCGGCGGAGATCGCCATGCACCGCTCACCCGCGGAGCCGAACGCGGCCGCGACGAGGTGGTCGGAGGCGAAGTCGATCGGGGCGTCGGGGAGCACGACGGCGTGGTTCTTGGCGCCGCCGAGCGCCTGCACACGTTTGCCGTTCGCCGTGCCGCGCTCGTGGATGTAGCGCGCGATCGGGGTGGAGCCCACGAACGAGACCGCGGCGACTCCCGCGTCGTCGAGCAGCGCGTCGACGGCCTCCTTGTCGCCGTGCACCACGTTGAAGACGCCGTCGGGCAGCCCCGCCGCTGCCCACAGCTCCGCCACCAGCATCGACGCGCTCGGGTCGCGTTCGCTGGGCTTGAGCACGAAGGTGTTCCCGCACGCGATCGCCACCGGGTGCATCCACATCGGCACCATGGCGGGGAAGTTGAAGGGGGTGATCCCGGCGCAGACGCCGAGCGGCTGGCGGAAGGAGAAGACGTCGACGCCGGTGGAGACCTGGTCGGAGTAGTCGCCCTTGAGCAGTGTGGGGATGCCGCAGGCGAACTCGATCACCTCGAGGCCCCGCTGCACCTCCCCGCGGGCGTCCGAGATGACCTTCCCGTGCTCGTCGGAGACGAGCTCGGCGAGGTCCTGGGTGCGGGCGTTGACCAGCTCGCGGAACGCGAAGAGCACCTTCGTGCGCTGCGAGAGCGAGGACTGCGACCACGTCTCGAACGCCGAGGCCGCCGCGTGGACGGCCGCGCGGACGTCCTCGGCGCCGCCGAGCACCACCTCGGCCTGCTGCTCGCCCGTGGCCGGGTTCCAGACCTGCCCAATGCGGGTGGACGTGCCGGGCGTGGGCTTGCCACCGATCCAGTGCGTGATGGTCCTCAACCTGCTGTCTCCTCCGGTGCTTGGCTACGTGGGCGGCGGCGCGACGAGTGGCCGCTGCTGGGCCTTCTGCGCCTCGTAGGTCTTGCGGGCCTGCTCTGTGCTGTCGAGGCGGGCGACCTCCGAGACCGGCACGTCCCACCAGCTCTCCGAGGACGGCACGGGCGCGAGCGGGTCGGTCTCGATGTGGATCGCGGTGGTGCGGTCGGCGGCGCGGGCGCGATGGATCGCCTCGCGGAACTCCTCGATGGTCCGCACCCGGATCACGTCCGCGCCGAGGCTCTCGGCGTTGGCGGCGAGGTCGACGGGCAGCTTCGCTCCGTCGAGCTGCCCGGTCTCCGGGTTGCGATAGCGGTAGCTCGTGCCGAAGCGCTGTGAGCCGAGCGACTCCGACAGCGCGCCGATCGAGGCGAACCCGTGGTTCTGCACGATGACGAGGTTCAGCTTGATCCCCTCGGACACCGCCGTGACGATCTCGCTCGCCATCATCAGGTACGAGCCGTCGCCGACGAGGACGAAGACCTCGCGATCGGGGGCGGCCATCTTGACGCCGAGCCCGCCGGCGATCTCGTAGCCCATGCACGAGTACGCGTACTCCACGTGGTACTGCTTCGGGTCGCGGGCCCGCCAGAGCATCTGCAGGTCACCGGGCATCGAACCGGCCGCCTGCACCACGACGTCCCGGGGTGCCATCTCCTCGTTGAGGGCGCCGAGCACCTCCGTCTGCGCGGGGAGGGGCTGGTGCCCGCGGTTGAACGCCTCGTCGACGACGCGGTTCCACTCCTGGACGCGCTCGCTCCAGGTGTTCTCCACGCGGAACCCGGTGAGCGCCTCGGTGAGGGCGTCGAGGCCCTCCCGCGCGTCGGCCACGAGCATCTCGCCTGCGTGCTTGGCCGCGTCGAAGGCCGCGACGTTGAGGTTGACGAACCGCACGTCCGGGTTCTGGAACGCGGTGCGCGAGGCGGTGGTGAAGTCGCTGTAGCGGGTACCGACCCCGATCACGACGCCGGCCTCGCGGGCGAGCGCGTTCGCGACGGGGGAGCCCGTGGACCCCACCCCGCCGACGGCCTGCGGGTGGTCCCACAGCAACGCGCCCTTGCCGGCCTGCGTGTCGGCGACGGGGATCCCGGTGGCCTCGGCGAACCGGCGCAGCGCCTCGGTGGCCTCGCTGTAGTGCACGCCGCCGCCCGCGACGACCAGTGGCCGCCGGGCCGACCGGATCAGCGCGGCCGCGCGGGCGAGCGCCGCGGGCTCGGGCACGGGGCGCGCGATATGCCACACGCGCCGGGCGAACAGCTCGTCGGGCCAGTCGTGCGCCTCGGCCTGCACGTCCTGCGGCAGCGCGATCGTCACAGCGCCCGTGTCGGCCGGGTCGGTGAGCACCCGCATCGCGCCGAGCAGCGCCGACGGGAGCTGCTCGGGCCGCCACACCCGGTCGAAGAAGCGGGATACCGGGCGGAACGCGTCGTTGACGGAGACGTCGTAGGTGCGCGGGTCCTCCAGCTCCTGCAGCACCGGGCTCGCGACGCGCGTCGCGAACACGTCCGAGGGCAGGAGGAGGACCGGGATGCGGTTGGTCGTCGCGAGCGCTGCGCCGGTGAGCATGTTGGTGGAGCCGGGCCCTATCGACGCGGTCGCGGCCATCGCCTGCAGTCGGTTGCGCATCCGCGCGAAGCCCACGGCCGCGTGCACCATGCCCTGCTCGTTGCGGGCGAGGTGGTAGGGCAGCACACCCGGCTCTGGCGTCGAGTTGTGGGCAACCTCGAGCAGCGCCTGCCCCATACCCGCGACGTTGCCGTGGCCGAAGATGCCGAAGCAGCCGGGGACGAGACGCTGCTCCACGCCGTCGCGCTCGCTGTACTGGTTCGCCAGGAACCGCACGACGGCCTGGGCGACGGTCAGCCGGGTCGTCACGGCTCCTCCTCCTGCATCTGCTCCTGAGTCGTGGTCAGGGGGAGCCGCGGGTCGACCTCCTGGTCGTCCCACGTGCCGCGCACCCAGGCGTGGTCGGGGTGGTCGCAGATGAGCCACGCGCGCTCCGGGCTCGGCCCGGCCATGACGTTGAGGTAGTAGAGGTCGTAGCCGGGCGCCGCCATCGACGGGCCGTGCCAGCCATAAGGGATGAGGACGGTGTCGCCGCTGCGCACCTCCGCGCAGACGTCGATCTCCCGTCCGGGCCCGGACGTCGAGACACGCTGGTACCCGACACCCGGACCCGGCCGAGGCCCTCCTGAAATCTCGAAGTAGTAGATCTCCTCGAGGCAGGCCTCTCCCTCGCGCTCCTCGTCGTGCTTGTGCGGCGGGTAGGACGACCAGTTGGCGCCCGGGGTGAGCACCTCCACCGCGATCAGCTTGTCGGCGTCGAACGCCTCCGGCGTGCAGAAGTTGTTGACCTGGCGGCTCGCCTGCCCCGCGCCACGCATCTCGACCTGGACGCCCTCGGCCGGGCCGTACCGCGCCGGGAGCCTGCGGGTGGCGCGGGCGCCGGGCAGCGCGAACCGGCCGCCGGCGGCCGAGGACACGGTCACCTCCCCGTCGCGCGGGACGTAGGCGAAGTCGGTGACGCGGGAGAAGACGCTGCCGCGCCCGGCCAGGGCGAAACGCTCCCCGTCGCACTCGACGGTGCAGCCGCCCGACAGCGGCAGCACGACCATCTCGTCCTCACCTGTCGGGAACGTGACGCTCCCACCGGCCGGCAGCTCCAGCACCCGCAGGCTGCTGTAGCCCCAACCGGCAGCCGCGGGCGTGATGACCAGGGAGAAGGCCCCATCGGCCGTCTCGCCGTCCCGCACGACCGATCCCAGCTTCGTGGGCGCCGCGTTCACAGCAGCCCCACCGCCGCGTCGACCGCGCCGGCGACGTCGTCGCCTGGTGGGTACAACAGGGAGCGCCCGATCACCAGGCCCTGCACGGTCGGCAGGGCGAGCGCCTTGCGCCAGCTCGCGAACGCGGCGCCCTGGTCGTCGGTGACCTCGCCGCCCAGGATGAGCGCCGGCAGGGTCGTGGCCTCCAGGGCGCGTTCCATGTCCTCGACGACCGGGACCTTCAGCCACGTGTACGCCGACGTCGTGCCGAGGCCCGCGGCCACGCTCATCGCGCGGATCATGGCCTCGGCCGTGAGCTCGTTGCGGACCCGCCCGTCGACCCGGTGGGAGATGAACGGCTCTACCATCGCCATCAGCCGGTGCCCGGCGAGATCCGTGATCGCGTGCGCGCAGGACGCGAGCGTTCTGACGGTCCCGTGGTCCTCCGGGTCGATGCGGACCAGCATCTTCCCGCCCTCGAACCCGGAGGCGGCGATCCGGCTCGCGTCGTAGGAGGTGAACCGGTCGTCGATCTCGAACGCGGTGCCGGCGAGCCCGCCGCGGTTCATCGACCCGACGACGACCTTGCCCTCCAGCGCGCCGAGCAGCAGCAGGTCCTCGAGGACGTCTGGGGTGCCGAGCACCCCGTTGACGCCGGGGCGGGACAGCGCGAGGCACAGGCGGTCGAGCAGGTCGGCGCGGTTGGCCATCGCCAGCGGGCGGTCGCCGGCGCGCAGGGCACCGCGAGCCGGGTGGTCGGCGGCGATCATCATCAGCTTGCCGTGCCCGCCGATCACGGTATTCGGCCGCTGCCGGGCGGCAGCGGCCTGCGCCACCGCTTCCGGACGGTGCACCCGGGTGGCGATCAGCTCACGCAGCCGGCCCTCATGCACGGACGGCCTCCTCGAGCACGGCCTCGACCTCGCCGCTGGTCGGCATGGCGTCCGCGCAGGCCAGCCGGCCCGCCACGATGGATCCCGCCGCGTTGGCGAAGCGCATGACACGTTCGAGTTCCCAGCCCGCGAGCAGGCCGTGGCACAGCGCGCCGCCGAAGGCGTCACCCGCGCCGAGCCCGTTGACCACCTCGACCGGCACCGGCGGCACCTCCACCGTGGCCCCGCCCTTCGCGGAGGCGAGCACACCGCCCGGGCCCTGCTTGACGACTGCCAGCTCGACGCCGAGGGCGTGCAGGGCCCGCGCCGCCGCGTACGGCTCGCGCTCGCCGACCGCCGTGTAGCACTCGTCGAGGTTGCCGACGGCCACTGTGGCGTGCGGCAGGGCCTGCTGCACCCAGTGCCGCGCCTCCTCGCGGGAGGACCAGAACATCGGGCGGTAGTCCAGGTCGAGCACGGTGCTGTGCTTACCCACCCCGCCGGCTCCGCCAGCTCCGCCGGCTGCCATCCCCCGGTGCTTACCCACCCCGCCGGCTCCGCCAGCTCCGCCGGCTGCCGTCCCCCGGTGGCCGCGCGCGTCGAGGGCGGCGAACGTCGCCTCCCGGCTCGGCTCCTGCGACAGCCCGGTGCCGGTGACCCAGAAGATGTCCGCGCCGCGGACGGCGTCGAGGTCGAGCTCGTCGGCCCGGATCTGCAGGTCGGGGGCGGTGGGGAAGCGGTAGAAGTAGAGCGGGAAGTCGTCGGGCGGGAAGATCTCGCAGAACGTCACCGGGGTGGGCAGGCCGGGCACCGGGGTGACGAACCGGTCGTCGACGCCGAAGGCGCGCAGCGCGTCGTGCAGGAACTCGCCGAACGGGTCCTCGCCGGTGCGGGAGATGACCGCG
Source organism: Pseudonocardia aurantiaca (assembly GCF_039526725.1). Taxonomy (NCBI): domain Bacteria; kingdom Bacillati; phylum Actinomycetota; class Actinomycetes; order Pseudonocardiales; family Pseudonocardiaceae; genus Pseudonocardia; species Pseudonocardia aurantiaca. The sequence continues at coordinate 43,632 of NZ_BAAAJG010000008.1, forward strand.
CTGCGCCGACCATGGCGGGCGGCGGCCACTGCCACGTTGGTCGCGCTGCCGCCGAGGTACTTGCCGAACGTCTCGACCTCGCGCAACGACACCCCGACCTGCAGGGGGTAGACGTCCACGCCGATCCGGCCCATCGTGAGCACCTCGGGTGCGGCACCTGGTGCGCCGGCGGCACTGCCCAGCCCCATCGCTGTCCTCTCGGTCGCGATCGCTGCGTAGTTGCGGTCGGGAAGTGACGCCGACCACCCGGACAGGTGTACTCTCGTGCTATGTACACGTCAACACTTTGTCCTGACAAAGTGTGCGCGAGGCCGAGGAGCACGTGGTGATCGAACGGACGGCCGACGGACTCGTGCCCGAGGTCGCACTGGACCGCACCAGCCCGGTCCCGCTGTACTTCCAGGTCGCCACCCGCCTGCAGCAGCTCATCGAGGACGGTGTGATGCCTGTCGGCGGCCGTTTGGAGAACGAGGTGGAGCTCGCCGACCGGCTCGGCGTCTCTCGCCCGACCATGCGGCGGGCGATCCAGTACCTCGTGGAGCGCGGGATGCTCGTGCGCAAGCGCGGGGTCGGCACGCAGATCGTGCACCCCAAGGTGCGCAGGCCCGTCGAGCTGTCGAGCCTCTACGACGACCTCGCCAAGAGCGGCCAGGAACCGCGAACGGAGATCCGCGCGTTCGAGGTGCGGCGCGCACCCGACCATGTCGCCGAGGCGCTCGGCATACCGGAGGGCCTGGAGGTCACCTGGTTCGAGCGCCTGCGGCACGCGAGGGGCGAGCCCCTGGCGATCATGCACAACGCCGTCCCCGTCGACGTGCTGTCGATCAACCAGAAGGACCTCGAGCGCAGAGGGCTCTACGAACTGTTGCGCGCCGCCGGGCGGGTGCCGCGGATGGCCAATCAGGTGGTCGGGGCCCGCGCCGCCACGAGCGCCGAGGCCCGCGTGCTCGGCGAGTCCCGCGGCGCCCCACTGCTCACGATGACCCGCACTGCCTGGGACGAGAGCGGGCGCGCCGTCGAGTACGGCTCGCACATCTACCGGGCCAGCCGCTACTCGTTCGAGCTGACGCTCACGAGCTGACCGGTTCCCGCCCCCCGACCCGCGCCGCGGGCGTTGCCGGTCGGGCTCACCCGGCGCTTCCTCGCCGAGCCGGCCCGCCACCTGCGCCACCTGACGGCGGAGGAGGCGTGGCCGGGCGCCGGGAGCGCCGCGCGCGGAGCGCCTCGACGGCGAGCGGGAGGAGCGACAGGACGACGATCACGGCGATGACGGGCAGCAGGTAGCGGTCGACACCTGGAACCGTGCTGCCCAGCGTGTATCCGGCGAGCACGACCCCGACCGTCCACACGAGCCCCCCGACGACCTGCCAGAGCGTGAAGACGCGCACCGGCGTCCCCAGCGCACCGGCGACCGGGTTGAGCACGGTCCGGACCACCGGCACGAACCGGGCGAGCACGATCGCGCGGCCGTACCCGTACCGCTCGAACAGCATCTGCGAGCGCTCCATCGCCGCCAGCACGCGGGGACGGGTCGAGCGGCTGCGCAGAGCGGCACCGGCGCTGCGCCCGATGAGGTACCCCACCTGCGCGCCGACGAGCGCGCCCGTCGCCGCGGCCACCAGCACCCAGGGGAGCGACAGCGCTCCCCTTCCGGCGCTGGAGGCGAGCAGTCCCGCGGTGAAGAGCAGCGAGTCCCCGGGCAGGAAGAAACCGATGAGCAGACCGGTCTCGGCGAACAGGATGACGAGGACTCCGATGGCGCCGAAGGCCGCCAGCAGTGACGTCGGGTCGAGCAGTGCGAGCACGCACGTTCCTTTCAGGAGACGGGGAGGTCAGCGCAACGTCACGGCGACGAAGTCGCGCTGGTCGGCCACCAGGTAGCGGTTGTTCGGGCCGGGCATGTCCGGCAGCAGACTCTGCGGGGTCGGGGCGGCCGTCCCGGCGTGCTGGTAGGTGAAGGCGTCGACCATTTTGTCGTGGATGTCGAGCTGCATCCCCCGGACGGCTCCGGCCTTCGTCAGCGCGTCGGCGAGGGCGGCGAGGTTCATGTTCGCGCCCCCGACATAGACGATGCCGCCGGTCGCGGTGACGCCGACGCCGGAGCGCCACGTGTACTGGAGCTGGTTCTTCGCGCTGCCCCACGCGCCACCGGCGTTGACCGTGAGCCCCGGGACGGCCCGGGCGCCGTCGACGATCAGCTGCAGGTTCTGCCGGACGGCGACCACATCGGGTCCGGCCTTGGCGTCCCGCCCCCACTGGGCGACCGTCGCGCTCCCGTCGCGGTGGATCACGAGGGAAGCGGCGCCGTTCTGCAGGGGGAAGACCGTCTGGCCGTTGCCGAACCAGCCGCCGTTCGCGTCCTTCATCTTGAAGCCCGAGTTGAACGTCGCCACCAGGGCCTGCAGCTCCGACGGCGGGACCCTGGCGCCTTCGGGCGCGCTCGCGCCGGGCGGCTCGGCAGTTCCGGCGATGAGCTGGAACCGGGCGACCCGCTTGTCGAAGTAGGCGACACCGGCGACGACGCCGGGGTGGGCGGGGTCAGGCCGCTCGAATGTGGTGTACACGGCCGGGGCGCCGTTCGGCGCGGGCGTGCCGGCAACCCATACGCCCTCACCCGGGAGCGGCGGGGCGCCGGCGAGGTCGGCGAGTGCGGGGGGTGCTGCCGGCGCGGTCGCCGCAGCGCCGGCCGACGGCAGCGACGACGGGTCCGGCGGGGCGGCCGACGGTGCGCGGGAGTACCACAGGTTCTCGATGTAGTTGACGATCGGAGCGCCGCCGTTGTCACGGATCCACTCGACCGTGCGCGTCGTGAAGTCCGCTGCACCCGGGTAGGTCAGGGCCTGCGCGTAGGAGATCGAGGGCCAGATCAACAGTGCGATACAGATCGCCACGATCCACCGGCCGCGCTTGCGGCGGGGCGCCCGGTGCCGCGGCGATGGTTGCGGCGCCTCGGGCGGCCCGATCTGCAGCGTCGTGGTCATGTCAACAACGCTATGGATCTTCCGGTGCGCACGGGCCCAGCTACAGGTAAGGGCTCGGGAAAACACCGTGGAAGGGGTCCCGGGAGCAGGGCGCTCCCAGGCAGGGGTTACCGACTGGTCCATGCCCGGCAAGGCGAGGGCAAAAACGGCCGCAGGCGGCGTCCTGCGCCGTGTGCTCTCATGCATGCTGGCCTCGGACCCCACGTGGGGCAGGACGACCTGACGACGGGACGGAGGCGGAGTGCGCAGGCGGATCGTGGGGCTGACGGTGGCGGCCGCCGTCCTCGCCATCGCGCTGTTCGGGGTACCACTGGCTGCGCTCGTGGTCCGGTACCTCGTCAACGACGAGCAGGCAGAACTCCAGCGCGTCGCGGACGTCGCGGCGCTCACCCTCTCCGCAGACCTCGCGCACGGCCGGGAGCCCGGACCGCTGCCCGCCGTCGATACCGCCGTCACGCTCACCCTCTACAACGCGAGCGGCCAGCGCTGGATCGGCAACGGGCCGGCTGGGCTCGACGAACCGATACGCGAGGCGCTCGAGGGGGAGATCGCGTCCGGAACCGTCGGCGGCGACCTGGTCGTCGCCGTGCCGGTCGTGGACAACCAGGTGGTCGGCGTCGTGCGCGCCGCGACCCCCGTTGCCGAAGCCTGGGTGCGCATCCTCGGGGCGTGGATGCTGATGGCCGCGCTCGCGGCCGTGGCCCTCGGAGCGGTGTGGCTGGTCGCGCGGCGGCAGGGCGCGCGGCTGGCGAGACCGCTAGAACAGCTGGCGAAGAACGCGCAGCGCCTCGGCGACGGCGACTTCAGCGTGCGCGGCCGGCCCGCCGCGATCCCGGAGATCGACGCCGTCGGCACGGCGATGGACACCACGGCCGAGCGCCTGGGGGACGTCGTCGCCCGGGAGCGGGCCTTCACGGCGGACGCGTCCCATCAGTTGCGCACTCCGCTCACCGGGCTCCGGTTCGGCTTGGAGGCCGCCCTCGACGTCCCTGGTCAGGATCTCGCAGCTGCCATCAGGGTGGCCATCGGCTCCACCGACGACCTGATGCGCACGATCGACGACCTCCTCGAGCTGGCGAGGGACACCAACAGGGGCACCGAGCCGCTGGACCTCGCGCCGGTGCTCACGGAGCTGGGCGACCAGTGGCGCGTCATGCTCGCCGCGTCGAGCCGCGCGATCGTGGTCAGGGTGCCCACGGGCGTCCCGGCCGCCGCCGCGTCCGGGGCCGCGGTCCGCCAGGTTCTCGCCGTGCTGGTGGACAACGCCGTACGGCACGGCGCGGGCACCGTGACCGTCGCCGTCCGGGAGGCTGGTGACGCGCTCGCCGTCGACGTGTCGGACGAGGGGCCGGGGCCGGGAGACACCGACGCCCTCTTCGTGCGCCGCTCACCGAAGGCCGGCGGGCTCGGGATCGGCCTCGCCCTCGCGCGCAGCCTCGCCGAGGCCGAGGGCGGCCGGCTCGTGCTCGCCCGGGCCAAGCCGCCGACGTTCATGCTGCTGCTGCCCGCGTTCCGTGACCCGCCCGAGGGGGGCGAGTCGCCGGAGACCCTCGGGGGACCCGGACCGCGGCCGGCAGCTGACCGACCGGGCCGGTAACGCAGGGGACCTGCTCAGTCCCGGGGCACGACCCGCGCGTCCGGACCCGGGAAGCAGACCGACTCGTGGCCGTCCTGCCATCTCACGCGGTAGTGCTCGCGCTCGCCCGTGCCGATGACCTCGACGACCTCGCCACGGCGGCGGGGTGTGTCGAGTGTGGTGGTCTCGATGACGATGTGGTCGCCGATGGTGGCTTGCACCGCGTACCTCCTCGACTGGTGCGTCGAGTCTGCGACGCCTCCGCGCCGACGACAACGCCCGATCGGTGGCTGATGTCTCCCGATGTGAATCCGGCCGGTGTGTGTGGGGTCGTGAAGTACCTGTGCATGGTCGGAACGGGCAATGCACGAACCCGCGGCGGCGGCGCCGCTCGGCCGGACGCACGACGGCATAAGCCCTGATCAGGGCGTCCGGCGGATAGCCGCGGCCGCGGTGCCCGCCTACTCTCCCGAGATGGACGGACACCTCTGGCCGCTTGTGGACGGCAAGTGGGCGTTGTGGCGCACCGTCGGGGTCCGCGCGGCGGGCTTCCCCGTCGACGGCCTCACCGCCTTCGGCACGGGGGAAACCGCCGCACTCCAGTCCATCGTCGAGGACCCGCGCTTCCGCGAGGCCGTGACGTGGCAGAACCGCCAGGCGTACGCGACCGCGCTGGCCCGCCTCAAGGACGCGCCCGAACCGCCGACGAGCAAGTGGCGCCAGCGCCTCGAGCTCGCCGCGAGCTACTGGCAGCGCTACTGCGCGAAGAACGACACGATCGGATTCTTCGGGCCGATCGGCTGGGGCGAGCTCACCGACGACGGCCCGGCCGTCGCGCAGCACCCCGGACGTGACCTGCTGGCCGCGCGCACCGTGCGGCTCGAGGTGTGGGCCGTCGACGCGCTTGCGCGGGCGCTCGAGGCCGACCCCGTCGTCGGTCCGCACGGGCCGTTCGCGGTGCCTGTGGTTCCCGACCCCGCCGCGGTGCTGGAGGCGCGGATCGCCGCCATCACCGACGACCCGGCGAGGGAGCGCGCGACGGCCGCGTTCAGCGAGCTGGAAGCCGCGCGGCAGGCGGTCGCCGACGCGGCAGGCGACCCCGATCGCCTGGAGAGCGCGCTCGACGGCGCCGACGCCACCTTCATGCTGCTGACCGGGCAGGACGCCACCCGCCGGCACGGCGTGACCTACGGCGCGCGGACGGTCTGCTACGAGGACTGCCGGCGCGATCACCGTCTGGAGGTAGGCCCCGGCCTGCGTGACGCCCTTGCCGAGGCCCTGCACCCGCTCCTCGCCTCCGCGGCGTGGTGGTGCGGCGAGGTCGCCGAGGTCGGCCGGCAGATGATCGAGGACGTGATCCCCGACCAGGACGGGCCGGTGCCGTTCGAGCCGATCTGGGCGCGCACCGCGCCCGCGATGCTCGGGGTGGCCGGCGGGGCGCCGCCGCCTATGGCCCTGGTCGAGCGGCGCGCGGAGCTGCAGGCCCGGTGGGCCGAGCTCATCGCGGCAGGCGTGTCGGGGGACCGCGCGGACGAGGTGTTCGCCGACCCGAAGCCCGCGTGGGAATTCGCCGTCTTCCACGCACCGGACGTGCAGATCGCCGCCTGCGACACCGCGGCGATCGAGCGCGGCGACCTCCGCGTCGTCGTCGGCGACTTCCACCCCGGCACGCTCACCATCGCCCAGTCGCTGTTCCTCGGGCAGCACCCGGAGCCGGATCTGCTCCGTGAGTGGTGCGCGCTCGACTGCGCCGAACCGCGACTGTTCATGTCGCCGCCGCGCGACGCACCCCGCATGTCCGGCCGCATCGTCCCGAGCATCTTCACCCTCCGCGACGTCGCGCTGCTCACGACGCCCGACTGCTGCCCCGCCCCGGGCCAGACGTCGGTTGCGCCTGCCGACCTTGTGATCGACGGGGAGCGCGTCCGTTCCGCCGACGGCGAGGTCGACGTGCCACTGGACCGACCGTGGGGGTTGGCGTTCTTCCTCATGAGCGTCGCCACCTACGACCCCTTCCCACATGACGAGCACTCGCCGCGGCTGACCGTCGGGCGTGCCGTGCTGCGCCGCGAGACCTGGCGGGTGGACGCCGACGCGCTCACCTGGGCCGTGGAGAAGGACGCCGCCCGGCGACAGAAGCTCGCGTCGGCGTGGGCGCTCGACCGCGGCCTTCCCCGGCGGGCCTTCGCGCTCGCGCCGGTGGAGATGAAGCCGGTCTACGTGGACTTCGAGAGCGTGCTGCTGACCTCCGTGCTCGCGAGGCAGATCAGGCGGACCGCCGAACGCGGAGGCGGCCGCGTCAGGTTCACCGAGATGCTGCCCGGCCCCGACGAGTGCTGGCTGCGGGACGCCGCCGGGAACCGGTACACGAGCGAGCTGCGGCTCACGGCGGTCGACCTCACCCGCCGGCCGGGCTGACCCCTGCTGCGGGGCGGCGTGAGGTGGCCGGGTTGGAGCCTGCCTCGCCGGCGCAGCTCGCCGATACTGCCGCTGTGAACGAACCCGGCCCTCCGCCCACCACACCCGGTCCCGTGCCGGGCGCGGCGGCCTACGGTGTGCCGGACGCGGCGGCGATCCAGCGCGCGCTCGCGGAGTGCATGACGCTCGCCGACATCGACGACGCCATGGCGTGGCGGCCGGGCACGGCGCGGCGGCGCCGCTGGCACGACCGCGATGCCGGGGGCCTCCCGCCCGCGGACGCCGAGCTGGGCGGGATGCCACTGTGGTTCCGCTCGACCTTCTCCCGGTGGCGGGCGGAGACGGTTCCCGGAGCGCGGCGGACGCGAAGCGTCCCCGCGGAGCCGCCCGAAGCCCTGCCCGATGCCCCCGGCGAGGCACCGCCGGAAGAAGCGGGGCCGGTTGCCGAGGTCCCCCGCGGCGACGAGGAGCAGGAGCAGGACCACCTCCCTGACGGAGAGCCGGCTCCTGGTGAGCCGGGCCTGGAACCGGAGATCGCCGAGGCCGACCGGGATCTCCCGGTGGGGGTGGTCGGCGCGGACGAGGTCGCCGGGGCGCGGGAGGTGCGCAGCGGCTTCGAGCTCCAGACCGGCCAGCTCGTGCTGGCACACCTGCGCGGTGGCTGGCGCCGCGCCGTGGTCCGTGCGTCGGGCCGGCGCACGGTGCTGGTCGACTACCAGCTCGAAGGCGACCGCCTCGGCCCTCGCCGGCAGCGCGTCGGGATCGACCGGATCCGCGTGCCCGGGCGCTTCTAGATGATCGACACCGGACCAAGCCGACCCGACCGTACGTCCACGGGTGAGCGGGGTCTGCTGAGTGCTATTCGCCGATGTCGTTGTCGGCGATCCAGTTGCCGTGAAACCCGAAGGGGACGCGTCGCGGCAGGTGCACGCGCGCGATCGGATCGGCCTCGACGTCGGCGGCGTCGAGCACCACCAGCTCACTGTGGTCAGTCGCTGCGTCGTGGACGACCGACAGGATCCAGCCGTCGTCCTCGGCCTCGGCGCCAGGTCGCGGCACGAACGCCGGCTCCTGCGTCACTCGCCCGATTCCGAAATGATGCGTCGAGATCTCGCCGGTCGTGGTGTCGAACTTGACCAGCGGTCCGGGTTCGAGGCTGCCGCCGCGGACGCGGTTGACGTCGTCGGACAGGTGCAGGCCGTCGGCGCCGATCCCGCCGAACCAGCCGTACCGGTGCGGGCGCCCGACCAACTCCGGGCCGATGCGGGGCCACTCAACGCTGTGGTCGCTCATGATCTGCTCGGATACGGTGCCCCGGGCCGGATCGATGGTCCACCGGGCAAGCGCAGGCAGCACATCGGCGGGGCCGCGGTACTCGTCGCGGAAGACCGTGTCGTAGCGGCAGACGTCCATGGTGATCGAGCCGTCCGGGTTGTCGTACGCGTTGAGGACGTGGAACACGTAACACCTCGGCGCGTCGAACCACCGCAGCTGTTCCGCCGTGCCGCCGCGCGGCAGCACCCCCACCCGAGACGGGTGCTCCTCGGTCCAGCGCATCGGGAACTCGCCGCCGCTTTCCGGCGTTCCCGAGGCCACGCGAGCCGCGGCAGCCATCGACAGCGTCACCGGCAGGTCGAGCACCACGACACGGGTGTCGGTCAGTGCCATGTCGTGCACCAGCGGCACCCCGGGGACCGGGAGCTCGGCGGTGTGCGTCGCCTTTCCGGTGGCGTCGATGACGACGTAGCGCAGATGCTCCGAACCGGGCCTGAGCAGGTAGGTAACGGAGTGCAGCTCACCGCTGGCCGGATCGATCTTCGGGTGAGCGGTGACGCCGCCGCGCAATGCGCCGTCGCAGTCCCAGGTCGCCATCCGGTTCAGGTCGGGGGCGATCGACACCGGCGGCCTGCCGCCCTCGACGAGCGCGAGGAGCCGGCCACCGTGGGCGAGGATGTTGGTGTTGGGCGAATGGTTGGGGGCGTCGCCCTGGACGAACCGGTTGCGGTACCACTCGGCGCGACCGTCGCGCAGACGGACACCGTGCACCATGCCATGGGCGGCGAACCAGTGGTGGTTCACGTCGGTGGCGGCAGGCCCGGTGGGATTGGGGCCCACCCGCAGGTAGCGGCCGTTCAGCTCGCGGGGCAGCGTCCCGGTCACCGGAAGGTCGCCGACGCTGACCTCGTCGGGGACAGGGGCGAAATTGCCCTCCAGATAGGGATTCAGGATCGTCGAGGTCATCGCAGGCTCCGATCGTCGGATTCAACCGTGCAGGCTGTACTGTTCAATGCTCCAACTCCGGAATCCTGGCGTGCAACGCCGAGATCCAGACCGTCCAGATCGGGGGATGTGATGCCGACGCTCTCCGCCAGTGCCTACGTCGTACTCGGCCTGCTCGAGCAGGCCGGCTCGGCGACGCCGTATGCGCTCGATCGTGTGATCCAACAGAGCATCGGGCATTTCTGGGCCTTCCCCCGGTCCCAGATCTACGCGGAGGCCGCCCGGCTCGTGCGCCACGGACTCGTCGTCGAGGAGCGGGAGACCACTGGGCGCCACCGACGGACGCTGTCACTCACCCCGGCGGGGCGGGAAGTGTTCGCCATGTGGCTCACCGGTCCGGCCGAAGGCATCACCGAGATCCGCGACGAGGGCCTCTTGCGCTTGTTCTTCCACCAGGACGGCGTGTCCGACGAGGCACAGGTGCACCGGCTTGCTGTTCAGCAACTGCAGGCACATCGCCGGAGGCTCGCCGAGTACGAGGAGATCCTCGCGTCAGCACCCGTCCCCGGGAAGTCCACGCAAGGCATCCTCGCGCTCGCTCTGCGCATCGAGCCCCCGCAAGCCGCCACCCTCGCGCTCGGTCTGCGGTTCGAGCAGTTGGCTGTCACGTTCTGGGACGAGATCGCTCAAGGCGGCGCGGACGCGGTGTATCCGACCGTCCTGACATGATCCACTCTCTAGAGCCCCGCGATCGCGTTCCACCGCTTCGCGAACTCCGTACGTTCCGTGGACTACACGTCGGAGTTCCCTACACGGCGGAGTTCTCTACACCTCGGAGGCGGCACACGTCAGCGACGGCACAACTTCGGAGGCGGCACAACTTCGGAGGCGGCGGAACTTCAGAGGCGGCGGAACGTGAGCGTGACCTCGGCGACGGCCGCCGAGACGTCGTCGACGAGGCTCCGCAGGTCGGTGGGCAGGTGGGTGGCCGCGGCGGCGACCGCCTTCTTGACCGCCGCGCGCTCGCGGTCGACGTCGAGCACCCGCTCCAGGCCGAGGCCGTTGATGATGCTCGCGAGCGCGGCGCCTGCCAGGTCGAGGTCGTGCGGCGAGCGCAGCATGTGCTCGAGCCGCACCCGTGGACCTGCGGCGCGCAGCAGGTCGATGGCGGGGAAACGGTCCGGGCTGCGCCGCACCAGCCGCCTGCCCTGCTCACGCCGGACCACCCCGCCGGCCACCAGCCCGCGCGCGACCAGCTCGTAGAGGATCTCGGTGAACCCCTCGACCCAGCTCCGAGTGATGTCGTTCGTCCCGCCCCGGATTCCCTTGAGGAGGAACGTGCCGACGTCGTCGGGGGCGGCGCCGTGGTAGTTGGCGATCGAGAGGTAACCGTTCTCCATGCGTAGCCGCCCCTGCATCACCAGGTCGGCCAGTGCCGCCGCGACGAGCCCGTACTTCATCTGCTCCTGGCTCACGCCGGGTTTGCCCGTGAACGGGTCATGCAGGATGAGAAACATCCTCCCGGCCAGGCCGCCATGGGTCATCCGACGCTCGATCTCCCTCGTGCCTGCTCGCCGTCGAGCAGCTGGTGCGGCGCACTGTAGCCAACGCGCGAGGAATCATGAAAGGACAGCCGCCGATCACCGCTGAGCCGATCATCACTGTGCCGCGGCGATCCGGGCGCCGACCGCGTCGAGGACGAGGTCGAGACCGAATGCGAACCGGTCGAGGGCCCGCTGCAGCGTGTACGGCAGCGCGGCGTCCGACACGGCGAACGCCCCCGCCTCGTCCAGCGCCGCAAGCCGGGGGAAGCGCCCGTTCATCTGCTCGTCCAGGAGCGGGGCGCGCCGCTCCCACCACTCGTCGTCGCTGCTCCCCGTTCGGACGGGCGCCTGCTCGGCATCGACCACCGCCGACGCGGCGCCCCGCGTGTACGACTCGACCGCCGCGACGCACCCCACGACGTCGACGGCCGACAGGCCTTGCCCGTCGAGCAGGGCCAGCGCCGCGTCGTAACGGGTGAGCACGTTGGGGCCGAAGACGGTGCGTGCGGTCGCCACCTGCAGCAGCCAGGGATGCGCGCGGAACGCCGCGAGATCGGCCGTGGCGAGCCCGTGCAGCCCGCGGCGCCAGCCGGCGTCCGCGGAGGGGAGCGGCTGGGTGGCCGCGACCCGGTCGACCATCAGCTCCAGCAGTTCCGCCTTCCCGGGCACGTAGGTGTAGAGCGACGCCGTGCCGATGCCGAGGGCCTGGGCGAGCGCCCGCATCGAGAGTGCGGGGGCGCCGCAGTCGGCTTCGGCGATCGCGGTGTCGACGATCCGGGGCAGGTCGAGGCGCTGCCGTGGCCCGCGCCGGGGAGCGGGTGGCCCGTCCCAGAGCAGCGCCATCGTGCGCGCCGGGTCGCCGCCGCCCGCGTACTCCATGCCTCGCCTCCTACTACCCGATACTCCGAACACTGTACGGTGTTCGGCGTGCCCACCGAGATCACCATCCCCGGCCTGCCCTGCCGGGACCTCGACGACGTCCTGCCCTTCTACGTCGCGCTCGGATTCGAGGTGACCTACCGCCAGGAGCGGCCCAACCCGTACGCGGCCGTCCGGCGCGGCGGGATCGAGCTGCACTACTTCTCCGTTCCCGGGTTCGATCCCGCGGACTCGATGGGGAGCGTCGGCGTGCTCGTCCCGGACACCGGAGCGCTGCACGCGGAATTCACCGCGGGGCTGCGCGCCGCGTTCGGGAAGGTGCCGGTGTCCGGGATCCCGCGGATGACCAGGCCGCGGCGGCGGCAGGGCACCACCGCCGGGTTCTCGATCGTCGACCCTGGGGGCAACTGGCTGCGGATCAGCAGGCACGGCGCCGTCGAGGGCGGGCCCGACGAGCAGCCCCCCGCATCGGGCGGCCGGCTGGCCCGGGTGGTCGCCACCGCCGCGCGCCAGGCCGACTCCCACGGCGACGAGTCCGCGGGGATCCGGGTGCTGGTGAACGGGCTTGCCCGGCACGCCGACGCGCCCCTCGCGCAGCGCCTCCCCGCGCTGGTCTACCTGGCCGAGCTGAGGGTGCGCACCGGCGACCGCGACGCCGCGGCCGCGCTGCTCGCCGAGGTCGCCGCGCTGGACCTCTCGGCCGCCGACCGCGAGGCGCTCGCGGGCGACCTCGCGACCGCGGCGGAACTGCGCGCCGACCTGCCCGGCTGACCGGCGGACACCGGTCGCCGCGCAGGCCGGCGCCGTCACCGGGCCGCCGCCTGCTCGGCCACGCGGCAACGAGCCGTTCGACGAGGCTCGGACGATCGCGGCCTGGCCCTCCAGGGTGGCGTGGAGAAATCCTGCGGCGGCCCTGTCGAAACCGGCCGTGAGCGTTCGTACAGACGGTGGGAGACCGGCACGGGCCGGTCGACGATGCAGGGGAGAAACGCATGGGCACGCTCACCGTGGTCGAGAGCCTGACACTGGATGGCGTGATGCAGGCGCCCGGACGGCCGGACGAGGACACCCGCGACGGATTCGAGCGCGGGGGCTGGGCGCAGCCCTACAGCGACCACATCATGGTCGAGATCATGGGCAAGCGCATGAGCGCACGGGACGTGTCGCTGCTGTTCGGGCGCCGGACCTACGAGGACTTCGCCGGGTTCTGGCCCAAGCAGACCGGCAGCCCCTTCACCCCGGCGCTCGCCGCCCGTCGCAAGTACGTCTGCTCGACCACGCTGGTCGACCCGCTGCCGTGGCAGAACTCGGTGCTGCTGGCGGGCGACGCGGCCAAGGCCGTCGCTGCGCTCAAGGCGGAGACGGCCGACGACCTCGTCGTGCTCGGGAGCGGGGACCTGTGCCGCACACTGCTGCGCCACGACCTGATCGACCGGTTGACACTGCTGATCCACCCGCTGGTCCTCGGCACCGGCACCCGGCTCTTCACCGACGGCGCGGTGCCCGCCAGACTCCAGCTCGTCGAGTCCGTGCCGACCACCACCGGCGTCCTCACCGCCACATACGAGACCGCCGGCTGCGAGCCGGCTGCCCGCTGACCAGAGGAGGAGCACCCGTGAAGCAGTACCTGCTCAGCATCTACCAGCCCGACGGTGACCCGCCGCCTCCCGAGGTCCTGGAACCGATCATGCGCAACCTCGACGCCCTGAACGAGGAGATGCGGGGCGCCGGGGCGTGGGTGTTCGGGGCCGCGTTGCACCCGCCGAGCACCGCCGCGGTGATACGGAGCGACACCAGCGACGCGCTGATCACGGACGGCCCGTTCGCGGAGGGCAAGGAGCACATCGGGGGCTTCACGGTGGTCCGGGCAACCGACCTCGACGCGGCGCTCGAATGGGGACGCAAGCTCGCGACGGTGCTCGCGCCGCTCTCGATCGAGGTGCGCCCGACGTTCGGGGAGGACTGACCGGGCTGTGGCGCCACCCTCTACGGACGAGATCGCCCGCGTCTTCCGGGAGGAGCACGGCCGCGCGGTCGCCGTGCTGGTCCGCGCCTTCGGCGACATCGAGGTCGCCGAGGAGGCGGTCCAGGACGCATTCGCCGCGGCCGTGCAGCGCTGGCCGTCGTCCGGGACACCGCCCAGCCCGGCCGGCTGGATCATCACGACCGCCCGCAACAGGGCCATCGACCGGCTCCGGCGGGAGGCTTCGCGGGAGGACCGGCACGCCCGCGCCGCGCTGCTGCACACGCCCGGCGAACCGGCGGGGGAGGGAGCCGTGCCCGACGACCGGCTACGCCTGATCTTCACCTGCTGCCACCCCGCGCTCGCCCCGGCGGCCCAGGTCGCGCTCACGCTGCGGCTGCTGGGCGGGCTCACGACCGCCGAGATCGCACACGCCTTCCTGGTGCCGGAGCCGACGCTGGCCCAGCGGCTCGTGCGGGCGAAGGGCAAGATCCGCGACGCCCGCATCCCCTACCGGGTGCCCGAGGACGCCGACCTTCCCGACCGGCTGCGGGGCGTGCTCGCCGTGGTCTACCTGATCTTCAACGAGGGCTACGCGGCCAGCTCGGGGGAGCGGCTCGTCCGCGACGACCTCTGCGCCGAGGCCGTCCGGCTCGGGCGGCTCCTCGCCGAGCTCATGCCCGACGAGCCCGAGGTGATGGGCCTGCTGGCGCTCATGCAGCTGACCGAGGCGCGCCGGGGCGCCCGCACCGGACCCGGCGGCGAGCTCGTGCTGCTGGCCGACCAGGACCGCGGCCGCTGGGACCGAGGGCTCGTCGCCGAGGGTCAGGCGATCGTCCGGCGCTGCCTGCGGCGCAACCAGCCCGGCCCCTACCAGATCCAGGCCGCGATCAACGCCGTCCACAGCGACGCCCCGGCCGCGGACGCCACCGACTGGGGCCAGATCCTGCAGCTCTACGACCAGCTCATCGCGGTCGCGCCCGGCCCGGTCGTGGCCCTCAACCGCGCGGTCGCCGTAGCCGAGGTGCACGGCCCGGCCGCCGCGCTCGCCGTGGTCGACGATCTCGACCTGGAGCGCCACCACATCTTCCACGCCGTGCGCGCCGACCTGCTCCGGCGGCTCGGCAGGCCCGCGGAGGCTGCGGACGCCTACGACGCCGCGATTGACCGCACCGGCAACCAGGCCGAGCGCGCGTTCCTGCGCAGCAGGCGCGCCGCCCTGCCTGCGTGATCTCAGGACCGCACGGCGTGTGCGGCGCCTGCACCGTGAACGGCGAGCCGGTCCGCGCCTGCCTGATGTTGGTAGCGGCCGCTCGCTCCGCCGCGCCACCCGTGCGCTACCGTCGCGACCCCATCGGGGCCGACGGGAGTGGCACGTGGACGACGGACAGTACGTGGTGCGGCCGATCGGGCGGGTGGAGTCGCCCCTCGTGGACGCGTCGGCCGCGCCGAAGCAGGGGTTCGAGGGCGCCCCTCCCGCCCGGATCGTCTTCGACCCGGCGGTGCGCGAAGGGCTGCGCGACCTCCGGCCCGGCACGCAGGTGATCATCCTGACCTGGCTCGACCGCGCTGACCGCGATGTTCTCGTCGTGCATCCCCGCGACGACCTGTCGAACCCGCAGCGCGGGGTGTTCAGCACCCGCTCGTCCGACCGCCCGAACCCGGTCGGGCTGCACCGCGTCACGGTCGTCGCCGTGGACGGCCTCAGCGTCGACGTCGAGGACCTGGAAGCGCTCGACGGCACCCCGGTGATCGACGTGAAGCCCGTGCTCGACCGGCTCGACGGCTGAGACCGCCCGTGCACAACGGGCCAGGGCGTTACGAGACCGTGACGCCCGCTCGTGCCGTTCAGGGTTGACCTCACCCGTTGTTAGCGCTCACATTGATCGCTCGCCGCAGGCGGGCGTGAGCGCCGGCTCGACACAGCGGCAGAAATCTCGAGGAGGAGATGGACGTGCGGAGAAAGCTAGGATTGGCTGCTGCGTGCACCGCGCTCGCGCTCGGCCTGGTGGCCTGCGCCGGTTCAGGTGCAGGCGGCGGTGGCGGGGCCGGTAGCAGCGCCGCCCCAGCGCAGGAGCTCCTCGTCGGGGTCTCGATGCCGACCCAGACGTCCGAGCGGTGGATCGCCGACGGCGACTCCGTGCGAGAGCAACTCCAGGCAGCCGGGTATCAGGTCGACCTCCAATACGCGGGCGACGACATCCCGACGCAGTCGCAGCAGGTCGACCAGATGATCACCCAAGGCGCCGACCTGCTAATCATCGCCGCGATCGACGGGACCGCGCTGAGCAGCCAGCTGCAGGCCGCCGCCGGCGCGAACATCCCGGTCATCTCCTACGACCGGCTGATCCGCGACAGCCAGAACGTCGACTTCTACGTCACCTTCGACAACTTCCAGGTGGGGGTCGCGCAGGCCAACGCGCTGCTGACCGGCCTGGGCATCAAGAACGCCGACGGGTCCCAGGGCAGCGCGACCGGGCCGTTCAACATCGAGCTCTTCGCAGGCTCCCTCGACGACAACAACGCGTTCTTCTTCTTCAACGGCGCGATGTCGGTGCTCCAGCCCCTGATCGACAACGGCACGCTGGTCGTCAAGAGCAAGCAGACCGGCATCGAGCAGGCCGCGATCCTGCGCTGGCAGCAGGAGACCGCGCAGCGGCGCATGGAGGACCTGCTGACCTCCAGCTACAACGACGGCACCCGCGTCGCCGGCGTCCTCTCGCCCTACGACGGCCTCTCCCGCGGCATCCTCACCGCCCTGCAGAACGCCGGGTACGGC
The DNA here is from genome assembly GCF_039526725.1 of Pseudonocardia aurantiaca. Classification (NCBI taxonomy): domain Bacteria; kingdom Bacillati; phylum Actinomycetota; class Actinomycetes; order Pseudonocardiales; family Pseudonocardiaceae; genus Pseudonocardia; species Pseudonocardia aurantiaca. The sequence goes on from NZ_BAAAJG010000008.1 coordinate 59,992, forward strand.
ACGCCGCAGAACCCGATCCCGGTCGTCACGGGACAGGACGCGGAGATCGCCTCGGTGAAGCTGATCGCCGACCGCGTCCAGAGCTCCACGATCTTCAAGGACACCCGCCTCCTCGCCGAGCAGGCCGTCGTCGCCGCCCAGGCCTTCCTCGGCGGTGGCCAGCCGAATGCCAACGACACGACGACCTACGACAACGGGGTGAAGGTCGTCCCGTCCTACCTGCTGCCGGTCGAGACGGTGTTCGCTGACAACATCAATTCCGTGCTCGTCGACTCCGGCTACTGGACGGCGGACGAGGTCGCCAGCGGCCAGAACAAATGACCTGCCGCAACCGGTGACCGTCCCCGGGTGCCGGCCGGACCCGCCGCAGCTGTCGGCGGGCCCGGCCGGCACCCGGCCACATCCACGTGAGGGGTCATGGACGACCACATCCTGGAGATGCACGCCATCACCAAGACCTTCCCCGGTGTGACCGCGCTCGAGGACGTCAACCTCGCGGTGCGCCGCGGCGAGATCCACGCGATCTGCGGGGAGAACGGTGCCGGCAAATCGACGCTGATGAAGGTGCTCTCCGGCGTCCACCCCACCGGCAGCTACGACGGCGAGATCCGCTACGACGGCCAGGACGTGCGGTTCCACGGCATCCGTGACAGCGAGCACGTGGGCATCGTGATCATCCACCAGGAGCTCGCGCTGGTGCCGCACCTCTCGATCGCCGAGAACATCTTCCTCGGCAACGAGCGCCGGGGCCGCGGTGGCCTGATCGACTGGAACCGGACCAACGCCGACGCGGCGAGGCTGCTCGCGGAGGTCGGCCTCGACGAGAACCCCGTCACGCCGGTCGGTCAGCTCGGGGTGGGCAAACAGCAGCTCGTGGAGATCGCGAAGGCGCTGTCGAAGGACGTGCGCCTGCTGATCCTCGACGAGCCGACCGCCGCGCTCAACGACACCGACTCCGCGCATCTGCTCGACCTGCTGCGACGGCTGCGCGACCGCGGCATCACCTCGATCATGATCTCGCACAAGCTGAACGAGATCGTCAGCATCGCCGACCGCACGACGGTGATCCGCGACGGGCGGACCGTCGAGACGATGGACATGCACGAGCCGGACGCGACCCAGGAGCGGATCATCCGCGGGATGGTCGGGCGCGACCTGGAGAGCTTCTACCCCGAGCGGCAGTCCGCGCCGGGGGAGGAGGTACTGCGCGTCGAGGACTGGACGGTCTGGCACCCCACCCAGGACCGCAAGGTCGTCGAGGGCGCCGGGTTCACCGTGCGCGCGGGGGAGGTCGTCGGGATCGCCGGCCTCATGGGCGCCGGGCGCACCGAGCTCGCAATGAGCATCTTCGGCCGGTCCTACGGGCGCAACATCTCCGGACGGATCTTCGTCCGCGGTGCCGAGGTGCGGGCCCGGTCGGTGGCCGAGGCGATCGAGAACGGCATCGCCTACGCCACGGAGGACCGCAAGAAGTACGGCCTCAACCTCATCGAGGACATCCGCCGCAACGTGTCGGCGGCGGCTCTCGGCAAGCTCTCGAAGCGCGGCTGGGTCAACGGCAACGAGGAGACGAAGGTCGCCGAGGAAAGCCGCCGGAACCTGAACATCAAGGCGCCCAGCGTCATGAGCGTGGTCGGCAAGCTGTCGGGCGGGAACCAGCAGAAGGTGGTCCTGTCGAAGTGGCTCTTCACCGACCCGGACGTGCTGATCCTCGACGAGCCCACCCGCGGCATCGACGTCGGCGCCAAGTACGAGATCTACGCGATCATCAACCGGCTCGTCGCGGCCGGGAAGGCGGTGGTCGTGATCTCGTCCGAGCTGCCGGAGCTGCTCGGCGTCTGCGACCGCATCTACACGCTGTCCGCGGGGCGGATCACCGGTGAGGTGCCGGTGCACGGTGTCGACGAGGAACGGGCGACCCAGGAGCGGCTGATGGCGCTCATGACCGCAGAGAGCGCGACCCCAGAGAGCACGATCCCAGAGAGGGACCACGTCGCATGACCAGCACCGCGCCGCGGCAGACGGAGCAGACCGAGGAGTCGACAGCCACCGCGTCCGCAGCCCTGCACACCGGCACCAGTGACATCAGGGCGCTGCTCACCCGCAACCTTCGCCAGAGCGGGATCTACGTTGCGTTCGTGGCGATCGTGGCCCTGTTCGCGCTGCTCACCGGTGGGGTCTCGCTCAGCCCGGTCAACATCACGAACATCGTCCTGCAGTACTCCTACATCCTCGTGCTGGCCATCGGCATGGTCATCGTGATCATCGCCGGGCACATCGACCTCTCGGTGGGGTCGGTCGTGGCGCTGACCGGAGCGATCTCCGCGGTGCTCGTGATCCAGCAGGGGCTGCCGTGGTGGGCAGGCGCGCTCGCCGCGCTCGGCGTCGGTCTGGTGGTGGGAGCGTGGCACGGGTTCTGGGTGGCCTACGTCGGCATCCCGGCCTTCATCGTGACCCTCGCCGGCATGCTGCTCTTCCGCGGCCTGACGCTGCGGGTGCTCGACAACATCTCGCTCTCACCGTTCCCCGCGGAGTACCAGCAGGTGGCGAGCGGGTTCCTCAACGGGCTCATCGGCGGCCAGGGCTACGACGCGTTCACGCTGCTCATCGGCGCGATCGCGGTGGCCGGATACGCCGTCAGCGGCTTCCGCACCCGGCTGGCGCGCATCACCTACCAGCAGCCCGTGGAGTCGTTCCCGCTGTTCGTCGCGCGGGTCGCGCTCGTCGGGGCCGTCGTCATGTACTTCGCGTGGCAGCTCGCCCACGCCCGCGGCCTGCCGGTCGTGCTGATCATCCTGGCCGTGCTCGTCATGGCCTATGGAGTCGTCACGCGGCGCACCGTCTTCGGCCGCCAGGTCTACGCGATCGGCGGCAACCTCTCGGCGGCCATGCTGTCGGGCGTCAAGGTGCGGAGCGTCAACTTCTGGATCTTCGTCAACATGGGCTTCTTGTCCGCGGTGGCCGGGATCATCTACTCGTCGCGGTCGAACGGCGCTCAGCCGGCGGCGGGCAACATGTTCGAGCTCGACGCGATCGCGGCGGCGTTCATCGGCGGCGCGGCCGTGACCGGCGGCGTCGGAACGGTCGTCGGAGCCATGGTGGGTGGGCTGATCATGGCTGTCATGAGCAACGGGATGCAGCTCATGGGCGTCGACCAGTCCATCCAGTCGGTGGTGAAGGGATTCGTGCTGCTGTTGGCCGTGGCGTTCGACATCTACAACAAGCGGCGGGCGGGCGCCGCGCGTTGATCGACCACCCGGAAGTGCGCGAGTCGCTGGAAAAGAGCGCGCGAGTCGCGGTGTGAGTGCGCGCGAGTCGGGCCCTGAGTGCGCGCGAGCCGGGGTGTGAGAGCGCGCGAGTCGGGGCCTGAGAGCGCACCACTCGGGGTCTGGGTGCAACGGGAGCACATCCAGGGCGTGCTGGGCAGGGTCCCGGTACCGCGACTCGCCTGCACCCAGACCCCGACTCGCGCGCATTTTCGCGGCGACTCGCGCGCACTCAGCCGGCGACTCGCCTCGCTCGCACTTCTGCAGCGACTCGCGGGGGGCCGTCGGTGGGGTTCCCCGCCTCGGGGAGGCCTCGGGGAGGCGCGTCCCGGGCATTCATACTGGGCCCGTGTTCGGGCGGGGTGGGCGGGATCGCAGGGCAGTCGAGCGGGCGTTGGACCTCATGCAGGAGCGAGCGCTGTTCGCCGACCGGGTCGGCGACTGGGGGCGGGCGCGTGCCGAGGTTATAGAGGCGGTCACCGATCTCGATCAGCTCCACCTGCGGCTCTGGCAGCTCGCCCGGACGGCCGGGGGCCCGCACAGCGGGATGCGGAAGGCCGTCCCCCCGGCATTCGGGCCGCCCGACCTGCCCACCGTGGAGGAGACCGACGGCGCGGTCGTCCTGACCCTGCCCGCGTGCACCGACCGCGACGCCGGGCCGTACGTCGACGCCGCCCGCCACGCCCTCGACGAGGTGCAGGCGGACCGGTGGATCGTGGACCTGCGCGGCAACGGCGGCAGCACGATGTGGCCGCTGCTCGCGGCGGTCGCGCCGCTGCTGCGCGGCGACGGGGAGATCGGCGCGTTCGTCAACAGGTCCGGGGTCCGCAGCCCCTGGGTCCTGGCCGGCGGGGTCGTGTCGGCAGGCGGTCAGCCGCTGGCCCACGGCTCGGTCGGGCACCGGGACGGGCCGGTTGCCGTCCTCACCGACGGGGCCACCGCCAGCGCGGGTGAGGCGGTCGCCGTGGCGTTCCGCGGGCTCGCCGACGTGCGCTCCTACGGCACCGCGACGCTCGGGTTCAGCAGCGGCAACGAGACTGTCCCGCTGCCGGGCGGAGCGGTGCTCGCGGTGACGACCAGCCGCTTCGCCGACCGCACCGGCCGCGTCTACGGCGGCCGGCTGGAACCCGACGTGCCCAGCGAGGACCCGCTGAGCATGGCCCTATGGGACACCTGACCTGACGCCCGGCGCAGGCCCCGAGCTGCGCCTCACCAGCAGCTCGGTCGGCACGAGGGGGCGCGGGCTCGGGCCCGAAGGTGTGTCATGCGGGCGGATCAGGTCGAGCAGTAGCTGCACCGCGCGGCGTCCGGCCTCGGCGAACTGCTGGCTGACGGTGGTGAGCGGGGGGCGGAAGAACTCCGCCTCCGGGACGTCGTCGAACCCGACGACGCTGACGTCGCCGGGGACGCTGCGGCCGGCCTCGTCGAGCGCACGCAGGGCGCCGAGCGCCATCTGGTCGTTGGCCACGAACACCGCGGTCAGGCCCGGGTCGGCGGCCAGCAGAGTCCGCATCGCCGAGTACCCGGAGCGGGCGCTCCAGTCGCCCGCGACGAACTCCGGCTCAGGCGCGCCCGCGGCGCTCAGTGCCGCTCGCCAGCCCTCGACGCGCCAGCTCGCGTCGAGCCAGTCCTGCGGCCCCGCGAGATGGTGCACCGTGCGGTGGCCGAGATCGAGCAGGTGCCGGGTGGCGGCGTGCGCCCCACCCCGCTGGTCCGTGCCGACGGCGGGGAGCGCCGAGGCCTCCCCGGCCCCGCCGCCGAGCACACCTCCGACGAACACGGTGGGCAGCGCGGGCAGCTCGGCGGTCAGCGCCCGCAGGGCGTCCTGCTGGGGGGCCATCGCGACGACGCCGTCGACCGACTGGTCCTGGAGGCGCGTGAGCGCGCGCACCACGGCCTCCGAGGTGATCTGGTCAACGACCGCGATGCTGACGCCGAGACCGAGTGCGCTCGCCGCCCGCTCCACTCCGTAGAGGGTGGTGACCGGGCCGTGCAGCACGGTGTTGAACGTGATCACGCCGAGCGTGCCGGACCGGCGGGTGGCCAGCGCCCTGGCGACGGCGTTGCGCCGGTAGCCGAGCTGCTCCATGGCGGCCAGCACCTTGGCCTTGGTGGGCCCGCTGACGTTCGGCGAGCCGTTGACCACCCGCGAGACCGTCTGGTGCGAGACGCCCGCGAGCCGCGCGACGTCCGTCATCACCGGAGCCGGCGCGTCGGACCTCATGGCTCCATGCTGCCCCATCCGCGGCGGTCGGGCGCCACCCCGTGACGTTCGCCCCCGGTTCCGGGCGGGCCCTTGACAAACTGTGTTAGCGCTAACAATGTGAGCGCTCACATCGTGGTGGAGGGAGCCGGGCCGTGAATGGTCGACCGGGCAGCGCGCGAGACGGGCGCCGGGCCGTGGCGGTGGGCATCGACTTCGGGACCCTGTCCGGGCGAGCCGTCGTGGTCCGGGTCGCGGACGGGGAGGAGCTCGCCGACGCCGTCCACCCGTACCGCCACGGGTCCGTGGAGCGGACGCTGCCGGCCACCGGCGCCGCCCTCCCACCGGACTGGGCGCTGCAGGTGCCCGCGGACTGGCTGGAGGTCCTGCGGACCGCGGTGCCGAAGGCCGTGACCGCGGCCGGGGTGAACCCCCGCGACGTCGTCGGCATCGGCACCGACTTCACCGCCTGCACCGTGCTGCCGACCCTCGCCGACGGCACGCCGTTGTGCGATCTGCCGGACCTGGCCGACCGCCCCCATGCCTACCCGAAGCTCTGGAAACACCACGCCGCCCAGGCTCAGGCCGACCGGATCACCGACCTCGCGATAGCGCGGGGCGAACCGTGGCTCGCCCGGTACGGCGGCCGCATCTCCTCGGAGTGGGAGTTCGCCAAGGCGCTGCAGATGCTGGAGGAGGACCCCGAGCTCTACGCCCGCACGCAGCGGTGGGTCGAGGCGGCCGACTGGATCGTCTGGCAGCTCTGTGGCACATACGTCCGCAACGCCTGCACGGCCGGTTACAAGGGGATCCTGCAAGACGGCCACTACCCGGACCCCGACTACCTCGCCGCCCTGAACCCCGAGTTCGCCGACTTCGTCACCACAAGGCTCGAGCACCCGATCGGGCAGCTGGGCGACCGGGCAGGCGGGCTCACCGCTCAGGCGGCGGCGTGGACCGGGCTCCCCGAGGGCATCGCCGTGGCCGTCGGCAACGTGGACGCGCACGTGACCCTGCCGGCCGCGCAGGCCGTCGAGCCGGGCCAGATGGTCGCGATCATGGGCACGTCGACCTGCCACGTGATGGTGTCGGACCAGCTCGGGGAGGTACCGGGCATGTGCGGCGTGGTCGACGGCGGGATCCTGCCGGGACTCTGGGGTTACGAGGCCGGGCAGAGCGGCGTCGGCGACATCTTCGGCTGGTTCGTCGACACGAGCGTGCCGCCGGAGTACCACACGCGCGCGGCGGAGCGCGGCCTCGACGTGCACGGGCTGCTCACCGAGCTGGCCGCCGGGCAGGCCGTGGGCGAGCACGGGCTGGTGGCGCTGGACTGGCACTCCGGCAACCGCTCGGTGCTCGTCGACCACGAGCTGTCCGGGCTGGTGGTCGGCCAGACACTCGCCACCCGGCCGGAGGACACCTATCGCGCGCTGCTGGAGGCCACGGCGTTCGGCACCCGCACGATCATCGAGGCGTTCGAGCGGGCAGGTGTGCCCGTCGGCGAGCTGGTCGTGGCGGGCGGGCTGCTCAAGAACCACCTGCTGATGCAGATCTACGCCGACGTCTGCGACCGCCCGCTCTCGACCATCGGGTCGGACCAGGGGCCCGCACTCGGGTCCGCCATCCACGCCGCGGTCGCCGCGGGCGCGCACCCGGACGTCCGCGCGGCCGCCGCAGCGATGGGCAAGGTCGACCGCGCCCTGCACCTCCCCGACCCCGACCGAGCGCGCGCCTACGACGACCTCTACGCCGAGTACGTCCGCCTTCACGAGCACTTCGGCCGCCGCGGCGCCGGCGGCGGCAACGACGTGATGCATCGCCTGCGCGCCATCCGCGCCCGCGCACTCAGGAAGCAGGAGGGCCAGTGATCCCCGAGTCCGCCAAGTACAGTGCTCACCCACTCCGCCGGCTGCCGTCCCCCGTGGTCGACGAGCTGCGCGAGCAGGTCGCGGCGCTGCACGCCGAGCTGGTGCGCTACGGGCTCGTCGTGTGGACGGCGGGCAACGTGTCGGCGCGGGTGCCCGGCCACGACCTGTTCGTGATCAAGCCGAGCGGGGTGTCCTACGACGACCTCACCGCGGACGCGATGGTCACCTGCGACCTGGACGGCGAGCTCGTCGACGGCGACCTCGCCCCGTCCAGCGACACCGCGGCGCACGCCTACGTCTACCGGCACATGCCCGAGGTCGGCGGCGTCGTGCACACCCACTCGACGTACGCCAGCGCGTGGTCGGCGCGCGCGGAGCCGATCCCGTGCGCGCTCACCGCGATGGCCGACGAGTTCGGCGGGCCGATCCCGCTCGGCCCGTTCGCCCGCATCGGGGACGACTCGATCGGCCGCGGGATCGTCGAGACGCTCACCGGCCACCGCTCCCGCGCCGTGATCATGCAGAACCACGGCGTGTTCTCGATCGGCCCCGACGCGAAGGCCGCGGTCAAAGCGGCCGTGATGTGCGAGGACGTCGCGCGGTCCACCCACGTCGCGCTCCAGCTCGGGCCGCTCGTCCCCATCCCGCCCGGCGACGTCGACGCGCTGTTCGACCGCTACCAGAACGTGTACGGCCAGACGGGAGCCCACCAGTGACGGGATCGGCGAGCGCGGACCGGGAGGTCTGGTTCCTCACCGGCAGCCAGGGCCTCTACGGCGAGGAGACCCTCGCCCAGGTGGCCGGGCAGTCGCGGACGATCGCCGAGGCGCTCGACGCGTCCGGCGCGGTGCCGGTGCGGATCGTCTGGAAGCCGGTGCTGACCGGGTCCGACGGCATCCACCGCATGATGCTCGACGCCAACGCCGACGCGCGCTGCATCGGCGTGACGGCGTGGATGCACACGTTCTCACCGGCCCGGATGTGGATCGCCGGCCTCGACGCGCTGCGCAAGCCGCTGCTGCACCTGCACACGCAGGCCAACCGGGCGCTGCCGTGGGCGACGATCGACATGGACTTCATGAACCTCAACCAGGCCGCCCACGGCGACCGGGAGTTCGGGTACGTCCAGGCGCGGCTCGGCGTGGTCCGCAAGATCGTCGCCGGGCACGTGGACGACCCCGAGGTGCAGCGGCGGGTGGGTGCCTGGGCGCGGGCGGCGCTGGGTTGGGCCGAGGTGCGCTCGCTGCGGCTGGCGCGTTTCGGCGACACCATGCGCGACGTTGCCGTCACCGAGGGGGACCGCACCGAGGCGCAGTGGCGCTGGGGTGTCACGGTCAACGGCTACGCCGTCACCGACCTCGCCGCCGCCGTGCACGCGAGCCTCGACACCGAGGTCGACAAGCTGGTGGCGGAGTACGAGGACCGCTACGACGTCGTCACCGAGCTGCGCGCGGGCGGCGCGCGACACGAGTCGCTGCGCTACGCCGCACGCATCGAGCTGGGGCTGCGCGAGCTGCTCGCAGCGTCGGGCTCGATGGCGTTCACCACGAACTTCGAGGACCTCGGGGCGCTGCGGCAGCTGCCGGGCCTCGCGGTCCAGCGGCTGATGGCCGACGGCTACGGCTTCGCGGGCGAGGGCGACTGGAAGACCGCGATGCTGCTGCGCACCCTCAAGGTCGCGGCAGGCGGCCTGCCGGGCGGCACCTCGTTCATGGAGGACTACACCTACCACCTCGGTCCCGGCCGCCCGCGCGTGCTCGGCGCGCACATGCTGGAGGTCTGCCCGACGATCGCGGCGGTGCGGCCGCGGGTGGAGATCCACCCGCTGGGCATCGGCGGCCGCGAGGACCCGGTGCGGATGGTCTTCGACGCCGCGCCCGGCCCGGGGCTGGTCGTCGGGATGTCCGACATGGGCGACCGCTTCCGGCTCGTGGCCAACCAGATCGAGGTCGTGCCGGCCGACCAGCCGCTGCCCAACCTGCCCGTCGCGCGGGCCGTCTGGGAGCCTGAGCCGGACCTGCGGACGTCGGCGGAGAGCTGGATCATGGCCGGCGGCCCGCACCACACGGTCCTGTCGACGGCGCTCGGCGTCGAGGAGCTGGACGACCTCGCCGAGCTGGCCCGCACCGAGCTCGTGGTGATCGACGCGGACACCACCCCGCGCCGGTTCGCCCGCGAGCTGCGCTGGAACCAGGCGTACTACCGGTTGGCCGGCGCGCTGTAGCGCGTGGCGCCATCGGCGCCGGGCTCGAAGAATGAGCTGTGCACCTACCGTCGACCTCATGGGAGAGATCACCTCGTGCTCAGTGCCACCGCGACCCTCGACCCCGCCTTCCGTGTCGCGCCGGTCAGCCGCCGCACCTTCGGGTCATTCGTCGAACACTTGGGACGCTGCGTCTACACCGGAATCCACGAGCCGGGCCACCCCACGGCGGACGCCGACGGCTTCCGCGGCGACGTGCTGGCGCTGACCCGCGAGCTGGGCGTCTCGACCGTGCGCTACCCGGGCGGCAACTTCGTCTCCGGCTACCGCTGGGAGGACGGGGTCGGGCCGATCGAGCAGCGGCCACGCCGCCGCGACCTCGCCTGGCACACCACCGAGCCCAACACGGTGGGGCTCGACGAGTTCGCGCGCTGGACCCGCAAGGCGCAGGTCGAGCCGATGCTCGCGATCAACCTCGGCACCCGCGGGGTCGTAGAGGCGCTCGACGTCCTGGAGTACGCCAACCTTCCGGCCGGCTCGGCTTTGGCCGACCAGCGCGTGGAGAACGGTTCGAAGGAGCCGCACGGCGTTCGGATGTGGTGCCTCGGCAACGAGATGGACGGGCCGTGGCAGGTCGGGCACAAGACGGCCGCCGAGTACGGGCGGCTCGCCGCGGAGACGGCCCGCGCGATGCGGATGCTCGACCGCGACCTGGAGCTGGTCGCCTGCGGCAGCTCACACTCGCGGATGCCCACGTTCGCCTCGTGGGAGGCCGAGGTGCTCACCGAGACCTACGACCAGGTCGACTTCGTGTCGCTGCACGCGTACTACGAGCCGGTCGACGGCGACGTCGGCAGCTTCCTCGCCTCGAACGCCGACATGGACCGGATGATCGAGGCGGTGATCGTCACGGCCGACCATGTCGGGGCGAAGCTCCGTTCGAACAAGAAGATCATGCTCTCGTTCGACGAGTGGAACGTCTGGTACGCGAGCCGCTTCCACGACATCCCGCCGCGGGAGGACTGGCCGGTGGCGCCGCGGCAGCTCGAGGACCAGTACGACGTGACCGACGCCGTGGTCGTCGGCAGCCTGCTGATCTCACTGCTTCGCCACAGCGACCGGGTCACGTCGGCGGCACAGGCCCAGCTCGTCAACGTGATCGCCCCGATCATGACCGAGCCCGGCGGCCCGGCGTGGCGGCAGACGATCTTCCACCCCTTCGCACTGACCTCCCGCCACGCCCGTGGGGACGTGCTGCGGATCGAGCCGGACTCACCCCGGTACGAGACGGCCCGCTACGGCGACGTCCCGGTGCTGGATGCCGTCGCGACCTGGGACGAGGAGGCGCGCGCGGCGACCGTGCTCGCGGTGAACCGCGACCAGGAGCAGCCGCTGACGTTGGAGGTGGACGTGCGGGCGCTGCCGGTGGACGTCGTGCGGGAGGCGCTCACGCTCGCCGACGACGACCGCTCGGCCCGCAACACCGCGGAGGAGCCCGACCGGGTGGTGCCACGGCCGAACACCACCGCGCAGCTCACGGACGGGCGGCTGCGGGTGGAGCTGCCGCCGGTGTCGTGGAGCGTGCTGCGGCTGGGGGTGGCGGCGTGACTGCCGGCGCGGGCCACGGCGCCAGGTTCCGCGACGCGCTGGTCGCACGGGGGTTCGCCCGATCCGACCACGAGCTGCCGACGAGCACCAAGCGCTTCCCCGACGGGGCGCAGTGCCGCGTGGAGATCCCGAGTGTCGAGGGCCCGGACGTCCTCGACGCGGTGCTCGCCGAGGCCGACGCCCGCGGGGTGCCCCTGCACCGGGTGTCGCAGGGCAGCGGCTCTCTCCTGCTCACCGACGCCGAGCTGGCCCGGATGGCCGCGACGGCGGCCGGGCGGCCGGTCGAGGTGAGCCTGTTCGCCCGGCCGCTCACCGGCTGGGGCGCCGCGTCGGCGGCGTCGCACGCACCGGGCGGGCGTGGGCTGGCGGCCCAGGCGCGGGGCACCGAGCAGCTCGTGCACGTGCTGGAGGACATCCAGCGGGCCGTGGAAGCGGGCATCCGCAGTGTGCTGGTGACCGACCTGGGCGTGCTGGAGACGGCGGCGTCACTACGGGCGGCGGGGGAGTTCCCGGCCGACCTGCAGTTCAAGATCAGCGTCCAGATGGGGTTGTCCAACCCGGCTTCGATTGCGCTGGCCGAGCGCCTGGGCGCCGACACATATAACGTGCCCACCGACATGTCGCTCGGCGAGCTGGCCGCGGTCCGCGCCGCGATCGACATCCCCCTCGACGTCTACATCGAGTCCCCCGACGACATGGGCGGGTTCGTCCGGCACTCGGAGATCGCCGACATCGTCCGGGTGGCCGCGCCGGTGTACCTGAAGTTCGGCCTGGCCAACCACCCGGGCATCTACCCGAGCGGCACCCACCTCGACCCGGTCACCGTCGCGCTCGGGCGGGAACGGGTGCGGCGGGCGCAGATCGGGCTGGAGCGGCTGCGCCGCACGATGCCGGAGGCGGTCATGTCGGAGGTGCCGGCGGTCGGGCTCGCCCTGCCGGTCGGGGCTGGTAGGGCGAAGGCGTAGGAGCGCTGCCGGGTGGCGGGCCGGGGAGCCGCCCGCCACCCGGGGTCAGGTCAGGCCGTTCAGAGCTTGCTCGCCCAGATCTCCCGGGATGCGGACTCGGGGTCGGCGGCGACCGAGACCGGTACGTCCCAGATCCGCGTCAGCCGCTCGCCGGGCTCGTACGCGGGCCAGCCGGGGTCGCCGGTGGCCGCGAAGGACGTCCATGACTTGCGGATCTCGTCCGACAGCGCGAGGGCCTCCGGTGGCGCCGGGTCGCCGAGCATCATCGCCGTCATCGGGCCGCCGAACGTGCCGAACGTGAGGGGCACGTCGAGGCCGTGGCACGCGCCGAGCGCGCCGCCGAACGCCGGGCTCGGCCAGGTGAGCTCGTAGCACCAGCTGCGGCCCGGGTGCTCCTGGGCGCACCACATCGAGGGGATGCGGAAGATCGCGTCGGACTGGAGCAGGACATAGAGGTCGGCGTCGGAGACGCCGGGGTGGGCGGCCCGATACGCGTCGATCGAGAGGCCGTGCTCCGCCGCGGCGGCCGCCACATCCACCCCGGACAGGTCCTGGCCCAGGCTGAACAGCCGGAACTCGTCGCGGTTGAACCCCGCCACCAGGTCGACGTCGGCGCGCAGCCCGCGCCAGGGCACGTCACGGACCACGTCCCCGTCGATCACCGGCCCGTAAGGGGTGAACTCGCCGCCGGCCGACTGCACGGCGTGGATCGCCTCGGGCCTGACGCCCGCGAGGCCCTCACTCGTGAGCGGCACACCGACTGCCGCGGCGATCCGCTCAGCGGTGGCGCGGGCCTTCTCCTCCGAGCGGAACCCGCTCGCGATGCTCTGCCCGATGCCCCGGTGGAAGAGGCCACGGCCGGCGTCCGCCGCCGTCAGCGCGGCCACCGCGGTGGCCCCGGCGGACTCGCCGAAGATCGTCACGTTGCCCGGGTCGCCGCCGAACCGCCCGATGTTGTCCTGCACCCAGCGCAGGGCCGCGAGCTGGTCGAGGAAGGCCCGGTTCGGCGGGGCGTCCGGCAGCCAGCCGAAGCCCTCGAACCCGACGCGGTAGTTCAGGGTGACCACGACGACGCCCGCCTCCGCGAGGTTCGCGCCGTCGTACTCGGGCTGGCTCGCGGTGCCGAGGACGAACGCGCCGCCGTAGATCCAGACCATCACCGGGAGCCCGCTCGCGCCCGGGTCGGGCGTCCACACGTTCACCGCGAGGCAGTCGGTGCTGTCGCCCGGGTGCCACGGCGACGGCAGGCCCGGCCGCATCGGTGCCTGGGGCGGGTCGGCGCTGAACGCGAGCGCGTCACGCGTGCCGTCCCACGCCTGCGGCGGCTCCGGAGCTCGGAACCGCCGGACGCCGTCGAGCGGCGCTGCGTAGGGGATCCCCTTGAAGACGCTGACCCCGTTGCCGGTTGCGCCGGCCACGGCGCCGTGGCTCGTCCGCACGACAGACTGCATGCGGTCATCTCACACCAGGAGGGGTGGGGTCGGCCCCCCGGGTTTCCGCACAGCGGATGCCTTCCCCGCCGTGACACGATCCGTGGATGCGATCAACCGGCGGCGTTGCCTGGACGGTGCGGACGTGACGGGCCGCGACATCGCCCGCATCCGGGCCGTGCGCACCCGGTCCATCAGCCCGGAGAACCCGACCGGCGGGCCCGGGCGGGGCGGCCGGGCCGTCGAGGGCACCGGAGCGAACGCCGCCCGTGAGCTCGGCCAGGGCTGGAAGGTCTCGCCGAGCGTGGAGATCCCCGCGCGCGGCACCTACGAGCTGGCCGCGATCGACGGACCGGGCCGGATCACCCACATCTGGATGACCACCCACCCCGACCACTGGCGCAGCCTGCTCCTGCGCGCCCACTGGGACGGCGCCACCACGCCGGCGGTCGAGGTACCCGTCGGCGACTTCTTCGGGCAGGGGTGGGGCCGGTTCGCCCAGCTCAGCTCCACGATGGTGGCGGTCAACCCGCACGGCGGGCTCAACAGCTACTGGCCGATGCCGTTCCAGTCCTCGGCCCGGCTGACGCTGGAGAACCTCTCGCCCGCCCCGGTGATCGTCTACTTCCAGGTGACCTACGAGACCGGGGAGGACGAGAGCGGGAGCGGCTACCTGCACGCCCAGTGGCGACGGTCGAACCCGCTCCCGGCGGGATCGACCCACACGCTGCTCTCGGGTGTGCGGGGCGCCGGCCAGTACGTCGGCACGTACCTCGCGTGGGGCCTCAACTCGCGCGGGTGGTGGGGCGAGGGGGAGATCAAGTACTACCTCGACCACGACACCGACTTCCCGACGATCTGCGGCACCGGTACAGAGGACTACTTCGGCGGCGCCTGGAACTTCGACGTGCCCGGGCAGGGCTACACCGCCTACACCACGCCCTACCTCGGCCTGCATCAGATCATCCGCCCCGACGAGCTGTACGAGAGCCAGCAGCGCTTCGGGATGTACCGCTGGCACGTGCCCGACCCGATCCACTTCGCCACCGGGATCCGCGTCGCGATCCAGGCGCTTGGCTGGCGCAGCCACGGCCGCTACCTGCTCCGCCACGACGACATCGCCTCCACCGCGTTCCTCTACCTCGACGCCCCGAGCGCCGTCCCGCCCGCCCCGCCGACGGCCGACGAGCTGGAGATCCTGTGACGTCGGGCCCGGCGGTTGGCCGCCGGACCGGGCGGCGCTGATGATGGCGGCATGAACGTGATCCCGCTGCCCCCGTTGGACCGCAGGCAGGCCGCCACGGCCGTGCTCGCCGCGAAGAAGCGCACCGGCGTGCGCTGGGCCGATCTCGGCAAGGCCATCGGCATGTCCACCGAGTGGACCACCGCGGCGCTGCTCGGGCAACACCCGCTGACCGACGAGCAGGCTGCCACCCTCGGCGCGGCGCTGGAGCTGGACCAGGCCGTGGTCGACGCGCTGACCCTGCCGCCTGTGCGTGGCAAGGACGTCGTCGACACATCGGAGCCGCTGGTCTACCGGCTGCAGGAGATGGTCCAGGTATACGGCAGCACGATCCACGAGCTCGTGCGCGAGGAGTTCGGCGACGGGATCGTCAGCGCCATCGACTTCGAGCTCGACGTCGAGCGGGTGCCCGACCCGAAGGGCGACCGCGTCCGGATCACGCTGAACGGGAAGTTCCTGCCCTACCGCACCTGGTGAACCCCAGCGCGGGGGTGCAGCATTAGGGGCCCGGGCGAGTGAACTGAGCCCGCGCGGCCGCGGTCACGGACCGTTCTAGCAGCTCAACGGCCTGCACAGGCGCACAATGGGGTGCCGCCCCCGACCGGGGGAGGTTCCTGCCCTGGGGAGGTGAAGGCTCGTGACGATGCGGTTGGGGGTCGTCCTCGCGACCGTCGCGATCTTCGGCTGGGCCATGGTGCCGGTCTGGCTGCTCGTGCGCCACCCGGACCACCAGGTCGGCGCCCAGGTCCGCGCCGCGGTCGGTGCCGCCGTTGCGATCGTCGGCATCGGGGCGCTCGCCACGGTGTGGACGCTCACCGGACCTGCTCCGCCGGTCCGGCCCGACCCGGCGGGGGTTGTGGCGGCACCGCTTCCGCGTTCGAGCGCATCCCCGGTTCCGACGGCTCCGTCCGCCACGCCCACCGTGCCCGACCAGGTACCGCCCCCGCCGGTGCGCCCGGCCGCCCCGATCGCGCCCACCGAGGCTGGGCCGGACTCGGCCCCGCCACGTCCTGCGCCGCGCCGCGCACCGCGGACCCGGCTGCCCGCGTCGAATCCGCAACGATCGGCTCCGCAACGATCGGCTCCGCAACGGTCGGCTCCGCAACCGGGCCCGGCGCCGGTGCCCATGCCGCCCCCGCGCCGGCCCCCGCCGCAGGTGGCCCCGGTGCCGAGCAACCCGGTATCCACTCCTCCGGCGCCGCCGGATACGACGACCCCACCGACCAGCACGGCCGGGTCCAACACGGCACGGTCCGGCCCGGCCCCGTCCGGCCCGGCCCCGTCCGGCCCGGCCCCGTCCGGCCCGGCCCCGTCCGGCCCGGCCCCGTCCAGCACAGCGCGGTCCACGAGCACGGCGCGGCCCACCAGCACGGCGCGGTCCAGCACGGTCCCGTTCACGGCGACGCCGCCGGCCTCGGCGCTCGACCGTTCCCCGGCGGGAGCGGGAGCGGGCGCGCGCGGGGGCGGTGGGTGAGAGCCATCAGCGCGTACGTGGTGCTGTAGGCCGAGCGGGTGCCCGACCCGAAGCGCGACCGCTCACCGTCGTGATGATCCGGTGCCAGACCCGGGGCGGGTGGCCCGAACGGCAGCAGCACGACCAGCTCGTCGCCGGCGTGCTGCGCAGCGTCGGCTCATGTGTAGAGCGTGAAGGGTGGGTGGGTGCCGTTGAGGAAATGGTCACCCACCTCACGGCGCTTGTAGGCGACCGGGTCGTGCAGCGTGTGCGTGCGGACGTTGCGCCAGAACCGGTCGAGGCCCACCGCGTTGCTGGTTGCGCGGGCGCCCGTCACCTCGAAGATCGTGGTCGTGACGTCGAGGGCCAGGTCGGTGGCCACCACCTTGAGCGCGGCGACGTGCTCTGCGAGCTCGCCGCGGGCCTCCCAGGTGAGCGCGTCGCCCGCGGCGTCCACGCGGTCGAGGTGCTCGGCCACGGCGTCGGCCAGCGCCTCGACGGCCCGGGTCGCCGCGACGAGCCGGCCGTAGGTGGCGAGGACGTAGGGGTCGGCGGTGGCGGCGGGGCTGTCGGACAGCAGCCACGGCCGCGAGACAGTGCGCGTGTACTCGCGGGCGGTCGCCAGTGCGCCCTGGGCCACGCCGAGGTAGAAGGCGCCGAAGACCGCTTGGATGGCGGGCGTGACCAGCGCCGAGCGCGGGGTAGCGGCGTGCTCGGCGAGACTGCCGAGCACCTGCTCCGGCGCGATCGCCACGTCGGTGAACGTGACGCTCCCGCTCGCCGAGAGCCGCTGGCCGAGGTTGTCCCAGTCCCCGCCCGGGGCGACTCCGGGCGCGCCGCCGCGCACGACGACGAGGAACGGCTCGCCGGTCCCCTCGACGGTGCCCGACACCACGGAGGCGTCGCCGCTGGAGACGCCGGTCGCGAAGCTCTTGCGCCCGCGGAGCAGGTAGCCCTCGCCGTCCGGAACCAGGACGAGGTCGGGGTCGGTCGGGTTGACCGCGTCGCCCCAGAGCCACTGTTCCGCCGCCGACGGCCGGCCCCAGCGCTGCAGCCCCGCGCCGCCGCCCACCCACCACAGGTTGGCGATGTTCACGTAGTGGTAGCCGAGGAGCTGGGCGATGGAGCCGTCGGCCGCGGCGATCTCGCGCACCACCCGCAACGCGGTCGCCCAGCCCAGCCCGGCTCCGCCGACGGCGGCGGGCAGCACCAGCGCGGGCAGGCCGGCGCCGCGGAGCAGCTCCGCCTCGGCGAGGGGCTCGGCGTTCGCGCGGTCGCGGTCGAGCGCGTCCTTCGCGAGGACGGCCGCGACGCCGCGGGACGCCTCGACCGCCTGCTCGTGGGTCGTGGGGAGGGTCATGGGTTCTCCTCAGATCCAGCCGTTGCTCGGCGGCGGGACGTCGTTGAGGGCGTGGTTGCCGATGTGCTGGATCTTCATCCGGCGCGGGTCGTGGAGGGTGTGGGTGCGGGCGTTGCGCCAGTGCCGGTGCAGGTTCAGCCCGTCCGCCGCGGCACGGGCGCCGATGAGCGCGAACACGTCGGCGGCCACGCCGACCGCCGCCGTGTCGGCCTCGGCGCGGGCCGCCGCGACGGCCACGGAGGCCTCGGCCGCGGAGGCGACGGTGAGGTCGGCGCGGGCGGCGTCGATGGCGTCGCCCGCCTCGTGCAGCAGGGCCCTCGCCGCGCGCACACGCAGCGCCAGATCGCCGAACCCATGCACCACCAGCGGGTCCTCCGCCGCGCTCGCCACCCCGGCCTCGCCCCACGGCCGCGCGACCCGGTGGATGAGGTCCCGCCCGTCGCGCAGCGCGGCGTCCGCGATGCCGACGTCGATCGCCGCGTGCAGGTAGTTGCCGAACGCGCCGAACACCTCTGGGCGCTCGAAGATCGTCCACGTCGGCACCACGTACGCGGCGGGGATCACCACCTCCTCGAAGCGCACGGTGCCGCTCCCGGTGGTGCGCTGCCCCATCCCGGCCCAGTCGTTCTCCACCGTCACACCCGGCGCGTCCGCGGGCACCCAGGCGGCGACCTTGCGGTCGCCCGCGTCGCTGGCGTAGATCGGGATCCACGGGGCGAACGGTGAGCCGGTGGCGTAGTACTTCGTGCCGTCGATCAGCACGTCCCCGCCCGGACGGCGCTCGAACCGGATGGCGTACTCCGCGGCGGTGCGCGTGCCCTTCTCCGAGAGCGCGTTGCCGAAGTGCCGCCCCGCGAGCACCTCGCCGAAGAAGAACTCCTGCTGCTCGGGGCTTGCGGCCTCGGTGAGGACCTGCACGAAGAAGTAGTGGTTCTGCGGGATCTGCCCGACGCTCGCGTCACCCTCGGCGAGCACCGCCATGAGGTCGCCCATCGTGCGCGCGCTGACGTCGGCGCCGCCGAACCGGCGCGGCACCGTCACCCCCAGCAGCCCGGACGCCGCCAGCGCGGCCACCTCAGCGCGGGGGAGCCGCCGCTGCGCGTCGCGCTCGCTGTCGCCTGCGGCGAGGTCCGAGGCGAACGCCCTGGCCACGGCGAGCGCCTCGGCGGCGTCGGCGAGCACCGGCACTGCGGCGGTGGTCGTCACGGCGCCACCGCCCGTGCGCCGAACCGGGAGCCCGGGTGGTCGGCGCGGAAGCGCAGCTGCCCCGGTCCGTACAGCTCCTCACGGAGCGTGGAGCCCGCGTAGGTGTCGGGGAGCAGGCTGCGGCGCCGCAGCTCGGGCACCACCAGCTCCACCAGATCCTCGAAGGTGCCGGGCGTGATCGCGTAGGCGAGGTTGAACCCGTCGACGTCGGCGATGTCGACCCAGCGCTGCATCTCGTCGGCCACGGTGGCCGGGCTGCCGACGACCACCACGCCCATGCCGCCGATGCCGATCCACTCGGCGATGTCGCGCGGCGTCCAGTCCCGGTCCGGGTCGACCGTCGTGAAGGCCTCCACCGCGCTGCGCACGGCCTCGGTCTCGGCGTAGCGCAGCGGCTCGTCAGGGTTCATCCTCGACAGGTCGAGCCCGCTCCAGCCCCCGTACAGCGTGAGCGCGCCCTCCAGGCTCACGTACTTCGCGTACTCGCGGTACTTCGCCTGTGCCTCCTCGTCGGTGGGCGCGGTGATCACCGTCATCAGCGTGAAGAACTTGATCGACCGCGGGTCGCGGCCCAGCTCGGCGGCGGCTGCGCGGGTGGAGGCGATCGAGCGGCCGAGGATGTCCGGGCGGGTGGCGGTGGTGAAGATGCCCTCGGCGTGCGCGGCGGCGAACCTCCGTCCCCGCGGGGACGCCCCGGCCTGGAAGATCACCGGGCTGCGCTGCGGCGACGGTTCGGTGAGCCCGATTCCCGGCACGTCGAAGTAGCGCCCGTGGTGGTGGATCGGGTGCACCTTCGCCGGGTCGGCGTAGACGCCGGCGGCCCGGTCGAGCCGCACGGCGTCGTCCTCCCAGGAGCCCTCCCACAGCTTGTAGACGACCTCCATGAACTCCTCGGCGACCTCGTAGCGCTCGTCGTGGGGCACCTGGTGCTCCAGCCCGAGGTTGCGGGCCGCCGACTCGAGGTAGGACGTCACGACGTTCCAGGCGATCCGGCCGTTCGTGTAGTGGTCGAGCGTGGCGAACCGGCGGGCGAACGCGTAGGGCTTCTCGTAGGTCAGCGAGACGGTCACGCCGAAGCCGAGGTGCTCGGTCACCGCTGCCATCGCCGGCACGGCGAGCGTCGGGTCGCCCACCGGCACCTGGATCCCGTCGCGGATCGCCGACTCGGGTCCGCCGCGGTAGACGTCGTAGAGGCCCAGCACGTCGGCGATGAACAGGCTCGTGAACCCGCCGCGCTCCAGCAGCCGTGCCAAGTCGGTCCAGTACCGCAGGTCGCGGTAGCGGTGGGACTGGTCCGCGGGGTGGCGCCACAGCCCCGGCGACTGGTGGCCGGCGCAGGTCATGTCGAAGGCGTTCAGGTGGATCCGGCGGGTCATTTCACTGCTCCCTGGGACAGGCCGCCGACCAACGAGCGCTGGGCGAGGACGGCGAGCACGTACACGGGCACGATCGCGACGAGGGACGCCGCGGCCTGCTGCCCGAACTGAACGGTGCGGTCGCCCTGGAAGAGCGACAGCCCGACCGGCAGCGTCTGCGACGACACCGCCTGCGAGAACGAGACGGCGAACAGGAACTCGTTGTAGGAGAGGAAGAAGCAGACGAGCGACGCCGCGACGAGCCCCGGCACGACGAGTGGCAGCACGATCCGGCGCAGGCCCGCCGCCACCGACAGCCCGTCGACCCAGGCCGCCTCCTCGACCTCGATCGGCACCCGCCGGACGAACCCGTCGAGCAGCCACACCGCCACCGGCACGTTCGCCAGCCCGTTCACCAGCGCCAGGCCGACCACCGAGTTGGTGAGGTCCACGCTGCTCAGCAGGAAGTAGAGCGGCAGCACCGCAACGACCGGCGGGGCGCAATAGGCGGCGAGCAGCACCGAGTGCAGCCGCTTCCCGCGCCGCCCCGCCCGGGCCGTGAAGTAGGCGGTCGGGACCGCGATCAGCGCGGTCAGCAGCGTCGCGAGGAGCGCGACCACCCACGAGTTCGCGAGCATCCGCGCGAGCGGCACCGTCTCGAACGCCGCAGGCCAGTTGCCCCACAGGATCCGGCGTGGCAGCCACCCGCCGTTCTGCACGTCGTCGGTGCCGCGCAGCGAGAGCGACACGAGGAACAGCACGGGCACGAGGGCGAGCAGCGCCACCACCGCGAGCAGGGCTCGCGAGACCAGCGGCGTGATCAGCGACCGCCTCATTCGTCCGCCCCGCGCACCCGCCGGGTCACCAGGCCCGCCACGCCGAGCACCAGCCCGACGAGCACACCCAGCACGAGAGTCTCGGCGGCGGCCGTGCCGACCTCGAAGCTGCCGCGGAACGCGGTGCGGAACACCTCGAAGCTCGCGACGATCGTCGAGACGCCCGGCCCGCCCGCGGTCACCACGGTGACGAGGTCGAACACCTTGAACGCGATCACGAGCTGCAGCACGGCGGCGGCGACGACGGTGGGCGCCACCACCGGCGCGACCACCGACCGGAGGGTGCGCCACCAGCCCGCCCCGTCCAGCGCGGCGGCCTCGCGCAGCTCGGCAGGCACCCCGAGCAGCGCGGCGAACACCAGCAGCGTCACCAGCGGTGTCCACTGCCAGGCGTGGATGAGCACGAGCGTCGCGAACGCGCCGGGCCCGGAGCCCAGCGGGTTGAAACCGGGCACGCTGAACGCGTCCCACAGGCCGGTCAGGGCGCCGCCGACCGGGGCGAGCAGCAGCTTCCATGCCACCCCGACCGACACCGGCGGGGTGACCATCGGGAGCAGCAGCACCGCCCCGAGCAGCCCGAACCTCCCCCCGCGGGCGTGCAGCGCGAGTGCGGCGGCGACGCCCGCGACCAGGCCGAGCGCGGTGGCGAGCACGGCGAACAGCGCCGAACGCAGCAGCGACCCGCCGAACGCCACCGACTCGGCCGCGGCGACGAAGTTGTCGAAGCCCGCGAACGCCCGCAACGGCCGGGCCAGCGAGGAGTCGGTGAACGCCAGCGCGACTCCGGCCACCGCCGGGTAGCCGGCCGTCACCAGCAGCGAGACAAGCGCTGGCACCGCGAGCCACAGCGGCACGCGGGTGCTCGCCCGCCGAGGTCCTGCCGGAGTCGGGACGGCGGCGGGCGGACCCGTCCGAGCGGGCCGGGCCGGCGTCGTGGTGGTCATGCCAGCGCCCGCTCCCAACCGGCCTGCGCGTTCGCCAGCGACTGCGCCGGGGTCTGCGTGCCGTCGATCGCGAGGGCGAGTTGGTCGACCAGGTCCTGCAGCAGCCGGGGTGCGTCGCGGTCCTTCGGCCAGGCGAGCGGGTTGCCCTTGAGCCCGGCCCGGATCACGTCGGTGGCGGGGGCGCTCGCCTTCGCGTAGTCCGGTGAGTCGAGCGTGCTGCGTCGCGCCGGGTCGATCCCGGAGCCCGCGGTGCTCGCCAGCAGCAGGTTGCGCGTGGGGTCCGTGGCCCACGCGACGAACGCGGCGGCCTTCGCTGTGTCGGCGCCGGCCGTCGACACGCCGAGGCCGAATCCGGCGTTGAGCGCGGTGCGGTGCTCGGTGTTGCTGCCCCCGACCGGCAGCGGCACGACGCCCCACCGGTCCACGATCTGCGAGCTCGCCGGGTCCTGGGCCTTGAGGCCGAGGTCGGTCCAGGTGTCGAGCATCGCGGCCTTCCCGGACAGGAACGCCGAGTTCGCCTGGTCGAACCCGATCTGCAGCGGCGTCGGGAGCGCGTAGGGTGCCACGTCGACGAGGTGCTGCAGCGCGGCGTGCGCCGCGTCGCTGTCGAGGGCCGGAGCCCCGTCGGGGCCGACGAGCGTGCCGCCGTACCCGGCGAGCCGGTTGATGAACGAGCAGCCGAGGATCATCGGTACCTGCTGGCCCTCGACCACGGCGCCGTAGACCGAGCCGCCGCTGCGCTCGGTGATCGTCCTGGTCGCCGTGTCGTACTCGTCCCACGTGGTCGGCGGCGCCAGCCCGTAGGTGTCGAAGACGGCGCGGTTGTAGTAGAGGACGTGGATGTCCCCGTCGAACGGGACGCCGTAGCGGCGCCCGTCGAGCAGCGTGTACGGGTCGTAGATCGACGGCAGGAAGTCGGCCTGGTCGATCGTCGGGGCGCCGCCGATGAAGTCCGTGAGGTCGACCAGCGCGTTCGCATCGACCAGCGCGCCGAGGCCGAAATAGAAGTAGTCGAAGACGTCGAACTGCCCGGATCCGCTCTGGACGTCGAGGATCTGCTGGCTGGTGAGCTGGTCGTACGGAATGGCCGTGGTCTGGAGCGTGCCGCCGAACTCCTTCGCAAACGCAGGCGCGAGCAGTTGGGTGAATGCGAGGACGTGGGGCTGGTTCACCATCGCGCGGATCGTGGCGCCGGTGAGGTCCGCGGGCGGGCCCGCGGGCAGCGCCGCGCCGGAACCGCCGGCCCCGCATGCGGCGAGGAGCGGGCCGAGTCCGGCGAGCGCGCCGGCGCCGAGGGCCGAGCGCAGCAGCAGGCGGCGGGACAGCACGGGGGAGCGCATGGGTTCTCCTGGGAGGATCCACCCGGAGCGAGGGCCGGGCGGGAGCGGATCAGTACGGCGCGGACTCGGTCAGCGCGGACAGGTCGCGGTGCTGGTGCGGCACAGGTCGACGTGCTGACGGCGTACGAGCCGGACCGGGCTGCGCCGATGCGCACTCCGCACGTCGCTCTCCTCTCCGCAGGCCAGGGAGGAAACGATAAACCCGCGAAACAGCGCCGCCGAGAAGCGGGGACGAACTGTGACGCGTATCGCCGGACATTGGGAACGGAATATGTCCGGTCAATTTGAGACCACCTGCGTTGTCCGGGTGCAGGTGGCGCGCAATTTCGGGAACGGCGTAACCGTCCATTTTGTCGTGCTGTGGCGGGCGGTCGGTCACCGCACCGACCTGTGCTCGGTCTCGGGGATCCGGCCGCGTTCGCAGACCGCGGGTGAGCTCCCTTCACGGTCGGATGCGGTCCCTTCACCCGGCACGCTCACCTGCATCCACCTGCCCGGACCAACGCCCGGGGAGGACTTCGGCAGATGAGGGTGAAAGGACACCGCGAGCGGGCGGGTAGCCCGGGTCATGAGGTGGCGAGGCAAGACGCAGGAGACGCAGGAGACGAGCGCTCGCCCGGCGACGCCCACGCCCACCAGGGCACGGCGCCCGGGATCGCCGGCGCATCGGTGGATGTGGCTGCCGGTGCTGGTCATCGGAGTCCTGTTGGTCGTGGTCGTGCACCAGGCCATCGTGGTGACCGGCAACCCGAATTTGGTGCCATCGCTGCTGTTGCTCGGGTCGTTGCTGGTGCCGGTGACCTTCGTGCTCTACCTCGACGGCCGGTCGCCCGCCTACGACGTACCGCTGAGCGTGCTGTTGATCTGCGGCCTTCTCGGCGGGGTGCTGGGTACCGCGGCGGCCAGCGTCGCCGAGTCCGATGCCGTCCAGCATCTGGGCGGACTCCCGACAGTGTTGATCGGGCTGATCGAGGAGTGCGCCAAGCTGCTGGTGCCGATCGGGGTCCTGATGTTCACCCGGTACCGGTCCAACCCGGCCGACGGCCTGTTGGTCGGGGTGGCGGTCGGCACCGGGTTCGCGGTGCTGGAGACCTTGGGCTACAGCTTCGTGATCCTGCTGGTCAGCGGAAGCCTCGGTCTGACCGAGCAGACGCTGCTCCTGCGCGGGGTGCTCAGCCCGGCGGCGCATATCGCGTGGACCGGGCTTGCTGCCGCCGCGCTGTGGCACGCGCACGCCCAGCGCTGGCGCCCCCGGGCGTTGGTGGTGGCCGTCGGCACTTTCGTGCTCGTCGTGGTCCTGCACGCCATCTGGGACGCCGCAGCCTACTGGCCAACCTATGTGATCGTCGGTGGGATCAGCCTGGCCCTGCTCATCCGACAGGCCCGCAAAGACGTCCTCACGGTCGACGGCCGCGCCCGACCCGCCACACCCGCCGGTGCCGGATGAGGACTTCCGGCTGCGTGACCTGCGCGGGCTGCGGGCGCGGTGCCCGCCGGTGGATCACCATCGGGCGCCCGCGAGCTGCAGGCGCCGGGAGTCACCGGATCCGGCGTCCCGTCTCGGCGCAGGAGTAGCCACCGAGCTTCTCCACCCCGTTCTGGAAGTCGGGGCGTTCGAGCAGCTCCCACAGCGGGGCGAGCAGCTCGTCGTCCAGCACGGATGTGCGCATGACCAGGTCGTAGGGCTCGCGGGCGACCGGCACGAAATCCAGCCCGAACGCCCGGGCGGCGGCCAGGATGCCCATCCCGGTGTCGGCGCGCCCGGCGGCGATCGCGGCGGCGACCGCGAGGTGGGTGTGCTCCTCGCGCGGGTAGCCGGAGACCTCGGCCGGGTCGATCCCGCGCCGTGCCAGCTCGTGGTCGAGCAGCACCCGGGTGCCGGCGCCGCGTTGCCGGTTCACGTACCGCAGCCCCGGCCGGGTCAGGTCGTCGATCCCGGTCAGACCCAGCGGGTTGCCCGGGGCGACGAGCAGTCCCTGGTCGCGGTGGACGAGCCGGACGACCGCGATCCCGGAGTCGTCGCCGAGGATGCGGTCCACGTACGGCAGCGTGTACTCCCCGGTGGCGGGGTCGAGGAGGTGCGAGCCTGCGAGATGGCAGAGGCCGTCGCGCAGGGCGACGAGCCCGCCGAGCGACCCGACGTTGGACGAGGCCAGCGTGTGGAGTGGGTCGGTCGCGCGCAGCTCGGAGGCGGCGACGTCGAGGACGAGGTCGTGTGAGCCGATGGCGACGATCGTGTTGCCGATCTCGCCGAGCCCGCGCAGTAGCTCTACGCGGACCTCCGCACCCGCGTGGTGGCCCTCCACGCCCGCTGGCACGACGAGCAGGCCGTCGGCGCGCACGAGCGAGGTGAGCACCCCGGCGCCGCGGGGGAGCGGGGTCGCGACGACCTGGCCGCCGACGCGGCCCAGCCGCACCCGTACCCAGTCGTCGCTGCCGATCACCGAGGCGAGCTTGCGGGCCAGCCGGGCGGTGGTCGACGGACGCTCCCGCGGCGCTGCGCCCTCCAGGGCGGAGAGCAGAGGGGCGGCGAAGATGTCGAAGGTCAGCGCTGCCGACACCGGGTAACCAGGGACGCCGATCACCGGGGTGCCCGCAGGTCCCGCGACGGCGCCGAGCACCACCGGGTGCCCCGGCCGCACGGCGACGCCGTGCACGGCGAGCGTGCCCGCCGCCGCGACGACGCGGGCTGTGTAGTCGTCACGCCCGGCGCTGGAGCCGGCGACGAGAATCACCAGGTCCGCGTCCACGGCGGCCTCGCGCAGCGCGGCGGTGATCAGGTCGGGGTCGTCCGGGACGATCGGGGTGACGGCCGCCGTGCACCCCGCCTCCCGGGCCTGCGCGGCGAGCATCAGCGAGTTGGTGTCGAGGATCTCGCCGGGCCGGGGCTCGGTGCCGACCGGCCGGATCTCGTCGCCGGTCGGGATGACCACGACGGCCGGCCGGCGCCGCACGAGCAGCTCCGTGGCGCCTGCCGCGGCGCACGCGGCCACGTCGACGGGCCGTAGCCGGTGGCCCTCCGGTAGGAGTAGCTCCGTGGCGCTGATGTCCTCGCCTATGGAGCGTACGTGCTGGTAGGGCGGGACGGCGGCGCGCAGCTCGGCCTGCCCGTCCGCGGTGCGGTGGACGTGCTCGCGCATCACGACGGCGTCGTAGCCGGGTGGCATGGGGTCGCCGGTGTCGACCACCTCGAACGCCTCGGCGGACAGCAGCACCGGGGTGGTCTCAGTGGCGCCGACGGTTTCGGCGGCGCGCACGGCGATGCCGTCCATGCCCGCGGAGTCGAACGCGGGGGAGGAGCGGTGGGCCCACACCGGCTCGGCCGTGACCCGCCCGACCGCCTCACCGACCGGCACCTGCACCGCAGGCACCCGTTCCGGGCAGCCCGCGGCCGCGCAGGCCTCCCGCCACGCCTGCATCGCCTGAGCGGCGGGGATGTCGGAGACGAAGGGACTGGCGGCGGGCATGGAACGACCGTATCTCTGGGTGTTCAGCGGTAGAGGGTGACGGTGACCTCGGAGCCGCCGTCGAGGCCCGTGGCGGCCTCGGGA
The DNA here is from genome assembly GCF_039526725.1 of Pseudonocardia aurantiaca. Classification (NCBI taxonomy): domain Bacteria; kingdom Bacillati; phylum Actinomycetota; class Actinomycetes; order Pseudonocardiales; family Pseudonocardiaceae; genus Pseudonocardia; species Pseudonocardia aurantiaca. Next base: position 86,823 of record NZ_BAAAJG010000008.1, read on the forward strand.
ACGATGAGGAACCCATCCGCCCTGGTCAGCACGGACAGCAGTGCGGACGGCCCGAACAGCGGCTCGGCCACGCCGTCGCGCACGGTCACCTGGACGACGTCCAGCCGGCCCGCGGCCGATGCGAGGTCGCGGGAGAGCCGGGCGCGGGTGGACGGCTCGGGCGGCGGTGCGCCGCAGCCCGCCAGCCGCCACACCAGCGGCGCGCCGACCAGCCGGAAGACCACGAGCGCGGACAGCGGGTTGCCGGGCAGCCCGATCAGCGGCACACCGCCGCAGTCGGCGAGCAGCGTGGGCTTGCCGGGCTTGATCGCGAGTCCGTGGCACCAGATCTCGCCGAGCGCGGCAACGGCGCCCGCCGTCTCGTCGCGGGCGCCGACGGAGGACCCGGCCGAGACCACGACCATGTCGGCGTCGGCGAGCGCGACACGCAGCGTTTTCTCCAGTGCCTCCCGGTCGTCCGGGACGATCCCGGCGAGGACGGGTTCGCCGCCCGCGTCGCGGACGAGCCCGGCAAGCGCGGACGCGGTGGCGTCACGCACCTGGCCTGCCGTGAGGGCCGGGGTGGACGGCGGCACGACCTCGTCGCCGGTGGAGACGATCGCGACCCGGGGCCGCGCGTGCACCGGCACCTCGGTGACGCCGGCGGCCGCGAGGAGCCCCAGGTCGGGGGCCCGCAACGGCCGGCCGGCCGGGACGAGCACCGCGCCTTCCGCGACGTCCTCGTCGGCCCGCACCAGCCCGGCGCCAGGGGCGACCGGGCGGGTGACCTCGATGGTGCCCGGCATCGTCTGCGCGGTGAACTCGACCATCACGACGGCGTCGGCGCCCGCGGGCAGCACCGCCCCGGTCGGGATGTAGACGCACCCGCCGGGCGGCACGGCGACCTCAGGGGCGGTGCCCATCCGTACCGAGCCCGCGAGGTCGAGGTAGGAGGGAAGGCCCTCGGAGGCGCCGTAGGTGTCGGCGGAGCGCACGGCGTAGCCGTCGACCGTGGAGCGGGGGAACCCGGGCAGCGCGCCTGGCGCCGGGACCTCCGCGGCGGGCACCCGCCGCAGGAGGTCGGCGAGGGCCACCGGCTCCACCGCCGTCCGCCGCGCCGGCCGGAATCCGGCCAGCGCGTCGGAGACGGTGCGGGCGGTGAAGAACTCCCGCCCGGCCCGGTGGTCCAGGGAGTTCACCGGCTGGGCTGGCCGTTCACGCCGCCGGGCTTCGGCTGCGGGCGGGCCGCCGCGCCGCCCTTGTCGATGCCGAGAACGCTCACCACCGGTCCGAGCGCCACCTGGCCGAGACCGCAGATCGAGGTCTTCCGCATGACCTCCTCCAGCTGCAGGATCCGGCTGCGCTGCGACTCGTCGAGCTCCGAGGAGCCGGACTCGATCACACCGCGCAGCAGCTCGTGTGCCTTCGTGGAGCCGACACGGCAGGGCACACACTTGCCGCACGACTCGTTGCGGAAGAACCGCAGCACGTTCGTGGACGCCGCGAGCAGGTCGGTGCCCTCGGCGAGCACCACCATGGCGCCGGAGCCGAGCATCGTGCCAGCTTTGGCTGCGGTGCCGAAGTCGAGCTGCAGGTCGAGCTGGTCGGGCCCGATGAAGTTGGACGACGCCCCGCCCGGCTGCACCGCGCCGACCTCGGCGCCGCCGGTGACCCCGCCGGCCAGGTCGATCAGCTCGCGGACGGTGGTGCCCATCGGCACGCAGTAGACGTCGGGGTTCTCGACGTGCCCGGACACGGCGAAGAACTTCCACCCGACCGACTCGCCGATGCCCTGGTCCTGCCACCACTGGGCGCCGCGCTGGACGATCACCGGCACGTCGGCGAACGTCTCCACCGAGTTCATCAGGGTGGGCCTGCCGTGCAGGCCGTAGTTGCCGGGGAACGGGGGCTTGTTACGCGGCTCGCCGCGGTGGCCCTCCATGGCCTCCAGCAGCGCGGTCTCCTCGCCGAGGATGTAGCCGCCCGGGGAGACGAAGATGTCCACGTCGAGCCGCCGGCCGCTGCCGCACGCGTCCGGCCCGACGATCCCGGCCGCCCGCAGCGCGTCGATCTCCTGCCGCAGCACGTGCTCCTCCGGCCCGTACTCGTGCCGGATGAAGACCCAGCCCTCCTCGGCGCCGACGACGGCCATGCCGAGCAGCAGCCCCTCGAGCACGAGGTGTGGCTGGGTGGCGAGGATCTGCCGGTCCTTGAACGTGCCCGGCTCGGACTCGTCAGCGTTGCAGATCGCGTACTTGACGCTGCCCGGCTGCGTGGCGCGGACGAGGCCCCACTTCTGCCCGGTGGGGAAGCCCGCGCCGCCCATGCCGCGCAGGCCCGACTCCTTGAGCGTCTCGACGATCGCGTCGGGGTCGAGCTCGCCTGCCAGCAATGCGCGCAGCGTGCTGTATCGCTCGGTGACGCCCGTGCCCGCCGCGTAGGGGTCGTTCGGCCACGGTTCGAGCCGCGTGCGCGCCTCGGCGTGGCCCACACCGGCGCCGCGGGCGCCGTCGACGAGTTCGGTCACGTCGGCGACGTGCGCCGGGCGCTCGTTCACCGCAACCGCGGGAGCGGTGTCGCAGCGGCCGAGGCAGGAGACCTCCACCAGCTCCACGTCCGCGTCGTCGCCGTACCGCTCACGCAGCTCCGCGATGCGCGCATCCCCGTTGCGCAGGAAGCACGGCAGGTCGTGGCAGACGTGCAGCGCGACCTTCACCGGCGGTTCGGTGCGGAAGTGCGGGTAGAACGAGATCAGGCCCTCGATCTCGTAGAGGGGCCGTCGCGCGTCGCGCGCCAGCTGCTCCAGCTCCTCGCGCGGCAGCCAGCCCAGCCGGGACTGGATCGCGTTGAGCGCCGGGATCAGCGACGGCCCGGGGAACTTCCCGGCCCGCGCCTCCACACCGGGGACCCGGCGCGACCGGACCTCCGCCGCACGCTCGGTCACTTCGGTCACGCCGCCTCCTTGCTGACGCTCGTCGGTCGCGCGACCGGCGGTGCTGCGTTGAATGGTGAGTTCGCGGGCCCACTCACGCCGGCGCTCCCTGCGCCACGGTTTCCGCCCCGGCCAGCGACACCCCGAGGGGCTCGACCTGGACGGCGCAGAACTTGAACTCGGGGATCTTCCCGACGGGGTCGACCTCGTCGATCGTGAGCAGGTTGGCGGCCGCCTCGCGGAAGTGGAACGGGATGAAGCAGTTGCCGAGCTGCTCGCGGTGCGAGATGCGCACCAGCAGCTCGATCGACCCGCGCCGCGAGCGCACCCGCACCATCTCGCCGTGGGCGAGCCCGCGGTCGGCGGCGTCCTTCGGGTGCATGTACACCTCGGCCACCGGGGAGATCGCGTCGAGCGCGAAGGACCGCCGGGTCATGGAGCCGGTGTGCCAGTGCTCGAGCAGCCGGCCGGTGTTGAGCACCAGCGGGAACTCGGCGTCGGGCAGCTCCTTGGCGGGCAGCCACTGGGCGGCCACGAGGTGCGCGAGCCCGTCGTCGGTGTTGAACGACTCGTCGAACATGACGATCGTGCCGTCGGAGTGCTCCGGGTCGTCGTTCGGGTAGAGCTTCCCGGAGAGGCCGAGGTTGTCGTAGGCGAGGTTCGCGTACGACGGCATCACCGCGACCATCTCGTCGAAGATCTCCGACGGCGAGCCGTAGTTCCAGTCCAGCCCGAGGCTCCGGGCGATGTCCTGCACAATTTCCCAGTCCGGGCGGGCCTGGCCGGGCGGGTCCATCACCTTGCGGCCGAGCTGCACGCGGCGGTCGGTGTTGGTGTAGGTGCCGTCCTTCTCCAGGTACGACGTGGCCGGGAGGATCACGTCCGCGAACTCGGCGGTCTCGGTGAGGAAGATGTCCTGCACCACCAGGAACTCGAGCGCCGACAGCGCCTTGCGCACCTTGTTGATGTTGGGGTCGGACAGGAACGGGTTCTCCCCGAGCATGTACATCCCGCGCACGCCCACCGGCTGCAGCACCGACTTGATGATCTCGGTGACCGTCATGCCGCGGTTCGGGTTGAGCGGGGTGCCCCACGCCTCCTCGAAGTGGCGCTGCGTCGCCTCCCGGTCCACACCCTGGTAGTCCGGGTAGAACATCGGGATCAGCCCGGCGTCCGAGGCGCCCTGCACGTTGTTCTGCCCGCGCAGCGGGTGCAGTCCCGTGCCGGGACGCCCGACGTTGCCGGTGATCGAGCAGAGCGCGATCAGGCAGCGGGCGTTGTCGGTGCCGGTGGTGTGCTGGGAGATGCCCATGCCCCAGTACACGACCGCGGCACCGGCCTCACCCCACGTCCGCGCGACCTCGCGGATCTTGTCGGCGTCCACGCCGGTGATCTGGGCGGCACGCTCCGGCGGGTAGTCCGCCACGGTGCGGGCGATGTCGTCGTAGTTGGACGTGCGCTCGGCGATGAACTTGCGGTCGATGAGCCCGAGCCGGATCACCTCGTGCATCACCGCGTTGTAGAACGCCACGTCGGTGCCGGGCTTGAGCTGCACGAAGATGTCGGCGTGCTCGGCCACGGTCGACGCGCGCGGGTCGACGTAGATGATCTTCGTGCCGCGCCGGCGGGCCTGCTTGAAGAACGAGCTGGCCACCGGGTGGTTGGCCGTCGGGTTGGACCCCGTGATGATCACGACGTCAGCGTTGGCGACATCGCCGTAGGTGGTGGACACCGCGCCCGAGCCGACGCCCTCGAACAGCGCCGCCACCGACGAGGCGTGGCACAGCCGCGTGCAGTGGTCGACGTTGTTGGAGTGGAACGCCGTGCGGATCAGCTTCTGGAAGAGGTAGGCCTCTTCGTTGGAGCACTTCGCCGAACCGAACCCGGCGATCGCGTCGGGCCCGCCGGCGGCGTGGATCTCCTTGAGCCGGCGCGCGATGAGCTCGAACGCCTCCTCCCACGTGGCCTCGCGGAAGTACGGCAGCACCTCGTCGTAGTCGACCAGGCCGCCGGGCTTGCGGCCGCGGTCCTTGCCGGGCCTGCCGTCCTCGCGCTTGCGGCCCCCGCCGCTGCGGTTACCGCCGTCTCCGGCGCGGCCCCTGTCGTTGAGGGTGCCGCCGTGGCCGTCGCCCCGGACGTCCGCCGACAGCGGGCCCTTCGGGTAGGCCGAGTCGACCCGGATCAGCGGCACGGTGAGGCGTTGCGGTGAGGCGGAGTAATCCCAGCCGTACCGGCCCTTGACGCACAGGCGGCTCTGCGAGCCCGGCTGGTCGCGGCCCTCGGCGAAGGAGATCGCCCCGCGCTCGCGGTCGACGTAGTACGTGAGCGCGCAGCCGACGCCGCAGTAGGGGCAGACGCTGTCGACGGCGTCGAGCTCCTCGCGGGGCCGGATCGGGATGTTGCGGATCGACTTGTTCGTGAGCGCACCTGTGGGGCAGGCCTGCACGCACTCGCCGCACGTGACGCAGGAGCTCGCGCCCATGGGGTCGTTCAGGTCGAACGCGATCCGCGTGGAGTAGCCCTTGCCGGACCGGCCGATGACGTCGTTGCCCTGGATGTCGTCGCAGGCGCGGACGCAGCGGTCGCACAGGATGCAGGCGTCGTGGTTGACGTCGATGACCGGGTTCGACGAGTCGGTGCCGCGTCCGGAGCCGCAGGGCAGGTCGGTGGTCTCCCGCGCGACGCCGAAGCCGTCCGCGAGCTCGAGGAGCAGGTTGTCCTTGGTCTTGGTGTCCTTGGGGTCCTCGGCGCGCGGCGGCTGGTCGGAGATCAGCAGCTCGGTGAGGGCGGCGCGGTTGCGCTCCAGCTCGGGGGTGGAGGTCTTGACCTCCATGCCGTCCTCGCACGGGCGCACGCAGGAGGCGGCGAACACGCGGCCCCCGGTGTCGACCACGCACATCCGGCAGACGCCGACCGGGTCGTAACGCTCGTTGTGGCAGAGCACGGGGATGTCGATACCGGCCGATTTGGCCGCGTCGTAGATCGTGGTGCCCTCGGGAGCGGTCACCGATCGGCCGTCTATCTCGACGGTGACCGTGCGTACCGCGGTCGGTGAGTCCTGCACGGCTGTCATCTCGGCCTCCGGTCTTCGTGGCTGGCGGATTGACTCTAGTCGACTGTATGCAATCCGGGTTAGAGGTGCAGCAGCAGGTCGTCCAGATCGTTCGGATCTGCATCGCCTGCCGCGTCCAGCCCTCTGGCCGCGTAGTAGCCACCCACCATCGTCGCCAGCCGCGCGGCGGTGAGCGTCGCCACCCGGCCCGAGCCGAGCTCGAGCGGGGTCTCCAGCATTCGCGCGGGCAGCCGGTCGTCGGCTGCCGTGGCGCCTTCCCGCAGGTTGAAGACCCGCTTGGCGAGAACGATGCGCCGCGCGGTCGCGCGCAGCTCGTCGGCGCCGACCTCCCATCCCGTGACGGGTGTGAGCAGCGCGGCCCACTCCGTGAAGGGGTCGGTGAACACCCCCCGCAGGAACTTGCAGAGGATCATCGAGTCCATTACCGCTGCGCGGTCCTCGGTGCCGATCGCCGCATGAACGTGAGCTTCGCCACCGTCCAGCCGGTCCAGCTCGCCGGAGAGGTCGGCCTCGTACGCGCCGGACCGGTTGTGGTCGGCGCCGCGCGAGTTGACCGCCAGCCCCAGCGCCATCGACTGCAGGGTGCGCGGCTCGTAACCAGGCAGCTCCAGGCCCTTGACCTGCGGCGCGAAGTCGATCGAGCCGCCGCCCACCACCTGCGCGGCATGGCGGGAGCCCTGCGCGAGCAGCTCCCCGAGGCCCGGCTCGCGCGCGCCGATCATGTCGAGCGCCCGCAGCAGCGCCGGGCCGTCACCGAAACGCAGCCACGGCGCGTCGATCAGTCCGCGCTCGGCGCACTCCATCGCCCAGGCGATGGTGCCGCCCGCCGAGATCGTGTCGATCCCCAGCTCGTCGCAGCGCGCGCTGGCCGCGAACACGTCGTCCGGGTCGGAGACGCCGCACATCGGCCCGAGCGCGAAGACGTTCTCGTACTCCATGCGCTGGCTGCCCCCGCCCTTGCGGGAGTAGATGTGCTCGCAGCCGATTGAGCACGAGGCGCAGCTGTTGCGGGCCACGCCGCGCATCTCGTGCAGCTCTTCCGCGGCCAGCCGGGGGGCGCCCTCGAAGGTGGCCGCCGTGAAGTTGCGCGTCGGCAGCGTCGAGACGGCGTTGAAGGCCAGGAGGTTCGCGAGCGTCCCCAGCTCGCGGTACTTCTTGGTGGCGGGGCCGAAGCTGCGTTCGCGCAGGTCCTTCGCCGCGGCCATCACGGCGGGCGGGTCGGTGACCTCGACCCGGGTGGCCGCCTTGACCAGCACCGCCTTGATGTTCTTCGCGCCCAGCACGGCGCCGAGGCCGCCACGGCCGGCGTGCCGCCCGTCGTGGCTGATCGTGGCGTAGCGGACCCCGCGCTCCCCGGCGGGCCCGATCGCAGCCGTGCGCCAGCCCCGCCCGAACCGCTCGCGCACCGATGTCTCGGTCTCCGCCGCCGGCAGCCCGGCCAGCTCGGGCGCGGGTTCGAGCCGCACGCCGTCGGGGCCGATCATCAGCACCGACAGCACGTCCGCCCGGCCGCGGATCGCGATGGCGTCGTGGCCGGTCAGCTTGCCGGATATGGCGAACTGGCTCGACGCGAGCGCGTCGGTGAGCAGCTCGGTGAGCGGCGACTTGGCGACGACCGCAAACTTCGCGCTCGTGGTGAGCGGCGTGCCTACGAGCGGGGAGAACACGAACACGAGCGGCGCTTCGGGGCCGAGCGGGTCGTAGCGAGGTTCGGTGAGGCGGTGCAGCAGCCAGGTGCCCAGCCCTACCCCGCCCAAGTAGGCCCGCAGCACCCGTTCGTCGAGCTCGAAGGGCACACCAGTGGCCCCTGCGCCCTCTACGTCGACGACCAGAGCCCGTCCGAAATATCCGCCGGGAATCACCCCATCAGCCTATGCCTCTCAGCCGCCTGCGTCGGCGGACAGGAAGGCGACATTGTCGCCGGCGACCAGCGGGAGCTGCGCGTCGCGGCTGATCTGGTCGCCGTTCAGCGCGGCCACGACGTGCCGGTCCAGCGCGAGCCCGACCGCCTCGGCGGCCGCCCCCAGCGTGGCGGCGCCGACGGTGCGCGGGCCCCGCTGACCCCGGGAGGCCAGCGCCCCGAAACACTCGACGACCACGCCGGGGGCGGGCCGCTGCCGCGCCGACGCGTAGTCCTCGGGCGCGTTGACGTTCACGACCGAGTCGAGCTGCGGGTCGAACCGTGCGATGTCCCGGTCGGCGAGCAGGTCGGCGTCGTCGAGCTTCCGCACCTCGCACTGCTCGAACAGCATGCCCAGCTTGAGGCTGCGCTCGGCGGCGAGCTTCGCGACCCGGTCGGCGAGCGCGGTGCTGTAGCCGGCCGCGAGCGGCTGCCGGAACCCCCGCGCCATCGGCAGCACGACGTCCGGGGCGCCGTCGGTGAATCCGCCCTGGGTGAATCCGCGCAGCACCCGGCGGACGAACGCGGGGTGCAGGAACGGCATGTCGGTGGAGCAGACGAACGCGGCGGGGGCGCGCTCGGCCAGCGCGGCGAGCCCCACGGCGATGCCCTGCATCGGGCCGAGTCCCTCCACCGGGTCCTCGACCACCGCCACCCCGGCGGGCAGGTCGGGGAGCTCCTGGCCCGGAGCCTTCACCACGACGACCGGCCCGCCGACCGTGCGGGCCAGCACGGCGGTGGTGCGGTGCAGGAGCGTGGAGCCGTGCCACTCGAGGGCCGCCTTCGGTTCGCCCATCCGCGACGACCGGCCGCCCGCCAGCACAACGGCCCCTGCGGTACCGACCTCGATCTCCACCTCGGCGATGCTAGCTCTCTTGCTGCCGGGGACGGGCTCACGAGTCGAACGGGCACCACGGCAGGGTCCGGGCGTCGTCGCGCCCCGCACACACGACGTTGCCCGCGGCGCTCGGAACCAAGCGGCCCGTACCGCTGAGGCGCCTTCGCGAGCTGCACGGCCTGGACGACGGCCGCGCCGGCCAGCTGCTCCCGCTCGGCCGTCAGCGTGTCGGGCGGTGCGCCGGGCGGTGCGGTGAGGGAGCCCAGGAAGACCAGCGTGACGAGCGGCCGATCGGGCTGGAGGCGGTGGAGTTCGAGTGCCTGCCGGTTGTGGTCGAGGATCGTCGTACGGACCTGGTCGAAGATCCGCCCGTCGGGCAGCACGAGCGGGTTGCTGCCGTCCGTCACGCCCACGCAGATGCCGTCGATCCGTACGACGTCCGACGCGGTCGCCTCGATCCCCAGCCAGGTGAAGCCGTCCCCGCAGGTGCGGTCGCTGTGAACGAAGCCGAACCCGCCGTAGGCGACCGAGGCGCCAAGCAGGACCGTGATCACCATGCCGATGGCGGCCCATTGCGTCCGCAACGGGTGGCGAGAGGGGCGCCGGAAGGGGGGTCCGGGACGTTCCGCACGGCGATGACGTCGTCGGTCGCGTCGTCGGCGGCCTCGTCGGCGTCGACCCGGGCGTGCGGGATGTGGCGGCGCCGCGGGGCCGCAGGTGGCGCTCCGCGGCGCCCCCGAACGTGTCGATCATGTCGCGGGGCGTTCCGGGCGCCGAGTTGGGAGGCCAATTGGAGGGGCGGACCTACCGGCTCGACAACCCGTACGACTTGCGGATCGTGGCGGCCGACAGCCGCATCACCGTTTCCTACAACGGCGAGCAGAAAGCCGAGATCGACGAGAGCCGTTCCGGGTGGTATTGGAAGGTCGGCGCTGATACCCAGTCGAATCCGCGGAAAGGCGGCCGACGCCGTCGGCGAGGACGTCGGGTACTCGCTGAAGATCGACCACGAGCCGGGAAACGCCGCTCCGCCGCCCTCGCGCATCCGCGGGACGCGGGCCCGTCGGTGGCGCGGGCCCGGCGCGGCGGATCAAGATCACCGTACGAACATACGGAACATCGAGGCTGGAACGGTGTGCCGCGGACCCCGGACTTGATCGAACAGGCGACTCAGACGGCGTGCATACAGTATGCTGCGCCGGTGACCGACGCCTGGAAGAACCGCCCGACGTTGCCCGGTGAGCACGTCCGACTCGAACCGCTGGATGCGGAGCACGCCGAAGGCCTTTTCGAGGCCGGCTCCGATCCGGCGATCTGGACATGGCTCGCCGTCCGCCAGCCCGACGAAGTCGAGGGAATGCAGGGAATCATCGACAAGGCCCTCGCCGACGGCACGCGACTGGCCTGGGCGCAGGTGGATGCGAAATCCGGAGAGGTCGCCGGAACGACCTCCTTCTACCAGATCGACGCGACCAACCGGATCCTGTCGATCGGCCACACCTGGATCGGAAAGCGCTGGCAGCGCACCCCGCTCAACAGCGAGGCGAAACTGCTGATGCTGCGCTACGCATTCGAGGAGCTCGGGGCCAACCGGGTCTCGCTCGAGACGGACATCCGCAACGAGGCGTCGCAGCGTGCCAACGAGCGCCTCGGGGCGCAGCGGGAGGGCGTGCTGCGGGCCCACCGCGTCCGCCCGGACGGCACCCTCCGCGACACCGTCGTCTACTCGGTGATCGCTCCCGAGTGGCCCGCCGTCTGCGAGAAGCTTCAGGAGCGCCTCGCCAGGTGACGTAACCCAGGACGTGAGAGGGCCGCGTGCGCCTGGCGCTGACCCGCGCCGGCCACGCGGCCACCAACGGCCGGTCACCTCGCCGCCCGCACGGCGAGGTCCCATACCCTGATGGCGTTGTCGCGGGCCGCCGACACCAGGATCGGTGTGCCGCGCAGGTGGGTCACCCCGAGTGTGGTCACGGCGGCCTCGTGGCCCGTGAGCGGCGCCCCGAGCCGCTCGCCCGTGGTGAGGTCGTGGATCACGATCGTGTTCCGCTCGCCGTCGCTCACGACCACCGGCACGTCTCCGACGGCTGTCGTCACGATCGCGCCGTGCGCCGTGCCGGCCTCGATCTGGCGCACCTCGGCCCCGGTGTGCAGCTCGGTCACCCGGAGGTTGTCGCCGAAACGGGCGACCACCACCGCCCGGCCGTTGACCTCGGTGATGACGTTCCCGCTGCCGGACGTCGCGAGGTGCTCGCCGGTCTGCACGTCGTGGACGTGCACGTACCCGCCGACGTTGACCTGAAGGGCGTGCCGCCCGTCCACCTGGACCGGGGCGAGTCCGGCCATGCTGCCGTCGGCCGAGAGCGCCACGGGGTCCCCGATGGGCGTGCGGCTTCTCAGGTCCCACCGGCGCAGGAGCCGGTCGGCCCCGACCGTCGCGACGATCGGGCGCCCGTCGACGACCGTGGTCGTGATCATCTCGAGGCGTACCCCTGCTGCCCGACGAGGGGAGTGCCGACGGGGACGCCGGTGTGCAGATCGGTCGTCTCGATGGCGCCCGTGTAGTCGATCTGGGCGACCAGCGTCGTCGCGTCGACGTCGACGACCGTGGTGAGCGTCGCCATCAGCGCGGGCCGCTCGACCGGCCCTCCTGGCTGGTCCGCACCGGCGGGCCCGGACGGCCGCACGAGGGCGACGGCGAGTGCCGTGCCGAGTGCGGCGACGGTCGCGGTGGCCGCGAGGAGAAGCCGGCGGCGATCGAGGCGCGCCGGGCGCGGCGTGGGGCCGAGGGCGAGCAGGGCGTCCGGCGCGGCGGCGCCCGGCGGCACCGGTGGCCTCCCGAGCCCGAGCCCGACGAGCTGCACGAACTCACCCCGGTCGGGTGAGCCGGTCAGCAACACCTCGCTCGTGTGGACGGGCCGGTGGCCGAGGCCCGCCCGGCCCATGGCGGCCTGCGCGGAGCGCACCTGCTCGGCGACCACAGCGGCTCTGTCCGGGTCCAGGGGGCCGTGGCGCAGAGCCTCGTCGAGGGTCGGGCCGCGGACGAGCCGCATGTCCAGGTAGGCCAGGCCGCCGAGCTCGCCGTAGCGGTGGATCGGCACGATCTGCGGTTCCCGCAGCGCGCCGAGCACGGAGGCGTCGTGGCGGAAGCGCTCGCGAAACCCGGCGTCGGCCGACAGCTGCGGCGAGAAGACCTTCAGCGCGACGACGCGGTTGCCGTGGCTGGAGTCCACGGCGCGGTAGACGGTACCGACGGCCCGTGCCCGAGCAGGCCGTCGAGCCGGTACGGCCCGAACATCACACGCGGCGGCGGGGCTGTTGTGCTCATGCCGGTGACGACCGCTGCGAGCGCGGATCGGTTGGGGCGGGGGTCAGCGGCGCCCGGGCCTCAGCGCGGCAGGTCCTCGAATCGGCGCAGGCGTGCCTGCATCTCCGGGTATGGCGTCGCCGGTGGCCCCAGGCGCCCGTCGCGGACGGACGCGGCCACCGCGACCGCCGCGTCGATCGCCGCCCGGTACGGCAGCGAGCCCGTGCTCACCCGGCGCACGCCGAGCGCGCCGAGCTCCACGAGCGACAGCGTGGGGTGCGCGAGCACGTTCACCGGCACCGGGATGGCCGCTGCGAGCTCCCGGAGCTGCGCAGGGTCCGTCGCGCCGGGCACGAAGATCCCGTCGGCGCCCGCCTCGACGTAGGCCGCCGCGCGTTCCAGGGTGGCGGGCACAGTGGCGTCCTGGCCCAGCCAGTAGGTGTCGACGCGGGCATTGACGAACAGCCCGGGGCTGCGGCGCTTGACCGCCGCGACCTTCGCCGCGTGGGCCGCGGGGGCGACAAGCCGTTCGGCGGAGCTGTCCTCGATGTTGATCCCGGCGACGCCGAGCCCGGCGGCGTAGTCGGACACCTGCTCGGGGTCGTCGTCGTACCCGTCCTCGACGTCCACCGAGACGGGGCAGCGGAGCCGGCCGAGCAGCCGCGCGAGCTCGTGGTTCGCCCCCTTCGTCGCACGCCCGCCGTCGGGGTACCCGCCGCTCGCGGCGACGCCAAAGCTGGTCGTCCCGATGGCGGGGAACCCAGCCTCGACGAACGCGAGCGCGGATGCCACGTCCCAGGCGTTGGGCAGCAGGAGGGGCAGCTCACCGTGGTGCAGGTCGTGGAACGTCATGAAGCCATCCTGCGGCCCTGCGCCGGGCGACCCCCACGCCCGCCCGGCGCCGGTGGGACCCGGTGCCGAGATCGTGAGCAACCGGAGGTGGTGATCTTGGTGGTCGACACGGAAGGGTGGGCGGATACGCTCCCGTGCCCCGCAGTCGCAGAAAGTGAGTGGCCACCACCATGACCGACGAAGCCGCAGTCGCCGGGACGGGAATCGACGCCAGCGTCCCCCACTCGGCGCGGATCTGGAACTACTGGCTGGGCGGCAAGGACAACTACGCCGTCGACCGCGAGGCCGGCGACGCGTGGCTGGCGATCCACCCGGAGATCACCGTGATCGCCCGGGAGACCCGGGCCTTTCTCAACCGCTCGGTCCGTTACCTCGCCGGTGAGGTCGGGATCCGGCAGTTCCTCGACGTCGGCACCGGGCTGCCGACCGCCGACAACACCCACGAGGTCGCCCAGCGCGTCGCCCCCGACGCCCGGATCGTCTACGTGGACAACGACCCGCTGGTGCTGGCCCACGCCAGGGCTCTGCTCACCAGCACGCCGGAGGGCTCCACCCGGTACCTGCACGCAGACATGCACGACTCCGCCGCCCTGATCGAGGGCGCGGCCGAGATCCTCGACTTCGAGCAGCCCGTCGCCGTGTACTTCATGGGCGTCCTCGGCCACATCCACGACCTCGAAGAGGCCCAGACGCTGGTCAAGGGCCTCATGGACCGGGTGCCGCCAGGCAGCTACCTCACCATCTGCGACAGCACCCACGCCGCCGAGAGCGGAGCCTTCCAGCAGGCCCAGGAGGAGTACGCCGAGACCGGCGCCGTGGCTTACTGGAACCGGTACCCGGAGGAGATCGCGAGCTTCTTCGACGGCCTGGAGTGGGTCGAGCCCGGGTTCGTCTCGGTGCCGACGTGGCGGCCGGAGCAGCCGACCGGTGTGACCGTGCTGCCCGTCGACCCGCCGGCCTTCCTCGATCACTTCGGCGGAATGGCGCGCAAGCCTTAGGAGCGCCCTGACCAACTCGGCCCTGCTACTGCGCTACGGGCGGAGTTGTTCAGGACCCGCCCAGTGCCGCGGCTCGGGATGACGCCGTGCCGGCCGGAACGGCCCCCCAACCCGCTCCGGCCGGCAGACGGTAAGACCGCACGAGCCTCTCGACGGTTGGTCCGAGTGAGCTAGATCACAGGCGCGAGCCAGATGAAATCCCCGTCCGCGACCCGTCATACCGACGAACAAGCGACGAAGCGGACGGAGAACCCAGATGGAAACGACCGAGCAGGGCGCCGAGGCCGGGGCGCAACGCACCTTCGGCCACGTCTTGGCCAACACCCTCGTGGCGTCGGTCGTCAACTTCACCGTCTGGTTCGCGGTCACGTTCTTCGTCTACCTCGAGACCCGCTCGGTGTTCGCCACCGGGATCATCGGCGGCATCTTCCTGGCGCTCACGGCGCTGTCGGGCATCTGGTTCGGCAGCCTCGTTGACCACCACCCGAAGCGCACGGTGATGATCGGCTCCAGCGCGGCGTCGCTCGTGTTCTACGCGGCGAGCCTCGCCGTCTATCTGGCCGCGGGGCCCGAACCGTTCCGCGACCCGGCGAGCCCCGTGCTCTGGGCGTTCGTGCTGCTGCTGATGACCGGTGTGATCATCGGCAACGTCCGCGGGATCGCGATGTCCACCGTGGTGACGCTGCTGGTGCCCGAGCCGGGCCGGGACCGGGCCAACGGGCTCGTCGGCACGGCCTCCGGGGCGTCGTTCCTGGTCACCTCGGTCATCAGCGGTCTGCTCATCGGCCTGGCGGGCATGCTCTACGTGCTCCTCCTCGCCGTCGCCGCCACGGCGGCGGCAATCCTGCACCTCGCGAGCGTGCGCATCCCCGAGGAGCGAGCGCCCGAGGCCGACGGCGAGCCGCGCAAGGTCGACCTCCGCGGCACGTTCGCGCTGGTGGCCGCCATGCCGGGCCTGCTGGCCCTGATCGCCTTCTCGACGATCAACAACTTCCTCGGCGGCGTCTACATGGCGCTGATGGACCCCTACGGCCTCTCGCTCGTGTCGGTCGAGACGTGGGGCCTGTTGTGGGGCTTCCTCAGCACGGGGTTCATCGTCGGCGGCCTGGTGATCAGCAAGCGCGGCCTCGGCCGCAACCCGCTGCGCTCCATGCTGATCGCGAACATCGTGATCTGGACGATCTCCAGCGTCTTCACGTTGCAGTCCTCGATCATCCTGCTCACCGTCGGCATGTTCATCTACATGTGCGTCATGCCCTACCTCGAGGCGTCGGAGCAGACGGTGCTCCAGAAGGTCGTGCCGTTCGAGCGCCAGGGCCGGGTGTTCGGCTTCGCGCAGAGCGTCGAGCAGGCCGCCTCACCGCTCACCGCGTTTCTCATCAGCCCGATCGCCCAGTTCGTTTTCATCCCGTTCATGACGACGGGCGCGGGCGCCGAGCTGATCGGCCCCTGGTACGGCGTCGGGCCCGAGCGCGGCCTCGCGCTGCTGTTCACGATCACCGGCGTGATCGGCCTGGTGGTCACTCTCCTCGCGTTCGGCAGCCGCTACTACCGGCGGCTCTCCGCCCGCTACCTCGACGAGCAGCCGATCGAGGACGGGCAGGCGATCGAGCCGGTCGCCGCCCCCACCGCCGCGCCGGATCCCACCGCCGAGCCCGCCGTCGTCGCGGTGCCCGTGGACCGGTGACCGTTGCCCGACCGGGCCCCCGCCCCGCTGATCACGAGGCGGCGCTGTGCTCGGCTGCCGGTGTCGTCGCGACGTCCCGGCCGGTCGGCGGCACGTGCCGCAGCTGCGTGCCGATGAAGACCGCCGCCACCACGAGCACTGCCGCGCTGACGACGGCGAAGACGTTGAGTCCAGAGGTGAATGCCTCCCGGGCGACAACGAGCAGTGCCCCGCCCGCGGGCTCGGGCAGAGCGGCGGTCTCCGCGAGCGCAGCGGCCACGCTCTCCTCGGCAGCCGCGGCGGCGCCGGTGGGCAGGCCATCCGGCAGGTTCCCGGTGACCCCGCTCCGGTAGACCGCGGTGCCGAGGCTGCCGAGGAGCGCGATGCCCAGCGCAGCGCCGGCCTCGTTCGCGATCTGCGCCATCGCCGACGACGATCCGGCCTTCTCCGGCGGCGACGCCCCGACCACGAGGTTCGTGCCCAACGAGAGCAACGGCCCTTCGAACAGGCCGATGAGGGCGAACCCGATCACGAGCGGGGCCGGTCCGTCCGCGGCGCCCAGCTTGGAGAACCACAGGAAGACGGCGGCCGTCCCCAGCACGCCGGACGCGATGAGGTACGCGGGCCGAATCCGCCTGCTCAGGATCGGCGCGAACGTGACGCTGACGACGGACACCGCCATCCCCGGCAGCAGGCACAGCGCGGCCTGGAGCGGGGTCAGCCCTGCGACGGACTGGAAGTGCTGGGTGATGAACAGCAGGCTGGACGCCCCGACCAGCCCGTAGAGAAGCAGGCCGACCAGCATCGTGCTGAACGAGCGGTTGTCGAACAGGCGCAGGTCGGGCAGCGGGTCGGCGAGGCGGAGCTGGCGCCGCGCGAACACCGCACCCAGCGCGATCCCGGCCAGGCCGACGACCACGGGCACCGGCTGCAGCCCGTGCCGGGCCATCTCCTTGATCCCGTAGACGAACGCCAGCATCGCGGCGAGCGACAGCGCGGCGCTCGCCACGTCCAGGCGGCCGGCGCCGGGGTTGCGGAACTCGGGCACCAGCACCGGGGCGAGCACGAGCAGCAGCGCCATCACCGGCACGCCGAGCAGGAACACCGAGCCCCACCAGAAGTGCGCGAGGACGAGGCCGCCGACGACCGGGCCGAGGATCGCCCCGAGGGTGAACGAGGCGGCCCAGAAGCCGATGGCCACACCCATCTGCCGGGGCTCCCGGAACATGTTGCTGACCAGTGAGAGCGTGGACGGGGCGAGGGTGGCGCCGGCGATCCCGAGCAGGGCGCGGGAGGCGATCAGCAGATCGGGGCTGGTCGCGTAAGCGGAGACGAGGGAGGCCACGGCGAAGCTCGCCGCGCCGATCATCAGCAGCTTCCGCCGCCCGATGCGGTCGCCGAGGGTGCCCATGGTGACGAGGAACCCGCCGACGACGAAGCCGTAGATGTCGAGGATCCAGAGCTGCTCGACGGCGCTGGGCTGCAGGTCGGCGGTGAGGCCGGGCAGGGCCAGCAGCAATACGAACATGTCGAAGGTGATCATCAGGGTGGCCAGGGACAGCACCGCGAGCCCCGTCCACTCCCTTCGTCCCGCGCGCAGGGGTTCGTCCGTCGTGGTCACGTGTCGGTTGCTCTCGTCGTCGGCGCCAAGAGCGGTCGCCTACTGACCCGACACGGGCCGCGGGACGGAATCGACACCCCGCCGCGCCTGCGGCCCTGCGCGCGGACGGAGGTTCAGCCCTCCGACGCCGCGCGCAGCAGCCGGAGCTGGCCGATCTCGGTGGCGTTCTTCATGAGCTCGGCGTTCACCCAGGCGACCGTGTGGGCGACGGTCAGCCCGGAGTCTGCCGGCCACGGGAACGGGGCCGGGGCGTCCAGGTCGGGGCCGGTGAGCCGGTCGAGTACAGCCACCCACTCCGCGCGCAGGTCGCGCAGCCACCCGACGGCCGCCTCCGCGGTGCCCGGCCAGCCGATCTCGGTCCGCTCCCGCGGCGTGCGGCCTTGCAGGTGGTCGAGGGTGACGCTCCACCACCAGCCGACGAGGTCAGCCGCTCGAGGTGGAGTTCGAGGAGCGACCAGGTCAGGTCGAACTGCCAGCGCAGGAGGTCGCGGTGCGGGACGGACACGCGCCGAGCCCGGCAGACCCAAGATCCACCCGGAACCGGATTGCCGGCTCACCGTCCTCGTCGTCGTCCTGCCGCGCCGGGCCGCAGCGCGCCGCGAGTCTGCTTTTCAACGCGCGGTGACCGGCAGCAGATCGACGGCTACAAGGCCATGGTCGAGCGCTGCATGGCCGAGTACGACCTCGACGGCTGGACCGTGCCGGACCTCATCGGCCCTGACGACGTGTCGGTGCAATCGCGGCCGGTGGCAGGAGCGTGGCGGGGGTGCGACAGGCGCAGCACGTCCCGCCCGAACGACCAGCAGAGCAGAGCGAGCGCCACCGCGACGAGCCCGGCCGAGATCACGGGCGGGAGCAGCTCGGCGGCCGCCACCACGAGCGCCACCCCCTGCAGCGCCGCCACCGTCTTCGCCGCGAGGTTCGGTGGCAGCGGCCCGCGCAGCCACGGGAGCACCCAGCTCGCCGCCACGAACACGTAGCGCATCCCGCCGATCGCGAGCGCCCACGGCCCCACGATCCCGGCGACGTGCACGCTCAGCACGAGCACGAGGAACGCGTCCACCTCCATGTCGAAGCGGGCGCCCACCGCGGAGACCGTGCCGGTGCGTCGTGCGACGCGGCCGTCGACGGCGTCGAGGGCCAGCGCCACCGCGGCGATGCCGACCAGCGCGGGCGTCGGGGAGGCGCCGCTCACCAGCTCCTCGGCCACCAGCGCCGTCACGCTCCCGACGAGCCCGGCGCGGCCCAGCGTGACGAGGTCGGCGGGCCCGAGCGATGCGCGCCCCGCCCGGCGCAGGGCGCCGGCGAGGAGGACCGACAGCGCGATCGCATAGACGACCCCGGCCACGAGGGCCACCGGCCCCGCGCCGCCGCCCAGCCATATCCCGACCAGCAGAATCACCTGTCCGGCTGCGGCTGCCGCCTGCACCCGGTTCGCGGGAGTCATCACGCCCACTGTGCTCGTCGTAGTCTCGTGTCGCACGTCCTGAACACGGATGCGGCGATCACCCGGTTCAACCGACCATCCGGAGGCACGACCGTGTCCAGTACCGCTCGCGCCTGCTGGCTGCGCGCTCCCGGCCACGCCGAGATCCGCCCGGTCGTGCTGCCCGAGCCGGGGGCCGGCGATGTCGTGGTCCGGACGCTGTTCACCGGGGTGAGCCGCGGCACCGAGACCCTCGTGTTCCGCGGGGGTGTGCCGGAGAGCCAGCGCGCCGTGATGCGGGCGCCCTTCCAGGAGGGCGACTTCCCGGCGCCGGTGAAGTACGGCTACCTCGCCGTCGGGGTCGTCGAGCACGGTCCGGACGAGCTGCTCGGGCGCACCGTGTTCTGCCTCTATCCGCACCAGACGCGGTTCGTCGTGCCGGCAGGCGCGGTCGCCCCGATACCCGACGACGTGCCGCCGGAGCGGGCCGTGCTCGCGGGCACGGTGGAGACCGCCGTCAACGCGTTGTGGGACGCGGCGCCGCTCGTCGGCGACCGGGTGGCCGTGGTCGGAGGCGGGATGGTGGGCTGCAGCGTCGCCGCGCTCCTCGCCGGGATCCCGGGCGCGCGGGTCGAGCTGGTGGACACCGACCCGTCCCGGGCGGCGGTGGCCGAGGCACTCGGTGTGGGGTTTGCCACGCCCCCCGACGCCACCGGTGACTGCGACCTCGTCGTGCACGCGAGCGCCACGGACGCCGGGCTCACCCGGTCCCTCGAGCTGCTCGCCGCCGAGGGCGAGGTGGTGGAGCTGAGCTGGTACGGCGACCGGCGCGTGAACGTGCCGCTCGGCGAGGCCTTCCACTCCAAGCGCCTCACCGTGCGTGGCAGCCAGGTGGGCACGGTGTCGCCGCGGCGGGCCCGGCGCAGCTACTCCGATCGGATGGCGTTGGCGCTGCGCCTGCTCGCCGATCCGCGCTTCGACGCCCTGGTCACGGGGGAGTGCCGCTTCGAGGAGCTGCCCGAAGTGCTCGCGGGTCTTGCGGCCGGTGAACCGTCTGCGCTGTGCGTGCGTGTGGGGTACGGGGCGCCGCAGCCCTAACCCAGCACCCGTGCGCTGAGAGGTCGATCTTTGTTCAGCATCACCGTCCGTGACCACGTCATGGTTGCCCACAGCTTCCGGGGCGAGGTCTTCGGACCGGCCCAGCGCCTGCACGGCGCCACGTTCGTCGTCGACGCGACGTTCCGGCGGGCCGAGCTGGACGCCGACAACATCGTGGTCGACATCGGGCTGGCCACCCAGGAGCTGGGCGCCGTGCTCGCCGACCTCAACTACCGCAACCTCGACGACGAGCCGGCCTTCGCGGGCGTCAATACCTCCACCGAGTTCCTGGCCAAGGTGATCGCGGACCGGCTGGCGGACAAGGTGCACGCCGGGGCGCTCGGCGAGGGGGCCCGCGGGCTCGCCGGGATCGCGGTCACGCTTCATGAGTCGCACGTCGCGTGGGCGAGCTACGAGCGGACCCTGTGACCGTTCCCGACCCCGTGCACGTGGTCGTCCCCGGCGACATCGACGACCCCGCGCGGCCCAGTGGCGGCAACGCCTACGACCGGCGGATCTGCCTGGGCCTCCCCGCCGCCGGCCGTCCGGTGCGTGAGCTGGCGGCGCCCGGCCCGTGGCCGTACCCGGACGCCGCCGCGCGCGCCGATCTGGACCGGCTGCTCGCCGCGGTGCCCGCCGGCTCGGATGTGCTGCTCGACGGCCTGGTCGCCTGCGCCGCGCCGGACGTCCTCGCACCGCACGCCGGGCGGCTGCGCCTGGTGGTGCTGGTGCACCTCCCGCTCGGCGACGAGGCCGGTCTCGCCCCGGAGACCGCCGCCGAGCTGGCCGCGCGCGAGCGGGCCGCCCTGCACGCCGCCTTCGCCGTCGTGGCCACGAGCCCGTGGGCGGCGCGCCGGCTCGCCGAGGTCCACGACCTCGCGGGTGTGCACGTCGTCACACCCGGCGTGGAGCCCGCGCCTCTCGCACCTGGCGGGGACGGCTCCGCGCTGCTCTGCGTCGGCTCGGTGACGCCCACGAAGGGCCAGGACCTGCTCGTCGAGGCGCTGGCCGAGGTCGCGGACCTGGCATGGACCTGCCTGCTCGTCGGGCCGCTCGTTCGTGATCCCGGGCACGTCGCCGCGGTGCGCGCGCTGCTGGAGCGCCGCGGCCTGGCCGAGCGCGTCCGGCTGACCGGCCCGCGCACCGGGCCCGACCTGCACGCGGCCTATGCGGCGGCCGACCTGCTCGTGGTGCCTTCGCGCCGCGAGTCCTACGGGATGGTCGTGACCGAGGCCCTCGCCCGCGGCGTCCCGGTGCTCGCCGCGGCCGTCGACGGCGTGCCGGAGACCGTGGGGTGCGCCTCCGACGGGCGGGTACCGGGCCTGCTCGTGCCGCCCGGCGATGTCGCGGCACTCGGCGTCGCGCTTCGCCGCTGGCTCGGCGACCCGGACCTGCGCGAGACCACACGCAGCGCCGCGCGGGAGCGCCGCGCTGACCTCGACGGATGGGAGGTGACGGCGCGTTGTCTGACGCAGGTACTGGCAGGGACGGCACAGCCTGGGACGCCCGGCTGAGCGAGCCGGGATCGCCTGAGTGCACCCCGGACTGGCTCGCGCTGCGCGAGCCCGCGGACGCGGCCGCGCGGGCCTCGCGGCTGGTGGACCAGCTGCTCCCGCACCTGCCGCCGGGGCGGCTGGTGGTGCGTGACCTGGGCTGCGGTTCGGGCTCGATGGGCCGCTGGCTGGCCGGGCGCCTGCCGGGTGAGCAGCAGCACTGGGTGCTGCACGACCGCGACCCCGGCCTGCTGGAGATCGCCGCGGCCGGCCTGCCCCCTGGCGTGACGGCCGAGACCTCGGCCGGTGACGTCACCGACCTCGACGCCGCCGCCCTCGCCGGGACCTCGCTGGTGACCGCGTCGGCGCTCCTGGACCTGCTGACGGCCGAGGAGCTCGCCGGTCTGGCCGCGGCGTGCGCCCAGGCCGGCTGTGCCGCGCTGCTGACGCTGTCGGTGGTGGGGAGCGTGTCGTTCACCCCCGCCGACCTCCTCGACGAGGCATTCGCCGCCGCGTTCGACGCCCACCAGCGCCGCACCGTGGCCGGGCGCAGGCTCCTCGGACCGGACGCGCCGGCCGCCGCCGTCACGGAGTTCCGCAGGCACGGAGCTCAGGTGGCCACCGCGTCGAGCCCGTGGCGGCTCGGGCCGGGCGAGGCCGCCCTCGCGGAGGAGTGGCTGCGCGGGTGGATCTCCGCCGCGTGCGAGGAGCGACCGGAGCTGGCCGCGGAGGCAGGCGCCTACCTCGGCCGCCGGCTCGCCGCAGCGGCGGTGGGGGAGCTGCACGTGGTCGTCGGGCACGCGGACCTCCTCGCCCTGCCCTCGGGCGGTACGGCGTGACGCCGCGCGCGTGGGCCGCGCTCCGGTGGGCGGGCGGGGCCGCGCTCGTCGGCGCGCTCGTCTGGCGGCTGGGCGGGGACGGGCTCGTCTCCGGGGTGGTGGGCGGCCTGCGGGCGGTGGATGCCGGCTCGGCGCTCGTCGCAATCGCCGTCGGTCTGGTGACCACGGTGTGCAGCGCGGGCCGCTGGTGCCTCGTCGCGCGCCGCCTCGGCATGCGGATCTCCCTGCCGACGGCGGTCGCCGACTGCTACCAGGCCCAGTTCCTCAACTCCGTGCTGCCCGCTGGCGTGCTCGGCGACGTGCACCGGGCCGTCCACCGCGGGCGGGAGACCGGCGACGTGGGCCGCGGCGCCCGCGCGGTCGTCATCGAACGGACGGCAGGCCTGGTCGTGCTGGCGGTGGTCGCCATGGTCGTGCTCCTCGTCCAGCCCGCGCTGCTGCGGCTGGTGGGCGGGCTCGTGCCCGTCGGCGGGTGGTGGGTCGCGGTTGCGCTGTTGGTCGCGGCCGGGGTGGTCGGGTTGGCACTGCGCGCCCGGCTGCGCCCCGCGCTGCGCACGGCCGCGGGCGACCTGCGGACCGTGCTGCGCAGCGACACCTGGCCCGGCGTGCTGGCCACGTCCGTGGTCGCGCTGGCCGGGTACCTCGTCATGTTCGTCGTCGCGGCCAGGGCCGCCGGCGCGACGGCCCCGGTTGCCGAGCTGCTGCCGCTGCTCGTGCTCGCGCTGCTCGTGATGAGCCTCCCGCTCACCGTCGGCGGCTGGGGGCCGCGGGAGGCCGTGGCGGCCGTCGGGTTCGGCGCCGTCGGGCTAGGGGCTGCACAGGGCCTTGCCGCCGCCGTCGGTTACGGGGTGCTCGGCCTGGTCGCGTGCCTGCCGGGCGCGGTGGTCCTCCTGCTGCGCCGGTTCGCACGGGGCCGGTTCGCACGGGACAGGTTGGCCGGGGGCAGGTTCGCAGGCCGGGTCACAGGTAGCCGGCGAACGACCGAACCAGGCTCGCCAGCAGATCTCGTCCTTTTCGTGCCGACGCAAGCGACGGGCGACCGACCACTCCCGACTCCGTGTACGCCTGTAGACCCCGGCTCAGCAGGTGCGGCCGATCGTCGGCCAGCCAGTCGGACTGTTCGAAATGCGGCCTGACCAGATGCGGGTGGGCGTGCAGCAGGATCGAGGTCTCCAGCTCTCCCGCGTGCATGTCGCTGAGGATCGAGGTGGCGAGGCCCGCTGCCTCGCGCGCCTCGACCCAGTCCTGCTCGCCGGGGAACAGCCCCATTCGCAGCGGCCCGAGGTTCGCCTCCTGCACGACGTTGCCGAGCACGTAGTTGCCGCCGTGCCCGTTGACGAGCACGAGTGCGGTGGCGCCCGCCGCGTGCAGGGACGCGGCCACGTCCCGCACGACGGCGGCGAGTGTGGTGGCCGAGATGCTCACCGTTCCCGGCCACGCCGCGTGCTCGTGGGAGCACGAGATGGTGATGGGCGGGAGCCGGCGCACGGGATGCGCGGCCGCTATCTCGTGCGCCAGCGTCGCGGCGATGACAGTGTCGGTGGTCAGCGGGAGGTGGGGGCCGTGCTGCTCGAAGCTGCCGATGGGCAGCAGCGCCACGGTCGCGGCGCGGTCGCGCTCGTCGAGCGTGGTGTCGGACGGGAGAAGGTCCATCACGTGGACCTTCTCACGCCACCCGAGCAGGCACGAGAGGGGCAACGGAGATGCAGGACGACCTACTCGCCGACGTCGCTGAGTCGGAGCTGGTGACGAGGCACGGCCCCTTCCGGGCCGTCGCCTTCCGGGACCGGCCCGACGGCCACGAGCATCTCGCGCTCGTGCTGGGCGAACCGGGGGGCGACGTGTTGGTACGCGTGCACTCCGAGTGCCTCACCGGCGACGTATTCGGTGCGCTGCGATGCGAATGCGGTGCACAGCTCGGTTCGGCGCTCGACGCGATCGTCGCCGAGGGTGCCGGTGTGCTTGTGTACCTGCGTGGGCACGAGGGCCGCGGGATCGGGCTCGTCGCGAAGACGCGCACGCATGTGCTGCAGGACGAGCAGGGGCTCGACACCGTCGACTCCGCCACCGCGCTCGGGTTGCCGGTGGATATCCGCGACTTCCGCCCCGCAGCGCGGGTGCTCGCCTATCTCGGGGTCCGGTCGGTCCGGCTTCTGTCGAACAACCCGGACAAGGTCGACGCCCTCACCGCGCACGGCATCGCCGTGGTCGGGCGGGTGCCGCTGCTCGAGCCGGTGGACGAGCACAACGTGCGGTACCTGACGGCCAAGCGGGACCGCCTCGGCCACGACCTGCCGCACCTGGACTCCGCGCGACCTTGAACAAACCGCGAGATCGACGTCGTCGGGAAGCACTGCCAGGGAAAGCCCGCTGACGTCGATCTCGGGCGCGGCGGGCCCCGAGCGGAACTGCGTTCATCGGCTGCCCCACGTTCATCGGCTGCCCCACATACCGAATATGCACCGTCTCGCCGATTGGGAACTGTGGAACCCTGACACACCGATCGCGCTTCCGCTCGACACCCCCGGTCGACAGGTTGCTATGCTCCCGCCCGAAATGGTCCCCCGGTTCGGGAGCCGTCCTCGGATGTGCGGCCCGGAACGCAGCTCGGAAGGCTCGACATGGCGAAGCAGACAATTGTCACACTGGTCGACGACCTCGACGGCGGTGAGGCCGAGGAGCAGGTCGAGTTCGGAGTGGACGGAAAGTCCTACGAGATCGACCTCTCTGCCTCCAACAGCAAGAAACTGCGTGAGGCGCTCGCTCCGTTCGTGGCCGCGGCCCGCCGGGCCGGTGGCGGCGGCCGTCGCCGTTCCACCGGTTCCGCAGCGGCCGCCCGGCCCGTGGTCGACCGGGAGCAGAATCAGGCGATCCGCGAATGGGCCCAGCAGCAGGGGATGAAGATCTCGGAGCGCGGCCGGATCCCGGCCACCGTGCTCGAGGCCTACCACCAGAGCCGCTGACGGTCGTCCGCCCCCCGTTCCCGGGGGGCGGTCACATCTGCGGGGCGCGATCCGTCAGGGAGATGTCGATCCGATGCGGCCGGCGCCGATGCGCGGGCCGGTCCGAGCGGTTGGAGACATCATGGAAGCCCGGATGGAAGCCCGGATGGAGAACCCCGCGATGGTGCTGCCCGGCGCCTCGACGCCATTCACGGTCCGGTGAAGGCGGCCTACAAAGGCAGCGTATCCCCGCGCACCCTCGAGCTCGTGCACTTGCGGGCGAGCCGGATCAACGGCCGCAGCGCGTGCGTCGACTCGGGGGACGGAACGCGAAGAAGTCGGGCGAGACCGAAGAGCGGCTGTGGTCGGTGGCGGCATGGCGGGAAGCCCCGTACTTCTCCGAGGCCGAACGGGCCGCACTGGCACTGGCCGAGTACGTCACGCGGATCAGTGACCGGCAGCGGGCCGACGCAGTGCCGGACGACGTCTGGGACGAGGCAGCGTCCTATTCAGGTTAGGACGAGAAGGGGATGACGGCGCTGATCCTCTGGATCGCGACCACCAACTTCTTCAACCGCCTAGAACCCCGAGCGGGTGGTGACGCCCGTGGCGACGGCGCGGTCCCGCCACCGGGCCGCCCCCGCCGGTAGGTCCGGGGCCGGGTGCCCCGGGGGAGCCGCCACCACGACGTGTGCCACCCGCCCGGCGATGCGGATGCGGGTGGCGAGCCCGACCGCGAAGCCGGCATGGCGAAGGGCGTCCGGGACCTCCAGGCCGGCCTCCGTGAGCGCGACGAGCCGCCCGCCGGGAATCAGCAGCTCGGGGACCCGGCGCCAGAACGGGCCGAGCGACTCCCGCACGCTCCCCGCGCCGTCGACCGCGAGGTTCCACGGCGGGTTGGTGACCACTGCGTCGGCAGCGGCGCCGGCGTCCCGGCCCGCTACGGCGGCGTCGGCCCGCGAGAACTCCACCGCCACCCGCGCTCGCTCCGCGTTGGCCTCGGCGTTGCGCACCCGCGCCGGGTCGGCGTCGCTTGCGCGGACCAGGGCGCCGGGATTGGCGAGTGCAGCCTCGATCGCGATCGTCCCGTCCCCGCAGAACGGGTCGAGCACGCGGGATACCGGCCCGGCGAGCCGGGCCAGTGCCGCTGCCGCGGGCGGGTGGAGTGTGCCGGGCCCGGTGTCCTGCTTGTACGCGCGCCGGTGCAGCGGTGCGGCGCCGACCCGCAGGGTGGCGACGGCGGTGTCGCCCCGGACGAAAATCCGCACCGTGAGGTCGGGGGTGCCCTCGTCGCGGCCTGCCGCCGTGCGGCGCAGGTACGTGCCCCCGACCAGCGGCGCCAAGTGCGCGCCCACGGCGTTCTCCACCGCGAACCGGTTGTAGCTGCGCCGGCCCTCGATGGTCGTCACCACGTCGACCAGGGGCGCGGCCGGCACGGGCCGCAGCCGGCGCACGCCTGCCACGCGGTCGGCCCACGGCAGCGCGGCGATCGCCCTGGCGAAGCCGGGCACGGAGTCCTTCGTGGTGCCCGCCCCGCCGACCTGCCCGACCTCGACGAAGGCGTCGTCCGCGGTGCGCAGAGCGAGAAGCGCCGCGTCGAGGACCGGCAGCTCCAGGGTGATCTCCCGGCGGGCCAGCTCCAGCCGGCCGGCCGCGGGCAGCGCCGCGCCGATCTCGTCGGCGCACAGCCACTCCAGCCCGTGCACGCAGCGGACGAGCACCCGGGCGGCGGGCGTCGCGTCTGCCATCAGGTGCTGTCCTTCTCTCCGCG
Source organism: Pseudonocardia aurantiaca (assembly GCF_039526725.1). Taxonomy (NCBI): domain Bacteria; kingdom Bacillati; phylum Actinomycetota; class Actinomycetes; order Pseudonocardiales; family Pseudonocardiaceae; genus Pseudonocardia; species Pseudonocardia aurantiaca. The sequence continues at coordinate 113,555 of NZ_BAAAJG010000008.1, forward strand.
GTGCCGGGGTTCCTGTTCCGGGCGTCCTGCCGATCGTTCCAGCCCCGCCATGACGCAGCCGATCTCCCCCGTCGCACGCACGGCGATCCGTCGCAAGCGGCGATAAGGTGTCCGGATGGTGCAGGACGGGGGCGCCGACGCCTCCCGACCGGTCACGATCTACGACGTGGCCCGGGCGGCGGGGGTCGCACCGTCCACTGTCTCGCGGGCCTTCTCCCGGCCGGGGCGGGTCAAGGCCGGCACCGCGGAGCGCATCCGGGAGATCGCCGTGACGCTCGGCTACCGCACGAGCCCGCTCGCCCGCGCCGTGCCGGGCGCGCCGACGCGCATGATCGCGCTGGTCGTCGCCGACATCGCGAACCCGGTGTTCGCGGCGATCGTCCGCGGAGCCCAGGAGGCCGCCGCGGAGCGCGGGTACGTGTTGCTGCTCGCCGACGCGCAGGAGGACGACCGGCAGGAGCGGGCCGCGATCGAGCGGTCGCTGCCCAGCGTCGACGGGGTGGTGCTCGCCGCCACGCGCATGTCCGACTCGGCCATCCGCATGATGTCCAAGCAGAAGCCCGTGGTGGTGCTGAACCGGTCGATCCCGGACGTCCCGTGTGTGATGCCCGACTACGCGCGCGGGCTGCGGCGCGCCGCCGAGCACCTCGGCGAGCTGGGGCACGACCGCATCACCTACGTGGCGGGCCCGGCGGCGTCGTGGGCTGACGGCATGCGCTGGCGCTCGCTGCGCGACGCGGCCGCCGGGCTGCACCTCGCCGCTCGCCGGATCGGCCCCTTCCCGCCCGACGTCGACGGCGGCGTGCTGGCGGCGGCGACCTTCGCGGCACAGCCGACGTCCGCGGTGATCGCGTACAACGACCTGCTCGCCATCGGTGTCGTCCGCGGCCTGCTGGGGATGGGCGTGCGCGTGCCCGGCGACGTGAGCGTGGTCGGCTTCGACAACATCCTCGCCGCCGAGCTCGTGACGCCCGGGCTGACGACCGTGGCGGCGCCGCTGCACACCGAAGGTGCGGAGGCCATCCGGCACCTGCTCGCCATGGTCGAGGGCGCGCCCACCCACACCGGGCAGCCGTTCGTGCTGCCGACGCGGCTGGTCGTGCGCGGATCCACCGGCCCGAGCAGTCGGATGCCCGGGCACCCGGCCGCGCGAGCCGGGACCGCGCGGGGCAACTCATGGCAACTCCTGGTCCGCAGCCGATCAGCTGAATAGGTTCCCCGGAACGTCGGCAACGCCGCCGGCGGGCTTCACCCGGACCGAGGGGACACGCCGATGGTTCGCCGTTCTCGTCTCGCCGTTCGAATCGCAACCGCAGTGGCGCTTGCGACCGCCCTCCTCGCCACTGCCGCCTGCGGAGGCTCGTCCGATCCGGGGGGCACTACCAGCGGCGCGGGGCGCACGCTCCACGTCGCCGAGGTCGTCGCGGGCCAGTTCCCTGAGGAGCAGCGTGTCTGGCAGCAGCGGATCGCGGAGAAGTTCAAGGCGGCGACCGGCGCCGACCTCGTCTTCGAGACGATGGCGAGTGCGGCCGACGAGCAGACCAAGATCCAGACGTCGGTCGTCAGCAGCACGGGGCCGGACGTCTTCGTGGTCGGGACGACGCTCGTGCCGGTCGCGTACTCGACCGGCGCCTTCGAGGTGCTGACCGACGAGGACTGGGCCGCGGTCGGCGGCCGGGAGCGGTTCTTCGCCCCGCAGCTCGCGATGTCCGGCCCGGACGCGCAGAACCAGATCGGCGTCCCGATGTCGATGCGCCCGTTCGGCCTGGTCTACAACACCGAGATGTTCGCCCAGGCCGGGATCGCCGGGCCCCCGCGGACGTGGGACGAGTTCGTGGCGACCGCGCGGGCGCTCAACCGGCCCGACCAGGGCGTCTACGGAGCGGCGCTGGACTACTCCGACGGCTTCGACCCCTGGAAGTACATCTGGACGTTCGCGCTGCAGAGTGGCGGGCGGCTGGTCAGCGACGACCTGCGCACGTCCGAGCTGGACAGCCCCGCCGTGCAGGATGCCGTGGCGCAGTACTTCGGCCTCGTCACCGAGCACGGCATCGCGAGCCCCGACTCCATCTCGTGGAAGGCGCCCCAGGCGCTCGCGGCGTTTGCGAACGGGCAGGCCGGGATGCTGGCGATGGTCACCCCGACCGCCGTGCCGGCGCTGAAGGGCTCCGCCGTCGACGGCAAGTACGCCTTCGCGCCGATGCCGACCGTGCCGTTCGGGCAGACGGCGGTGCCGGCGGGCGGGATCGCCGCCGGGACGATCGTGTCCGGCAACGACATGGCGATCACGCAGTACTCGGACAACAAGCACCTTGCGCTGCGCTACATCGAGTTGGTGACGGGCGAGGAGGAACAGGCGCACTACCACGAGGTCTTCGGCGACATCCCCGCCAACCAGGCGGCGGCCGCGACGCTCGCAAAGGACGACCCGCAGGTGCAGGCGTTCATCGACGCCGAGGAGACCGCCACCCCCACGAGCTTCACCGGAGCGTGGGGCGACGTGCAGATCGGGCTCACGAACGTCGTGACGCAGAGCCTGTCGGGCTTGGCGAACCGGACGTACGACCCGGCCGCGGTCGCGCGCCTGCTGGCCGAGGCCGACGCGACCGTGCAGCGGTCGCTGGACCGGCAGCGGCCCAACTGAGGCCTGGTCGAGATGACCGACGTGACCGATGTGACGGCGGCCGGGGCGCATGTCAAGGCCCCGGCCGGTGGCCCACCGCGCGCACCGGCGCGGGGCGGGCGGCCCGGCCACATCAGCGGACGGCCGCTGTGGCTCATGGCGCCCGGCGCGGCGCTCCTCCTCCTGGTCGTCGTGGTGCCGCTGGCGCTGGCGGTCTGGATCGGGCTGGTCGACCTCGACCAGTTCACGCTGCGCGACTGGCTCGGCGCCCCGTTCATCGGCTTCGCGAACTACCTGGAGGCCCTGCAGACGGGCGGGCTGCTGCACTCGATCTGGGTCAGCACAGCGTTCTCGGTGCTCACGACCGTGGTGATCGCTCCCATCGGCATCCTCGCCGCGCTGACGGTGCACGACCCGTTCCGCGGGCGGGCGATCGTGCGCTCGGTCTACCTCATCCCGTACGTCATCCCGTCCTTCGTCACAGCCGTGGTGTGGCGTCTGATCCTGCAGCCGGACGGCGCGCTGAACTCGATGTTGGGCGTGGTCGGGGTCGAGGGCGGCAACTGGCTCATCGGGCCGATGGCGTTCTGGAGCCTGGTGCTGGTGGACACCTGGGCGGCGTGGGCGTTCGTCTACCTGATGACGCTCGCCGGCCTGCAGACGATCCCGCAGGACGTCTACGAGGCCGCGGCCGTGGACGGCACCAACTGGTGGCAGAAGCTGCGGTTCGTGGTGCTCCCGCAGCTGCGCGGGCCGCTGACGCTCGCGCTGCTGCTCTCGACCTTGCACCACTTCAACAACTTCACGCTGCCGTTCGTGCTGTTCGGCTCGCCCGCACCCACCGAGGTGAACGTGCTGCCGCTGAACATCTACACGACCTCCTTCCAGACGTTCCGGTTCGGGCTGGGCGCCGCGATGTCGATCCTCGCGCTGGTCGTGCTGGTGATCCCGGCGATCCTCTATCTGCGGGCGGTGCGGCTGGAATCGGGCACGGGGGAAGAGCGGTGAGCCGGTCGAGTATTCGGCAGCGGATGCTGCCGCGGCCCCTGCAGGTCGTCTCGGTCGTGCTGCTGTGCGCGTTCGCGCTGGCACCCGTGGCGTTCATGCTGATCAGCTCGGTCAGCCCGGACGTCGCCGTCGCGAGCGGCGACCTCTTCCCGGACGAGCTCGCCTTCGGAAACTACGTGGAGCTGTGGTCCACGCTCCAGCTGGCGAACGGGCTCGCGAACAGCCTCGTCGTCTCGCTGTCCGCCGCGGTGCTCGCCACGGCGTTCGCCGTGGGCACGGCGTACTGCCTCGTGCGGTTCACGTTCGTGGGCAGGCGGTCGTTCCTGCGCTCGCTGCTCGGCCTGCAGACGATCCCGAGCGCCCTCCTGCTCCTGCCGCTCTTCGTCGTGTTCTTCTCGGTGGACTCCTACCTGGGCATCCAGCTCGTCGGCACGCGCACCGGCATGGTGATCACCTACCTGACGTTCGCGCTGCCGTTCGCGACCTGGGTGATGGTGACCTACCTGCGCACGATCCCGCTCTCCCTGGAGGAGGCGGGGCTGATCGACGGGCTGACCCGGTTCGGGGTGCTGTGGCGGATCGTCGTGCCGCTCGCGTTCCCCGGCATGGTGGTGGCGACGATCTTCTCGTTCCTGCTGGGCTGGAACGACGTGCTGTTCGCGAGCATCCTCTCCAGCCCCCAGACCCGCACTGCCGCGATGCAGCTGAGCGCGTTCGCGCAGTCGCAGGAGGGCGGGGCGATCCCGCTCTACGGCCAGCTCATGGGCGCGTCCGTGGTCTGCGCCGTGCCCGTGGTCGTGCTCTATCTCGTGTTCCAGCGCTACCTCGTCGGGGGACTTACCTCCGGCGGGGTCAAGGGATAGCAGTCAAAGTGGATGGCAACAGAAGGAGTACTCCGGAATGTGGACTCTCTCCGGCTTCGCCGACGAGATCTCACCCGATCTCGACGTGCAGTGCCGGGTGCTGACCGACCTGGGCATCCGCTACGCCGAGTTCCGCAGCGCGTGGAGCGTCAACGTGCTCGACCTGGACGACACTCAGCTAGAGACCGTGCGCAGCACCCTGGAGACGGCGGGCATCGGCGTGTCGTCGGTGGGGTCGCCGATCGGCAAGATCGGCGTGCTCGACGACTTCGACGCCCACCTGGTGCGGATGCGGCGGGCGGTGCACGTGGCGGAGGTGCTGCAGGCGCCCTACATCCGGATCTTCTCCTTCTTCATCCCCGACGGCGACGATCCAGCAGCCCACCGCGACGAGGTGCTGCGCCGGATGACCGCGCTCGCCGAGGTGGCGCGCGGGCACGACGTGGTGCTGCTGCACGAGAACGAGAAGGCGATCTACGGCGACGTCCCGCAGCGCTGCCTCGACATCGTCGAGTCGGTGGGGTCGCCGAACCTGCGGCTGGCGTGGGACCCGGCGAACTTCGTGCAGGTCGGGGTGAAGCCCTACTCGGAGGGGTACGCGGCGCTGCGCCCGTACACCGACTATCTGCAGGTCAAGGACGCGCTGGCGGCCGACGGCACGGTAGTGCCGGCCGGTGAGGGGGACGGGGAGGTGGAGCAGACCGTGCGGGCGCTGGTCGCCGACGGGTACGAGGGGTTCTGCTCGATGGAACCGCACCTCGCGCTGGGCGAGACGTTCGGCGGCTTCTCCGGCGAGGAGCTGTTCGGCCGGGCTACCCGCGCGTTCACCGCCATCCTGGACCGGGTCGGGGTGAGCTACCGGTGACGAGGTTCGCGCTCTTCACCGCCTCCCTGCCGGACTGGACCCCGGAGGAGGCCGTCACGCACCTCGCCGACCAGGGCTGGGACGGCGTCGAGTGGCGGGTGGTCGACCAGGCCGCAGCAGCCGAGCCGGGGTTCTGGGCCGGGAACCGCTGTACCTGGCCGCTCGCCACGCTGGAGCAGGACGTGCCGCGCATCGCGGAGATCAGCCGAGCGGCCGGCCTGGAGATCTCCGCCGTCGGCGGCTACGCGCGCTGCGACGAGACCGAGGACGTCGAGCGGCTGCTCGCGGCGACGGCGGCGCTCGGGGCCGGACGTCTGCGGGTGCGCACGCCGGCGCTGGGGGAGGCGCCCTACCCGGAGCTGTTCGAGCACGCCCGCCGCTGCTTCGCCGACGTCGCCGTGCGGGCCGCCCACCACGGCGTCAAGGTGCTGGTGGAGCTGCACCACCAGACGATCGTCTCCAGCTCCTCGGCGGCTCTGCGGCTGCTCGACGGGCTGGATCCGGCGGCGGTCGGCGTGATCCACGACATCGGCAACCTCGTCATCGAGGGCTGGGAGGAGCCGCGCGCCGGGTTGGAGATGCTCGGCGACTTCCTCGCGCACGTCCACGTGAAGAACGCGGCGTGGCGGCCCGCCGGGCAGCGCGACGACGGGACCACCGACTGGGTGCACGAGTGGGCGGAGCTGCCCGCGGGGCAGGCGGACATCCCCGGGTACCTGCGAATTCTGCGTGAGATCGGCTACCCGGGCTGGGTCACGCTGGAGGACTTCACCACCGCCCGCCCGCTTGCCGAGCGGACGGCGGCGGGGCTGGAGTACCTGCGGGCTGCGGACCGTGCGGGGGTGTCGGCATGACTCGGACTCCGGTGCGCTTCGCGGTCGTGGGCTGCGGAGTGATCGGGCGGGTGCACGCCGAGGTTCTCGCCACCGGCGAGGACAGCGCCGTCACCGTGCTCGTCGACGTCGACCGTTCGGCGGCGGAGAAGCTCGCCGAGCACCTGTCCGGGACCGTGGGCGTCGTGGCGCCGCCGGTCACGACATCGCTGGAGGAGGCGCTTGCCCGCGACGACGTGGACGCGGTGGCCGTGTGTGTGCCCAGCGGGCTCCACGCCCAGGTGTCGTTGCCCGTGCTCGAATCGGGGCGGCACCTCGTGGTGGAGAAGCCGCTGGACGTGAGCGTCGCGGCGGCCGCCCCGATCGCCGCCGCGGTGGCTGCCGCCCCGCCCGGCACGGTCGCGAGTGTGATCAGCCAGCACCGCTTCGACCCGGCGAGCGTGGCCGTGCACGAGGCCGTCGCAGCGGGCCGGTTCGGCCGGATCACCTCCGGGGTCGCCACGGTCTCCTGGTGGCGCAGCCAGGAGTACTACGACTCGGGCGACTGGCGGGGCACCTGGGAGCTCGACGGCGGCGGCGCCGTGATGAACCAGGGTGTGCACACGGTCGACCTGCTGCTGTGGTTCCTCGGCCGTCCGGTGGACGTCACGGCGCACACGGCGCTGCTCGCGCACGAGCGCATCGAGGTGGAGGACACGGTCGCCGCGGTCGTGCGGTTCGAGTCGGGTGCCCTCGCCACGCTGCACGCGACGACGGCCGCCTACCCCGGCCTGACCGTCCGGCTGCATGTCATGGGCGACGCCGGGTCCGCGGTGATCGACGACGACGAGCTGGCCTACTTCCACAGCCGCGAGCTGGCCGAGGCGGTGGCGGCGGGTGACGCGGGAGCGGGCCCGGCGGCCGCCGGGAACGGCAGGGAGAACCAGTCCGCGGCCGTGCTGGGGGAGGAGCCCGAGCAGGACGTCGCGCCCGGCACCAGCCGGATGGTGGTGGCGCACCGCAGGCAGTACCGCGACGTCCTCGACGCGATCCGCACCGGGCGGCGCCCCGGCGTCACGATCGACGACGCCATGCTCGCCCTGGCCACCGTGCAGGCGGTGTACGAGTCGGTCCGCACTGGGGGAGCGGTCCGCGTGGCGGACGTCCTCGACCGGGCCCGGACGGCTCCGTGACGGAGGAGGCACCCGCCCTGCGCCTGCATCCCGACCGGCTGCTGCCCGCCGATCCCGGCGTCCGGACGATCGCGCGGCGCCTCTACGACGCCGTGCGAGACCTGCCGATCATCTCCCCGCACGGGCACGTGGACGCCGCGGTGCTGCTCGCCGACGAGCCGTTCCGTGACCCCGCGTCGCTGCTGGTCGCCCCGGACCACTACGTGACGCGGCTGCTGCACGCGAGCGGCGTGCCGCTCGACGCGCTCGGGGTGGGCCGCGGCCCGCTCGATGAGGCGGACGCCCGGGCGGCGTGGCGGCTGCTGTGCGCGCACTGGCCGGTGTTCCGGGGCACGCCGGTCCGCTACTGGCTCGACGCGGAGCTCGCCGAGCTGTTCGACGTGGACGTGCGGCCGTCGGCGGCGACCGCGGACGCGATCTACGAACTGATCGCCGAACGGCTCGCGAAGGACACCTACCGACCGCGGGCGCTGTTCGAGCGGTTCGGCATCGAGGTGCTCGCCACCACCGACGACCCGGCCGACGACCTCGCCGCCCACGCAGCGCTGGCCGCCGACCCCACCTGGCAGGGCCGGGTGGTGCCGACCTTCCGGCCCGACCGCTACCTCGAACCGGCGGGCTCCGGGTGGGCCGGGCTCGTGGAGCGCCTCGGCGCCGTCGCCGGGGTGGGGACCGGCACGTACGTGGGGTGGGTCGCGGCGATGGAGCGGCGCCGCGAGTACTTCCGTGCGCACGGGGCTACCTCGGCGGACCACAGCCACGCCGACGTCCGCACCGATCCGCTCGACCCCGCCGACGCCGAGCGAATCTACGCGGCCGCGCTCGTCGGCACCGCGGACGCCGCAGCGTGCACCGCGCTGCGCAGGCACATGCTGCTGGAGATGGCGCGGATGTCCACGGAGGACGGGCTGGTGATGACGCTGCACCCGGGCGTCGCCCGGGGCCACCACCCGCCGACCGGCGCTGTGTTCGGCCCGGACACCGGGCACGACATCCCGCTCCGGGTGGAGTTCACGCAGGCGCTGCAGCCGCTCCTGGAGCGGTTCGGCACGCACCCCGCGTTGCACCTGGTGCTGTTCACCCTCGACGAGACCGTCTTCTCCCGGGAGATCGCCCCGCTCGCGGGCTTCTACCCGGCGGTCTACGCGGGGGCGCCGTGGTGGTTCCTCGACGCCCCCGACGCGATCCGGCGCTTCCGCGCCGCGGTCACCGAGACCGCCGGGTTCTCCCGCACGTCCGGCTTCATCGACGACACCAGGGCGTTCTGCTCCATCCCCGCGCGCCACGACATGTCCCGGCGGCTCGACTGCGGGTTCCTCGCGGGGCTGGTGGCCGAGCACCGCATGGACGAGGACGAGGCCCTCGATACGGCGGTGGCCCTGGTGACCGACCAGCCCCGGCGGGTGTTCAAGCTGCCCACCGCGCGAGTCGGGGTGTAAGTGCGTGCGAGTCGGGGCCTGAATGCGCGCGAGTCGGGGTGTAAGTGCGTGCGAGTCGTCAGGCGGTGACCTCGCCCCGCACCCGGGTGACGGAGGTGCCGCCGACCCAGATCGTGCCGTCGGCGTCGCGGTCGATCCGCACCTGCCCGTCCCGGCCCAGCGCCGTGCCCTGGTGCGCGAGGTAGGGCGCCGTCAGGTGTCCGGAACCGAGCAGCCACTGCGCGAGGCCGGCGTTGAGGCTGCCGGTCACCGGGTCCTCCGTGAGCGAGCGGCCCGCCGAGAAGAACGCCCTGACCTCGACGGCGTGCGGCGAGCCCGGCGGGTAGGGGCCGACCACCCCGATCTTGCGCTCGGAGTCGCCGGGTGTCACGTCGAGCACGGCCTGCGCCGAGTCGAGCAGGACCGACACCCAGCCCGGCCCGTTGTCGGTCCACCGGGCCTCGCGGATCGCCGCCCGCTCGATGCCCAGGACACCGGCGAGCTCCTCCTGCAGCTCGTCGTTCGCCGGCTCGTCACGGATCAGTGGCGGGGCGGCGAAGGCGAGCGACCCGTCCTCGCCCCTGCGCACCGTGACCAGCCCGGCCCCGCACTCCTGCACGACGGAACCGCCCCCGTGACCGGGGTTCGCCTGGAGCCAGGTGTGGCACGAGCCCAGCGTCGGGTGCCCGGCGAAGGGGAGCTCCTCGCTGGGGGTGAAGATCCGGACCTTGTAGTCGGCGCCCGGCACCGTCGGGGGCAGCAGGAACGTGGTCTCCGAGAAGTTCGTCCAGTTCGCGAAGCGCTGCATCTCCTCCGTGCTCAGCCCGTCGGCATCGAGCACGACCGCCAGCGGGTTGCCGGAGAACGGCCCGGCGGCGAAGACGTCAACCTCTGCGAAGGGGTACCGGCGGGCGGGTGTGATCACGTCACCTGTCATGTCCCCCAGCATCGTGATTGATCAGGCGGCGGGCCATGGCCAGTCCCCGGCCGGTGGACTGCTGCGGCGGGCTGCCAGGAGACCAGGCAGTCAAACAGAGGGCCGAGGCCGTCGCGCCGGAGGTGTGACCCCGCGTCAGGCGGCCTGGACGCGGAGCGCCGCCAGTGCCGTGCTCCACGCAACGACCTGGTCCAGCACGGCACCCACGGCCTCGATCTGGTGCGGGGCGGGGGTGAACCGCGAGTAGTTCTCGAAGTCGGTGTGCAGGGAGAGCGCTACCTGGTTGCGGACGTCGGCGACCATCAGCTCGCCCATGACCAGGCGCAGGTGCTCCACGGCGCGGGCCCCGCCGACGGCCCCGTAGCTCACGAAACCCGCTGCCTTGTTGTTCCACTCGGCGAAAAGGAAGTCGATGGCGTTCTTGAGGGCGCCGGAGGTGGAGTGGTTGTACTCAGGGGTGACGAAGACGAAGCCGTCGAAGGAGGCGATGGTGGCGGCCCAGGCCTTCGTGTGGGGGTGGGCGTACTGCCCGAGCGAGGGCGGCATCGCTTCGTCGAGGTGGGGGAGGTGGTAGTCGGCGATGTCGACGAGTTCGTACTCGGCGTCGTCGCGCTGCTTCGCGATGTCGAACACCCAGTGGGCGACGGCTTCGCCGTTGCGGCCCGGGCGGGTGCTTCCGATGATGATCGCGATCCTGGTCATGCGGTGCTCCTCGGCGTGCGAATTCTGTCGGGTAGGGGAGGGCGGGTAGGGGTCAGAGGGGGTAGGGGCCGAATCGCGCCACGGCGACGGCCAGCGCGAGCAGGCCGAGCACCAGCGGCGGTGTGACCGCGGCGTTCTCGCCGCGGCGGATGTGGGTGACGACGGCGCCGACCATGATCAGGAACAGGCCGATCCCGGCCAGGGGCGTCAGCACGGTCGCCACGCCGAGGGCCCCGGGCAGGACGAGACCGAGGGCCCCGAGCACCTCGGCTGCCGCGATCGCCTTCACGGCCGGCTCGGAGAAGTCGTTCACCCATGCCATGCCGCTTCCGCTGTCGATCAGCCGCTTGCGCGGCGTCACCAGCTTCATGCCGCCTGCACCGAGGAAGGCCAGGGCCAGGAGGCCCTGCACGATCCACAACGTGATCTCCACAGCTGCTCCCAACGAGAGTGGGTTGGCTTGAGATTTCAAGTCAACTCGTGGGACCACCGTAGCACTTTCACTTGAATACTCAAGTCAGCCGGTAGGCTGGGCGTTGTGACGTCCAACGAGGAGTCCGAGCCGCGCTGGTTGAGCGGTTCCGAGCTGCTGTCCTGGATGCGGTTCAGCGGGATGCTGCTGAAGCTGCACAGCGCCCTGGACGCCGAGCTGCAACGGGAGGCCGGGCTGTCGTTCTTCACCTACCTCGTGCTCGCGGGGCTCTCCGAGGCGCCCGATCGCACCTTGCGCATGAGCGACCTCGCGGTGCTCGCCAACGGCTCGCTCTCCCGGCTCTCGCACGCCGTCGCAAAGCTGGAGCGCCGCGGCTGGGTGCGGCGCCACCCGTGCCCCGAGGACGGCCGCATCACCCTCGCCACGCTCACCGACGCCGGGCTGGACAAGATCCGTGAGAGCGCACCGGCGCACGTCGAGTCGGTCCGGCGCCTCGTCATCGACGTGCTGAACGAGGACCAGCTACGGCAGCTCGGTGAAATCTCGGCGCTCCTGCTCTCCTGCGACGGGGAGCGGTTCGTGATACGCGAGCGGCGGTACTCGGGCTGAGCCGAGCCCCGGGGCCGCTCCCGGTGCTCGCCGTGCCCTTCGGGGCTGCTCGGGAGTGGTCGGCGGTAGCCTCGGGCGTCGAGCGAGGGGAGAGCCGGTGACCGCGCCGGTGACCGTGGACGTGCCGCCCTGGATCGTCGAGCGGCTGCGGGCGGTGTGCCTCGGCCTGCCGGAGACCTACGAGGAGCGGGCCTGGGTGGGGACGCGCTGGTGCGTGCGCAGGAAGAACTTCGCCCACGTCCTCAGGGTCGACGCCGGGTGGCCGCCCGCGTACGCCCGGGCTGCCGGCACGGGCGGGCCGTGCAACGTGCTGACGTTCCGGTCGGCCGGCCCCGAGCTGGACGTGCTCGGCAGCAGCGGCCATCCGTTCTTCCGCCCGATGTGGGCGCCCGGACTGGTCGGCATGCTCCTCGACGACGGTCCCGAGGACGGTGGCGACCCGGACTGGACCGAGGTGGCCGAGCTGCTGACCGAGAGCTACTGCGTGCTGGCGCCGCGAAAGCTCGTGGAACTGGTCGACCGCCCGCAGGGCTGACCGCGGACGTCGGCGCCGCGGGAGCGAGCGCTCAGTCGGCGCGTGGCAGGCGGGCGCGTACCCACTCCGCGACCGCGCGGACGGTTTCCTCCAGTGGTCGCGCGGTGGTGTCGAGCAGCTCGACCGGCGGGTCGAGGGCCCCCGCGCTGCGGCGGAGCCAGTCGTTGAACTCCAGCGTCTCCGCGATGCGCTCCCCGTCCCAGCCCCGCCAGGCCGGGCGGGCGCGCAGCCGCGGCGCCAGCACCTCGGAGTCGCACACGAGCGCGAGGTAGTGGACGTCGCCGACGAACGCCCGCTCCGGGCGGCGCTCGAGCTGGGCCGGAACCACCGTCCCGACCAGCACGACCGGGCGCCCGCTCTGGTGGATCATCGCGGCCATCCGGAGCCACGTGGAGCGGAACCGCCCGAAGTCGTCGGCCGGGTCCTGGAGCCCGGCCGTCCAGAGCACGTCCTGCTCGACGACGACGGCCAGGCCGTCGAGCTCATCGGCAAGCAGGCGCGCGACGGTGGACTTGCCGGTGCCGCTCGGCCCCGTGAGGGAGAAGAGCGGCAGCCGGCGGAACGGCTGCCGGTGGCCACACGCGGCGCAGACCAGCACCGGGCCGTCGGGCGCGACCACCGGTGGCGCGAAGCGGGTGCCGCAGCCGACGCAGATCTGCAGGTCCACCGGCGCCGGGTGGCCGATCAGCCGAACAGCTCGTCGAGGAAGCCCTTGCGGCGCTTGTGGCCGTGGTGGCCGCCGTGGTGCCCGTAGGGCGGGGGCGAGTCGTTGTAGTGGCCTCCGTGCTGTGGCGCGCCGTAGGGCGGGGGGGAGTCGGAGTAGTGCCCGCCGTGAGAGCGCGCCCCGTACGGCGGCGGCGAGTCCCCGCGGTAGGGCGTGGGCGCGCCGTAGAAGCCCTGCTCGGCGCTGGCGATCTGCTCGAGCTCGCCCCGGTCGAGGAAGATCCCCCGGCACCCCTGGCACTGCTCGATGCTGACGCCCCGCCGCTCGACGGTGTGCATACGACTCTGACACTTCGGACAGATCACCCAGCAAGCGTACCGGCCCGCCGTGCTGTGCCGCACGTGGCCGCATGCGCATGCGATGCATATGTGGAACGGTTGGTGCAGGCGGAAATGATGGCCGATGGGCCGGCATGCCGATCGGCGCCGCGGTCTCCAGGACGCCGGCTCGGGCGGCTCCGGGCGGCACCGCGTGCGCGACGGGCGCGGGCATTAGCCTCGGCCCGCGTACGGTCGGCCGGTGACCACCGGCACCAGCGCCCCCGTGGACGGTTTCCGCCTCGCCTACGACCGCACCGGCGGCGGGCCGCCCGTGGTGGTGCTGCACGGCTGGCCCGGCGACCGCACCGACTTCGCCGACGTCACTGCCCGGCTCGGCGCTCAGCAGAGGGCCGACGTGATCGCCCCTGACCTGCGCGGCTTCGGCGAGTCGGGCAAGCACGCCTGCGACCCCGCGGCGTACGCGGCAGCAGGGCAGGCCCGAAGCGTCGTCGGGCTGATGGACGAGCTCGGCGTGGACCGGGCGGTGCTCGCCGGCTACGACATCGGCAGCCGGATCGCCCAGACCGTCGCGCGGGAGCACCCGGACCGGGTGGCAGCGCTCGTGATCAGCCCGCCGGTCCCCGGCGCGGGCCGCCGGGTGCTCGAGCCGGACATCCAGCGGGAGTACTGGTACCAGTCGTTCCACCGGCTCGCGCTCGCCGAGGAGCTGCTCGACGGCCGCCCGGACGCTGTGCGGTCGTACCTCCGCCATTTCTGGACGCACTGGTCGGGGCCCGCGTTCAGCCCGTCGCAGGAGCTGCTCGACCACCTCACCGGCCACTACGCCGCACCCGGGGCCTTCACCGCCTCGGTCGGCTGGTACCGCGCGGGTTCGGGCACGGCCACGCTCGCGCTCACCGAGCAACCGCCGCCGGAACCTCTCGCCGTGCCGGCGACGGTGCTGTGGCCGGAGCACGACCCCCTCTTCCCGCGGGCGTGGGCCGACCGGCTCGGCGAATGGTTCGCCGCCGCCGAGCTGCGACACGTCGAGGGCATCGGGCACTTCTGCCCGGTGGAGGCCCCGGACGTGACGGCAGCGGCGATCGAGACCGCACTCACGGTCGCGTTCGAGGCCTGAGCCGGCGGTGCCCGGGGAAGGGCTGGGAATGCCGGGGAATGTCGGTGCGGCCTGACATGCTGCGGCGATGAGTGGAGGCGCCTCGGCCGACGCGCTGCTCCCGCCGTCGGTCGTCGAGGACCTGGTGCGCTGCCTCACCGCCGCTGAGCCGGAGCGGCCGCTGCCCGCGCTGCGGTCGGGTGCCGCGGCTGTCTCCGGGCGGGCGCTCGCCGATCGGGTCCGGATCGTCCGCGACGCACTGCTCGCCGACCTGCCGCCGGGTTACCCGGCGTTCGCCGCCGCGGTCCGGGCTGCGCTCGCGGAACCCGGCTTCAGCGGCTGGATGACGTGGCCCGTAACCGAGGCGGTCGCGGTCCGCGCGCTCGACGACGGCACGCCCGCGGCCTTCGACGACGGGCTCGCGCTGCTCGCCGAGCTGACCCCACGGCTCACCGCGGAGTTCGGGATCCGCTCGTTCCTGGCTGCCGACCTCGACCGCGCGCTCGTCGCCGCCCTGTCCTGGACCGGGTGCGCCGACGAGCACGTCCGCAGGCTCGCCAGCGAGGGCACCCGGCCCCGCCTGCCCTGGGCCCGCCGCGTGCGGGAGCTGCTCGACCGGCCCGAGGCCACCATCCCGATCCTCGACGCCCTGCACCGCGACCCGTCGGAGACCGTGCGCCGCTCAGTGGCCAACCATCTCAACGACGTGAGCCACAGCCACCCGGCGCTGGCCACCGCCACCGCGGCCCGGTGGCTCGCCGGCCCAGCCGACCCCCGCACCTCCCGGCTCGTCCGCCACGCGCTGCGCACCCTGGTCAAGCGCGGCGACCCCGAGGCGCTGCGGCTGCTCGGCTTCACCGACGCCACGCAGGTCGTCGTGCACGGGCCGCAGCTCGCCGCCGACGTCGTGCCGTCCGGGGGCGAGCTGTGGTTCGACGCCACCGTGGAGAACCGCGGGCCCGAGCCCGCCACGCTCGCGATCGACTACGTCGTGCACTTTCGCAAGGCCGACGGCTCGCTCGCGCCGAAGGTCTTCAAGCTCGCCACCCGCACGCTGGGTCCGGGCGGATCCGCGGCGTTCACCCGCCGCCAGTCCTTCGCCCCCGTCACCACACGCGTCCACTACCCCGGCGAGCACGCCATCGAGCTGCAGGTCAACGGTGTGCGGCACGGCCGCGCGACGTTCCGGCTCGACGCCGAGCGGCTCGGCGGGTAGGGCCGAACGAGACAGCTGCGCGAGACAGCCGAGAAGAAGACAAGGGGAGCGGGATGCGGGTCGCCGTCGTCGGCGCGGGGGTGGTCGGGCTCGCCACTACCGCGGCACTGCTGCGCCGCGGGGTCGAGGTCAGCTGCTACGAGCGCTCCGGCGCGCCGATGGCGGAGCGCTCCGCCGGGTCGTCGCGGATCTTCCGGCTCGCACACGCCACCCCCGACCTGGTGCGGGTGGCGCAGGTAGCGCAGGCCGGGTACGCGCGGTGGTCGGCCGAGGCGGGCGCGCCGCTCGTCGGCACGGGCGGGTGCGTGGTGAGCGGCGGCGACTGGCGGCAGTGGGCTGCGGCCATGGCCGAGGCGGGAGCGGCGGTCGAGATCGCGGGGGAGGGCCCGGCCCGCTTGCGGCTACCGGCGCACACGCTGCCGGCGGGTGCGCTCATCGATCCCTCCGGTGGGGTGATCGACGTGGACGCGGTGCGGCGCCACCTCGTCGCGCTGGGTGGGGAGGCGGTGATCGCGGAGCGGGTGGAGGCCCTCGACCCCGGGCCCCGCGGCGTCACCGTGCGCACCGGCGCGGGGAGCGGCTCGTACGACGCGGTCGTCCTGGCCGCGGGGGCCGGCACGTCCGCGCTCGCCGCGCAGGTGGGGATCGAGACGCCCGGCACGCTCGCCCACCACGTCCGCTTCACGTTCCCGCTGCGCAGGCCGGGGCTGTGGCCCGCATGGATCGACAAGCCGGCTGACGGGATGGGCACCTACCAGCACCAGAACGGCCCGGGCACGTGGGCCGTCGGCAGCGAGCTCGACCCGGCCCTGACCGCGTGGGAGGTGGGCCGCGACGCCGCGTCCGCCGCCTCGGAGGCAGCCGTGCTGCGGTACGCGCGCGAGCACCTCGACGTGGAGCCGCGGGTGGTCGGGAGGCTCTACTGTGCCCCGCACCCCGGGCTGGGCGACGGCTTCGAGATCCGGCGCAGCGGATCGGTGCTCGTGGCGTACGGGGAGAACCTCTTCAAGCTGGCGCCGGTGCTCGGCGAGCTGCTGGCCGGGGCGACCGTGGCGGGCTCCACGCCGGCGATGCGGGACGCGCTGGTCCGCTGACGATGCGGCGGTGCGGTGCCCGCCCCGGTGCTGTGCCGGGACGGGCCTCGTATCACGGCTTGCGGCCGATGCCCGCCGAGAGGAAACCGTGCCATGGGCTGTTGACCTTGGTGTGGCCGTCGGGGCGCCAGTCGTTCGCGTAGACCAGACCCGGGTCCACGATCTCCAGGCCCTCGAAGTAGGCCCGGTGCTCATCCCACGTACGGAACCGGCCCGTGCCGAAGCTGACGGCGAGGTCTCGGTCGAGGTCCCTGGCCCGCTGGTCGTCGTCGTCGAGGAAGTTGCTGTTCAGCAGGTAGCCGCCGGAGGGCAGCGCCTCGCGGAACGTGCGCGCGACGCCCTGAGGGTCCTGCTCGTCGTGTAGGTGGTGCAGGATCCCGGAGAGGAGCACCGCGTACGGCCTGTCCATGTCGATCAGCTCCACCGTCTCGGTGGCACCGAGGATCGACTCAGGCTTCGCGGCGTCCGCCTGGATCACCGTGGTGGTGTCGTTCTCGGCCAGCAGGGCCCTGGCGTGTGCGAGCACGATCGGGTCGATGTCGACGTACAGCACGCGCACCGACGGGTCGATCGCATGTGCGACCTCGTGCACGTTACCCGCGCTGGGCAGGCCCGATCCGACGTCGATGATCTGCTTGATACCGGCCTCGGCGACGAGGTAGTGCACGCCGCGGCGCAGGAACGCGCGGTTGTCGAGCGCCAGCTCCTTGACGCCGGGGAACGTCTTGAAGAGGGTGTCGACCGCGACCCGGTCGACCTCGAAGTTGTTCTTGCCGCCCAGCGCGTAGTCATAGCCGCGGGCCACGGAGGGTACGGTGGTGTCGATCTCCGGCGGAAGCTGTACGGGTTCGCTCATGTACTGCCGCCGCCAGGTTTCTGGATCGCTCACGTGCCTCTCGGCCCTCATCTCGTCGCCGCCCAATGATCCAGGCTCAGGCTAGAGCAAGATCGGGCGGCCGTACGCACTTCCTGTCCGGATCTCCGGCCTCCGTCCCGGCGCGGCGCGGCGCGCCCACGGCCCATCCGGGTGATGACCGCCGGTACGTCTGGCCCGTGCGGCCCCCGAGGGGAAGGCTCGTGGGCGCGCGACGCGGACGTCGTCCGTCGCCGGTGTCCCCTCGAGAGGAGATCGCCATGAGCGCGCGCGGTTCGGCGCTCGTCACGCGGCAGGCGCCACCCGACCGCGATGCCCTCGTCGTCGTCGCCGAACAGCCGGACGTGCCGGGCTGGGTGGTCGACTGGTGTCGCCGGGCCGGGCGTGCGGTCCAGCTCCAACCGGCGGCGGGCACCGCGGAGGACTGCATCGGCATCGTGGTCGCGATGGCCGGCCGCACTGTTCTCGTCGAGCGCAGTGTTCTCGTCGAGCGCAGCGCCCCGGTCCACCAGGCTCGCGGGAGGCGCCCGCGCGTCGTCGCCGCGGTCCGCGACCTGCGCACCGACGGGTCCGTGCTCGCCGAGGCCACGGCGGCCGCGGAGCAGCTCGACGCCGCTCTGGTGCTCGCCCACGGCGTGCCGCTGTCGTTCGGTGAGCGCAGCGTCGGTCTCGCCGAGGCCGTGGCCAGGGGCAGGCGCGTGCTCGCCGAGGCGGCCGCACGCGTCATGGCCACGCACCCCGGTCGCACCGTGACGACCCGGCTGCTCCGGATGCGGCCCTACGAGCTCGTCGGCGAGGGGGTCGACGCCGACCTGCTGGTGCTCGGCGGGTTGCGCCGACGCATCCCGGCCCGGCTCGGCCTGGTGGCGTGCAGCGCGCTGCAGCACGCCCCGTGTCCGGTGCTGCTGACGCCCCGCCCCGCCTGAGGGCCCCTTCCTGGTCAGCTGCACGCGACCACGCCATGATCCACTGGGTGCGCGGTATCAGCGGCGGCGTGTTCCGCTCCTGATGTTGCGCGTCCTGGTGGATCGCCAGTGCTGGGTGCGGGGTGACGGGGTACCGGGTGATGGGGGGTGCGGACATGGCCGACGCCTGGGTCGAGCTGCGTGTCCATGGGGTGAGCGGGGCTCCGCCGGAGAGCATGCTGGACGGCGCCCGCGTCCGGCAGGTGGCGGGCGATGAGTTCGGGCGGCTCTTCCGGCGGGTCGACGAGCGGGGGGCGGAGATCCCCGGCCGGGACGGGCAGGCCGTCGAGGGCTACCACTGGGGGCGGTTCACGTCCGGCACATGGAGCCAGGCGCTCTGGCTGCTGCTGATGCCGTTCGGGCTGGTCAACGCGGCGCAGTTCACCCTCGACCCGCCGACCACGACGTCGGGCAAGGCCGGACACGCGGTGGCGGGTGCGATGCTGCGGCTGGTCGGGCTCGCCCTGACCGGGCTGATCGTGCTCGGCGCCGCCGTGATCACGATGGATCTGTGGGCGTGGCAGCGGATAGGTCCGCGCGACGAGTTCCGGTACGCCCTGGTGCCGCTCGCGGCGCTCGTCGCACCGGCGCTCGTGCTGCTGACGTGCAACTTCCTTGGACGCGCCCGGCTGGTCGGAGGTCCGCAGCCGCCGACGGACAAGACCGTGGAGCAGGCCCGGCGCGCCCGCCGGCACGCACGCAGCGCCGTCGGTGCGGGCATGCCGGGGGACTTCTGGGACCGGGACCTCCCGTCCGACCTGGTGCGGCCCGCGTTCTTCGGTGGCGACCCCGACGCGCCGGCCTTGCGGCTGCTGCACATCGCCGCCGGGCTGCTGCTGCTCGCCGTGCTCGGTTTCGCGCCCGACCTCGCCGCACCCGTCGCGGTGCCGCCGTGGGGGTTCGCGGCGACCCTCGGGCTGCTCGTCGTAGTGGTGCTGATCGTCGTGCTGCTCGGGGACCCGGAGGAGTCGGCGAGCATCGACGTGGGCCCCGAGCTGCTGCGCAGGCTCAAGGACGCCTTCCACGAGCGGGCAGTGCTGGTGGGGCAGGTGCTCGCCGTGCTGGCCGTCGTGGCGTTCGGGCTCGCGGCCGTGCGGGTCGTGCTCCAGACGCCCGCCCCGGCCGCGTCGGCGCATCGGCCGGGCATCGACGAGGCCGTGTACACGGCCCTGTTAGTCGCGCTCGGCGGCCTCGCCGTGCTCGCACTGGCCAACGTGATCGTGCTCCGCTCCGAACGCCGCTCGCCCGCACGTGCGAACGCCCGTTTCGCCCCGTATGCAGGCGGTTTCGCCTGCACACTGCTCACCGCGCTCGGGCTGTTCGTCGGCATCGGGTTCACCGCGGCGTTCGCCGCGGCCGCCGCGCGGGTGCTCAGCACCGGCGGCACGGAGGTGCGCGTGCCCGAACTGTTCTCCCGCGTCGTCTACGCGTGGGGTATCACCACCGTGCTGATCGCGGTCGTCGGGCTGGTGGGGGTCCTCGCGTGGTACACGCACCGCAACGCGCTCCAGGCGGTGGCGACGCGCGACTTCACCCGTCCCGACGGTCTGCGGGTGCCCGAGCGCTGGGTCGGCCACATCGCCTTCGCGATGTGGACCGCCCGGCTGAAGAACCACCTCATCGGGCCGCTCGCGTTCCTCACCGGCGCCGGTGCGGCGCTCTCGGTGTTCACGGTGGCCGAGCTGTGGCCTCAGGTCTGGGGCAGGGGGCCGCAACGGCTCCCGGGCGTGCTGGACCTCGTCAGCCAGTCCGAGACCCACGGCGGCGATGGGACGGCGCTCGTGCTGTGGATCGGCACGCTCACGCTCACCGGGCTCGCCAGCGCGCTCGTGGTGCTCGGGCGGGGTGCGCTGCTCGGCGAATCGACGCGCAGGGACGTCAACGCGGTGTGGGACGTCTTCGCGTTCTGGCCCCGCGCCGTGCACCCGTTCGTCCCGCCCGCCTACTCCCAGCGCGCGGTCCCGGACCTGCAGTCCCGCATCCGCCGGCACCTCGCGGAGATCCCGCCGGGGCCGCCCACGGTCCGCGACATCGTGCTGTGCGGGCACAGCCAGGGCAGCCTGCTCGCGTTCGCGGCGCTCCTGCGGTTCACCGGCTCCGAACGCGGGCTGCTCGACAGGATCGGCTTGCTGACGTTCGGCTCGCAGCTGCAGGTGATGTTCTCCCGCGCCTTCCCGGCCTACGTCAACGAGCGCGCGATCGGAGCGCTCTTCGGGCACCTCGACGGCGCGTGGCGCAACCTCTACCGCGAGACGGATCGCCTCGCCGGGCCGGTGCTGAGCTGGCGGCACGCGCCGGTCGAGGATGCGGACTGGTTCGGCCGCGACTGCGCGCCGCACGTGGTGGACCGTCCGGAGGAGGACGGCAGCCGCCGCGAGTTCGGGCCCGACTGGCGGCTGCTCGACCCGCCGCTGCCGGACCTGGAGCAGCAGCGCAGGCCGGTGGACGTGCTGCGCGGGCACGGGGACTACTGGAACGACCTGGCGTGGGGGGACGCGCTCATGCGGCTGCGGTACCCACCTCCGGCCCCGCCGGTACCCGAAGCACCCGCGACGGCGGCTCCGTCCACGCCGCCGGCTCCCGCGCCACCGGCACCTGAGGAGCCCGGAGCGGAGCGGGAGGCCGCGCCTGGCCGGCTCTAGTGGCGGCGCGGCGGGTGATGGCGCCACGGAGGGCGGGTAGGGCGGCGCGCCCGGCATCGGGGCATGCGGCATCACGACGTCCTGGAACGGGGTGAAACCGGGGGCCCCGGCCCACGACGGCGGGGCGTCCCCACCCTCCTGTCCGGAAGGCTCCCGGGAGCTCGGCGCCTGTGACATGCGTCGAAGGTAACCCTGCGGGGTCCGATCACGAGGACGTTCCGGATGGATCAGGGACGGCCCTCGCGCGCTCTCTTTACGACCCGTGTCCGCGCGGGTTCGGAGGGTTGACCCCTTGGACCCTCACCGGAACGCTGTCAAAGCCACGTCGACGGAGAAGGTCGCCATGACAGACGATGTGCAGCACCGAGCGGCCCCTCTCCCGCGGTGCACGCCGCCGACCGGCGCGTTCGGGTCGGCGCGTGGCCTTGTGCGCCTCGCGGGGAACGTGGTGCTGGCCTGCTGGCACGCCGAGACCGACACCCTGCCGCGGGTGGTGCCGCACGAGGGCGACGCCGGACTCGTCGACCTCGTGCTGCCCGTCGGCGTGGTGAGCGGGTGGGGCGAGACCGCACGCGTCGAGGTCGAGGTGCGCACCGACCCGCCGGAGCCGGGGGGCCCGCGCCGGCACAGCTCGGACGACGGCGGCGGCGTCGAGGTGCTCAACCGCAGCACGATGGCCCGCGAGGTGCGCCGCGGTTCGCTGCTGCGCGGCGAACCCGAGGTGCTCGACCAGCGGCGGCACAGCGTGGACCTGGACCGGGCGGTGCTCGACGCCGGGAACGACAAGACGTTCTACCGGCTGACCGTCCGTGGCCTGCGCCGCGACGCGCTCGTGGAGTACACGGTGCGGGCCACCACGCCGATGGTGCAGGGCGCGGCGGAGTCCGCGTTCGCGCTGCGCGCCTCGGCGCCCCGGTTCACCGCCTCCGACGTGCGGGCCGTCCGCCTGCCCGACGGCGGGCAGGGTGAGCCCGAGCTGCGGCACTGGACGCTGATGCACAGCCGCAGCGGCGGGATGGACCACGTCCGCGTCGACTTCCTGTCCACGATCCTGCGCGACCGGGAGGACTCCAGGCCGCCCGTGCGGGTCCGGGTCGGTGACGACGAGTTCGACCTCGGGGCCGACCGCAACCAGGCCCGACCGGGCGACCCGGTGCTGATTCCGCTCCTCGACCGCCAGCTCGACGCGGTGCTGGTCTCCGTGCCGGTGCCGGCCGACGGCTCGCACCCTGCCGTCACCGTGCACGCCCCGGCATGGGAGCCCGGCTCCCCGGTCGACCTCTCCGCCGACCCGCCCGAGCCGGTCTGGCTGATGATCGTCAACTACTGCATCCAGGGCCTCAACGACCTGTTCGGCGCGCCCGTCGACCGATACGAACCGCCGCGCACGTACGCGGGCGTGACGATGCGGGACGAGTACGGCACCTGGTCGAGCCGTCCCGGCAGCGGGGAGGACGCCGACCCCGACGGCTACGCGCTGACGTTCGAGGGCCACCGGTACTTCGGCGTCCCGAGCATGTGGGCGTTCAACGCCCCGGTGCTCACGATGCTCGCTCACGACTGTCCCGAGGAGTTCCGGGAGATCCGGGCCGATGTCGCCGAGCGGGGTGTGCTCGTTCCGGTCAACGCCGGGTTCGGCGCCCACCGCACCCCGTACTACACGGCCGAGGCCAACGTCGAGGAGATCCGCCGCGGCCATGAGGTGATCGGGGCGTTCCTGCCCGGCTCCCCGGCGGACGGGCTCGCGGTCTACTACCCTGACCAGCGCCTCTACGGCGGCACACCGCAGGAGCACGAGGTGTTCGCGGCGAACCCGGGCCTCGTGCGGTACCTGGTGCTCGACCGCTCCACGCTGTGTCATGCGTCCGGCGAGGACTCCGGCGGGCTGCAGAACAAGTTCTTCCCGGAGGCCGCCCCCGGCTTCGCGGGCAACAGGCTCCTGCGCGACCCCCGGACCGGCGCGACGATCCTGCCCATCGAGGACGCCGTGCGGGAGGCGATGGTCGGCGGTGGGGACGACGAGGCGGCGAGGGGCAAGGCGGCACGGAGTCTGCGGGAGATCCTGATGCAGGGCCTGCACCGCAACTCCGTGGAGACCGGGAACGACTCGTCGCCCGTGCTACTGGTCTACGGCGACGACGCCGACAAGGCGTCGGGCAACGGCTGGTTCGACGGGGACTACTCAGGCCGGCCCGTGCACTTCAACGACAAGTACCAGGCCACCCTCTGCTGGTTGCGCGACCATCCCTGGGTGCGGGTGGTGACCGTGGCCGACCCGGACGTGGCCGCCGCGAAGCCCGTGCCGCTGTACTCACCGCTCGCCAGCGCCACCTGCCCGTCGGTGGACCCGGCCGGGGCGACGGAGCGTGACCGGTACGGCAACCTGCTGCACTTCGACACCTGGGAGCAGCAGTGGGCGGCCACCCGCTCGCTCTGGCTCGGCACATCGCTCGGCGAGCTGTCGCGCGACGTCGAGGACACCCTCGTGGGCTGGCCGCCGAAGGCGGCCGGGTTCGACGTCGAGCCCGACCAGGGGATGGTCGACCTGGCGTGGATGACCTTCCTCGCGCTGCACCACGAGATGATGTGGAACAAGGAGCCCCTCGAAGGAGGCTTCGTCAACAAGCGCTGTGGGGTGATCTCGCCCGAGGACTTCGTCGTGGCGGCGAGCCTGCAACTGCGTAACGCCCACGTGTACCTCGCGGCCGCCGTGTGGGCCGGCTGGGCGCGCACCGCCCCCGACGACCGCACCCATCTCAACGACGGCCCGCTCCTGCCTCAGGTGCGCGCGGCCGGGCTCGGCGGCGCCGACGGCCTGCACTGGGACCGCGACCTGCTCCCGACGGACATCCTTTACAACCGCGAGGTCCTCGCCGTGCTCGACCGCAACGGCGGCCGGGTCACCCATCTGTTCGCCCTCGACGGCCGCACCGGGCGCGCGGCGTGCGTGAGTGGCACCCCCAAGGTCCACCAGTGGACCGGCCCCGTGCCGGGCCGCCCCACCGGGGACTGGCTGACCTGCGACGGGGGCGTGCTGGAGAACACCGTCCTCACACCCAACCACCTCTACGTCGCCTCCGACCTCATCCAGGCTGCGCCGCGCGTCGGGCTGCGCCGCGAGGACCGGCCGCGGCAGCCCTCGCCGCGCGAGTGGCTCTACCCGGACACGTTCAACGAGTATGTCGCCGCCCCCGACCCGGCGGAGCCCTGCGTGCGCTACACCTACGGCCCCGCGGTCGGCCCGCAGCCCGCCGGTCCCGTCGACGACGAGACGTTCGCGCGAGCCTGCGCGCTCGACCGTGCCGGGAAGGCCGCGCCGGTCCCCGGTGCCGCCACCGGCGTGGTGTGGCACGAGGGGCCGTCGTTCACGAAGTCCTTCCGGCTGGACGGCGCCCGGCTCGAGGTCCGGTACGAGGATGCGCCTGCCGGGCACCTGGTCGGCAACGAGTTCTGCCTCGACGTGCGCGCGGCCCTGACCACCGGGGCGTTCCAGCAGCGCACGAGCGACCCCGACTGGAGCGCGTTCCGGCTGACCGGGCCCGGCGGGCTGCACGTGACGCTCACCCCCGGCGAGGGTTGCCGGCTGACGGCCCCGGCGTTCGTCCACGACGTCGCGGGGGCCGCTGCGCAGGGCATCGCGGAGGACTGGCTGCGCCTGCACCGGGTGCTGACCGACGCGGTCGAGCTGGCCTGCCCGGACGGCGGGGCCTTCGCGTACACGGTGGACATCGTGTTCACGGATTACGGAGCCTGAGATAGGCACCGTCGGCGGACAGGCATCGGGACCCGGGCCAGGGGCGCGGGCGGCGATCCGCGTGCTGGGCACGTTCGCCGCGTCGGTCGGCGGCGCCGACGTCGGGCTCGGCGGCCCCCGCCAGCAGGCCGTGCTGGCGCGCGTGCTCGCGGGCGCCGGCGACGTGGTCTCCGTCGAGCAGATCATCGAGGACGTCTGGGGACCGCACGCGATCCCGGCACCGGTCGCGTCCGTTCACGCCTACGTCTCGCGGCTGCGCGGGCTGCTCGGCTCCGACGCGATCCGCAGGCGCGGGGGCGGCTACGTGCTCGACCGGGAGATCGTCACCGTGGACGCGGACAGGTTCGCCGCCGACGTAGGGCGCGGCCGGCAGGCCCTGGCGAGGGGCGACGACGCAGCGGCCGCGCGAGTGCTCGAGGCGGCGCTCGCCCGCTGGACGGGCCCGCGGCTCTTCGGCGCACTCGGCGACAGGGCCTTCCTCGAGCCGGTGGTCGCGCGGCTGCAGGACCAACGGGTGGTGGCGGCGGAGCTGCTCGCCGACGCGCACGCGCGGGTCGGCCGGGCCGCGGAGGACGTGGCGCTGCTGGAGCTGCTGACCGCCGACGACCCGCTGCGGGAGTCGCTGGCCGCCCGGCTCGTCACCGCGCTGTACGCCGCCGGCCGGCAGGCCGACGCGCTCGCGGCGTTCGAACGCTGCCGCCGCGCGCTGGCCGAGCAGCTGGGGGTGGACCCCGCGCCGGCGCTGCGCGCTGTACACGCCGCGGTGCTCGCCCAGGCGACGCCCGCGCCCCCGGCGGTGGCCGCGCGCGTGCTCCCGGTGAACCTGCCGCCGCGCAACCGGGCCTTCGTCGGGCGCGAGGACCTGCTGGACGAGCTGGTTCGGGCCCTCGACGACGACACGGCCAGGGCACGCGCGATCGCGCTGGCCGGGCTCGGCGGGGTGGGCAAGACCGAGCTGGCCGTCGAGCTCGCCCACCGCAGGCACCGGGAGGGCCGTGCCGCATGGTGGGTCGCCGCCGAGGACCCGGCGGGCACCGCCACGAGCCTCGCCGACCTCGCCGCGGCCGTCGGCATCGCTCACTACGAGCGGGAGGAGGACGCGCGGGCCGCGCTGTGGGCCGAGCTGGACCGGACACCCGGCTGGGTCCTCGTCTTCGACAACGTCGACGAGCCGCGCCTGATCGAGCCCTATCTCCCGGCCGGGCGGCACGGCGACGTCCTGATCACCTCGCGCAACCCCGCCTGGCGGCGTCTTGCCAGGCCGGTCGTGCTGCCCCCGCTGGCCCGGCACGAGTCGGTCGCGTACGTGCTCGCGCGCAGTGGGGACGACGACGAGGAGGGCGCCGACGCCCTGGCCGAGCTGGTGGGCGACCTGCCACTGGCGCTTGAACAGGCCTGCGCGTACGTGGAGCAGACCGGGATGCCGGTGCCCGACTACGTGCGCCTGTTCCACGGCAGGCGTAGCAACCTGCTCGTGCGTGAGGCCGGGGGGTCGGGGCCGACCGTCGCCACCACCTGGGAGCTGGCCTTCGAGCGGCTGGGCCGGCGGTCGCCGCGGGCCGCGGCCGTGCTCGAGGTGATGGCGTTCCTCGCCTCCGACGCGATCGCCCTCGACCTGCTCGCTCCCCTCACCGAGGACGAGCTGGACCTGCAGGACGCCGTCGCCGAGCTGCTGCGCCTCTCGCTCGTCGACCGGGCCCGGAACGTGCTGCGGGTGCACCGTCTCGTGCAGGACGTCGTGCGGGCGCGGCTTCCCGAGCCGACGCGACTGCTGCGGCTCGAGGAGGCCGTGGAGCTGTGCGCGCTCACCCCCGACGCCACGCCGGCTGCCACCCAGCCCGCCACTGGGGGGAACGGCACCGGCTGGGCGGGCACCGGCGCGCACCTCATCGTCCTCGCCGGGCACGGCGAGCAGCTCGGGGTCGCGCCTGCCGGGCTCGTGGAGTCCCTCGCCGAGCTGGCGGCCCGCTACGCCGCCCGCGCGCTGTACCCGGCCGCGATCCAGGTGATCGAGGCGGCGCTGCGGCTCGTGCGCCTGCACAGCGACTGGCGCGACCGCGTGCAGGAGGGGCGGCTGCTCTGCCAGCTGGGAGAGGCGTTCGACGCCTCCGGCCGCCTCGCCGAGGCCCTGGACCTGCACCGGCGCGCCGTCGAGGTGCTGGACGGCCTCGTCGAGCCGGACGACGTGGGGCTCGCCCACGCCTACAACCGGCTCGGGCACGTCCTCAACTGCGCCGACGACATCGAAGGGGCTGTTGCCGCACACGAGCGCGCCCTGGCGGCGCTGCGGAAGTCGGGACGCGACCACGACCCGGTCCCGACCGTGCTCACCGACCTCGGATACACGCTGTGGGCGGCAGGGCAGCTCGGCCCTGCCGGGCGGGCCTTCCGGCAGGCGCGCGCACAATTCGAGCGGCAGGGCCGGGGCAGCGACCGGGAATGGGCGCACGCCACCGCCGGGCTGGGCATGGTGGAGCAGGACGCCGGTCGGCTCGCCACCGCGGTGAGCCTCCAGCGTCGGGTGATCGACGTGTTCACCGACATCTGCGGCGCCGACCACCCGGACACCGCGCAGGCGTACGACAAGTTGGGTTACGCGCTGCGGCTGCAGGGGAAGGTCGAGGAGGCCGTCGAGGCGCACCTGCGGGCCGTCCGGCTGCTGGAGCGGGTGTTCGGCCCGGACGACTCGCGCGTCGGGATGGCGCTGACGAACCTCGGGCTCGCCCAGGCCGACGCGGGCCTGGTCGCCGACTCGGTGCAGGCGCAGGTCAGGGCGCACACGATCTTCGGCACTGCGCTCGGGCCGGCGCACGCCAGCACTCTGCTCGCCGGCCGGAGGCTCGCGGTGGCGCTCGCGGTGGCAGGCCAGCGGAAACGCGCGACCGCACTCCTGGAGGAGGTGCTGCCGGTCGCCACCGCGCGGGCGGCAGGCAACAGCGCCGAGTGGGCGCGGATCGCCGCGGACGCCGTGACCGTCTACACGGCGGTAGGCGACGCGGGCGCAGCGACGCGGTGGCGCGAGCGGGCCGAGGCGGGGCCGCGCTCCGTCTAGCGTCCCTCGCGGCGGTGCCGATGCACGGTGCCGATGCACAGGGCCGATGCACAGGGCCGATGCACGTGCATACGAAACGTGCAGATGCCGCTTGCAAGGTCGCTGCAAGCCGGGACGACCACGGTGGTGCCGCGCAACAAGCCCCCGGCGCCATAGGGAGAAAGCCATGCCCGCCCCCGCACTGCGTTCGCCCGCGAGCCTGCCCACGACGACCACTGCCCGGACCACCACCACCCCTGCTGCGATGACCACCACAGAGCTCGTCGACGGGGCCCGCCGCCGCGTGCCCGGCGCGTGGGACGAACTGGTGTCCCGCTACGGCGGCCTGGTGCGGCGGGTCGTCGGGACGTACCGGCTGCAGCAGGCGGACGCGGCCGACGTCGTCCAGAACACCTGGCTGCGCGCGCTGGAGCGGCTCGACACGCTGCGGGATGCCGAGCGCCTCGGCGGCTGGCTCGCCACCACCGCCGATCGCGAGTGCCTGGCGCTGCTGCGCCGTTCCCACCGTGAAGTCCCGGACGAGCGCGTGGCGGGCGAGCGCCCGGCCGTCGTGCCCGGTCCGGAGGCCGTGGTCGTGCGGAAGGAGGCCCGGCTGGCCGTTGGAGCCGCCGTTGCGGGGTTGACCGGCCGCAGGCAGGCGCTCGTGCAGGCGCTGTTCTTCGACCCGGAGCTGCCCTACGTCGAGGTGTCGCAGGTCGTGGGGATCCCGGTCGGGAGCATCGGGCCGACCCGCGGGCGAGTCCTGCGCAACCTGCGGGGCACGCTGGAGCGGGCCGGGTTCGGCGCGGACCGGTCCCGGGAGCCGCAACTCGTGAGCTGAAGCAGCAAGTGGCGGGTCGCCGACCAGGGAAGGTGCCACCCGGTTCCCCGGGCGCGGGCAGGGCCGCCCTCCCCGACGCGGCCCGAGCCGAGCGCTGAACCCCCCGCGCGGACCTCTCCCTCAGGCGCGGTCGCCCCGTCGGTGGCCCTCCTTGCCGGCCTCGCGGGCGACGGCCCGCCGGGCCAGCAGGTAGCGCAGGTCGGACTCGCTGGCCGCGTCGAACTCCGCGGGGGTCAGGTAGACCGCGACCGTCCCGTCGCTCACGCGGACGATGTCACCGCGGGCACCTTCGGGCGCGGCCTGGCCGAGTGGGTTCTGGAGCAGCCGCGTGACCTCCAGCGGCGCGCTCACCCGCGGCTCTGCCGGGCAGCGAAAGCCGGTGAAGGTGGCCAGGACATGAACAACACGCGTACATGATGCCCCGAACACTCCAACGGCGGGCGCTGCGGGCTGCGACCCGCCGCCGGGCGGCTCAGCAGTTCTCAGTGGACGCTGATGTTCTCCGTAGACGCTGATGTTCTCAGTAGACGCTGACGGGGGTCCCGATCTCGGCGACGCCGCTGGACCACAGCAGGTCCATTGCCGAGTTCGTGACCCGCACGCAGCCGTGCGAGGCCGGGTTGGCCGGGATGCTGCCCGAACCGTGCACCGCGATGCCACCGCGGAAGTACTTGGGGCGGTAGAGGTCGCCCAGCTCGGCGCGGCGCAGGCCGTTGATCTGGCGCTCGACGGCGAAGTCGCCGCGCGGCGTCCTCGCGACGCCACTGCCGCCGGAGGGCCGGGAGTAGGCCTCGCCGTTGCCGGTGGAGGTGTTCAACGCCCACTGGACCTGCCCGTCGCCCACCACGAGCAGGAGCTGGCGTTCGAGGTCGACCTCGA
Source organism: Pseudonocardia aurantiaca (assembly GCF_039526725.1). Classification (NCBI taxonomy): domain Bacteria; kingdom Bacillati; phylum Actinomycetota; class Actinomycetes; order Pseudonocardiales; family Pseudonocardiaceae; genus Pseudonocardia; species Pseudonocardia aurantiaca. The sequence goes on from NZ_BAAAJG010000008.1 coordinate 142,950, forward strand.
TGTGGTCGCCCGAAGCGTCCCGCGGGGTCGGCCGGGAGGCCGACTGGAGGTACTGCTGGGTCTGCGGGCCCGCGACCCCGTCGCGCGTGATGCCCTCGGCCTTCTGAAACGCCATCACGGCCTGCCGGGTGAGCTGCCCGTAGTTGCCGTCGGCGTCGCCGAGCCAGAAGCCGAGATCGGCGAGGCGCTGCTGGAGCGCGCCGACAGCGGGGCTCTCGTCGCCCAGCTTCAGGGACGTGCTCGCGGGGTCGGCCGCGGGATCGGGAGCCGCCGGGCCGGGTTCCACCGCGGTGGGCGGGGCCGCCGAGGGGGCGGTGGTGCGAGCGGTGGTGCGAGCGGTGGTGCGAGCGGTGGTGCGAGCGGTGGTGGGAGCAGCGGTGGTGGTGGGAGCGGTGGTGGGCAGGGCCGGTGCGGCCGGGGGAGCGGCGCTCGGCGATCTGCCCGTCGGGCCCGCGCAGCCTGCGGTCAGTGTCAGACCGCTGGCGACCACGAGTGCGACGGCGAGCCGCACCCTCCGGGCAGGTGTGACCGGCCGTGTGACCGGAGCGGCGGGTGCGGGGCGCTCCGCGCGCTCCTCATGGGCCAGGCCCTCGACCATGACGACTCCCCCCTCGATCTCAAGTTGATCGTGCCCGGACACGCGCCGGTTCGAAACATCGGTCCGGACGGGGCCTGTGGCGTCTGGATCATCCTGTACAGCAGGGCGCGAACCGCGGAGACTGCCCGCTCGGTTGCCGAAACGTCACCCCGGAAGGGGGCATCCCGGCCGGATCTTGACCGCGCAGGCGCACCGGTGTCTGCTCTGCCCGTGGTTACCGAGTCCCGGTCGGTGCTGCCGGTGGGGTCCCCGGCGGCGTCGCTTGCTGCGGCCATCGAGGCGATGCCCTTGGTCGACCACCACGTGCACGGCGCCGCGACCGCGCCCCTGGATGTCGCCGCGCTCGCCGCGGGCCTCACCGAGTCCCCGTTCCCGGCGGCGCCCGGCACCAGCTACCTGGACTCCCAGCTCGGTTTCGCCGTGCGCCGGTGGTGCGCCCCGGTGCTGGACCTGCCCCCGCACGTCGACGCCGGCGAGTACGCCGCCCGGCGTGCGGAGCTCGGCGTGCAGGAGGTGACGCGCCGGCTCCTGCGGGCGAGCGGGATCGCGCTCTTCCTGGTCGAGACCGGCTACCGGGCCAGGGAGATCCTCGCGCCGTCCGCGATGGCGGCGGCCGCCGGCGCGCAGGCGGCGGAGGTCGTGCGGCTGGAGGCCGTCGCCGAGGACGTGGCCGGGGGCGGCACGGACGCCGCCGGCTTCGCGGGCGCCCTCGCCGCCGCGCTGCACGAGCGGGCCCGCACCGCGGTCGGGCTCAAGTCGGTGATCGCGTACCGCTACGGCCTCGACTTCGAACCGGAGCCGCCCACAGCGGCCGAGGTGCGGCAGGCGGCCGGGACCTGGTTGCGGGCAGGCGGGCGGGTAACCGATCCGGTGCTGCTGCGCCACCTGCTGTGGGCGGGCGTCGAGACGGGCCTGCCGCTGCAGTTCCACGTCGGGCTCGGCGACCCGGACCTGACGATGCACCGCACCGACCCGTCGCTCATGACGGAGTTCGTCCGCCGCGTGCGGGTCCCGGTGCTGCTGCTGCACTGCTACCCACACCACCGGACCGCCGCCTACCTGGCCTCGGTGTTCCCGCACGTCCACATGGACGTCGGGCTGGCCGTCAACTTCACGGGCGCCCGCAGCCGGGCGGTCGTCGCGGAGTCGCTGGAGGTGGCGCCGTTCGGGAAGGTGCTCTTCTCCTCCGACGCGTTCGGCCCGCCCGAGCTGCACCACCTGGGCGCGCTCCTCTGGCGGCGGGCGATGACGTCGGTGCTCGGCGAGTGGGTCGCCGACGGCGACTGGTCGCACGCGGACGCCGTGCGCGTAGCGGGGATGGTCGGCGCGGGCAACGCCCGGCGGGTGTACGGGCTGGAGCAGGTGTGACGGGCCTGGTCGAACGGGCCGTGGCCGACGGGGTGCGGCTCGTCCGGTTCCTCTACTGCGACCCGAGCGGGGTGATCCGCGGGAAGCAGGTGCACGTGGCGCGGCTCGCCGGCGCGCTGGAGTCGGGGCTGGGGCTCACCCGCGCGCAGAACGCCCTCAACGTGCTCGACGACCTCGTGCCGATCGCGGGGATGGAGCCGGTCGGGGAGATCCGCATCGTCCCCGACCCCGCGACCTACGTGCGGCTGCCTTGGCTGGACGGCGTGGCGAGCGTGCTGTGCGACCAGGTCGGGCACGACGGGCTCGACTGGGGCTGCTGCCCACGTGCGTTCCTGAAGAAGGCGGTCGAGCGGGCCGCCGCTGCGGGCCTGCTGGTGCGGTCCGCGTTCGAGAACGAGTTCTACCTCGCCGAACGCACACCCGACGGGCCGCGGCCGTGGGGCGACGGGCCGGTGTACTCGTCGGCGGGCCTGGACCGGGCCGCGCCCGTGATCAACGACGTCGTCGATGCGCTCGTCGAGCAGGGCATCGTGGTCGAGCAGGCGATCAACGAGTACGGGCCGGGGCAGCAGGAGATCTCGGTCCGCTACGCCGACGCGCTCGCCGCCGCCGACCAGCAACTGCGCGTCCGCGACACCGTGCGCGGGGTCGTCGAGACCCGGCACGGCCTGCTGGCCTCGTTCGCGCCGCGCCCGTTCCCCGACGCGATCGGCAGCGGCTGCCACGTGCATTTCTCGATCTGGGACGAGACCGGCACGACCAACGTCCTCCCGCACGCGGGCGACCCGTTCGCGCTCTCGCCGCGCGGCCGGGCGTTCCTCGCCGGCGTGCTCGACCACCTGCCCGCGCTCGTCGCGCTGACCTGCCCGTCGTACCTGTCGTACGACCGGCTCCGGCCGAGCGCGTGGGCGGGCTCCACCGTCTCGTGGGGCTACGACAACCGGGAGGCGGCGCTGCGGGTGACGTCCCCGTTCCGGGGGCGGGAGTGGGAGAGCGCCAATGCCGAGCTGAAGGCCTGCGACGCCAGCAGCAACCCGCATCTGGCGCTGGGCGGACTCATCCTCGCCGGGCTGGACGGGCTGGCCCGCGGCCTCGACCTCCCCGAGGCGGCTGCCGCCGACCCGGCCGCGCTCTCGCCGGAGGAGGCGGAGCGTTGCGGCATCCGGCCGCTGCCAGCCGACCAGCGCGCGGCACTCGCGCACCTCGAGCAGGACGCCGTGCTCATGGACGGTCTCGGCGACCTGCTCGGGCGCTGCGTGCTCGCCACGCGGCGCGCCGAGTACGACCGTTGCGCGGGCATGGGCGACGACGCGGTGCGGGCGGCGACCTTCAGCGTCTTCTAGCGTCCCGCGCCGGAAGTCCGGTGCGTATATCGGCGGATCCAGTTTTGCGGCGCGGGGCACTAGCTGTAGAGACCCATCAGGCGAGGTGGTGGGTCTCCGGCACCCCGTACACCGGCGTCGGGATCCCCTCGCAGCGCGCTTTGAGCTGCAGGGCCAGGTACAGCGAGTAGTGCCGGGACTGGTGCAGGTTCCCGCCGTGGAACCACAGCCCCTCCTGCCGGGTGGGCTTCCACATGTTCCGCTGCTCGCCCTCCCACGGCCCGGGGTCCTTGCGGGTGTCCGAGCCCAGGCCCCACACCTTCCCGACCGTGTCGGCGACCTCCTGGCTGATCAGGTCGGCGGCCCAGCCGTTCATCGAGCCGTAGCCGGTGGCGTAGACGACGACGTCGGCCGGAAGCCGGCTGCCGTCCTCCAGCACCACCGCGTCCTCCGTCAGCTCGCGGACGGCGCCGTGCGCGAGCTTCACGTCGCCGTTCGCCACCAGCTCCGACGCGCCGACGTCGATGTAGTAGCCCGAGCCGCGGCGCAGGTACTTCAGGAACAGGCCCGAGTCGTCGTCGCCGAAGTCGAGGAGGAACCCCGCCTCCTCCAGCCGCCGGTAGAAGTCGGCGTCGCGCTCGCGGATGGCGTCGTAGATCGGCTTCTGGAACTCGTGCATGATCCGGTACGGGATCGACGCGAAGGTCATGTCGGCCTTCTGCGTGGTGATCCCGGCCGCGACGGCGCTCTCGGAGTAGAGGGCCTTCATCCCGAGGTCCATCAGCGAGTCCGACTTCACGACGTGCGTCGACGAGCGCTGCACCATCGTCACGTCGGCGCCGTGCTCCCACAGCGCTGCGCAGATGTCGTGGGCCGAGTTGTTCGACCCGATCACGACGGCCCGCTTGCCCGCGTACGCGTCCGGGCCGGGATGGCGAGAGCTGTGGTGCTGGTCGCCGCGGAAGCGGTCCTGGCCGGGGATGGCCGGAACGTTCGGCTTGCCCGACATGCCCGTGGCCAGCACGAGCTGCTTCGGGCGGAGCACCACCTGCTCGCCCCCGCGGTCGAGCACCACGGTCCACTCGCCCTCGGCGGCGTCGTAGGCGGCCTTCGTGCAGGTCGTGGAGGACCAGTAGTTGATCTCCATGACCTTCGTGTACATCTCCAGCCAATCGCCGATCTTGTCCTTCGGCGCGAATACCGGCCAGTTCGCCGGGAAGTCGATGTAGGGCAGGTGGTCGTACCAGACCGGGTCGTGCAGGCAGAGCGACTTGTAGCGGCTGCGCCACTGGTCGCCGGGCCGCGGGTGCCGGTCGACCACCACGTGCGGTATCCCGAGCTGCCGCAGCCGAGCGCCGAGCGCGATGCCTCCCTGCCCGCCGCCGACGACCACCACGAAGGGCTGCGCGGTGCTGCCCATCGCGGCGTTCTCCGCCTCGCGGGCCTCCTTCCAGCTGAGCCGGCCGGGCCGCACCCCGTGCTCGACGCCCGTTGGCCGCCCTTCGCCCTGGGGCTCCTCGTACCCCTTCAGCTCGTAGAGCGTGGTCAGCAGGGTCCAAGCGCCTTCGTCGGTGAGCCGGAGGTGCCCGCGCCCCTGCCCGACCGCGGTCTCGAACCCGATCCAGGCCTCTACCACGCCGTCGGCCTCGGTGGGCTCCTCGGTCACGTGGAACCCGTGCGCGCCTGCCGCCTCGGCGCTCGCACGCACCAGGTCCGCGACGCCGTCCCGGTTCTCGACGGTCGTGAGGTTCCAGGTGAACGCGATGAGGTCGCGCCAGAAGGAGGTGGGGGCGAAGAGCCCCGCGACCCGGTCCGCATCGCGAGCGGCGAGTGCCTGCTCGAAGTCCGACAACCAGCCGTCGACGCGGTCGCGCGCGGTGGTCGAAGTGGCGTCGAGGGTCTGGGTCACGGTCTCTCCCCGCCGTCAGGCGCTGACCCGGCGGCAGCGCTGCCGCCCCAGTGAACACACAGTCGCGCCCGCGATGGAAGGGTTCCGGCTACAGCCCTGACCTTCCGGTGATGGTGCCTGCGACCTCCTCCGCCAGCTGCGGGGTGGCCGCCACCACCCCTGACCAGCGCCGCGTCAGGTCCGGGTCCAGCTCCAGCGGGCGCCCGGCGGCGTCCACGACCGCGCCTCCCGCCGCCGGCACCATGAGCATCGCTGCGGCGAGGTCGACGATCCGGTGGGTGTCCGAGCCCGCGTCGGCGAACGCGTCGGTGGCGCCCTCGGCGACGAGGGCGGCCTCCAGGCAGCTGCTGGACAGGATCCGCACCCGGGCGGCCCGGCGCGCCACCCGCCACCACGCGTCGGCGTTGCGCTCGTGCGGGCGCAGCAGGCTTACCGCTGCACCGTCGAGGGCCGTGCGCCCGCTGGTGCGGTACGGCACCGGCTCGCCCGCGCGGACGTGCCAGCACCGCCCGCCCTCCAGCCAGTACGTCACGCCCTCCACCGGGACGCCGTCGACCGCGAGCACGGCGGCCACGCAGGACAGCGGCACGCCCGCGGCGGCGTTCGCCGAGCCGTCGAGCGGGTCGACGACGAGCGTGACGGCGGAGCCGACGTCGACCGAGCCGACCTCCTCGCTCAGCACGTTCACCTTGTGCCGCCGGGCCACGGCCGTGATCGCGTCCTCGACCAGCACGTCGATCCGCATCGTCGGCGTGCCGTCGGCGCCGGTCGCGACGGTCTCGGCGAGTGCGGCCCGGTTGTGCGCGCGCTGGGCGGCGGCGAACGCGGCCGCGGCCGCGTGCACGGTGTCGGCGAGCACCGGGTCCACCCCGGAGGGCAGCACCGGCTGGGGAACAGGCCAGCTCTCTGGGCTGCTCCCTGGGCTGCTCCCTGGGCTGTTCACTGGGCCGCTCACTGAGATGCTCCTTGGGCCTCGGCCCGGAGCACGGCCCGCACCAGAGGCCAGGGCTCCCCGGCCTCGGCGAGCACGAGGTCGGCGCGCGCGCCCGGGACGAGGGCGCCGCGGTCGTCGAGCCCGACGGCCTGGGCCGCGCCCGCGGTCACGAGCCGCACCGCGCCCGGGAGGTCGGTGAGCCCCTCGGCCGCGATCAGGAACGTCGCCGCGAGCAGCCCGGAGGGCAGGTAGTCCGACGCGAGCGCCGTCACGAGCCCGCGCCCGACGAGCTCGCGAGCCGAGGTGTTGCCGGCGTGGGACGTGCCACGCAGCGCGTTGGGTGCACCCATGACAACGGGCATACCCCGCTCGCGGGCCGCCTCCGCGGCCTCGACCGTTGTCGGGAACTCCGCGACCGCCCCACCGCGCGCGGCCAGCGCGGCGATCTCCTCCGCGGACGCCGGGTCGTGCCCGAACAGCTGCACCGCCCCGGCCTGGGCCCGCTCGCCGAGGAACTCGAACGCCTCAGTCCGTACGTCGAGCAACGCGTCGCGACGGGCGATCATGTCGTCGACGTGGGCTCTGGCCTCGTCCTGGCCGATGCCCCGGGTGCCGGAGACGAACCGCTCGTAGTAGGTGCGGTCGGCGTACTGGCCCTGCCCTGGTGTGTGGTCCTCGTGCGAGACGACGGCGCGCTCGGGCAGCCCGGCGAGCCGGGTCCGCAGCGCCGCGAGGCCATCGGCGGAGCGGACGTCGAGCCGGTGCAGGATCCGGTGGTCCACCGGGCCGACGCCACGGGCGGCCACCTCGGCGCAGAGCGCGATGGCGCCCGCGACGGTCCGCGGCGTGGCCGGCGAGGCGCCCTCCTCGAACGAGGCGCCGTGGAACACGGTGGTGACGCCCGCGGCGCGCAGCTTGCCCTCGAAGGATCGGATCGCGAACTGCCACGGCAGCTCGGCGCCGGGGCGCGGCATCCGCTCGCGCTCCAGCCCGTCGGAGTGGACGTCGACCAGACCGGGCAGGCAGTACCGGCCGCCACCGTCGACGTCGGCCGCCGTGCCGGCCGGGTGCGGCCCGACCTCGGCGATCCGCCCGGCCCGCACGACCACGCGGGCGTCGTCGAGCAACCGGTCGGGGAGCACGGCCGTGACGTGGCCGAGCACGTAGTCGGCAGGGGGGCGGGCGAGGGTCCAGCGTGGGGTGGCCGGGGCCGCTGTCGTCATGCCGCCACCGCCAGCACGTCGGCAGGCGCGCCCTCGCGGGCCACCCGCCCGTCCCGCAGCTCGACCACCCGGGTGGCGAGGCGGTGCATCGCGTCGGCGTCGTGGAAGACCGCGAGCACCGCGACCCCCGCGTCCGACAGCGAGGCGATCAGGTCGAGGGCCAGCTCCCGGTTGGCCGGGTCCAGTGCCGAGACCGGCTCGTCGAGCAGCAGCAGCCGCGGCGGGCGCACAGTGGCCGCCGCGAGGTTGACGCGCTGGCGCTCGCCGCCCGACAGCACACCGCAGTCGACGTCCCACAGCGCCTCGTCCAGCGCGAGCCGCCGCAGCGCACCGGCGGCGGCGTCGGCCGCGTCCGCCCGGTCGAGCCCGCGACGGCGGGCGGCTGCGGCCACCAGCTCGAGCGGTCCCGTGCGTGGCGGCGCGGCCAGGAACTGGGAGACGTAACCCAGTTCGCGGGCCCGCAACCGGGCAAGTGCCCGGTCGGGCAGCGCGGTCAGCTCAACGGGCCCGTCGTCCAGGTACAGCGTGACGGTGCCCGCGTCGGGCAGGTAGCTGCGGTGCACGCAGCGCAGCAGGCTCGATTTGCCTGCGCCACTCGCCCCGGCCAGCGCCAGGTGCTCGCCCGCCGCGACGTCGAGATCGACGCCCTGCAGCGACGAGACCGTGCGCCCGTCGACGGTGTGCAGCGTGAACGTTTTCACCAGGCCCCTCACTTCGAGTACGGGGCCCTCGACTGCCGGTTCCATGATCACCTCCGGGCTGCGGCCACGAGCCGCTGGGTGTAGGGGTGGTGCGGGTCGCGGAAGAGCTGGTCGGTGAGGCCTTGTTCGACCACGCGGCCGAGCTGCATCACGAGTGAGCGGTCGGTGAGCGCCTCGATCACCGCGAAGTCGTGGCTCACGACCACTGCGGCGACGTCCCGCTCGGCGAGCAGGCTGCGCAGCAGGTCGAGCACACCGGCGGCGACGGACGCGTCGAGTCCGGTGGTGGGCTCGTCGAGCAGCAGGACGGCCGGGTCGGTGGCGAGCGCCTTCGCGATCTGGACGCGCTGGCGCATGCCCCCGGAGAACGTGCGCACCGGGTCGTCCATGCGCGAGAGCGGCACCTCGACGCGCTCCAGCAGTTCGGCGGCGCGGGCGCGGATGGCCCCGTAGCTGCGCCAGCCCGCCGCGGTGAGGCGCTCGGCGATGTTGCCGCCCGCCGAGACGCCCAGCGCGAGTCCGTCGGCGGGGTCCTGGTGGACGATGCCGAGCGTCGCGATCCGCAGGCGCCGCCGGGCCGGGGCGTCGAGGGTGAGCACGTCGGTGCGGCCGCCGTCGACGGCGGAGAGGTAGAGGCTCCCCGCCGTGGCCTTCTCGTCCCCGACGATGCAGCGCAGCACCGTCGACTTCCCGGATCCCGATTCCCCGATCAGGCCGATGGCCTCGCCGGGAGCCACGTCGAACCTGACGTCCCACGCGGCGACGATCGCCCCGGTCTCCGGGCTGACCGCGGTGCCGTGCTCCGGGCCGGTGCCCGGCACCGCGGTCGCGCCACCGGGGCCGTGGACCTTGCCGATGCCCTCGGCCAGCAGCGTCCACTCGTCGGCCGTGGGCAGCTCGCGGGCCGCGGGCTCCGGCACCCGCGCGGTGACGGTCGCGGCGCGCCGCCCAGGGTCGGGGAGCAGGTGCAGCGGAGCGGCCGCGCGGTGCCCGGCCAGGTCGGCGTCGCCGTCACCGACCCGCGCGCACCACTCGGTGTCGCTGCAGGCGAACCGGCCGTGCCCGGCGTCGACGAGGAACGTGTCGTCCGAACCGCACCGCACACAGCGGGAGCGGGTGCCCTCGACCTGCGCCTCCTCGACCTCGAACGGCACGTCGTCGAACGTCAGCGGCTCGACGTCGGTGTCCGGTGGGATCGCGTAGATCCGCTTCTCCCGCCCGGCGCCGAAAAGGCTGAGGTGAGCCGACCGGTGCAGCCGCGGCACGTCCCAGCGGGGGATCGGCGTGGTGGCCGTGACATACCGCCCGCCGACGAGCACCGGGTAGCCGGTCGACTTGGTGATCACGCCGTTGCGGACGATGTCCTCGTAGAGGCTCACCCACATCGTCGAGTAGTCGGCCTCGGCGTGCATGCGCGCGCACTCGGCCACGGAGCGCTGCACGCCGCGCAGCGGCTCTGGCACCGGCACCTGGAGCACGAGCACCTGGCCGTCCTCGAGCGGCTGCTCGGGCACCCGGTGGCGGGTCTGGACGAGCGTGGCCTCGCGCGAGTCGGCCGACTGCTCGCAGCCCGTGCTGTCGGCGATGAGCCGGCGCAGGTTGGTGGCATTGACGCCGGCGTCGTCGCCCTGGTCGATCACTTTCACGGTGTCCTCAGCGCCGATCACGGCCAGCGTGACCTGCAGGCCACCGGACCCCCAGCCGCGGGCGACCGGCATCTCGCGCGACCCGAACGGCACCTGGTAGCCGGGCACGCACACCGCGGTGAGCGCGGCCCGGCGGATCTCCCGTTTGGCGCCCTCGTCGAGGATCCCGGCGGGCGGGGTGGCGGCGTCGATCCCGGCGAGCAGGTCATCGACACCCAGTGTGGTCGTCGTGAGAGTCGGTGTGGTCGTCACTGGCAGTCCCTTCCGGGCGGCTCGGTCGCGGTCCCGGTGGCGCGCATGGCCTGCTTGCGCTCGACCATCGAACGGAACGTCACGTAGTGCGGGAGCTTCAGGTGCTCCAGGAACCCGGCGGAGTCGAGCCCGTCGGTGGTGAGCAGGAGCAGCTGCTCCAGCGGGCCGGTGCGGCCGAAGCGGCGGCAGGCGATGTCGAGGTTCGCCATCGCGATGGCCTTGCGCTCGTTGTGGCCGAAGCACATCCCGTACCCGACGTCGAAGCGCGTGCGGTCCTCGTCGGGGCCGTCGAGGTCCTCGATCGCCTCGGTCTCGGTGGCCCGGAAGCGACCGATCTCGACGGACCGGCCGGTGTGCGGGTGGCGCACGCGCAGCGGCAGGTGGCCGTGGCGGACCTCGCCGAGCGTCACCTCGTGGATGTCGCCGTCGGGCCCGAGGACCGAGCGGTACCAGAGGCTCACGAGGGCACCGGTCTCGGCGCGGGCCATCGACGCGAGCACGGCGGACCGCGGCGCGGGCGGCCGCGCCGGGCGCCGCGTCACGTCGAACGGCTCGGCCTCGGGCCGCGGGTGCTCGACGAGGAGGTCGAGCGAGCGCAGCAGTGCGGAGAACCGGGTGGGGTGGCGCTGTTCCGGGGTGCGCTCGGGTGGCTCGGCGGCCTCGGTGGGGACCCGGGCGGGGGCCTGAGCAGGGCGCTCGAGCCGGCGACCGGTGTAGTCGGTGGTGCGGCCCAGGAGCTGGGGCCCGTCGGGGGTGCGGTGGGCCGGGACGATGCGGCGCAGCACCACCATCTCGTCGGGGTCCACCGCCTCGCTCACCGCCAGGCGCGGGAGCGTCGAGCGATGGGCCCGCACGAGATGGGCGGCTTCGAGGGTGTCGCCCTCGGCCTGCCGGAACGCGTCGGCGGCTGTGGGCTCGTGGTAGAGGCCCGCTTCGCCCTGCACACGGTCGACGGCCAGCCGGAAGCGGGCGGTGATCTGCGTCGTGGACGCCCACGGCGCCGGGGCGTGGTCGCGGGCGTCGCGGACGAGCCGCTCGGCGGCGAGGATCGCCTCCAGCCCGCCGCGGGCTCCTGAGTAGCCCATCAGGCCTCCATCTCGATCCGGGTGCTCCGGGGGATGCCGAACACGCGGCCGCCGGGGTCGGCGAGCAGCAGGTCGAACCCGGCGGGGAACGTGGCGGCCGCGCGGGCGGCCAGCAGGTCGGCAGGCAGGCCCTGCGGGGCGACGGTGCGCGCCCCGGCGATCCCCGGCCCGCGCAGCGTGATCGGGGTGCCGCCGTCGAGCGCGGGAACGGCGAGGGCGACGAGCGCGGCGTCCTCCGGGGCGGCGGCGCTGCCGGTGCGGATCGCCGCGGGCTCGTCTGCTGCGAACGTCCGGAGTGCGGCCACGAGCCGGGCAGTGGGCAGGCCGGTGATCGGCGCGGTCGTCGCCGTCGCGACCGCGTCCGCCCAGTCGCCGCCGTCGGCGAGGACGCACACGGGTGTGTCGAGGTCGGCGAGCGCGAGCACGGGCAGGAGCGCCGCGGGCACGTCCGGTTCCGCCGGGAGCAGCTGCACGACGCCGGGCCGCGCGAGCGCGTCGAGCACGGCGCGGAACGCGCGCTGCGCGGTGTCGGGCTCGAGCGGGGCGAGCCCCACCGCGGTCGTCGTGCTCACGTCAGCTCCTCGAACTCGACCACGGTGGACGCGAGCTGCGCCCACTCCGCTGCGTCCGCCGCCGCCACCCGGGCCGACACCCGGTCGCACAGGGCGAGCACGTCGGCCGCGTGGGAGCGGCCCGCCTCCACCTCGGCGTCGCAGATCGCGGCCGCCAGCACGGCGGCCCGGTCGTCGCCCAGCCGCATCGCCCAGCCCCGGGCGCCGCCCAGCTCGACCTCGGCGCGGCAGGCCAGCACGTCACCGAGCAGGAACCGCTCGCCCGCCACCGGCTCCGCCACCTGGGTCGCCACGCAGCCGACCTCGGGCGCGCGCAGCACCCGCGGCACCACCCCGTCGGCGAGGCAGGCGTCGGCCAGCCCGACCAGCTCCTCCGGCCGGGCCACCGCGAGTAGTTCTGTTCGTTTCTCGCGTGAGAAGTCCATCAATCTCCTTCCGGGTTCGAGCCGAGCTCGACCACCACTCGGACCGCGTCCGAGCGCATCCAGGACCTGCTGCACATGACGGGCTGCCCGCTCGTGGCGTCCCGGCTGACGCTCTCGACCAGCCACACCGGGCGGCTCGGCTCGATCTCCAGCCCGGCGCAGACCTCAGGCGGCGGGACGTCGAGGCTCACCCGGCACCACGCCCGCACCGGCTCCACGCGGGCCATCTGGCGGAGCACCAGGTCGAGTGACTCGGCCGCGTGCATCGCCAGGTCGAGGTGCGCGACCAGGGCCACCGGCACCCACTCGTACACGCGGGCGGCGAGCAGGTCGTCGATGTAGGACTGCCGCACCAGCCGGTGGCACGGCGTGCCCGCGGGGAGCGCGAGCGACCTGGCGTGCTGGGCCGGGAGCGGGAGCACCTCGATGTCGCGGACCACCGTCCGCGGGCGCGCGCCCGCGGCGGTCACCGTCTCGTGCCAGGACGGGCGGCGGTCGTGGGAGATCGTGTAGTCGATCCGGCGGTTCACGAACGTCCCCGAGCCCTGGACGCGGCGCACCAGCAGCCGGCGTTCCAGCTCCTGCAGCGCGGCCCGGGCCGCGGCGCGCCCCACCCCGAACCGCTGCCCGATGCCGTGCTCACCGGTGAGCCGCGTACCGGGCGCGACGCCGGCGAGCTCGCCCGCCAGCTCGTCGGCGATCTCGAGGTACCTGCTGCCCGTCACGGGAGCAACGCTGCCGCCCCGGCTTGTCCGGACAACTGCCGCAGCGGCAACGGGCAGGGAAACGGGGATGAACGCCCGGGCCGGTTGTCGGTGCTAGGAGCGCCCTGAACAACTCGGCCCTACTGCGCGACGCCCAGCCGGGCACCTCGCGGCGTTGGACGATCGGCCCGATACAACAGCGGTATCGGCCCGATCGTCCGCCTTGCGATGCACCCACCTGGACGCCGCTCGCTACGGGCGGAGTTGCTCAGGACCCTCCTAGACTAGACCGCCGCGGCAGCGGCCGTGACGAACCCGATAAGCAGCAGCCAGGACCGGAACGCCTGGAACCTCGCCCAGCGCCGCCGCGTCCGCTGCCAGTCCGCGGGCGGGTAGGCCGGGTCCCACCGCGCGGTCGCGAGGTTGATGGGCACGTTGACCAGCACCGTGGTCGTGACGGCGACGGCGAACGCGATGGCGGCCATCCACGAGAGCGGCGCGGGTTCGGCGACGACCCCGGCGATCGTCAGGACGAGGCCGACGGGCATCCCGACGGGCATCACCCGGCCGAAGGTCCGCAGGAGGCCCTGCTCCACCGTGATCCGTTCGCGGGCGGCGAGCCTGTGGAGGGCCGGCCGGACGAGCGCGTAGGAGCCGAACTCGGCGCAGGCGACGAACCCGGTGACGACCACGGTGGCCACGGCGAGCAGGTTCACCTCAGCATCCGGGCGCGCCGCACGGCGGTGAGCGCGAGGTCGATCAGGCGATCCGGGTCAGGCCATGGCATGTCGGGTTTGGTGATCTGAAGGTCGACCAGGCCATGCAGGGAGGCCCACAGCTCCGTGGCCAGCAGCGGCGCCTCGGCGTGCGTGCTGGGCGGCAGACACGCGGTCGTCGCGTCGACGAGCGCCTGGTGCGCCGCCGCGCCCGGGTGCGGGTCGGCGGGGTCGAGGCCCAGCCCACCCCAGCCGGAGTTCGTGGCGCTGAACATCACCCGGTAGTGGCCCGGCTCGGCAAGCCCGGCCCTCACGTAGGCCGCCGCCATCGCGGCCAGCCGCGCCAGCGGTTCGTCGCCCGCGGCGGCCGCCGCGTCCTGCAGCAGGTTCGTGAACTCGGCGAACCGCTCTGCCAGCACCTCGCGGACGAGCGCCTCCTTGTCCGGGAAGTGCCTGTACACGGACGGCGTGGTGACACCGGCCGCCGAGGCGACATCGCGCATGGTCATCGTGTCGACGTCGCCGGTGGAGGCGAGCAGGTCGGTCGCGACGCGCACGACCACGGTTCGCAGCTCGTGACCGGTGCCGCGGCGCCGGCGCCGTGGCGTGCTCACGTCGGCTCCGCGAGCCGGATCCGGATGAGCGCGCGACCTCGCGCGACCTCCGCGGCCACGTCCGCGGCGTCAGGCTCGCCGTCGGCGCCGACCCGGACGTTCGCCCACCGCCCATAGGGCGGATGGTCGCGGACGAGCGCGGTGAGCGCCTCCGCCACGGCGTCGGGGTCGCGGACCGTCTCCGCGTCGGCGAGGACGCGCTGGCCGCGTAGGCGCAGCTCGACGGGCGCACCGCCGTCGAGGCTCCGCGCCCAACTGCCGGACGTGGTGGTCAACAGCTCGCGGCCGCGCCGGAGGTAGTTGACGGGGGTCGGATAGCGGGTACCGGTGCGGCGGCCGGTGAAGGTCAGCACCATGCGCCTGCGGCTCAGCAGCGGGTGCAGCGGCGAGGACAGGATCGCCGCCGGGACGCGATGGATGAAGCGGCCGATGCGCACGTCAGGCCACCCCGAGCCGGCGGGCCATCTCGTCGGCGAGGGCCTGGAGCGCCGGAAGCGGGCGCCGGCGTCGGCCGCATGCAGGGCTCGCGCGAGTGCAGGTACCACGGCGTTCTCCTCACTAGGTTGACAACTGTTAGCGTAACGTTTGTCAACCTAGTGAGGCAACTCGCTCAGCGGCGTTCCATGATCTCCGGGGACGCGGTGAAGCCGTAGCGCCGGTAGAGGCCCTCCGTGCCCGGCCGGGCCCAGAGGATCGTGGCGTCCACCTCGTCGCCGTCGGCCAGCACGGCGTCCAGCAGATCCTTGGCCAGCCCGCGGCCGCGGTGCTCGGGCCGGACGTAGAGGTTGGAGATGTAGAGGTGCGTCTCGGCCTCGTCCACGGGGTTGGGGAGCTTCGCGATGCGGGCGCCGTACACGTGCCCGACCACGAGGCCGTCGACCTCCGCCACCCACGCCAGCCAGGTCCCGTCGGCGAGGGCGGCCGCCACCTCCTTGCGGAACCGCGGCTCGAACGCCGCGCGCTCCTCCACCGGCGGTGCGCCGTCCGTGCGGAACTCCCAGCGCAGCGCCGCGAGTGTCGGCAGGTCGCCGGGCTGCGCGCGCCGGATCACAGCGCTGGTCACGACACCGCCCGCCGCAGCCACAACGCAAGGAGCTCGACGACCATCACCGTGGCGAACACCATCATCATGATGGTGGTGACCACGCCGAACTCCATCACCCGCGAGGCGTTGAGCAGGTAGAAGCCGATCCCGCCCGCACCCACGATGCCCAGCAGCGTCGCCGAGCGGATGTTGACGTCGAGCTGGTAGAGCAGGTGCGCGACGAAGGCGGGTGCCGCCTGCGGGAGGGTCACGGCGACGAACACCTGCAGCCGCTTGGCGCCGGTCGCCCGCACCGCCTGCTGCACGCGTACGTCGGTCTCCTCCAGGGAGTCGGCCACGAGCTTGCCCAGGAGCCCCACGGCGCCGATCGCGAGCGCGAGCGCCCCGGCCTGCGGCCCGAGCCCGGTGATCACGACGAAGACGATGGCGAGCACCAGCTCGGGGATCCCGCGCACGACGACGATGACGATCCGGAACGCGGTGGCGATCCCCGGTATGGGGGCGACATTGCGGGCCGCGAGGATGCCGATCGGCAGCGCGAGGACCGCCCCGATGAGGGTGGCGGCCAGGGCGATCTGCACGGTGACGAACAGCTCGGCGACGAGGTCGGGGAGGACCCCGCCGGTGCTCGGCGGCCAGAACAGGCCGAGGGTGTCGAGCATTCTGGGCAGCCCGGCGAGTACCTGCCATGGCGAGAGGTCGGCGCCCCAGACCGAGGCGACGACCACCAGCGCCGTCACCGCGGTGAAGACCGCCCCGCGGACCCGGCGGGCCGTCCACGGCGGGCTCACCCGGCCCGGCTCGGGCCCGCGATCGCCGGGCCCGCGGGCGAGGTCGGCGCGGATGGCGCCCACCCGCCGGCGGATGAAACCGGTGAGGCCGCGCGCGGTGTCCCCGGACGTGCCGAGCAGAGCCCGGCGCACGGCCGCGGACAGCAGTTCGGCGGCGATGCAGAGCAGCAGCACCACCAGCGCGAGGGCGACTCCTCGCTGGTAGTCGAGCCGCCGCAGCGCGTTCGCGATCTCGAACCCGAGCCCACCGACGCCGACGAAGCCGAGCAGCACCGAGACGCGCAGGTTGATGTCGAACCGGTGCAGGGCCGTCGCGACGAACGCCGGGAGCACCTGCGGGAGGACCCCCGCGATCTGCTCCTGCAGCCGCCGGGCGCCAGTGGCCCGGACGGCCGTGCGCGGGCCCTCGTCGATCTGCTCGATCGCGTCGGCGTAGAGCTTCGCGACCATGCCCACCGAGTGCAGACCCATCGCGAGCACGCCGGCGAGGGCGCCGAGGCCGAACAGGCGGAAGAAGACGATCGCGAGCACGACGTCCGGCACGGCGCGGGCGACGACGATGACCGCCCGGGCGCCGTAGCGCGCGGCGGGCGCCGGGGTGGTATTGCCCGCCGCGAGCACCGCGACCGGCACGCTGACCAGCACTGAGAGCAGCGTCGCGCAGACGACGATCGCGAGCGTCTGCCCGCAGAGCAGCAGCACCTCTGTCAGCGGTGGGAAGTCCAGCGGCAGCGTGCGGGAGAGGAAGTCCGTCGCGTTGCCGATGCTGTCGGTGAACGTGGCGACGTTGAGGCGAAGCTGCCCGACCGCCCACACCGCCGCGCCGAGCAGCGCGAGCAGCACGAGCGCCGCCGCCGTCCCGGTCCGGGACGGCTTCGGCACCGTCCGCGGGGGCCCTTCCGTCGGCCCTCCCGACGGCCCTTTCGGCGGGACCGCCGGAAGAGTGTTGAGCGCGGTCACCGGGCGCCGGCGAGAACGGGCTCGGTGCGCGCCCCGACCGCCGAGTAGACGGCCATCGCCCCCGCCCGGTCGACCTCCGCGACCGGGCGGTCGAGCACGACGCGGCCGGACCGGAGCCCGACGATGCGCTGCCCGAACGACAGGGCGACCTCGACCTGGTGGAGGCTGCACAGCACGGTCAGCCGGTCTTCGCGGCTGATGTCGGCGATGAGCTGCATCACCTGTGCCGAGGACTCCGGGTCGAGCGAGGCCACCGGCTCGTCGGCGAGCAGGATGCGCGGTTTCTGCAGCAGTGCCCGCGCCACCGCGACGCGCTGCTGCTGGCCGCCGGAGAGCGTGTCGGCGCGCTGGAACCGCTGGTCGGCGAGGCCGACGCGGTCGAGCTGCTCCAGCGCCGCCCGCCGAACGCGACGGGGGTAGCCGAGCAGCCCGAGCCGCGGACCGCGCAGCGAGCCGAGTCCCCCGGTGCAGACGTTCTCGAGCACCGACGCGCTCCCGACGAGGTGGAACTGCTGGAACACGAACCCGATGCGGGTGCGCAGGCGCCGCAGCTCGGCCCCGCTTGCCGTTCCGACATCGCTGGCGAGCACCCGGACGCTGCCCGTCGTGGGCAGGTGCAGCCCGTTGACGTGCCGTAGGAGCGTCGACTTGCCCGATCCGGACAGACCGAGTAGCACCACGACCTCGCCCGCCCGCACGTCCAGCGACACGTCGTCGAGTGCGACGACGTCGGGATCGAACCGCTTACCGACACCGGAGAGCTGGATCACCGTCTCCGTAACCCCGCTGCTGTCGACGCTCATCGCGATCCTCCGGCTCAGCCGAGGCTCGTGCAGGACTTGGCCTTGGTCACGTCGCAGACCTGCCGGATGCCGTTGTAGAGGGCGTCGTCGACGGGGACGTAGCCCCAGGCGCCGTCCGAGCCGAGCTTGCACTGGTCGGCGGAGCTGCAGACGCCGTTCGCTGTGAGGTAGTCGACGTTCGCCTCCTGCGTGAAGGTGTCGACGATCTTCTGCCGCAGCTCCGGTGCGACGTCGCTCGCGATGGCGATGGGAGAGCCGGGGATCGTGTCCGACTTCCAGACGATCTTCAGCTCGCCCGGCTTGAGCTGGCCGGACTTGATCAGCTGCGTGTCGACCATCACGTCCTCGGAGAAGCCTGCGTCGCACTGCCCGCTCGCGACGGCGAGCACCGAGGCGTCGTGGCCGCCCGCGAAGGTGGGCTTGACGCCGGTCTCCGGGTTGACCCCGGCCGTCATGAGCCCGGCGGTCGGGTACAGGTAGCCCGACGTCGAGGCGGGGTCGACGAAGCAGACGGTGTGCCCGGCGAAGCCGGCGAGGTCGTTGATGGTCGAGTCGGCCTTCGTGATCCCGTAGGACTTGTAGCCCGGCTGGGCGCCCTTCGTGTCGACCATCGCGGCGACGGGCGTGATTCCGGGGTCCTGGTTCTTCGCGAGCACGTACGAGAACGGCCCGAACATCGCGACGTCGATCTTCCCGGCGCGCATGCCTTCGATGACGGCCGCGTAGTCGGTCGCGTTCTGGAACTGGACGGTGGCTCCGGTCTCCTTCTCCAGCAGCGAGATCACGGTCTGGTAGCTCTGCTGCAGGCTGGTCGACTCCTCGGACGGCACGGCGGCGAAC
Source organism: Pseudonocardia aurantiaca (assembly GCF_039526725.1). NCBI lineage: Bacteria > Bacillati > Actinomycetota > Actinomycetes > Pseudonocardiales > Pseudonocardiaceae > Pseudonocardia > Pseudonocardia aurantiaca. The sequence goes on from NZ_BAAAJG010000008.1 coordinate 161,458, forward strand.
ACGAGCGTGCCCGGCTCGCCCGCCTGGCCGCCCTGTGCCTGGCCGGGATTTTCGGCTGCGCTCTGCCCGCATGCGGTGAGCGCGAGCAGCGCGGCGCCGACGACGGCGACCGCGGCGCGGCGAATGGTGGACCTCATGCGGCAACTCCTCTGGGTCCGCTGCGCGCGGGGGGCACGCCGGGGACGGACGGCAGCGAGGGTGGAGAGCGCGGGTGCCCGGCCCGGCACGGGCCGGTTACGTCCGGACGAACGGCTCGGGTCGGTTGCGCGGAGCCGGGGCGGACAGGACGGCGGGCCGGGGCCGGTCGGCCGAGCCGGCCGGGCCATCCACAGCTGCCCGCCGCGCAGCGGCCAGCACAACCGTGGCGGGCCGACATGCGACCGTCACCCCTGATGCCACCCCGGTTGCCCACGGTGTCATCCGCGGACTCTTCACTCGGAGCGATGCCTCTGGAGGGAACCGCCGTGCCCAACACCGCAGCCCGCGACCGCGTGCGTGCCGACCTGCTCGCCACTGCCGATCTGCCCTACGGCGGCGAGGCCGTCGACCAGCTCGCCCATGCCCTGCAGGCGGGCACGCTCGCCGTCCGGGCGGGAGCCCGGCCCCCGGTGGTGGCGGCCGCGCTGCTGCACGACATCGGCCGCTCGCCCGGTGTCACCGCCGAGCTGCCCGAAGCGCCGCACGAGCGGGCGGGCGCCGCGTACTGCGCGCGGCTGCTCGGCCACGAGGTCGGGTGGCTCGTCGGGGCGCACGCGAAGCGTGCGCTCGTGACACTGGAACCGGACTACGCCGCGCGGCTGTCGCCGGTGTCGGTGCGCTCCCTCGCCGCCCAGGGCGGGCCCGCGGCCGAGGCGGAGGTGGAGCGGTTCCTGCGGCACCCGCTCGCCGCGGAGGCGATGCTCGTGCGGCGCTGGGACGACGAGGCCAAGGTTGCGGGCGCACCCACGTGCACCCTCGACGAGCTGCTGGACATCGCCGGGATCCGGTGACCGACGGTCCGTGGGCCGCCGTCCACCCACCCCAGGAGGGGCAAATCGCCCCTCCCGGGGGCGCGGACGGGTATACAGACGAGGTGGCGGAGATCCTGCGCACGGAGCGGCTTGTCATCCGCGAGTGGGCCGACGACGACGCCGCGGCCGCGCTCGCCGTCTACGGCCGGGCGGAGGTGGCGCGCTGGCTGAGCCCGGCCGTCGACCGGGTGATGGGCGAGGAGGCCATGCGGGCGCAGCTGCGGCATTGGGCCGAGGCCACCCGGGAAGGCCAGGGCGGGCTCGGGCACTGGGCGGTCGCGCTCCGCGAGACCGGCGCGGTCGTGGGCGGCGCGAGCCTGCACCTGCTGCCCGTCGAGGAGCAGGACGTCGAGATCGGGTGGCAGCTCGCGCCGGAGCACTGGGGCAAGGGCTACGCGGTCGAGGCCGGGCGCCACCTCGTGGAGCGTGCGTTCGGGCTCGACATCGACGAGGTGTTCGCGCTGGTCCGGCCGAACAACGCGCGGGGCGAGGCCACCGCGCGCCGACTGGGCATGACCTGGGTGGGGGAGACCGACAAGTACTACGGCCTGCGGCTCAACGTGTTCCGGATCCGCCCGTCGGATGCTCCGATCAGGTTGCACCGCCCGCCCGGGTAGCCACCAGGGCGTTCGGGCAGGGTCGCTGTGACGGGGGTCGCGCTGCCCACGATCGGCTCCGGGTGGAGGGTGGGGGAATGGCCTACCCGATCCGGATCGGCGTGCAGATCCAGCCGCAGCACGCCGACTATGCCCAGATCCGCGCTACCGTCGCCGCCGCCGAGGAGGCGGGTGTCGACGTCGCGTTCAACTGGGACCACTTCTTCCCGCTCTTCGGCGACCCCGCCGGCAAGCACTTCGAGTGCTGGACGATGCTCGCGGCCTGGGCAGAGGCCACCAGCCGGGTCGAGATCGGCGCATTGGTCACCTGTAACAGCTACCGCAACCCCGAGCTGCTCGCGGACATGGCCCGCACGGTCGACCACATCTCCGGCGGCCGTCTCGTGCTCGGCATCGGCGCCGGATGGGCCCAGCGCGACTACGACGCCTACGGCTACCCGTTCGGTACCGCGGGCTCGAGGCTGGCCGATCTCGCGGACGCGCTGCCCCGCATCAAGAACCGGTGGGCGCAGATGAACCCGCCGCCCACCCGCGACATCCCGATCCTGATCGGCGGTGGCGGCGAGAAGAAGACCCTCCGCTACACCGCCGAGCACGCCACCATCTGGCACGGCATCGGCGACCCCGCCACGATCGCGCACAAGGTGCAGGTGCTCGACGCGCACTGCGCCGACATCGGCCGCGACCCGGCCGAGATCGAGCGTTCCGCCAAGGTGACGGGCCCGCCGGAGGAGCTGGCCGACGAGCTGCTCGCCGCGGGCGTCACGCTCTTCACCGTCAGCACGTCCGGTCCGGACCACGATCTGGGCCTGCTCAAGTCCTGGATCGCCTGGCGGGACTCCCGAGGCGCCTGATGGCCCGGTAGGTCCCTCACCGGGGAGCGTGGACGCCGGGCAGGTCCGCGTCCCCGGGCCGGGCCGCTGTGCCGGGGACACCGAGGTCGGTCGCAAGCGTCAGGACGGACTGGTCGATCCGCCGTAGCAGCCGGGCGGCGGCGAGCAGGTCCATCCGGTGCGGGTCCGGGTGGTGGGCGACCTCGGCCTCGGCGGTGTCGATGACGTCCTCCGCGGACCGGACGTCCCGCGGGTCGCGGCGCAGCAGCGCAGGGCGTAGCGCGTCGAGGTTGTCGCGCACCCGCGCCACTGCCGGGTCGAGCGTCGTCCATCCGGGCGCCCGCAGATCGTCGGAGAGCCGGGCGAGGCTGCGCGTGTAGTGGTCGACGGCGCTGAGCACCCGCACCGTGCGCTGGTAGCTGGACCGCCCGCGACGCCACGGCAGCGGGCTGTCCAGCGGCGCCGCCCTGGCGCGCAAGGCCGCCATGCCGTCATGCACCTCGCGAGCCAGCTCCGCGGGCCGGCGGTCCGGCGTCCGGCCCAGCATCCGGTCGGCAACAGCGACCAGTGTGGCGTCAACGCTGTCCACGAAGGCGTCGACAGCCTCGCCGAACGCCTCGCGCGTGCGCTTTGGCAGCACGAGGTAGCCGGCGAGCACACCGACGACCGCCCCGGTCGCGGTCTCCTCGATCCGCACCAGCAGGGTGGCCACGCTGAACTGGCCGATCAGCCCGTACAGCAGCGCGATCACGGTGGTCAGCCAGAAGGCCATCAGCGTCTGGGACACCCGCGCCAGGTAGACCATCAGGAACACGCACGCGAACAGCAGCACGAGCGCCGCGAGCTGATTGCCGGAGACGAGCACGGCGAGAGACATCCCGGCGATCACCCCGCCGATCGTCCCGATCGTGCGCTGCCAGCCCAGGCTCAGGACGTCGCCCCGGCTGCTCGTGTTGGCGAACACGATGAACGCCGTGATCACCGCCCAGTACCAGCGGGCGGGCGACACCAGCTCGCCGACCACGATCGCGAGGGTCGTCGCCACCCCGACCTGCACGGCCTGGCGGGTGGTCAGCAACATGCCGTGCCGTGCGTCCGCTGCCGTCTCGTCCGTCGTCTCCGGCTCGTCCGTCGTCTCCGGCTCGTCGCCGCCTGCACCCTGGCCGCGCGCCTCGTCGGGCCTCGCCCCCAGCGCGGTGGCCAGCCGCGTGACCGCGAACGCCAGCCGCTGGACGCGGTCGCCCGGCCCCGATGTCCCCTCCAGCGCCGCGACGGCGCGGTGTGCGCCGTCGAGGAGCGGGCCCGCCATCGCGGGCGGGGTGCCGGTGGCGGAGGCGGCGAGCAGCCCGTTCAGGCCCGCCAGCAGCGCCGACCTCGCCTCGTCCGTCACAGGCGTGCATGTCTCGGCCACCCGCGTGCTCGCGACGGCCAGGCGTTCGGCCGCCAGCTCGACGTCGATGACCTGCAGCGGGAGGTCGCCGTGGGTGTCCTGCCGCTGCAGCATGTCTGCCACGAGCAGCGCTGTGTCGTTGAGTCGCGCCTGCCGCCTCCGGACGTCGCGGAGCCTCGGGTCGACGTCGCCGGCGTCCGCGGTGACGAGGTCCGCGACCGCGGCCACGAGCGCGTGGACGTGGGCGCGCAGCGCACGCAGCTCGCGGGCCAGCGTCCGCTCGGGGCGCTCGGCGAACACGAACGCGCGCAGCAGCAGGGTGGACCCGATCCCGACCGCGGCGGCGACCAGGAGCCACGGCAGCTCGGCCGCCTGCACCTGCAGGAACTGCGTGAGGAAATACGCGTTGAACCCGGCCATCCCGAGGGCGGACCCCCGTGGTCCGAAGCGCCGGACGTAGACCGCCTCCATCATCACCGCCACGAACACGACGTCGGCGGCGAGGCGGTAGGGCACAAGCAGCGTGCCCGCCGTGATCGCGGCGGCCGCCGGACCGAGCATCAGCGCCGTGGTGACGTTCCGGCGGCGGTCGTCGGGCTCGTTCACGGAGAGGTTGCTGATCATCGCGAGCAGCGCGGCGAAGATCACCAGCGTGACGCCCAGCCCGGTGATGGCCTCCACACCCGCCATCACGCCGGCCGAGAGCGCCATCGAGGCCGTGCCGGCGCCGGCGAGCCGCAGCCGCGTGAGCCCGGGATCGACACCGGTCAGGGTGGTGCGCAGCTCCCCGATCCAGGCCAGCTGTCCCACTGGTCCAGGGTGACACGCGCGTCGCCGCCGGGGCGGCCGGTCGAGACGGGCGCCACCGGGGCCCGGCTTGTCGTGTGCACCGCGCAACACGCATGATGCAGCCTGCCTCCGGAACGCCGTTCCGTACGGCAAAACGCGATGTGCGCTGCACAGCGCGGACAGTGCTCGACGGGGAGGATGCCTGCGATGAACGGCTCCCGCTGCCGTCCCGAGGGAGAGGACCCGCACCCGGTGACCGTTCGACCCCCGCAGCCCGAGCGCATCCCGATCGGCCGGCACCTCGCCTCCACGCGGGTCGTCGCGATCCTCCGGGCCGAGCACGCAGGCCGCGCGGAGGCCGTCGCCGACGTCCTCGTCGCGAACGGGATCCGCTGTCTGGAGCTGACGCTCACCACCGAGGGCGCGCTGGACGTCGTCGAGCGGCTGGCGGCGAAGCTGCCCCAGGACGTGGAGGTCGGCGTGGGCACTGTGCTCAGCGCAGGCGACGTGGACCGGGCCGTCGACGCCGGCGCGCGGTTCGTCGTCTCGCCGACGGTGGCGCCTGAGGTCGTGGCGGCCGCGCTGCGCCGGGGTGTCGCCAGCTATCCGGGTGCGATGACACCCACCGAGATCCAGGCCGCCTGGACCCTCGGCGCGAGCGCGGTCAAGCTCTTCCCCGCAGGGACGCTGGGCACCGGGCACCTCAAGTCCGTCCGCGCCCCGCTCCCGCACGTCCCGCTCGTGCCGACCGGCGGGGTGGAGGTGCACGCGGTCGGTGCCTGGCTGGACGCGGGTGCGTTCGCCGTCGGCATGGGCAGCCCCCTGATCGGCGACGCGCTGTCCGGCGACGGTGACCTGTCCGCCCTCGCCGACCGCGCCCGGGCCGTGACTGCCGCGGCCGGAGCGCTGCGGTGAACGACAGCTACCCGATGAACGAGAGCGAACTCGTCACGCCGGGCCTCGTCACGCCGGGCCTCGTCACGCTGGGGGAGACGCTCGGGCTGCTCGTCGCCGACGACGTCGGGCCGCTCGCGTTCACGCGCGGGATGCGGCTCAGCATGGGCGGCGCGGAGTCGAACGTGGCGATCGGTGTGGCCCGGCTGGGTGTGGCGGCCACCTGGATCGGCCGGCTCGGCCGGGACCCGGTCGGCGACCTGATCGAACGCCACCTGCTGGCCGAGCGGGTCCGGTGCATCGTGCGCCGCGACGACGCGCCTACCGCGATCATGCTGCGCGAGCGCCGCACCGGCACCTCGTCCAACGTCACGTACTACCGGCACGGCAGCGCCGGTTCGCACCTGAGCCCTGACGACCTGCCCGACGACGTCGTCGAGAAGGCCGGGGTGCTGCACCTGACCGGCATCACGCCCGCGCTCGGCCCGGGCCCGGCCGCCGCCGTCCGCGAGGCGATGCGCAGGGCCCGTGCGGCGGGCGTGCCGGTGTCGGTCGACCTCAACTTCCGCTCCCGGCTCTGGTCGGCGGCCACGGCCGCGCCGGTGTTCCGCGAGCTGGCCGCCGGTGCGGACATGCTGTTCGCCGGTGACGACGAGGCCCGCATCGCCCTGGAGATCGCCGACCCCGCCGACGCGACCCCGGAGCAGCTCGCCGAGAGGCTCGCCGGGCTCGGCCCGTCCCAGGTGGTCGTCAAGCGGGGCAGGCACGGCGCCACGGCCCGCATCGACGGCGAGCTCGTCGACGTCCCGCCCGTGCCCGTGCAGGCCGTCGACAGCGTCGGCGCGGGCGACGCCTTCGTCGCGGGCTACCTCGCGGGCAGGCTCGCCGGGCGCGAGCCCCGGGACCGGCTCTCGACGGCTGCGGTCACCGGAGCACTCGCGGTGACCGTGCCCGGCGACTGGGAGGCCCTCCCACGACCTCACGAGTTGAGCCTGCTCACCGCGGAGGAGGACGTGCAGCGCTGAGGACAGCGCCCCCCGGAACCCGAGCCATCCCAACAGGAAGGTTGGCATCCCTCGATGACCACCGGACGCGACGACGCGGTCACCTCCGACCCATCGCAGCTCTTCCCCACCAAGTACCTACCTCGCCCCCAGGTCCGCGACCTGCCGGCCCCGCCGACGAACCAATGGCGGCTCGTCGGTCCCGGCATCGTGGCGGCGGGCGTCGGGCTCGCCAGCGGCGAGTTCATCCTCTTCCCCTACATCGCCTCGCAGATCGGCCTCGGTTTCGTCTGGGCCGCACTGCTCGGGCTGATCACGCAGTACTTCCTGAACATGGAGATCGAGCGCTACACGCTCGCGACCGGCGAAACCGCACTCACCGGGTTCAGCAGGCTGTGGCGGCACTGGGGTCTCGTGTTCGCGATCCTCGCCTACTTCGCCAACATCTGGCCTGCGTGGGCCACCAGCTCCGCCACGCTCATCAGCTACATGTTCGGCGGCAGCGCCGCCGTGATCGCCGTGGTGATCCTGGTGGTCGTCGGGGCGATCCTCACGCTGGCTCCGGTCGTCTACACCGCGCTGGAACGCGCCCAGATGGTGAAGGTCGCGGCGGTCGTACTGCTGCTCGTCGTCGGGTCGATCTTCGCGGTCGGGGCGGCGTGGGCCGACGTGCCGAAGATCATCACCGAGGCGCAGTTCCCCGCGGAGGAGCTGGGCTTCGCCGTGTTGATGGGCGCGCTCGCCTTCGCGGGCGCCGGCGGCGGACAGAACCTCGTGCAGAGCAACTGGATCCGGGACAAGGGCTTCGGCATGGGCCACTACATCCCGAAGATCGTCTCGCCGCTCACGGGCGAGCCGGAGGCCAGGGGGCGGGTCGGGTACGTGTTCGTCCCGACCGAGCAGAACCTCACGCACTGGCGCGGCTGGTGGCGCTTCGCCGCCCGCGAGCAGCTCTACACGTTCGTGCTGATCTCGTTCCTGTCGATCGTGTTCATGTCGCTGCTCGCCTATGCCACGGTGTTCGGCAACCCGGACGCCCAGAACGGCATCGGGTTCCTCCAGCTGGAGGGGCAGGTGCTGATGGAGCGCGTCGGCACCTGGTTCGGGTACTTCTTCTGGTTTGTGGGCGCGCTGTCGCTCTTCGCGGCCGCGCTCGGCATCGTCGACTACACGAGCCGGCTGGCCGCCGACGTACTGAAGACCATGTACTTCCCGGACGCCTCCGAGAGCAAGATCTACGCCGGGCTGGTGTGGGGCCTGGTCGTCATCGGGATCATCGTCATCGCGGCCGGGTTCTCCCAGCCGATCTACCTGGCCGTGATCTCCGCCTGCGTGGGCGGCGTGATGATGTTCATCTACTCCGGCCTGCTCATCGTGATCAACAAGAAGATGTTGCCCGCGCCGATCCGCATCCGCGGGTTCCGGGTGGGGGCGCTCGTCTGGTCGGTCGTGCTGTTCGGCGTGCTCGCGGTGCTCACCGTGCAGCAGCAGGCCGGACGCCTGCTCGGGCAGTGACCCCGGGGACCTACAGCGGCTTGTAGTAGAAGCTGCAGCGCCGGAGAGCGGTCCCGGTGGCGTCGGCGGCGTAGCCGGGCACCTCGCCGTAGCAGGTCCAGCCGGCGCTGCGGTAGAGGTGCTCGGCCGCGCTGCCGCTCTCGGTGTCGAGGAGCAGGAGCGTGACCCCCGCCGCGGCTGCGGCCTGCTCGGCGGTGGCCAGCAGCGTGCGCCCGAGGCCCCGGCCCCGGGCGTCGCGGTGCACCATCAGCTTGCCGACGCCGCCGCGGTGGCGGGCGTTGGGCATTCGTTCGAACGAGAGGCTGACGGTCCCGTCGACCCGGCCCGCGCCGCAGGACACGAACACGACGCGCTCGCCCGCCACCACCGCACTCTCCTGTTCCCGCCACCACCGCGAGGCCGCGTCGTGCTCGAAGGGGGCGGGGAAGCCGAGCGACGCCCCGCTCGCCACGGCGTCGACGAACAGGTCGGCGAGCCCCGGCACGTGGTCGTCGAAGTCGGCGGCGGACAGCCGGCGCACCCCGGTCACGGCAGCACCACGACCAGCGCGTAGCGGACCGGGTCGGCGCCGGTGCAGCGGAACCGGGAGCGGCCCCACAGCCGGAAGCGCAGGCAGTCGCCCGTGCCCAACTCGTGGACCCGGTCGTCGAGCGTGATCTCCAGGGAGCCCTCGAGCACCCAGATGTGCTGCTCCTGGCCCGGCACCGGGGCGGCGTCGTAGGCGATGTCAGCGCCGGGCGCCAGCACGGCTTCGATCACCTCGGCGTGCAGTCCGGAGCTCGGAGGAGACACGATCCGGCGGGTGAAGCGGCTGGCCTCGTCCCGCCACACCGTCTGCTCGGCGGCCCGGACGAGCACCCGCGGCCCCGCCTCCACCTCGGCGAGCAGCCAGGAAGGCGTGCGCTCATACACGGTGCAGAGCTTCCCGAGCAGGGCGGCGGTCGGGCTGATCTCGGCGCGTTCCAGCCGGGAGAGGGTGGAGCGGCTGACCCCGCTGCGGCCCGCGAGGTCGTCGAGCGACCAGCCCCGTTCCGTGCGCAGGGCGGCGAGCCGGCTCGCCAGGCGCACGGCCATCTCATCGGCATCTCCCATATTCGGGAGGCTATCCCGATTTCGGGACGACGGGTAGCTTGACGAGCTTCACCGCGAGGCGTTCGATGAACATTGAACCTTCAAGTTGTTCGGAGGAAGTCGAGTGCCCGCTTTCCGCTCCGTCGCCCGCGTCGAGGATGGCCTGCATGCAGGCCCCGACGCGCAGGTCGACGACAAGCGCCTGCTGATCATGCCGACCGACCCCGCGCGGACCGACCCGTTCCTGGTGCTGGCCGAGGACTGGCTCTCCTCGCCAGGTTTCGAGTGGCACCCGCACCGCGGGCTCGAGACCGTGACGTTCGTGGTGGACGGGGTGCTGGAGCACGGCGACAGCCTCGGCAACGCGGGTGTGCTCGAGGCCGGCGACATCCAGTGGATGACGGCCGGGCGGGGGATCATCCACCGCGAGCTGGCCTATCGGAACGAGCGGGCGCACACCCTCCAGCTCTGGCTCAACCTCCCGGCGGCCGCCCGGATGACCGACACCCGCTACCAGGACGTGCTGGCGGCCGCGCGCCCGCGGCTCACCCGGCCCGGCGCCGTGATCGACGTCGTGTCCGGCACGGTCGACGGCGTGACCGGGCCCGCCCTCAACCACTGGCCGGTGCAGGGCGTGCTCGTGACGCTCGACCCCGGCGCTGAGCTGGAACTCCCGATGCCGGCCGCCGACCGTGCGTTCGTGGCCGTGCTCGACGACGCCGCGTCGGTGGCCGGTCGCCCGGTGCGCGCCGGGCAGGTGGCCTGGTCGGACCCGGTTGCCGACGCAGAGCCCGACGCGAGCAGCGTGCTTCCGCTCCACGCCGCCGCCGAGTCTGACCGACAGGCCCGACTGATGGTCTACAGCGGGCGCCCGGTCGGCGAGCCGATCGTGTTCGGTGGGCCGTTCGTCATGAACCGGGCCGAGGAGATCGAGCAGGCCTACCGGGACTTCCGCACCGGGGAGTTCGGTCCGGTGCCGCGCCTCGCCCGGCTCTGATCCCGCGCGCCCGGGGCGGCGGCGAGCGCGGCTTCCGCGCGTCCACTCGCCTCGTGATCGGCACCACGGCCGATGCGCAATGCTGTGCCGAGCGACGGTCGAGTCGGCTGTCGAAACGGTGGAGGCCGCTCCGAGGTACCGGTCGAGGGGCCTGCACCGAACGGATCGGTTGGGCCCCCGGCAGCGAGTGGACCCGGCAACGACTGGACCGAGGAGCGACGCGATGAAGTACATGATGCTGGCGTACACGGGTGTGGCGGACTGGGAGTCGATGGACGTCACCAGCCCGGAGTTCCTGGCCGCCTGCGAGTTCTACGAGAACCTCAACACGGAGCTGACGGCGACCGGCGAGCTCGTGCTCACCGAGGGGCTCGCCGACCCGTCCTTCACCCGGACCGTCCGCAAGCAGGACGGCGTGCCGGTGGCCGTCGACGGCCCGTACGCGGAGAGCAAGGAGGTGCTCGCGAGCTTCGCGATCCTCGACTGCGCGAGCCACGACCGCGCGATGGCGATCGCCGCCCGGATCGTCGACGCGATCGGGGACGCCGTCGAGGTCCGCCCGATCGGCGTCGACCCCACCGCCGAGCCCGAGAAGTAGTGCCGCCTCTCTCCCGGGCGGTCGAGGACCTGCTGCGTGAACAGGCGCCGCAGGTCCTCGGCGCGCTGGTGCGCCGCTACGGGCACTTCGACGCGGCCGAGGAGGCCGTGCAGGAGGCGCTGCTGGCGGCGGCGCAGCAGTGGCCGGCCGACGGCGTTCCCGACGGGCCGCGGGCCTGGCTCATCCGGGTCGCCTCCCGCCGCCTGATCGACCAGCTCCGCAGTGACCGGGCCCGGCGGGACCGGGAGGCCGCCGACGCCACCCGCATGACCGCCGAGCAGCTCCTCGCCCCGGCGCCCGACCTCGGCGCGACGGGCGACCGGGACGACTCCCTGGTGCTGCTCTTCCTGTGCTGCCACCCCGCGCTGGCCCAGCCGTCGCAGGTGGCGCTGACGCTGCGCGCGGTCGGTGGCCTCACCACCGGGGAGATCGCGCGCGCCTTCCTCGTACCCGAGCCGACGATGGGCCAGCGGATCAGCCGGGCGAAGCAGCGGATCAAGGCGGCCGGGGCCACGTTCGCGCCTCCGGCGCCCGCCGGGCGGGCCGAGCGGCTCGAAGCCGTGCTGCAGGTGCTCTACCTGATCTTCAACGAGGGCTACACCAGCACGTCCGGCCCGGAGCTGGCCCGGGTCGAGCTCACCGACGAGGCCATCCGGCTGACCCGCATGGTGCACCGGCTGCTTCCCGAGGAGGCCGAGGTGGCCGGGCTGCTCGCGCTCATGCTGCTCACGGACGCCCGCATGCCCGCGCGCACCGGCGCCGACGGGTCGCTCGTCCCGATGGCGGAGCAGGACCGGACCAGGTGGGACCGGGCGCTGATCGCCGAGGGCGTCGAGCTGGTCACGGCCGCGATGACGCGCCGCGAGCTGGGGCCTTACCAGCTGCAGGCGGCGATCGCCGCCGTCCACGGCGAGGCCGGGCGCGCCGAGGACACCGACTGGCGACAGATCCTCGGGCTCTACGCGCTGCTGGAGCGGATGCAGGGGGGCAACCCGATGGTCGCGCTCAACCGGGCGGTTGCCACGGCGATGGTGCACGGCCCCGCGGCCGGGCTCTCGCGGCTGGACGCGCTGGCAGGCGACGAGCGCGTGGCGGAGCACCACCGCCTCGACGCCGTGCGGGCGCACCTGCTGGAGATGGCGGGCGACGCGGCGGGCGCTGCAGCCCACTACCGCACGGCGGCCCGCCGCACGACGAGCACACCGGAGCAGCAGTACTTGCTCGCCAGGGCCACGCGGCTGGAGTTGCCCGAGCTCGCGTGAGAAGCCGGCTCGCGCAGCGGTCCACGTGGGTGGCGTCGCTGCGGACCGCAGGGTGTGACTTCTAAGCTCCCCCCATGGCGCGGTACTTCGATGTGCACCCGGTCGATCCCCAGCGACGCGCGATCGTGCAGGTCGTCGAGATCGTCCGCTCCGGAGGCCTGATCGCCTACCCGACCGACTCCTGCTACGCGCTCGGCTGCCAGCTCGGTGAGGCGAAGGGGATCGAGCGCATCCGCGAGATCCGCGACCTCGACGACAAGCACCACTTCACGCTCATGTGCCGCGACTTCGCGCAGCTCGGCCAGTTGGTGCAGATCAGCAACCAGGTCTTCCGCGCCATCAAGTCGGCCACGCCGGGCAGCTACACGTTCATCCTCCCGGCCTCCAAGGAGGTGCCGCGCCGTCTCCTGCACCCCAAGAAGAAGACGGTGGGCGTGCGCATTCCGCAGCACGTGGTGACCCAGGCGCTGCTCGCGGAGCTGGGGGAACCACTGTTGTCCTCGACCCTGCTGCTCCCCGACGAACCCGAGCCGCTCACCACCGGGTGGGAGATCAAGGAGCGCCTCGACCACGCCGTCGACGCGGTGCTGGACTCCGGCGAGTGCGGCACCGTGCCGACCACCGTGGTCGACTTCTCCGAGGGCGAGCCGGAGATCGTGCGCCGGGGCGCGGGCGACCCGTCCCGGTTCGAGTAGGACCCCGCGTCCGCAGCGGCGCGCTCAGCCGCCCGCCATCGCCCCCACCACCAGGAACGGTTCGGTGCCTGCGGCCACCGCCGCGGGCAGGGGCGCGTCGGGGGAGGTGTGCGAGAGGTCCTCCTCGCAGGCGAAGAACCGCACGAACGCGCGGCGCTGGAGTGTGCCGTGCTGCCGAATCGTCCCGCGCAGTGCCGGGTGGCGGGCCTCCAGGGCGTCGAGCACCGATCGCTGCGTGGCCGGCTCCGCGACCTGCAGTGTGACCTCGCCGTCCACCCCGGCGAGCCTGCGCAGGTGGGTCGGGAGCTTCACCCGCACCGTTGTCGTGGTCATGCCCGTCACCGCAGCGTCTGGACCTGCACCGACAGCACCCCGGGCAGATCGCGCACGATCGGCGCCCAATGGTCGCCCGCGTCCGCCGACGCGTACACCTGCCCGCCCGTCGTGCCGAAGTAGACGCCGCACTCGTCGAGCGAATCCACGGCCATCGCGTCCCGCAGCACGTTGACGTAGCAGTGCTCCTGCGGCAGCCCGTCGGTCAGCGGCTCCCACTCGTGGCCACCCGTGCGGCTGCGGTAGACGCGCAGCTTCCCCTCCGGGGGGAAGTGCTCGGAGTCGCTGGTGATCGGCACGACGTAGACCGTGTCCGGGTCGTGCGCGTGCACGTCGATGGGGAACCCGAAGTCGGTGGGGAGGTTCCCGCCGATGTCGTACCAGTTCTCCCCACCGTCGTCGCTGCGCATGACGTCCCAGTGCTTCTGCATGTACAGCGTGTCCGGCCGCGACGGGTGCATCGCCAGGTTGTGCACGCAGTGCCCGACCTCGGCATCCTCGTCGGGAATGCCGGCCGAGCGCAGGCCCCGGTTCGTCGGTCGCCAGCTCTTGCCCTCGTCGTCGGAACGGAAGACGCCCGCCGCGGAGATTGCGACGTGCATCCGGGTGGGGTCCCGCGGGTCGACGACGATCGTGTGCAGGCACATCCCACCCGCACCGGGCTGCCAGTGCGGACCCGACCCGTGCTCGCGCAGGCCGGGGAGCTCCTGCCAGCTCCCGCCGCCGTCCGTGGAGCGGAAGAGCGCGGCGTCCTCCACCCCGGCCAGCACCGTCTCCGGGTCGGTGGCCGACGGCTCCAGGTGCCAGACCCGGGCGAACTCCCACGGGTGCGGGGTGCCGTCGTACCACTGGTGCGTGCCCGGCACGCCCGCGTACGAGAACTCGTTGCCGACCGGTGCCCAGGTGCGGCCACCGTCGTCGGAGCGCTGCACCACCTGCCCGAACCAGCCGCCGCTCTGCGAGGCGTAGATCCGGTTGGGATCGGCGGGCGACCCCGCCACGTGGTAGATCTCCCAGCCCGGGAAATGCGGCCCGCTCACGTCCCAGCGCTCGCGCTTCCCGTCGGCCGTCAGCACGAACGCACCCTTGCGCGTGCCCACCAGCACACGTACTCCGGTCACGGCGCTCCTCCCATCAGTCACGGCTCAGGGGCCCTGATCCTGTGGATCCTGGCCCTCTCGGTCCCGTTAGGACTCCCGCCGTCGGTGGAACTCATCGGGCCGTGCAGGTGACGCTGCCTCGCGCGCGCCGCGGGTTCGCCGCCGCTCGTCGGCGGGGGCCATGGTCGAAACCGCCCATGTGGGTTACGGTGCCACCGGTCCTGTGCTGGTCAGCAGCCCTCAGGGCCGCCCGCCGCACGAGCGTGCGCCCTGAGCGCAGCCTCGTCGAGGACGGCCGGAGGGACGCTCACGCGATGTAGCGTGCCACGCCAGGACATGCGGCTCCGCTGCTCCCAGTGGCCGAAGTCACAGCAATAGTTGACTGTGCCTTCCCGCCTGGGTGCGGCGGCGACTCGACGACTCGCGCGGAGAGGACCGATCGGTGGGCGACAGGATGTACACGTCCGAGAGCGACTCGGGCTACGTCGCACGCCTCGAGTCCGGGTGGGACATGGACCCGCTGCAGGGCGGCGGCGACCGGTGGGAGGACGGGCTGGCGCCCCGCCCGGAGGCCGACGACGCCGCCGCGGGTGTGGCCCGGCGGCTCCAGGGGCGGCTCGACCGCCACCTGTGGCTGCTCGACCGGCTCGCCGCCGAACAGCATCCGGAGCCGCCCGAGCTGCCCGAGCTCCTCGACACCGCGGCGCGGATGCGCCGCGACTCCGAGAGCCTGCTGCTGCTGTGCGGCCAAGAGCCCGGCGTGCGCCCAACCGGTCCCCGGCGGCTCGAGGAGCTGATGGGCGACGCCGTGGCTCTCGCCGAGGAGCCGCGCCGGATCGAGGTGCGGCCGGCGCCGGCCGCCACGATCGGCTCGGCCGCCGCCGTCGAGTTCCTCCACGTGCTCGCCGAGCTCGTCGACCAGACCACCGCTGCCCACCCCGGCGCGCACCTCGAACTGGTCGGCCGCATCGAGTCGGGTGGGGCCACCGCGGACGTGCTCGTCGACGGCGCCGCCGGGTACGACCGCGAGGGCACGGGTGGGCACCGCGCCGCCGCCGCTGCCGAAGAGCTGTCCCGGCGCTCCCGCTACGGGATCGCGCTGCACCGCCCGCTCGGCGGGCCGCCCCCGTCCGGCTCCGGCCTGATCGCCAGCGTGCACTGCCCGCCGGCCGCAGTCACCGTCGAGGAGCCCGAACCGGACGAGCCGCCGGTGACCCGCACCGGTGGCGGCTTCCCGCAGTACGCGAACGGCCCCGGCCCGCTCGGCGTCAGCGACACGTTCGACGTGGGGGACACGTACGGCAGCGCGGTCGGCGGGGGGCTGGCAGGCCTCGGCGCTGCCCTCGGGAACCGTGACCTCACGAGCTCGGGCCTCGGCAACGGGTCGCTGGGCAACGGGTCATCGGGCAACGGGTCACTGGGCAGCGGGTTACTGGGCAACGGCGGACTGGACAGCCGTGGGCTGGACTACGCGGGCGTGGACTACGGGGCGCCGGACTACGAGGCGCCGGACTACGAAGCGCCGGACTACGGGGGACTGGACCACGGGGCGCCGGACTACGGGGGTCTGGACCACGGGGCGCCGGACCACGGGGGACTGGACCACTGGGACCCGAGTGACAGGGGACCGGGCAGCGACGGATTCGATGCCTGGCGGAACGGTCTCGGGACGCCGAACGGCAACGGGAACGGGACCGGGTTCGGCACCGGTTACTCGAACGGGAACGGCATCGGGCATTCCGAGCTCGACGTCCCGACGCCACCCGCCTTCTCCCCTGCGCCGTCCTCCCAGGTGGATGAGCTGTTCGGGCCCCTGCTGGACCTCCCGCTGGAACCGATCGACGACCGCTACGCCACTCCGATCTTCGAGGCCATCGCATCGGCGTGGTTCCGGGAGGGCGACGGCGACTCCGGCGCCGACCGGACCGCCGACCCGCAGCGCGGCCCGACGGACTGGGAGACGCCCCAGGACACCGAGTGGCGGGAGGCCGCAGCGCGTGCCGCCAGGTCCGAGCCCATACCCACCACCGCCTCCGGCCTTCCCCGCCGCCGCCCCGGCAACCAGCTGGTACCGCCGCCGCGCACGCAGAGCGGACTCCCCAGCGGCGGGCCGGGGGAGCGGGTGCCCGACCGCGTGCCCGACCGCGTGCGCGACCGCCTCAGCACCTACCAGCGGGGGCTGCGCCATGGCCGCCACCGCGCCCCTGGCCAGGAAGCCCCGGAACCCGAGGACTGGTGACAGCAAGCGGTCGTGCGTGGTGATCGCCGTCGCGTCCCGGCCCCGCACGGGCTCCGGCCGTGATTTGCTGCGGTCATGCCGTACGACGTCGCAGCGGTCCGCCAGCACTTCCCCGCGCTGAAGGCCGGATACGCCCACTTCGACGGTCCGGGTGGGTCCCAGGTGCCCGACGTCGTGGCCGACGCCGTCGCGCGCACGCTCGTCTCCCCCCTGGCCAACCGCGGCCAGGTCACCGCCGCCGAGCGCACGGCCGACGACGTCGTCACCGCCGCGCGGGCGGCGATGGCCGACCTCTTGGGCGCCGACCCGCGCGGGATCGTGTTCGGCCGCAGCATGACGCAGCTGACCTTCGACACCGCCCGCACCCTCGCCGCGACCTGGGCCCCGGGCGACGAGGTGGTGGTCACGCGCCTCGACCACGACGCCAACATCCGGCCATGGGTGTTGGCCGCGGAGGCTGTCGGTGCGGTCGTCCGGTGGGCGGATTTCGACCCCGCCACCGGCGAGCTGACCGAGGATGACATCGCCGCGGTGCTGTCCCCGCGCACCCGGCTGGTGGCCGTGACCGCCGCGTCCAACCTCATCGGCACCTGCCCGCCGGTCCGGGCGATCGCCGACCTCGCCCACCGGGCGGGCGCCCTCGTCCACGTCGACGGCGTGCACTTCACCGCCCACTCCGCGGTGCAGCTCAAGGCGCTCGGCGCGGACTTCTACGCCTGCTCCCCGTACAAGTTCCTCGGCCCCCACTGCGGGGTGCTCGCTGCGTCCCCCGCGCTGCTCGAGGGCCTGCACCCGCAGAAGCTCGCACCCTCCACCGACGCCGTGCCGGAGCGGTTCGAGCTCGGCACGCTGCCCTACGAGCTGCTCGCCGGGACCGCCGCCGCCGTCGACTTCCTGGCCTCGCTCAGCCCGGTCGCCGGGGACCGCCGGACCAGGCTGGTCGCGGCGATGGACGCGATCAGCGCACACGAGGACGGGTTGCGCGCCCGGATCGAGCAAGGCCTCGCCGAGCTCCCCGGCGTGACCGTGCACTCCCGCGCGCGCCACCGCACACCGACGCTGCTGGTCTCCTTCGCCGACCGGGAAAGTGCCGACGCGTACGCGTTCCTCGCCGAGCAGGGTGTGAATGCTCCGGCGAGCTCCTTCTACGCACTCGAGGCCTCGCGAAGGCTCGGCCTGGGCGACAACGGCGCGCTGCGGATCGGGCTCGCGCCCTATGTGGATGACGCCGACGTCGACCGGCTGCTCGACGGCCTGCGCGCCTTCGTGGAGCAGTAGCGGCCCACGGGGCGGGTGTACCGGCGTTCAGGCCACGCTTGCCGCGTCGAGGTGCTCCCGGAGCCTGCGCAGCCCGTCGGAGGTGTACCTCTTGACCGCCCCGGTGGACAGCTTCATCACCTCGGCGGCCTCCGCCACGCTCAGCTGCCACTGCATCCGGATGACCACGGCCTCGCGTTCGCGGGGGGAGAGCGCGGCGAGCGCCTCCCGCAGCATCGCGGTGTCGGTGACCTGCGCCGAGACGTCGACGGACGAGCGGGGGGCGTCCCCGTAGCCGTCGGTGTCCTGGTCGTCGATGCTGACGTTGGACCTGGCCGGGATCACCTCCCGCAGCTCGCGGTTGATCTCGTTGCAGACCGCGGTGAGCACGTAGGCCTGCATGTTGGTGATCTCGGGCGGGTCGCTGCGCTGGCGGCGCAGGATCTTCTCGAACGCCCGCTGCACGATGTCCTCCGCGCGGCCGGCGTCGCCCACCTTGCGCGTCGCGTAGCGGACCATCGCGGGCGAGCGCTCCCGGTACGCGACCGCAAGCCGCTCGGCGAAGGCGGCCGCGTCGGCCCGCGACACCCGTCCGATGCGGGCCCGGCCGGGCGGCCCCAGCCCCAGGACCGTGCCCTCGCCGCGCTCGGCGGCCACCTGCAGCAGGCGTACGAGGAGCGGGAACTCCTCGCCGTCCGTGCTGCCTTCGCCGCCTTCCGTCGTCCCCCCCAGGCTCATGGCGATGATGTTAGGAGCCGCGGCGTCCGGCAGCACGCGTGTGTTCGAAGATGAGTGCCGTTTCGGTACCGGCGATCGCCGGATCGCGGTTCAGGTGGTCGGCCACGAACCGGCGCAGCTCGTCGGTGCGGCCCGTGGCGACGTGCAGCAGGAAGTCGTTGGCACCCGCCACGAAGTAGACGTCGAGCACCTCAGGGCGCCTGCTCAGCGTGGCCACCACGTCGCGCAGCGCGCCACGGGCGTGCGGCTGGAGCCGGATGGCGATCATGGCCTCCAGGTCGTGGCCGAGGGCGCGCGGGTCGATGTCGGCGTGGTAACCGCGGATCACCCCGCTCTCACGCAGGGCGCGCACCCGGGCCAGGCAGGTGGACTGCGCGACGCCGACCCGCTCGGCCAGCTCCTTGTTGGAGATGCGGGCGTCGTCGGCGAGGACGCGCAGGATCGCGTGGTCGGTGTCGTCGAGGCGCACGTCCTGCGGCCGGAGGGCCCGCTCGGGCTGCGCTCCCGCAGGTGGCAGCGGCATACGCCCACGATACCGAAGCTTCTGCGGTTCTGTTGCATGCCCTCCGCGTAATCTTCATCCTCGCAGGATGAGGATCGGTGTACCCCGCGAGATCAAGAACCACGAGTACCGCGTCGCGCTGACCCCGGCCGGGGCGCGCGAGCTCACCCGGGCAGGCCACCACGTGGTCGTCGAGCACGGGGCGGGCATCGGCAGCTCGATCGGCGACGCCGACTTCGAGGTGGCGGGTGCCCGCGTCGCCGGCACCGCCGACGAGGTCTGGGACGCCGCCGACCTCCTGCTCAAGGTGAAGGAGCCGATCGAGCAGGAGTACCACCGGCTGCGGCGCGGCCAGGTCCTCTTCGCCTACCTCCACCTCGCGGCCTCGCGCGCGTGCACCGAGGCGCTGCTCGCCTCCGGCACCACTGCGATCGCCTACGAGACGGTCCGGCTCCCGGACGGCACCCTGCCGCTGCTCGCTCCCATGAGCGAGGTCGCGGGCCGGCTCGCGCCGCAGGCCGGGGCGGGCGCGCTCCTGCGTGCGGCGGGCGGGCGCGGCGTGCTGCTCGGCGGCGTTCCGGGCGTGCGCCCGGCGAGCGTGGTCGTGATCGGGGCCGGGGTCGCCGGTCAGAACGCGGTGGCCATGGCCGTCGGGCTCGGCGCCGAGGTCACCGTGCTCGACCTCGACATCACCAAGCTGCGCCGCATCGACGAGCGCTACGCGGGCCGCGTCCGCACGGTCGTCTCCAACGCGCACGAGCTGGAGCAGGCCTGCCTCGCGGCCGACCTCGTCATCGGCGCGGTGCTCGTGCCGGGCGCGCGGGCGCCGCGGCTGGTCAGCAACGACCTGGTGCGGCGGATGAAGCCGGGTTCGGTGCTCGTCGACATCGCGATCGACCAGGGTGGGTGCTTCGCCGACTCCCGCCCCACCACCCACGCGGAGCCGACCTACCAGGTGCACGGCTCGGTCTTCTACTGCGTGGCCAACATGCCCGGCGCGGTGCCGCACACGTCCACGTACGCGCTGACCAACGCGACGCTCCCGTACGTCATGCGGCTCGCCGACCTGGGCTGGGCCGACGCGCTCGCCGCCGACCCGGCGCTCGCCGCGGGACTCTCCACTCACGACGGTGCACTCACGAGCCTGGAGGTGGCGCACGAGCTCGGACTGCCGTACGCCGAGCTGGGTGTGCCGGTAGCCGCCTGACGGGTGGTCTGCGGCGCCTCGACGTTTCTGATCGCAACCTGCCGTCTACTGTTCGGCCGTGGACGGCGACTGGTGGGTCCTCGTGCTCGCGGCCCTGCCCGTGGTGGCGCTCCTCGTGGCCGTAGTGGTGCGCGGCCGGCAGGCGGGTGGTGACCCGCAGACGCTCGCCGCCGACCCGGAGGACCGCCCAGTTCCCGCCGTCGTCGCCAACCCGACCAAGATCGAGCCGGGCACACGCAAGCGCATCGACGCGGTCTGCACCGGGCTCGGGTGGGCCGAGCCGCTGTGGCTGGAGACCACCGTCGAGGACCCGGGCACCGGGCAGGCCCGGCACGCGATCGAACGCGGCGCGGACGTCGTGCTCGCCTGCGGCGGAGACGGCACGGTCCGCGCGGTGGCCGAGGGCCTGGCCGGCACCGGCGTCGCGATGGGCCTCGTCCCGGCCGGCACCGGCAACCTGCTGGCCCGCACGATCGGCACGCCCGACAGCGTGGCGGCGGCCGTGCGGGTCGCGCTCACCGGCGACGACCGGAAGATCGACGTCGGCCGGGTCCGCGTGGACGGCGCCGAGCACGAGCACGTCTTCCTCGTGATGGCGGGCACCGGCTTCGACGCGGCGATCATGCAGAGCACCCCCGAGGCGCTGAAGGTCAAGGTCGGGCCGCTGGCGTACGTGATATCGGGGCTGCGCGCGATGCGCGGCCGCCGCACCCGCGTGACGCTCACGTTCGACGACGGGCCGCCGCAGCGCCGCCGCATCCGCACAGTCGTGGTCGGCAACAGCGGCACGCTGCTCGGCGGCCTCGTCCTCATGCCGAGGGCCACCGTCGACGACGGTGTGCTCGACGTCGTGAGCATCGCCCCGAACAGCATCGCCGGGTGGATCGCCGTGGCCTGGCGGGTGATCACCAAGCAACGCCGGGGCCACCAGCGGGTCGAGCACTGGCAGGCCAGGTCGATCGTGATCCGAGCGGACGTGCCGCAGCCCTCCCAGCTCGACGGCGACCCGATCGGCGACGCGCAGGAGCTGAGCATCCAGGTGGACCCGGCCGCGCTGGTGATGCGCGTCGCGCCGGTGCCGCCGACCGACGCGCCGGACCCGGGCTGAGGCCCGCGGGGGCATAACGTGTCGCGCGTGCGCACCGTCTACGTCATCGGCATCGGCGCGGGCGACCCCGAGCACCTGACGCTGGCCGCGGTGACGGCGATGAACCGCGTCGACGTCTTCTTCACGATCGACAAGGGCGAGGCGAAGGGCGACCTCGCCGCCCTGCGCACCGAGCTGCTCACCCGGCACGTGCTGGGGCCGTACCGGGTGGTGGAGGCGCGTGACCCGGAGCGGGACCGCACGGCGGCCACGGGTGGCTACCGTGCCGCCGTCGCCGACTGGCAGGAGCGGCGGGAGGCGATCTACGAGCGGATGATCGCCGGCGAGCTCGGCGACTGCGGGTCGGGCGCGTTCCTCGTGTGGGGCGACCCCGCCCTCTACGACGGCACCCTGCGGATGCTCGACCGGGTGCGGGAGCGCGGCGGCGTGGATTTCGACGTCGTCTCGGTGCCGGGGATCAGCAGCGTGCAGGCCCTCGCCGCGCGGCACGGGCTCGTGCTCAACCGGGTCGGCAGGCCCTTCACCGTCACCACCGGCAGGCGCCTGGCCGACGAGGGCTTCCCACCCGGGGTGGACGACGCCGTGGTCATGCTCGACGCCGCGGGTGCGTTCGCAGGCCTGCCCGACACTGACCTCGACATCTACTGGGGCGCCTACGTGGGCACCGCCGACGAGGTGCTCGTGCGGGGCGACCTGCAGCAGGTCAAGGCCGAGATCGTCCGGCTGCGGACCGAGCACCGGGAGCGCAAGGGCTGGATCATGGACACCTACCTGCTGCGCCGCCGGACCGGGTCGTGAGCGAGCTTGCGAGCTCACCATCGGACACAGCAGCGCCGCGAACGCGGCCGACGAGCGCCAGCGAGGAGGCTCGTGAGCGGGCGCGGGAGCGGCTCGTGAACGTCCTTGTCCTCGGGGGCACCGGGGAGGCCCGCAGGCTCGCCGCCGCGCTGGACGGGCGGCCCGGCTTCGCCGTCACGTCGTCGCTCGCCGGACGGGTGGCCGTGCCCGCGCTCCCCGAGGGCGAGGTGCGGATCGGCGGGTTCGGCGGCGTCGACGGGCTCGTGGCGTGGATGCGCGGCAGCCGGACCGACGCCGTCGTGGACGCAACGCACCCCTTCGCCGCGCGGATGACGGCCAACGCGGTCGCCGCGGCCGAGGCAGTCGGCGTTCCGCTGCTCCTGCTGCGCCGCCCCGGCTGGCAGGAAGGGCCGGGCGACCGATGGCACCGGGTGCCCGACGCCCCGGCCGCCGCCGCTCTGCTGCCGGCGCTGGGGGAGCGGGTCTTCCTCGCGATCGGTCGCGGCGACCTGCCGGTGTTCGCCCGGCTCGCCGAGCTGTGGTTCCTGCTGCGGGCGGTCGACCCGCCCCCGCCGCCACTCCCGCCGCGCCACCACGCGGTGCTCGCCCGCGGCCCCTTCACCGCCGACGCGGAACGTGCCCTCCTGCGCGAGCACCGCATCGACGTGCTCGTCACCCGCGACAGCGGCGGCGAGATGACGGCGGCGAAGCTGGTGGCCGCCCGCGAGCTGGGCTTGCCGGTGGTGCTGATGGCCCGCCCCGAGGCCCCACCCGCACCCACGGTGGCGACCGTGGCGGAGGCCGTGCACTGGCTGGAGTCGAGACAGCTCGGCTAGCCGCACACCGCAACTCGCACTCACTTTTCCGGCGACTCGCGGAAGCTCCCGCGAGTCGCTGTTTTCGGGTGTGCGAGTTGCTGGATTCGTGCGCACGCGATCAGAACTCGGCCTTCACCCCGAGCAGGCGTACCGGGCGGCGGGAGGTGAAGCGTTCCAGCACGTCGAGGGCTGCCGTGGCCAGTTCGTCGGGGTCCGTTGTCGGCGCGTCGAGTGTCTTGCTGCGCGTGTAGGTGGAGAACGGCGCGAACCGCACCTTGACGCCCACGCGCGCCGCGGGCCTGCCCTCTCCGCCGATGTCCGCGGCCACGAGCCGGGCGAGGGCGGCGACCTCGGTGCGGACGTCGGCCCAGTCGGTGATGTTCTCCTGGAAGGTGGTCTCGTGGCCGCGCGAGCGCGGCACCCATGGCGTGCCCTCCACCCGCGCGCGGCCGATGCCCCGCCCGAGCTGCACGTACCAGGGGCCCATGGCCGGGCCCAGGTCGGCGGCGAGAACGGCCGGGTCGGTGGCGGCCAGCTCGCGCACGGTGGTGAGGCCGCGGTCGGCGAGCTTGCGGGCGGTCTTCGCGCCGATGCCCCACAGGGCCTGGGTGGGCCGGTCGGCCATCACCTCCACCCAGTTCGCGCCGGTGAGCCGGAAGGTCCCGCCGCCGCCACCCGGCTCGGGGGACCCGGGCTTGGCGAACTCGGTGGCGAGCTTGGCCCGCAGCATGTTGTCGCCGATGCCGACCGAGCAGTGGAGCCGGGTCTTCGCGAGCACGGCGGCGCGGATGTCCTGGGCGAGTGCCTCCGGGTCGGCCGTCTCGGCGCCGACGAACGCCTCGTCCCAGCCCATCACCTCGACGACGACGTCCGGGAAGGCCCGCAGCACGGCCATGACCTCCTCCGACACCTCCTCGTAGTGCGGGTTGTCCGCCGGCAGGAACACCGCGTCCGGGCAGCGCTTCGCGGCCGTGCGCATCGGCATCCCCGATCGGACGCCGTGCCGGCGCGCCTCGTACGACGCGGTGGCGACGACGGCGCGCTGCGTCGGGTCGCCCTTGCCGCCGACGATCACTGGCCGGCCGGCCAGCTCGGGCCGCCGCAGGATCTCGACGGCGGCGAGGAACTGGTCGAGATCGACGTGCAGCACCCAGTACTGCGAGGTCACGAGCAGAGCCTGGCAGACGCCCCGCCCACCGCAGCGCCCAGACCTCAGCGGGCGGGTACCGGTGGCGCGGTCAGCAGCCGCACCACCGACGACGCCATCCGCAGCGACCCCACACCGGTGGGGTGAAACGGGAACGGATCGCTCATGCCCTGCAGGTCGGGACCCAGCCCGTCAGTGCCCTCCGCGCACAGGAGCCCCAGCTCGGGCCGCGCCACGGCGAACCCGTACTTCTCGGCGCCGGCGGTGAGCACGTCGTTGAGCCGGTCGTTGCGATCGGTGAGCAGCTCGATCTTGGTGGCGTCGAGGCCCGGGTGGCCGTCGGCGCGGGTGTCGGGGCAGTCGGCCCCAGGCGGGAACGCACCGTAGGACGTCATGATGACGACCTGCGGGCGGCCCGGCAGGTCGTTGAGGTCGACGAGCAGGTCGCCGTACACGCGGTCGAACGCGGCGAGTCGGTAGTCGAACTCGCCCTGGGTGAGCTGGTCGGAGCAGTCGGGCACGCCGTAGCAGTAGAGCAGGAAGTCGGTCCAGCCGACGTCGTTGGGTCCGATCGCGACCACGACGAACTGCAGGTCCTGCATCTGCTTGAGCACCGCGACCTGCGCCGACACCGACCGGCCTCCCCGGTCCTGCGGCCCGCGCAGCCCGCTCGTCACCGTGGCGCTCGGGCACGACAGGTTGAGTACCCGGGCGGGCATGAGGTGTCCGACCTCGGCGGCAAGCGAGTCCGTGCTGCGCTCGCACGCCACGTCGGCCGGGGTGCCGTCGGGCACTGGCGGGCCGCCGACGCGCACGGCGCGGGAGTCGCCGATCACGGCGCCCTCGTAACCGGAGATCGGCGGTCCCGCCGGTTCCGGGCTCAGGTGGTAGGCCCCGACGAGCTGGGACAGCGACCCGACGTTGCGCAGGCCGTCGACAGCGCCGGTGTACGCGAGCGCGCCCGAGATGCCCCAGGCGACGACCGACGCGACCAGAGCGATGACCGTCATGCGCCGGGCGGCCCGGACGCAGTCCGCCACGATCTCGCTCAGCGGGTCGTGCCCGCCGGTCTCGCGGCTCTGCCGCCGCAGCACCACGAGCGTGCGGATGCCCGCCGCGCCCGCCGCCGAGATCAGCGTGAACGCCAGCAGCCCCAGCCCGCCGAGCAGGTACCAGTGCACGAAGCCGCCGGTCACGGCGCTGACGGCGTCGGCCTGGGCCTTCGGCCGCTGGTTCGGGTCGAAGACGGCGGCCGCGGCGTCGTTGCGCTGCACCGGGCCCATCGTCAGCTGCGGGCGCACCGGCCCGTAGACGTGCAGCCGGTCGATGTCGAGGTCGGTGTTCCCGACCTGCACGAGCCGGGCAGGCCCGGCCACGTTCAGCTCCGGGGGCCGTGCCCCGACAGAGATGTGCTGGCCGAACACGACGAGGTTCTGCTGCGGGGTGAGCGCGACCGTTACCGGCACGCCGACACCGAGGCAGAACAGCACCAGCAGCAGCGTCGGCCACGAGCGGAGCTCCGTCAGCACGGTGCGCTTGCCGTCTCGCCCGTCCAGTGCTCCTCCTCGAGCCCGCGTCTGCTGGCCAGGCCCCAGGATGCGCGATCTTGCCGCCGCTTGGGTACCGGCCAAGTGGCCTATCCGGGACTGCGCCGTATCGCCGCCCGTGGTGTCCCTCGCACGGGGGCACCCGGCGTTACCGGGCCGCCCGGACCGCGAGCAGGGCGACGTCGTCGTCGAGCGGGTCCGCCGAGAACCGCTCCACGGCCTCCCGGACCGCGCCCACCACCTGGACGGCCGAGCGCCCGGCCGCGGCGGCGGCCACCGCGAGCAGCCGCTCCGCCCCGAACTGCTCGCGCCCGCGACGGCGCTCGGTGACGCCGTCGGTGTAGACGAGCAGCGTGTCGCCCGGCCCGAGGTGGTGCTGGGTGCACGCGAGCCGCACGGACGGCACCAGCCCGACGGCCGTGCCGAACGTGCCGATCAGCTCGGCGGTTCCGTCGGCCCGCACGAGGACCGGCTGGACGTGCCCGGCGAGCACCAGCTCCACGTCGAGCCCGCCACGCCCGCCCGGGGCGGAGCGCCGCCTGCTGACCATCGCGGCGGCGAGCGTGCAGAACTGGAGCGGGTCGTCCGCCTCGATCATCACGTCGTTGAGCATCTCGATGGCGCGCGGCAGCGAGCGGTTGTCGCGCACGAGCACGCGCAGCACGTCGCGGACGAGGCCGGTGCGCGCGGCAGCCCGCGCGCCCTTCCCACAGACGTCGCCGATCGATACGAGCCAACGCGACGGGTCGACGGTGAGCACGTCGTAGAAGTCGCCGCCGACGTCGCTACCGGAGCTGGCGGGCAGGTACTCGGCCGCGAAGTCGAGACCAGGCACCACCGGGAGCGCGCGGGGGAGCAGGGCCTGTTGCAGCGCCTGCGACACGGCGACGTGGGCGCCTGTGCTCTGCGCGTTGTGGATCGCGAGCGCGGCCCGGCGGGCGATGTCGCCCGCCATCACGACGTCCTCGGGGCTGTGCGGGCGCCCCTCGGGCCTGCCGACGAGCAGCGTGCCGATCGAGCGGCCCCTGGCGCGCAGCGGGAGCGCGATCCCGTCGGTCGGGACGGCGAAGCGCACGGCGGTGCTCGACGGGCTCGCCGCTCCGTCGCGGACCACCTCGGCGAGCCGCGCGCGCAGCTCGGTCGGGAGTCCTGGCACCCCGTCGGGGTCGAGGACGCCGCGCAGCTCCGGCAGCTCGTCCTCGTCGGCGTGGGTGAGCGCGGCCAGCCGCAGCCGCCCTGACGGCTCGACCAGATGCACGGCGCACCACCGCCCCAGCCGCGGGACGACGACCTGCGGGACGACCGCCACGGCGAGGTCCACGTCGAGGGACTGGCCGAGCAGCTCGCTGGTCTCGGCGAGGTAGGTCATCCAGGCCCGCCTGCGCTGGTCGATCCCGCGCAGCCACTCCGACTCGATGGCCATCGCGACCCGGTTGGCGATCAGCTCGGTCAGGTCGCGCGTGCGGTCGGGATCGGCGGCCGACGGAGCGCCGGGCCGGTGCACGACGTGCATCACCCCGCGCAGCGGTGCCGTGATGGGCAGCCGCACCTCGACGGTGGGGCCCTCCCCGTGGAGGCTGCCGTCGCGGGTCAGCACCTGCGACCCGGTGCCGTCGCCCTCGTCGACCTCGACGCTCACCGACTGGGCGTCGAGCAACTCGCGGAGCCTGCGGACGAGCTCGGCCACCAGCTCGGCCGGTTCGAGCCGGTCGACGAGCCCCGGCGGGATGTGCAGGAGCCAGCGGGCCTGCTCGGCCGTCGTCCAGACGCGCTCGGCGTCGGGTGGGGCCGGCGGGGCGGGCGTCGAGGCGGGCGGGGCGGCGCGAGCGACGGAGAACCAGATGACGTGCCGCCCGTCGGCCTCGTGGCGGGTGCCCCAGGCCGACGAGAGGTGCTGCACGAGGGCGAGCCCGCGCCCGTGGGTGGCGGCGCGGCCGTAGCGCTGCCGGGGCTGGGCGAGGTGCAGCTCCAGCGGACCTGCGCCGCGGTCGGTGACCGCAACCGTCGCCTCGGTCTCGGTGACGGTGAGCGCCACCTCGAACTCGGTGCCGGCGTGGAGCACGGCGTTCTCGCAGAGCTCGCTGGCGAGCAGGACGACGGTGTCGACGAGGTCATCGGCGTCCCCGGGCTCCCGCAGCTCGCGGAGCGCCTCATGGAGCATGCGCCGTGCTCGACCGGCGGATCGGGCGTCCGGCGGCAGCCTGGTCCGCCGCTCGAGCTGAACGGGCACGGCGTGCAGTCTGCCTTGTCCGACCGGGAGCCGCTCGGGCCGCCACCGGACCACGGCGCGATCCACTAATGTCTGGGGCTGCGGCGGCCGCGCCCCTGTGGCGCGCGCCCCCGGCCGACAACCGCACGAGGACACGGCCTGGGCCCGGTCGCCGTCCGAGCTTGGGAGGACGGCCGTCATGACGACCACACCGCACGAGACCACCGCACCGGCTGCCGGTGGTGCGTCCGCGGCAGGCGACGGTGCGCTTCTCGGGGAACTTGCCGACGCGATACAGCAGGTGCGCCAGGGACGGTTCGACATCCGGCTGCCACGGCGTGGCGGTCTGCCCGGCGAGGTGGTCGACCAGTTCAACGAGCTGGTGGCGCTGCAGGAGCGACGCAACCGGGACCTGCTGCGGATCAGCCGGGTCGTCGGCCGTGAGGGCCGGATGTCCGACCGGCTCAACGAGGAGGCCTACGACGGCGGGTGGGCTCACGGGGTTCAGGCCGTCAACGCCCTGATCGACGACCTGGTCGCGCCCACGGCGGAGATCGCCAGGGTGATCGAGGCGGTTGCCGAGGGCGACCTGTCCCAGCACATGGCCCTGGAGATCGAGGGCAGGCCCCTGCGCGGCGAGTTCCGCCGGATCGGCCGCACCGTGAACCGGATGCTCGACCAGCTCTCGTCGTTCGCCGACGAGGTCACGCGGGTGGCGCGCGAGGTGGGCACCGAGGGCATGCTCGGCGGCCAGGCCGACGTGCACGGCGCCGCGGGCACGTGGCGGGCGCTCACCGACTCGGTGAACACGATGGCGAGCAACCTCACCAACCAGGTGCGCTCGATCTCGTCGGCGGCCACGGCCATCGCGCAGGGCGACCTGTCCCGCAAGATCACGGTGAGCGCGCGCGGCGAGGTCGCCGAGCTGGCCGAGACGATCAACTCGCTCACCGACACGCTGCGGCTGTTCGCCGACGAGGTCACGCGGGTGGCGCGCGAGGTCGGCACCGACGGCAAGCTGGGCGGCCAGGCCGCGGTCCCGAACGTCGCCGGCACGTGGAAGGCCCTCACCGATGCGGTGAACCTGATGGCGGCGAACCTCACCAGCCAGGTGCGCGGCATCGCGCAGGTGGCCACGGCGGTCGCCACCGGCGACCTCTCGCAGAAGATCAGCGTGGACGCCCAGGGCGAGATCCTGGAGCTGAAGTCGACGGTCAACACGATGGTCGACCAGCTGTCGAGCTTCGCCGACGAGGTCACGCGGGTGGCGCGTGAGGTGGGCATCGAGGGCAAGCTCGGCGGGCAGGCCGCGGTGCCGCACGTGTCGGGCACCTGGCGCGACCTCACTGAGAACGTCAACGAGCTGGCGGGCAACCTCACCGCCCAGGTGCGCAACATCGCGCAGGTCACCACGGCCGTGGCACGGGGTGATCTGAGTCAGAAGATCACGGTCGACGCGCGCGGGGAGATCTTGGAGCTGAAGTCGACCGTGAACACGATGGTCGACCAGCTGTCGTCGTTCGCGGACGAGGTCACGCGGGTGGCGCGTGAGGTGGGCACGGAGGGCAAGCTCGGCGGCCAGGCCGAGGTGGAGGGCGTTGCCGGCACGTGGCGCGGCCTGACCGACAACGTCAACTACATGGCGTCGAACCTGACGGGCCAGGTGCGCAACATCGCTCAGGTCACCACGGCGGTGGCGCGGGGTGACCTGTCGCAGAAGATCACGGTCGACGCGCGCGGGGAGATCCTGGAGCTGAAGTCGACGGTCAACACGATGGTCGACCAGCTGTCGAGCTTCGCCGACGAGGTCACGCGCGTCGCGCGTGAGGTGGGTACCGAGGGCAAGCTGGGTGGCCAGGCG
This sequence comes from Pseudonocardia aurantiaca, assembly GCF_039526725.1. Classification (NCBI taxonomy): domain Bacteria; kingdom Bacillati; phylum Actinomycetota; class Actinomycetes; order Pseudonocardiales; family Pseudonocardiaceae; genus Pseudonocardia; species Pseudonocardia aurantiaca. The sequence continues at coordinate 190,997 of NZ_BAAAJG010000008.1, forward strand.
GAGGTCAAGGGTGTCGCGGGGACGTGGCGGGACCTCACGGAGAACGTGAACCAGTTGGCCGGCAACCTGACCGGCCAGGTGCGCAACATCGCCCAGGTCACCACGGCGGTGGCACAGGGTGACCTGTCACAGAAGATCACCGTCGACGCGCGCGGGGAGATCCTGGAGCTGAAGTCGACGGTCAACACGATGGTCGACCAGCTGTCGAGCTTCGCCGACGAGGTCACGCGTGTCGCGCGTGAGGTGGGTACCGAGGGCAAGCTGGGTGGTCAGGCGGAGGTCAAGGGTGTCGCGGGGACGTGGCGGGACCTCACGGAGAACGTGAACCAGCTGGCCGGCAACCTCACCGCTCAGGTGCGCAACATCGCCCAGGTCACGACGGCCGTCGCGAAGGGCGACCTGAGCCAGAAGATCACGGTCGATGCCCGGGGGGAGATCCTCGAGCTCAAGCTCACCGTCAACACGATGGTCGACCAGCTCTCGTCGTTCGCCGACCAGGTCACCCGCGTGGCCCGCGAGGTCGGCACGGAGGGCAAGCTCGGCGTGCTGGCGCAGGTGCACGGCGTGTCGGGCACCTGGCGCGACCTCACCGAGAGCGTCAACCAGCTCGCCTCGACCCTCACGACGCAGCTGCGGGCGATCTCCGCGGTCTCTACGGCGGTGGCGAGCGGCGATCTCACGCAGCAGATCTCGGTGGCGGCCCGCGGGGAGATCGCCGACCTCAAGGACACGATCAACCAGATGATCGCGAACCTGCGGTCCACCACCCGGGAGAACGCCGAGCAGAGCTGGCTGGACTCCAACCTGGTGCGGATCGGTGGGCTGCTGCAGGGCCAGCGGGACCTCAACGAGGTCTGTCAGATGATCATGAACGAGGTCGTGCCGCTGGTGAACGCGCAGGTTGGCGCGTTCTTCCTGGCCGCCGAGCCGGCCATCATCTCCGGTGGGGACGCGGCGCGCTGGGTGATGTGCGGCGGCTACGCGATGACCCCCGGCGACCCGCCGGTCTCGTTCGGGGCAGGCGAGGGCCTGGTGGGGCAGGCAGCGGTCACCCGGCGGGTGATCCACGTGGAGGACGTGCCCGCCGACTACCTGCCCATCCGGTCGGGCATGGGCACGGTCACGCCGCGCGCGCTCGTCGTGCTGCCCGTGCTGTTCGAGGACGAGTGCCTCGGCGTGATCGAGCTGGGGTCGGTGCAGCCGTTCTCGGCGCTGGACCTGACGTTCCTCGAGCGGCTCGTCGCCACGATCGGTGTCGCCATCACCACGATCCGGGCGAACCGGCGCACCGAGGAGCTGCTGGCGCAGTCCCAGGGCCTCGCGATGGAGCTGCAGGACCAGTCGGCCGAGCTGCAGCGCGCCAACTCGGAGCTGGAGGAGAAGGCCGAGCAGCTCTCCCAGCAGAACCGCAACGTCGAGATCAAGAACATGGAGATCGACGCGGCCCGGCGCGGCGTGGAGGAGAAGGCCCAGCAGCTCGCGCTGGCCAGCCAGTACAAGACGGAGTTCCTGGCGAACATGAGCCACGAGCTGCGCACCCCGCTGAACTCGCTCCTGCTGCTGTCGCGCCTGCTCGCCGACAACCCCAACAAGAACCTCACCGACAAGCAGATCGAGTTCGCCAGCACCATCCACAGCGCGGGTTCCGACCTGCTGCGGCTGATCGACGACATCCTCGACCTGTCCAAGATCGAGGCCGGGCGCGTGGACGTCGACGCGGCGCCGGTCGACCTCGCGCAGGTACGGGCCTACGTCGAGCAGGCCTTCGGGCCGCAGGCCGAGGAGAAAAGTCTCGAGCTGCGTGTGGAGGCCGATCCCGGCCTGCCCGAGACGATCACCACCGACGCGCAGCGGCTGCAGCAGATCCTGCGCAACCTGATCGCCAACGCCGTCAAGTTCACCGACTCGGGGCACGTCACGCTGCACGTCGGCCTGGTGCAGCCGGGCACACTGCACGGCGTGCCGGTGCTCGACTCGGCCAGAGCGGTTATCGGGTTCGTCGTCCGCGACACCGGCATCGGCATTCCCGACGACAAGCTCGAGATGATCTTCGGCGCGTTCCAGCAGGCCGACGGCACAACCAGCCGCAAGTACGGCGGCACCGGGCTGGGGCTGTCGATCTCGAAGGAGCTGGCCCGGATGCTCGGCGGCAAGATCGAGGTCTCCTCGGAGGTCGGCAAGGGCTCGGTCTTCACCCTGCTGCTGCCCGACGTGCTGCCCCCGGTCACGGCGGCGGCCGCGAGGATGATGCCGCGGCGCACCTCCGTCGCGCCCATCACCTCGCCGCCCCCGTCCGAACGGCCGGGCGCCGGCCCCATCCTGCGCACGGGCCCGGGCGGCCCGGCGGGGGTGCGCTCGGCGCCGGAGCTGGCCGGCGTGACGGTGCTGATCGTGGACGACGACGTCCGCAACGTGTTCGCGCTGACCAGCGCGCTGGAGCTGCACGGGCTCACCGTGCTGTACGCCGACAACGGCACGGAGGGCATCCGCCTCCTCAACGAGCACCCGGAGGTGGACGTCGTCCTGATGGACGCGATGATGCCCGACATCGACGGAAACGAGACGACCCGGCGCATCCGCCAGCTCCCGCAGGGCCGGGAGCTGCCGGTGGTGTTCCTTACCGCGAAGGCGATGCCCGGCGACCGGGAGTCGAGCCTCGCGGCCGGAGCCACGGAGTACGTGACGAAGCCGGTGGACCTCGACGAGCTGCTCGCCCTCATGGCGTCCTGGGTCGGCCCCCGGCGCTCGCAGCGCAGGAGCATCGCCGGGGGCGGGGCATGACCGACCGGGGGCGGGGCATGACCGGGGGGCGGGGTATGACCGGGCTGGCAGGCGTCTGGACGGGGCGGGGGGAACGGTGAGCCGTCAGGTGGCCCGGGTGCTGGCGGTGGACGACCGCCGGGAGAACCTGCTCGCCCTCCAGGCGATCCTGGAGGGCCTCCCGATCGAGATGGTGCCCGTCACAAGCGGCGAGGACGCGCTGAAACGGCTGCTCGTCGAGGACTACGCGGTGATCCTGCTCGACGCGCACATGCCCGGCATGGACGGCTTCGAGACCGCGGGGCACGTCAAGCAGCGCGAGCGCACCCGGCACATCCCGATCCTGTTCCTCACCGCCGTGGACTACGACCCGCACCTGGCCTTCCGCGGCTACCAGGCGGGCGCGGTGGACTACATCACCAAGCCGTTCGACCCGTGGGTGTTGCGCTCGAAGGTGTCGGTGTTCGTCGATCTGTGGACCATGCACACGCAGCTCGCCGACCGCGCCAAGGAGTGCGGGCTGCTGCGGTCGGCGGTCGACGACGCTCTGGAGCTGCTCGACTCGGGCGACGCGGCGGCGGCGGAGCGGGCCCGGAGCCGGCTGAGCGCGGTCCGCGGCGCCCGCGTGCGCTAGTGGCGTTTCCGCGCCCTTAGCTCGTCTGGTCCACCGTCAGCACCGCCTGGATCACGTGCCGGCGGCGGGCCGCGAGGTCGGTCAGCAGCGCGGGTCCCTCGTCGAACGGGAGCACGTCCGTCACCACGTGCTTCCGCACGGCGTCGCCGTCGGCGAGCAGGAGGTCGACGGTCTCGGCCGAGAGCCGCTCGCGGTCCCAGGCGTGGTTCGTGCCGCGTGGCACCCGCCCGATCTGAGCGCAGCGGACGCCGAGCCCGTTGTGGTGGAACTCGGCGCCGAGCCGCAGGGCGGAGCCGTCGTCGGTGTAGAAGGCCAGGTCGATCACGGTGCCCTGCGGGCGCAGCAGGCGCAGCGCCAGAGCCAGCGCGGCGCTGCGGCCGCGGCATTGGAACACCACGTCGGCGCCGCGGTCCGCGGGGCCGTGCCGCCAACGGGTCTTGAGCAGCACGGCGGGGTCGTGGGCGTCCGGGTCGAGCGCGGCGAGCCCGAGGCCCTCGGCGGCCGCCCTGCGCTGCGGCGTGGGGTCGAGCACCACCACCTCCGCCGCCCCGTGCCTTCGGGCGAACAGGGCCGTGAGCAGCCCGACCACCCCACCCCCGACCACCGCCACCCGGCGTCCGCACACCCCGTCACCGAGCGACCGCACGTCGGCGCCGCACAGGTCGGCGGCGGCGTGCAGGAGCCCGTTGGCGCTGATCGGGCCCATGTGCGCGACGTAGACGCCGAGCAGCGGGTCGAAGTCGTCGGGCAGCACGACGAACCGCTCGGCGAGCGGGTCGAGGTGGTAGTGGGTGCGGTGGCCGTAGGTCGCGGCGACGAGCGTGCCGTGGGCGAGGCCGGTTCCGGCGTCGTCGGCGAGCACCCGCGCCACCTCCATGTAGCCGAGGCGCGTGACGGGGTAGCCGGCGGCGGGGAGGTCGTCACGGAACAGGCCGAGCTCGCCGTCCATCGCGGCGTGCAGGGCGGGGTTCGTGCCGTTGAGGAAGCTCAGCTCGGTGCCGGCGGAGACACCGGTGCAGACGGTGCCGAGCAGGAGCCCGCCGCCCGCCTCCGGCACCTCGCGCACGAGGGCCACCCCTGGCGACTCGATGACGATCGCACGGTCCGGCATGGCGGCTCCCCCTCGCGAGCTGGGTCAGCGGACCCGTTCGGAGTGGCCCGAGGTGACCGACCGGGCCAGCGCGCAGGCAAGGCGGTGGCTGCGCAGTGCCTCCGCGTGGTCGGGCGCGTCCCGCTCGGGGGCGACGGGCTTGCCCTGCAGCGTGTCGACGAACGCCCGGTCGACGGCGATGCGCGCGGTCATCGGGTCGTACTCCACGCGGTGCGAGCCCTCGGCGTCGCGGATGTCGAGCCAGTCCTCACCGACCCCGACGACCATCCCGTCGGCGACGATCTCCAGCCCCGTGCGGTGCCTGCCGTCGAGGACGCAGGTGGTGCCGAACGTGCCAACGGCCCCGTCCGCGAAGCACATCAGCGCGGCCGTCGCAGCCTCGGCGCCGCCGACGATCGCCCCCGCGGCCGCGGCGTGCACCTCCGCGACCTCGCCCACGAGTACGCGGGCCAGGTCCAGGACGTGCACGGCCTGCTCGACGAGCGGCCCGCCCGAGCGCGTTCGGTCCGGCCACCAGGGCATCGGCGGCGTACTGTCGAGCCACGTACCGGCGGCCAACCGGACACGCTTCCCGGCGAGCACCTGCCGCGCTCTGCGGACGGCCTCCGAGCATCGCCAGTGGTGACCGACCCTCGTCAGCACCCCTGAGGTGCCGATGCGTCTGCCCACCCACTCCGCCGTGGCCTGGTCGACGGCCAGCGGCTTCTCCACGAACAGGGCCACGCCCGCATCGGCGATCCGCACCTCCGGTTCGCCGTGGCCGAACGGAGGTACGCACACGTACACCGCGTCGAGCCCCTCCGCGAGCAGAGCGTCGAGGTCGGGCACGGCGCGGCTGCCGTGTGCGTCGGCGAAGGCTGCGGTGCGGTCCGGGTCGATGTCGGTGGCCGCGACGAGCTTCACGTCCGGGAACCCGCCGAGCACACGCGCATGCCGGTTGGCCACCGAGCCCGTGCCGACGAAGCCGATGCGGCAACGATCTCTGCTGCGCGGCACCGGACTCATGCGTGTGTTGTACCTGGGTTCAACGCAAAAGAAACGGGCACCCGGGCAAGACATGGGGAGAACTGCGACCACCACAGTCCTGATGAACGTGGGCCCGTGGCTCGCGGTACCGCCACCTGGGTACGGCGGCATTGAGAACGTCGTTGCCACGCTGGTTCCAGAGTTGCGCCGCCGCGGCGTGCGGGTGGTGCTGGCGACGGTCGGGACCTCGGCCCTTCCGGCCGACGAGCACATCTCGGTGTTCCCCGACGGCCAGTTCGCGCAGCTGCAGCGGCCGTACAACCGCGTCATGGGGGTGGCGGCGGCCCACCTGCACCGCGTGGTGACCGAGTTGCGCCGCCGCGACGACATCGCGCTCGTGCACGACCACCAGGAGGCGTTCGGGCTCACCGTGCTCAGCGCGCTCGGGCGGGGCGGCCCGCCGGTGCTCCACACGCTGCACTGGGATCTCGCCAAGCACCCGGAGCTGTACGGCGGGTTCGACGGCGGCGGGACGCTGTGGGTGAACGGCGTGTCGGCCGCCCAGCTGCGCACGGCGCCGCCCGCCCTCCGTGCGGTAAGCCTGGGCACCGTGCACCTGGCCACCCCCCTCTCCGTCGGCGCGGACCGCAGGCCGGCGCCGCCCAAGGGCCGCCACCTCGTGCAGGTCGGGCGGATCACTCCGTGCAAGGGACAGCACATGGCGGCCCGCGCGGCCCGCGCCTCCGGCCGGGACCTCGTGTTCGCCGGCCCTGTCGGGCCACATCACACCGCGGAGTCGCTGGCGAGCGCGGACGACACCAACCCGGACGTCCGGTACTGGCGCGAGGAGGTCGAGCCCCTCATCGACGGCGAGCGCGTCCGGTGGGCGGGCACGCTGCAGGGCGCCGTGCTGGACACCCTGGTCGGTTCCGCGGCCGCCGCCGTCTTCCCATTGGACTGGGACGAGCCGGGTGGCACCGCGGTGGTGGAGGCGCTGGCGCTGGGTACGCCGGTGGTCGCGTTCGCGAAGGGCTGCCTGCCCGAGCTGATCGAGCACGGGCAGACCGGCCTGCTGGTCGACCACCGGGACGAGCCGGGCCTGGCCGCGGCGATCGAGGGCGTCGGCGCGATCGATCCGGGGGAGTGCCGCCGGGTGGCGGCGGAGCGTTTCACGCCGGGGCGGATGGCCGAGGAGTACCTTGCCCTCTACGACGAGGTGCTCGACCGGAGCTCGCGATTCCCGGTGCCCGTGCCGGTGGGGATGCGGTCCGCCGATCGCGGCCCGGCGCGCGCGGTCGGGACGCAGGGTGAGCCTCTGGCGGAGACCCTCGCCTGACGCCCCACCTGACGCAACGCATTGAAGGGGCGCCTCAGGAAAAGAAGGGCCCCGGCCGGTCGGGGGACGGCCGGGGCCCGTGGCGGACGGTGTCTCAGTCGCGCCGGAACGCGTCCTTGACCTTCTCACCCGCCTGCTTGAGGTTGCTCTTGCTCTGGTCGAGCTTGCCCTGCGTCTCGAGTTCCTCGTCGCCGGTGGCCTCGCCCACCTTCTCCTTGGCCTTGCCGCCGAGCTCCTCGACCTTGTTGTCGATCTTGTCGTCGGTTCCCACGTAAGCCTCCGATCGTCGGTCTGTCCCCTGCGGACTACCCGGCTCGGACGGCAATGACACCTCCGATCGGGTTATCCAGGCCCTACCCGCGGCAGAGGCAGAACGGGTGGCCGGCCGGGTCGAGGTAGACGCGGAAGCTCTGACCCGGCTGGACGTCGTGCTTGCGGGCGCCGATCGCGATCACCCGCTCCTCTGCCGCGTCGAGGTCGGGGACGTCGAAGTCGAGGTGGATCTGCTGCGGCATCTCGTCGCTCGGCCACAGCGGTGGCACGTGCCCCGGCGCGAGCTGGAAGGCGAGCGCTGGCCCGCCCGTGGCCGCGAGCTGCACCCAGTCGTCGTCGGTGCGCTCGATTGGCGCGCCCGTGAGCGCGCTGTAGAACTGCGCAAGGGCGAGCGGTTCGCGGCAGTCGAGGGCGACGACGCTGAACCTGGCGATCCCGGTGGTCGTGGTCATGCCGACGCACGGTAGCGCCGCACCCCGACAGCCGGCCGCCGAGATCGAATTCGTGGCTCGTCCACGGCCACGTTGATCACCACGACGCGTTCTCGACGGGTGGTCAGGGCCTCCGGAGGAACAGCTGCCGCCAGAACGGCCCGCGTTCCGTCTCCTGGTCGCGTTGTTCGGACTCCTCCCGCTGCCGGCCTTGTGCGGGCGGCGGTCCGGCCGCGCCGGCGTCCTGCTCCGGTGGGGCCGCCGGTCTCGCGCCGAGCCACATCCGTGCCACGTCGCCTCCCTCGCCGAAATCGGTCTCGCATGATCGCCGACGTGCCGCCGGGGCAACAAGTGATCTTCCGCACAACGGAAAACTCTGTCGACTGTCTGCAGTCGCCCGTCTGCAACGTGGCGGCAGATTGAACCGCACCGCCGTTCGGCCCAGCGCTGGAGGGTGCTGTTGGAGCAACGGAGCGAGCGTCCGGGTGCCGGCTCTACGGCGGCTGGGCGGCGGCAGCCTCGCCGCCACCGCGATGGCGCACGAGCCGGGCCAGGACCGGGGCGACCAGGAGCATGACGATCACCCGCAGCACCTGCACGGCCACGACGAAGGTCACGTCGACGCCCGCGGAGATGGCCGTCGCGAGCACCGCATAGACGCCGCCCGGGGTGGTGGCGAGGTAGCCCTCCAGCGCGGTCGCGCCGGTGAGGGTGGACAGGAGCATGCCCAGCCCGGCGCACGCGGCGATCACGGCGAGGATCAGCGCCGTCGCGAGCGGCAGCAGTCCGAGCACCGTGCGGAGGCTCTCCCGGGTGAAGCGCGCTCCGGCCTGCCAGCCGATCACGGCGTACGCCACCTCGACGATGAGCGTCGGCGGGGTGGCGCCGAACGACCAGCCGGCGAGGTTGAGCACGATCGCCAGTGTCATCGGTCCGAGCAATGCCGCACTGGGAACCCGCAGGAGCCGGGCGATCGCGGTGCCTGCCACCGCGCAGAACAGGAGAAAACCGAGGTCGACGAACCAGGGCGCGCCCGCGGAGGTCTCATTGACCGCGGAGGTGACCGACGCCCCGAACACGACCGCGGCGACCACCGGCATCGTGGCCGTCACGATCCCAACGCGGAGGTACTGCACCACGGCGACCACCCGGTCGTCACCGCCGAGCTCGCGGCTCACCGCCACCAGCCCGGACGCCCCGCCCGCGGTGAGTGCGAGCATCCCGGTCAGCGGGGTGATGCCGGGCCACAGGCCCATCAGCAGCCCGCCGGCCATGCTGATCGCGAGGGTCCCGGAGATGACGAGCAGCACCGGGAGCCAGTCGGCCGCCAGCCCGGCCAGGGTGCCCGGCTGGGCCAGCACGCCGATCACGACGCCGATGACCGCCTGCGCCGCGGCCGTCGCGCTCCGCGGGATCCGGGCGGGCGCCAACCCGGCGAGCGCGAGCGCCGTCGCCACGAGCAGGCCCGCGAACAGCGCAGGAGAGGGGACGCCGAGTGCCGCCATCGCCACGGTGCCCGCCGCGGTGAGCCCGGCGAGCAGCCCCCAGCGCACCCACAGCTGCGATCTCATCGCTCCGATCCTTGATTATTCCGGCCGCCGGGGCGCCGGGAATGAACGGTGGGGTTGCTCACCCATGCACGCGGCCCCCTACTCGACGGGACTCCGAGCCCGCGCTGCCGTCCGCGACCCAGACCGTCTTCGCGTTGCAGAACGACTATCCCGGCGGTCGCGGTCGGAGGTTTTGCCCCCGGGGCGCCCGGCAACACCCGCGCATGACCACGGCGGAGCGCGGTGACCCGTGGGACGCGCGGAACATGGTGGAGACTGACGTCCCCGGCCGGATGGATCGGTTGCCGTGGTCGCGCTGGCACTGGATGGTGGTGCTCGGACTCGGGACCGTCTGGATCCTGGACGGGCTCGAGGTCACGATCGTCGGCGCGCTTGCCGAGCGGCTGACCGAGCCCGACAGCGGACTCGCGCTCTCCGAGACCCAGGTCGGGCTCGCCGCGTCCATGTACGTGGCCGGCGCCGTGGCCGGCTCACTCGCGTTCGGCCACCTGACCGACCGGTTCGGCCGCAAGAAGCTGTTCCTGGTGACACTCTCGCTCTACATCGTGGCCACGACCGCGTCGGCCTTCGCGTTCGATCCGTGGTTCTTCCTGGTGATGCGCTTCCTGACGGGGGCGGGCATCGGCGGCGAGTACGCGGCGATCAACTCGGCGATCGACGAGCTGGTGCCGGCCCGGGTACGCGCCACCGTGTCGCTGGCCGTGAACGGCTCGTACTGGGGCGGTGCCGCCGTCGGCGCCGCGCTCACGCTGCTGCTGCTCGACCCGGCGATCTTCCCGCCCGACGTCGGCTGGCGGGTCGCGTTCGGCCTCGGTGCGGTGCTGGGTCTCGGCATCCTCGTGGTGCGGCGGCACCTGCCGGAGAGCCCGCGCTGGCTCTACACGCACGGGCGCAACGACGAGGCGGAGGAGCTGGTCGCCGGGATCGAGCGGGACATCGAACGCGAGACCGGCCGCCCACTCGACGACGTGCACGAGACGCTGCGGGTACGGCCGCGGCGCAGCACCGGCTTCGGCGAGATCGCCCGCACCGTGCTGCACACCTATCCGCGACGGACGCTGCTCGGGCTCGCGCTGTTCGTCGGGCAGGCGTTCCTCTACAACGCCGTCTACTTCACCTTCGCGCTGGTGCTGGCCACGTTCTTCGGGGTACCGAGCGCGCTGGTCGGGCTCTACCTGATCCCGCTCGCGCTCGGCAGCCTCGCGGGGCCGCTGCTGCTGGGCCGGCTCTTCGACACGGTCGGCCGCCGCACGATGATCAGCGTCAGCTACCTCGGCTCCGGCCTGCTGCTCGTGGCCACCGCCTGGCTGTTCTCGGCCGGCGCGCTGACGGCCTGGACGCTGGCGGCCGCGTGGGCCCTGATCTTCTTCTTCGCCTCGTCCGGCGCGAGTGCGGCGTACCTCACCGTGTCGGAGATCTTCCCGATGGAGATCCGCGCGATGTGCATCGCGCTGTTCTACGCGGTGGGCACCGGCCTCGGCGGGATCATCGGGCCGGTGCTCTTCGGCGCGCTCGTCGAGACGGGGCAGCCCTGGAACGTGGCACTGGGTTACTACCTCGGCGCGGCCATGATGATCGTCGCCGGGCTCGCGGAGCTGGCGCTCGGCGTCGAGGCGGCGCAGCGGTCGCTCGAGGACGTGGCGACACCGCTGTCGGCGCAGGATGACGACGGCGGCCAGAACGACGCCGGGCCGGACGAGCCCCCCGTGGCCGCCGAGCCGGTGCGGGCCGCGCCCCGCCGCTCGGGCGGCGCGAGGGACGAGGACCCGCCCGCCCCGGCGCCGGGTCGCACCCGGTACTCCCCGCACCGCGAGGTCGACGACCCCGCTTGCGACCGCAGGCTCGGCTTGATCCTGGTGGCGCTCCGCGCCGGGCCGCTCACCACCGGCGAGCTGCGCGACCGGGTCGGTGAGTCGGGCGAGCGCGTCGACGCCGACGTCCGCCACGGGCTGGCGTCCGGTGTGCTCGCGGAGACGGCCGACGGCCGGATACGGACCCGATACGACGACTAGCGCGTCTGTGCGGCTACGTGATCACCCCCCTATTTGGGGGGTCCTCGTTGCCTTGCGGCCCGCCCGCGTGCGGAGGATGGTGACGAGCGCGAGCTCCTGACGGGCGACGATGGGGCAGAAATGGCAGACGGGTTCGGGTCATGAATGGCCGGTGCGGGATCCCGGCGCAGCGCCGGGGCACGGCTCCCGTCGACCTGCTGCAGGTGACCGTCGCCGAGGCGCGCGCGGGCGTGCTGGTGGTCGCCCCGGTCGGGGAGGTCGACGTCTCCACCGCCGGCCTGCTGCGCTGCGTCACCCACGAGGCCGTGGAGAGCGGCCCGCGCAGTGTGGTGGTCGACCTGTCCGGCCTGACGTTCTGCGGCTCCACCGGGCTGGTCGCCCTCCTGGCGGCCCGCGAGCACGCGGACCGCCGCGGTGTCGGGTTCGGCACGGCAGGCGGGCGGGCGGGCATGCTTCGGGTCCTGGAGATCAGCGGGTTCGGGCCGGTGCTGCGCCACCACGAGCGGCTCGAGGACGCGCTCGCCGCCGTCGGAAATGGTGTCTCCGCCGAAGGTGACCTGCTAGGGGCGCCCTGAACAGCTAGCCCGTTCGGTCGCGGCCGGCCCGGCCGGCTGTGCCGTCCCCCGGGCCGTCGTCCACCTCGAGCGCGCCGTCGACGCCGCTGAGGGCGAGCGCCCTGCGGACCACGTCGTGCGGCGACACCTCGAGCCGCAGCCGCCCACCGTCCGCGCGTGCGGCGCGGTCGGCCTCGACCAGCAGCGCGATCCCCGCGCTCGCCAGGTACGTGGTGGCGCGCAGGTCGACGGTGACGTCCGGGCCGCCGCGCACGGCCACGGTCAGCTCGTCCCGGATGGCCTGCGCCCCTGCGAGGTCGAGGTCGCCGATGATCTCGATCCGCCGCCCTCCCGGCCCGTGGAGCAGCCGCAGCGCGGTGTTCGCGGCCGGTGGGACGGCGACGGGGGGACGGCTGCGCGCGGACGCCGGCGACGGTGTGAGGGTGAATCGGACCTCGGTGCCCGTCGGGCCCCGGTCGAGCTCCATCCGGCTGCTCACGTCGCGGATCAGCTCGAGCCCCCGCCCGCGGTAGCCGCGGTCGTCCGGCGGGGGGCGCCAGCTCCCCTCGTCGCGCACCCGTGCGCGCACGGTCCCGTCGGGGTCGCGGGACAGCTCCACGGCCATCACGCCCGGCTCGCCGCCGCGGTAGGCGTGCTCGACGGCGTTGGCCGCTGCCTCGCCCAGGGCGAGCTGCAGGTCGTAGGTGTCGTCCTCGTTGAGCCCTGCCGCGGACGTCCACAACAGCAGCGCGGCCCGCAGCTCGCGCAACCTCGGCGCCTCGGCGGGGAGCACCAGCCGCAGCGGCGCGGGCACGAGCCGGGCCACGATGATCGCGACGTCGTCGGCGGGGTCGGGCAGCGACGGCCCGTCGGCCTCCCCGATGGGGGCGGGGTGCGCCTCGGTAGCCAGCGCCTCGCTCACCAGCGCGTCGGTGAGCGCCGGCGGGGCAAGAGCCTGGTGGCGGGCGGCGGCGGCGGCGAGCCGCTCGATCCCGTCGTCGATGAGTTCCCCGCGCCGCTCCACGAGCCCGTCGGTGTACAGCACGATGCTCTCGCCCGGCTCGATCCGCGCCGACCCCGACGTGAACGGCGGCCGGCCGCGGACGGCGAGCACCGTGCCGGTCGCCCCTTCCAGCAGGCGCGTGCCGGCAGGGCCGGTGACCAGGGGCGGCGGGTGTCCGGCCCGCGCCCAGGTGAGCTCCCCGGTCTCCGGGTCGAGCAGGAGGCACGCAACCGTGCTCCCGGCCGCGCCGGGCACGCGGCAGGCGAAGCGGTCGAGCCGTTCCACGGCCTGCACCGGGTCGTGGCCCTCCAGCAGGTAGCCCGAGAGCACGCTCCGGAGCTGACCCATGATCGCTGCCGCCTTCGCGCCCTGGCCGACGACGTCCCCGACGGCGATCGCGACCCGGCCCCCGTCCAGCGGGAGGACGTCGTACCAGTCGCCGCCCGCCTGGGTGCCCCGGGCCCCGGCGAGGTAGCGCGAGGCGAGCGCCAGCCGGTCCAGCCCCGGCAGCGTCGGCGGGAGGAGGCTTGTCTGGAGCGTCTCCGCGATCAGCCGCCGCTCGTCCGCGGCGGCTGCGCGCTCGAAGGCGGGCGCCGCCTGGGCCACCAGCGCGAGGACGAAGTCGCGCTCGTCCGGGGGGAACTCCCGGTCCGTGGTGAAGCTGATGCCGAGCGCGCCGACCACCCGCCCGGCCGCCGTGAGCGGCAGCGCGGCCGCGGCGTGCCGACCGGCCGCGATGCCGTGGTCCAGAACGCCGGGCCATCGCTGCCGCCAGTCCTCCCGGTTGCCGATCCACTCCGGCTCGCCGGTGCGCACCACCTCGGCGATCGGGATCCGGTCGTCGAACCGGACCACGGCGAACTCCTCGAGGGCGGCCTGCGAGTAGCCCACGGCGTGCACGAGCCGGATGCCGCGTTCGGGCTCCACCAGGTACACGCTCATCGCCCCGGCGTCGAACACTTCCCCGAGCCGGGCCACGAGCAGCCGCGCGGCCTCCGCCACCCCCGCCGCAGAGGCGAGGTCCGCGCTGACTTGGTGCAGGTGCCGCTCCCGCGCCCGCTGGCGGTCGGCGGCGAGCATCAGCGACGCGCGCCTGCCCAGCTCGGCGGCCAGGTCCAGCTCGCTCGGCTGGTAGTACCGCGCCCCGTCGAAGTTGACGAAGCCGAGTAGCCCGACCACCCGGCCGCCGATGACGAGGGGCACGACGAGGGTGTTGCTCGCCCCCAGCTGGGCGCGCGCGGCGGCGTCCGGCTCGTCCCTTGCGGCGGCCCGGTTCAGCTCCTCGGTGACCGACACCAGCACGGGCAGCCCGGGTGCGAACGCGGACACCAGCTCCGGCGGCAGCCGGGTAGGGGCGAGCGCGAGCAGCGCGGCGCGCACCGTCTCGTCGTCGTGGGCGACAGTGACCCGGCGCGCCAGCCCGTCCGGCCCGATCAACGAGACGACGGCGGCGTCGCCGAGGTCGTGCATGACGAGATCCGCGAGCGCGGCGAGCCGCTCCTCGGCCGTGCCCTCGTCGCCGACCAGGCGCCCGGTCTCGGCGAGCAGCTCCGCGTGGCGCTCCGCGCGCTTCTGCTCGGTGACGTCGACCGTGAGGCCCTGCGCGACCACGGGCTGCCCGTCGGGCCGGGTCACGACGTGCACTACCTGATGCAGCCACACCACCCGCCCGTCGATCGCCACGGCGCGGTAGGTGATGTCGTGGTCGAGCCCGGCGGCCGTGCGGTCGCTGGTGTACGCGAGCGTCTCCTCGCGGTCGTCCGGGTGGATGATCGCAGGCCAGAAGCCCGGGTCGTCGCGCCACCGGCGGGCGGGGTGCCCGAGCAACTCCTCGGCGCGGTCGGACACGAACGTGAACCGCAGCGAGCGGACGCCCGAGTCCCACTCTGCCTCCCACACGATCGCGGCGAGACCCTGCACCATCGCGCGCAGCCGCGCCGCCGCCGCGTCGGAGACCTTGCGGGCGGCGTGCTCCGCGGCGACGTCCCGGCGCGTCTCCTCGGCGCGGCGCTCGTCGGTGACGTCCACCGTGGTGCCGAGGAAGCCGGTGACCTCGCCGTCAGGGCCACGCAGTGGCCGGGCCGAGGACCGCACGTGCCGCACCGACCCGTCGCGGGCCACCACCCGGTAGCCCTGCTCCCATGCGACGCCGGCGCGCACCGCCGCCGACCATGCCGCCACAGTCGCTGCGCGGTCGCCCGCATGTACCTGGTCGACCCACGCGGTGCCGGCCAGCTCGTCTGCGGTGCGCCCCCACAGCTGCGCCACCTGGTCGTTGACGAAGGTCGTGGCGCCGCAGGGGTCGGTGACCCAGATCCCGACCGGCGCCTGGGCGACGAGCGTGCGGTAGCGCTCGCTCTCCTCGAACCTGCCGCCGTCGGCGGATCCGCGGGGGCGGTCCCCGCACATCGCGGTGGTGAGCTCGTCCGCCACCAGGCGCAGAAATGCGCGGTACTCCTCGTCCACCGGCCGGTGCAGGGGCAGGCCGAGCACCAGCGCGCCCCGGTCGGCAACGGGGAGCACCATCGCGGGCCCCTGCGCGGCGACCAGCTCCGGCTCTCCGCTTTGCACCACGCGCCGCGCCGCTCGCCCCAGGTCGCCGTCGGCGTCGAGGGCCGGCGCACCCGGCGCCAGCCCGTAGGATGCCGCGATCCGGCCGTCGTGTGTGTAGAGCGCCGCGAACGGCAGGTCATCCGGGTTGTGGGTCAGAGCGTCGACGGCCGCGACGGCCGCCGCGTCCGCGCGACCGATCCGGGCGGCCGCGACCTCCCCGAGCCGCCGCAGCGTCGCGAGCCTGCGCTCAGCCACCACCCGCGCCGTGGTGTCCTCCGCGGTGGTGAAGACGCCGAGCACCTTGCCGTCCTCGCCGCGGACCGGCGCGCACGAGCCCGCCCAGAAGACCTCTCCGAGACGCTCCCCGGGCAGGTGGGCGGACACGCCGTCGTCGAGCACCCGGCGCAGGAGCGGCCCGAGCGTGGGCCACAGGTCGGGGAACGCCTCGGCGCCCGGCAGGCCGAGCCGGGCCGGCTGCTCCTCGCCGAGGAGCGCCATCGCTGCGTCGTTGTAGAGCACCACGAGGTCGGGGCCCCACCAGAGCAGCGCCGGACCGCGGGACTCCAGCATGATCCCGGTGGCGGTGCGCAGCGCCGCAGGCCAGGAGCCGACTGCGCCGGCGGAGGTCGCCGACCAGTTCAGTGCTCCGATGATGCGCCCTGTCGCCCCGCCTGTGCGGAGGAAGGGGAGCTCCCGCGCGGCGGTCACCAGCGCGAGTGTAGGGCGAGGACCGGGCGTGCGCCCTCTGAAGCCCACCCGTCCCGGCGTTTCGCGCGCGGCGCCATCGGGCACCTCGTCAGCCCTGATCACACAATGCGAAGCGGGGAGACCCTGCGCGGTTAGCCCTGGTCAGCGCGCCTCCTCGAGCGGCGGTGACGGTGCGTAAGGTTCGTAACTGCTGGTAGCAGTTGGGGTGATCCGCGTTTTGGTCGTCGGCGCTCAGGAGACACCCAGGGGGTGAAAACCCTCGTCTGGCACGTCGACGACTCGTGGACCACGGCGTTCGTCCGGGGTGCCCATCGCTACCTGCTGCCGGTTCTCCCCGAGTGCGGCCGGTGGGGCGGTGGGTCGGCGGCATGGGACCGGCCCGAATCCGCCGTCGAGGTGCCGGTCACCGCACTCGCGGACACCGACGTGGGCACCGACGCGCTGGACACCGGGCCCGGTGTGCGTCCCGTCGTCGGCAACCTGCCGCAGCCCCGGATGCACGCCGAGATGGCGTGGCGGCGGGCGTAGGTCCGCGCACGCCGTGCGTCACTACGGCCTCGACCGGTTCCTCCGCGACTGGAACGTCCTGGCGGAGGCGACCGAACACCACCGAGCAACCCGGCCCCTTTGCGGCCGCCACTAGTGAAAGGAGCGGATGACGATGCGCATCGCGATGGTCTCCGAACACGCCAGCCCGCTCGCCGCCCTCGGTGGCGCCGACGCGGGCGGCCAGAACGTGCACGTGCTGGAGCTGAGCTCGGCGTTGGCCGACGCCGGGCACGAGGTGACGGTCTGGACCCGCCGCTACGCCGCGAACCTCCCGGACGGTGTGCCGCTGCGTCCCGGTGTGGTGGTGCGACACGTGACGGCCGGCCCTGCCGAAGTGCTCCCCAAGGACCATCTGGTGCCGCACCTGCCCGCCTTCACCCGGGAGCTCGAGACGGCGTGGGCGCAGGATCGGCCGGACGTCGTCCACGCGCACTTCTGGATGTCCGGAATGGTGGCGCTCGCGGCGGCCGCTGGACGCATGCCGGTCGTGCAGACGTTCCACACCCTCGGCGCCGTCAAGCGGCGCCACCAAGGCAGTCACGACACGAGCCCGGAGGGGCGCGTGCGCGCTGAGCTGGCCGTGGCCCGGCAGGCCGACCGTGTGCTCGCCACCTGCACCGACGAGGTGTTCGAGCTGGCCAGGATGGGTGCGCCGCGCCGCCGCATGACCGTGGTGCCGTGCGGCGTCGACACCTCGGCGTTCACTCCGCAGGGCCCCGTCGCGGAGCGGGGAGGCCGGCCGCGGCTGGTGTCGATCGGCCGGCTCGTGCGGCGAAAGGGCGTCGACGAGGTCATCGAGGCACTGCGCCGCCTCCCGTCCGCCGAGCTGGTGGTCGCGGGCGGGGCAGGCGACGGCGACCCGGACGCCGCGCGCCTGCGCGAGTGCGCGTCCCGCGCCGGCGTGGAGGACCGGGTGCACCTGATCGGTCCGGTGGCCCGCCCCGACGTGCCCGCGCTGCTGCGCTCGGCCGACGCCGTGGTCTGCGTGCCGTGGTACGAGCCGTTCGGGATCGTGCCGTTGCAGGCGATGTCCTGCGGCCGCCCGGTCGTGGCGAGCGCGGTCGGGGGGATCCAGGACACCGTGGTCGACGAGGTCACCGGCCTGCTGGTGCCGCCGCGCCGTCCCGACGCGCTCGCCGCGGCGCTGCGCGACCTGCTCGGATCACCAACCCGCGCCGCGGCGTTCGGCATCGCGGGCCGGGACCGGGTGCTCGCCCGCTACGGATGGGAGCGCGTCGCGGTTGCCACCCAGGCCGTCTACGAGGACGTCATCGACGCCCGCGGCGCCCGCAGGGCCGATGACGCCGACACCGAGGTGGAGACCGCGGGGGCGGCGCAATGAACCGGCTGCGCCGGCCTCGATGCTGATCGCCGCGCACGCGGCGCCAGGGGCCGACGTCGTGCACACCCCCGCGCGCTCTTCCACCTGCGTGTCTGCTTGCGGACGCCGTTCTCGATGTCGCGCCCGCGCGGGAGGAGGAGGCGCAGACCGACCGCGTAGAGGCGGATCGCCGCGAACCCCAGCACGAGGCCGACGGGCAGCAGCAGGATCGTGATGGACAGGACGATCGCGAGTACGAGGAGCAGCGACGCGAGGAGCCGGACCAGCCGCGAAGACGACGACGGCGGGCGACATGTCCGGTTCGTACCCATCTCCCGGGTTGGTGCGCCGCCCGCCGCGCGTGTCAGGAGAGGTTGACGATCTCCCCGTCCGCGTCCAGGTCGATCTTGTGGGCGGCGGGGTGCGCGCCCAGCCCGGGCATGGTGCGCATGTCGCCGCAGATCGGGTAGATGAACCCGGCCCCGACCGACGCACGCACCTCCCGTACCGGGAGCCGCCAGCCGGTCGGCGCGCCCGTGAGCGAGGCGTCCGACGAGATCGACAGGTGCGTCTTCGCGATGCAGACGGGGAGGTTGCCGAACCCGTTGCGCTCGTAGGAGTCGATCTGGCGCGCCGCGGGCGGGTCGTAGTCGACGCCGTCGGCGCCGTAGACCTGCCGTGCGACGACCTCGATCTTCTCCCGCAGGGTGGCCGAGCTCGGGTAGAGGAACCGGAACTCCGACGGCTCGTCCGCCGCCTCAGCCACGGCCTGCGCCAGCTCGGTCGCGCCCCGGCCGCCGTCCGCGAAGTGCGTGCACACCGCCGAGCGCGCGCCCATCGACGCCGCGATCTCGGCGATCGCCGCGTGCTCGCTGGGGTGGTCACCGGGGAAGGCGTTGATCGCGACGACGGCCGGCACGCCGTGCAGCCGGATGTTCTCGATCTGCTTGCGCAGGTTGGCCCCGCCGACGTGCACCTCATCGGGGTTCTCCGCGAGCAGCGCCTCCGGCAGCGCGCGGCCCGCCACGACCCGGTGCTTCCCCGAGTGCGCTTTCAGCGCCCGCACGGTCGTGACGACGACGGCCGCGTCCGGCGTGAGGCCAGAGGCCCGGCACTTGATGTTGAAGAACCGCTCGGCCCCCATGTCGGCGCCGAACCCGGCCTCGGTGATGAGGAAGTCGCCTGCGCGGATGCCGATCAGGTCGGCGACGACGGACGAGTTGCCGTGCGCGATGTTGCCGAACGGGCCGGCGTGCACGAGCACGGGCGTGTTCTCCAGCGTCTGCAGGAGGTTCGGAGCCATCGCGTCGCGCATGATCACGGCCATCGACCCGGCGCCCCCGAGGTCCTCGGCCGTCACCGGCTTCCCGTCGCGGGTGTAGGCCACGACGATCCGGCCGAGGCGCTCACGCATCTCCGGCACCGACCGGGCGAGCGCGAAGATCGCCATCACCTCCGACGCGGCGGTGATGTCGAAGCCGGTCTGGCGCGGCACGCCGTCCAGGCGCGACCCGAGCCCGACGATCACGTTGCGCAGCGCGCGGTCGTTGACGTCGAGCACGCGCCGCCACGTGATGTTGTGCTGGTCGATCTCGCTTTCGTTGCCCTGGAACAGGTGATTGTCGAGCACCGCGGACAGCATGTTGTGCGCGGCGGTGACGGCGTGGAAGTCGCCGGTGAGGTGCAGGTTGAGCTGCTCCATCGGCACGACCTGTGAGTACCCGCCGCCCGCGGCGCCGCCCTTGATGCCGAACGTCGGTCCCATGGAGGGCTGGCGGATCGCGACGGTGGCGCGCTTGCCGATGTGCCGCATGGCCTGGCCGAGGCCCACGGTGGTGGTGGTCTTGCCCTCGCCCAGCGGCGTGGGGGTGACGGCCGAGACCACGACGTACTTCGCTTTCGGCCGGTCGCCGAGCTCGTCGATGGCGGCCAGGTCGATCTTGGCGACGTCGCGTCCCCACGGCGTGACCAGGTGTGGCCCGATCCCCATCTCGGCGGCGACGTCGGCCAGGGGCTTGAGCGTCGCGCCCTTGGCGATCTCCAGGTCGGACGGAAAGGTCATCAGCCCAGCCCCGCCGCCGCACGCAGGGCGTCGGCCTTGTCGGTCCGTTCCCACGTGAAGTCGGGGTCGTCGCGCCCGAAGTGCCCGTATGCAGCGGTCTTGCCGAAGATCGGCCGGTTGAGCTGCAGGTGCCGGCGGAACGCGGCCGGGCGCAGGTCGAAGTGCTCGTCGACGAGCTTGCGGA
This sequence comes from Pseudonocardia aurantiaca, assembly GCF_039526725.1. Taxonomy (NCBI): domain Bacteria; kingdom Bacillati; phylum Actinomycetota; class Actinomycetes; order Pseudonocardiales; family Pseudonocardiaceae; genus Pseudonocardia; species Pseudonocardia aurantiaca. The sequence goes on from NZ_BAAAJG010000008.1 coordinate 211,025, forward strand.
TCGTCGAGACCGGCACCTGCTCGGTGCCGAATGTCTCCACCAGCAGCGACAGCGGCCGGGCCACCCCGATCGCGTAAGCCACCTGCACCTCGACCGTGTCGGCGAGGCCCGCGGCAACCAGGTTCTTGGCGACGTAGCGGGCGGCGTAGGCGGCGGAGCGGTCCACCTTGGAGGAGTCCTTGCCGGAGAAGGCGCCGCCGCCGTGGCGGGCGAACCCGCCATAGGTGTCGACGATGATCTTGCGGCCGGTGAGGCCCGCGTCGCCGACCGGACCGCCGATCACGAACCGGCCGGTCGGGTTGACGTAATAGTTCTCCTTCAGCTCCTCCGCCGAGTACAGCTCGGCCGGGATCTCCGGGGTGACGACGTGCTGCCACAGGTCGTCGCGGATCTGCTCGGTCGAGACGTCCTCGGCGTGCTGCGTGGAGATCAGGATCTTCTCGACGGCCACCGGCACGCCGTCCCGGTACCGCACGGTCACCTGCGTCTTCCCGTCCGGGCGCAGGTAGGGCAGCGTCCCGTCCTTGCGCACGGCGGCCAGCCGGCGCGACAGGCGGTGGGCCAGCGCGATCGGCAGCGGCATCAGCTCGGGCGTCTCGCGGGTGGCGAAGCCGAACATCATCCCCTGGTCGCCCGCGCCCTCGCTGTCCAGCTCCTCCTCGCTGAGCGTCCCGCCGTGCTGGTGGCTCCGGCTCTCGAAGGCATGGTCCACGCCCTGCGCGATGTCCGGCGACTGCTTGTCGAGCGTCACCATCACGGCGCAGTGGCGGCCGTCGAACCCGTAGGCGCCGTTGTCGTAGCCGATCTCGCAGACCGTGCGCCGCGCGACCTCCGCGAAGTCGATGGTGGCGGTCGTCGTGATCTCCCCGGCCACGACGACGAGCCCGGTGGTGATGAGCGTCTCGCAGGCCACGCGGGCGGCCGGGTCGGCGGCGAGCGCGGCGTCGAGGATCGCGTCCGAGATCTGGTCGGCCATCTTGTCCGGGTGGCCCTCGGTGACCGACTCCGACGTGAAGAGGTGCTCGTTCTCGGCCAGGGGGATCACGTGTCCTTCTTCTCCTTGTGCAGGCGGCCGCGGACTGCGGCGGCGGCTGTGGTCATGGCGCGCAGCTTCGCGCGGGCGGCGTCGGCGGGGACATAGCGGAGTCCGCAGTCCGGGGTGACGAGTATGCGCTCAGGCGGGAGGACCGCGAGCGCCCGCCCGATCCGGCGTTCGACCACCTCGACCGGCTCCACTCGGCGGTCTTGACGTCCGGCACGCCGACGCCGAGCGCGCGGTCCCACCGGTATCCCTCCACCAGGTGGAGATCCTCGTCGCCCTTGCGCGCGAACTCCAGCAGGAGCCGGTCGACGGTGGCGTCGAGCACGGCGGGGAACAGGAAGTCGTAGTGGCCCTCCCACAGTGGGCGCGCGTACCGGTTGCCGTAACAGACGTGCGGCGCCCACGTGGCGGCACGTCCTTCGTGACGATGTTGACCGCCTCGACGGCCGGCGCCACGTCTTCAGGGTGCCCTGCGGTTCGTCGATCTGCAGCAACTCGGCGGCCGCGTCCGCGAGCGCGGCCGCCTCGGCGTAGAGCACCCGCGCGACGGCGCGGACGTGGTCGGCACGGTCGGCGTAGGCCGTGGGGACGTCGCAGCGCAGCCGCCGCGACAGCGAGAACGGCCCGGTACCGCGCCTCGCCGTGCCGGCGTCCACAATCGACCTGCCGGAACGGGCAGGCGACCGGGCCGCGGACGCCGGTCACCTCAAGTAGCAGTTTTTGTTTCATCCAGTCCTTCTTGGACATCTCTTCCTGCGTGTCCGCTCGCCGCGCCCAGGAGCCCGTCCTGTTCGACCGGGACGGGGCCCGTGCCGACCCCTGTGACGCGGCCCGACGAGGTGAGCGCGGCTCCGGTCGTGCGGCCCGACCTCCTGGCGGCTGTACGTCACCTGCTCGGCGAGACGACCCCGTGACCCGCCGGGTGTTGGTCGTCCGGCTCGACGGGACCGGCGACGTCCTGCTCGCCGGCCCCGCCGTGCGGGCCGTGGCCGCCGCCCCGGACACCGAGGTCTCGCTGCTGTGCGGCCCGGCGGGCGAGGCGGCCGGGCGGCTCCTGCCGGGTGTGCGGCACGTGCTCGGCTGGGCCAGCCCGTGGGTCGTGGCCCCGGCCCCCCCGGTGACCCGGGCCGGCGTCGACGACGTGGTCGCGATGCTCGCCGGGCACGCGTTCGACGAGGCCGTGGTGCTGACCTCATTCCACCAGTCGCCGCTGCCGACCGCGCTGGTCCTGCGGCTGGCCGGGGTCCCGCGGATCACCGGCGCGTCCGTCGACCACGCAGGCACGCTCCTCGACGTCAGGCTCCGACCCGGCGCCGGACCCGGCGACGATCTGCCGGAGGACCTGCCCGAGCCGGAACGCGCGCTCGCGATCGCCGCCGCCGCGGGCTACCTCCTCCCCTTCGACGACGACGGGCGGCTCGCGGTGCACCCGCCGCCGCCGGTGACCGCGCTGCTCGGCCCGGTCGCTGACGAGCCGTACGTCGTGCTGCACCCAGGCGCCACCGTGGCGGCCCGGCAGTGGCCCGTCGAGCACCACCGGGCCGCGGCCGCGTTGCTGGAGCGCGACGGGATCCCCGTCGTCGTCACCGGCAGCCGGGACGAGCGCGCCCTCACCGCCACCGTCGCGGGTGGCCGGTCGGTGGACCTCGGCGGCCGCACCGACCTCGCCCACCTCGCCGGGGTGCTCGCGGGGGCCTCCGCCGTCGTCGCCGGCAACACCGGCGCCGCCCACCTGGCCGCGGCCGTCGGCACCCCGGTGGTCTCCCTCTTCTCCCCGGTCGTACCCGCCCTCAAATGGCGGCCCTACAAGGTGGCGCAGGTGCTGCTCGGCGACCAGGACGCCCCGTGCCGCGACACCCGCGCGCGGGACTGCCCCGTGCCGGGCCATCCGTGCCTGCGCGGGGTGCCACCGGAGGAGGTCGTCGCCGCCCTGCGCCGCCTGACCGCTGCGCGCCCCGAACCCGGACCCGAGCTCGTCCAAAAGGGACTCCCGTGACCAGCACGCTCCCCACCCGCGTGACCTCGAGCCGCGCGCCGCGGCCCGTCGGCACCGTCCTCATCACCGGCGCCGCGTCCGGCCTCGGCCGGGCGGTCGCCCACGCCGGCGCGGCCGCCGGGGGCCGCCCCCTGCTCCTCACCAGGGCCCTGGCCACCGAGGTGGCCGACGCGGTCCGCTACGGGCTGACCCGCCCGGAGGGCTGTGAGGTCCGGGAGCTGGTCGTGTGCACGGCCCCGGAGCCGTCGTGGCCGTGATGGGCTCCGTCCGGTTCTCGCATCCGGGCGCCGACCGGGGCGGCCCGGTCGACCTCGGCGCGGCGCGGCGGATCCTCGCGGTGCGCGCCGACAGCATCGGCGACGTCGTGACGACGACCCCGGCGCTACGGGCGATCCGCGCCGCGGCCCCGCAGGCGGATCTCGACCTGCTCGCGTCGCCCGCCGGGTGGGCGTTGGCGCCGATGATCGAGGACCTCGACGGTGTGCTGACCGTGTCGCCGTCCTCGCAGGAGCTCTCGGGGCGGCATCCGGGGAGAGCTGGGGACTCCGTCGCCGAACGCGAGCTGCTCGACCGGCTCACGACCGCGCGATACGACGTGCTGCTCGTCTTCACCTCGTTCTCGCAGTCCCCGTGGCCGGTCGCGCACCTCGGGCTGCTCGCCGGGATCGGCACGCGCGTGGTGCACTCCCGGGAGTTCGGCGGCGCTGTCGCCACGCACTGGGTGACCCCGCCGCCCGACCGGACCCACCAGGTCGACCGGGCGCTGCACCTGCTCGCCTCGATCGGCGTGCCGGACCGGGGCCGGGCGCCCGCGCTGCGGGTGCCGCCCGACGCCGACGAGGCGGCCGACCGCCTCGCTCCACCAGGTCCGTTCGCGCTGCTCGCGCCGGGTGCCTCCTGCGCTGCGCGGCGCTACCCCGCCGAGCGCTTCGGAGCCGCCGCCGCGCGGCTGGCCACGAGCGGGCTCCCGGTCCTCGTGGCCGGAACCGCGTCCGAGGACGAGCTGGTGGCGCGAGTGGTCGCGGCCGCGGGTCACCCGGCCGTCACACCTGTCCCGCCCGCCCCGCTCACGGTCTTCGCCGCGCTGCTGCGGCGTGCGGCCGTGGCGATCACGAACAACTCGGGCGCCATGCACATCGCAGACGCCGTCGGCACGCCCGTGGCAGTCACTTACGCCGGGACCGAACGGCTCGCCGAGCTGCGGCCCCGGTCGGTGCCCGCCGCCCTGCTCCGCCGGTCCGTCGCCTGCTCGCCGTGCCGGCAGCTGCAGTGCCCGTTCGGGCACGAGTGCCTGGACGTCCCGCCCGCCGAACTCGCCGCCGCCGCCCTGGCCCTCGTGCCACGAGTCGTGGCCACCCCCGCACCTCCGGAAGGGCAGCCACGGTTGCGCCACACCACCCCGACCCGATGAGCCCGCGGCCCGTACCAGCCGCGCTCGCAGGCGAAATCGCCGAACGCGCCCCGCGGATCGTCGTTGTCGGGAGGTGTCTGACCTCCTGGGGGCCGTGCTGACGTCCCGCCGGCGGCCCCTGCCCCGGCCCCTGCGGTCGCCGGCGGTTCCCGCGCCTGACGGCCGGGTAGCCGATCGAGGTGAGTGCCTCCCTTCCCCCTGCGACCGGGACGCCCGCTGACCTGGACGCCCTGCGCCGCGCCGCCGCCTGCTGCACCAACTGCGACCTGTACCGGGAGGCCACGCAGACCGTGTTCGGCGAGGGTCCGCACTCGGCGTGGCTGATGCTCGTGGGCGAGCAGCCGGGCGACCGCGAGGACCGGGAGGGCAAGCCGTTCGTCGGCCCCGCGGGGCGCGTGCTCGACGCCGCGCTCGAACGGGCGGGGATCGAGCGCGCAGAGGTGTATCTGACCAACGTGGTGAAGCACTTCCGATTCGAGCGCGTCGGTAAGCGCCGCATTCACAGGGAACCCCGCGTCACGCACATCAAGGCCTGCCGGCCGTGGCTGGACGGGGAGCTGGCCGCCGTGCGTCCCGCGGTGCTCGCGACCCTCGGGGCGATCGCGGCGAAGGCACTCCTCGGCCCCACCTTCAAGGTCACCGCGCAGCGCGGCACCGTGCTCGGCTGGGCGGGTTTCCGGCTGGTGCCCACCGTGCACCCGTCGTCGATCCTGCGGGTCCCACCCGAGACCCGCGACGAGGCGCTCGCCGCTCTGGTCCGCGACCTGGGCGTGGTGGCGGCGCTGCGGCCCTGATTCACCGGTTCTTCGCGCCCGCCGCGGGTAGCGGAGATGCATGGGTGGAGCGCTGCTGCGCAGCCTGATCGGGCGCATCGGCGGCGTGCATGGTGTGTGGGACCACGTGCGCGTCGGCGGCAGGGGGAGGAGGCGGACGCGCGGCAGACGGCCCGGTCCTTCGATTGACGCCGTTCCTCGATTGACGCCGTTCCTCGATTGACGGCGTGCTCGATTGACGGGAGCACCTGGGGCCGCAACGCTGCACGGTCGTGATCAACCGCAGGACGGCGGCAGCGCCACGCTCGCCGGGTCGTCGCCGTACGCGCTGGCACTTCTACTGGTTCCTCGCCACGGCCTCCGCGGTCGTGTTCTTCGTCCTCGCGGCGCTGGACCAACCCGTCGGCGGCGTGCTCGTGCCGCCGTTCAGCTGGCTGGTCCGGGTGGTCCTGATGCTCGCCGGGTGCGTCACGGTGGTGACGGCGTTCGTGGCGACGAGGGCGTTGTCGAGCGCTCGGGGGCCGGAGGTGTCGCAGGTGCTGCCCCGCCGCCTGCCGGCCCGCTACCTCGGGTCGTTCCCGTCGCTGGACGCGCTGCAGAGCGACCGCAGGCACGTCACCGACACGTACGCCAAACGCGCGATCGTGCTGTTCGGGCGGATGCTCACCGACCCGGCGTACCGCCTGCGGCTCGAGGAGACGATCACACTCGACTCGGACAAGGCCAGGACGCAGTCGAAGGCGGAGTACTCCATCCCGTGGCCGGAACGGAGGGGTCTGGCCGAGGAGTGCCGGGACGTCGCCCGGCCCGAGGTGGTGCTCGTTCCGCTGCTGTGGCCGCTCAAGGGCACCTTGCTGGACGACCTCGTGATCACCGACTCGCGTGGGGTACGCCTGGTCGCGCTCTCGCGGGCCGAGACGTCGGCGCTGGTGGGATGGGCGTGTGTCCCACTGTTCTCGGCCGCGGTCTCGGGAGACCCGGGCAGCCGGTTCGACGTGAGCCGGTGGGCGGTCATGAACCGGATCCGCCAGCTCATCGCCTACCCGGACCCCATCGACCCCGACGAGCTGTGGGAACGCATCGAGGCGACGATGCGCGACCACGACCTCGACCCGGGCGCCCTCGCCGAGGCCCACCCGGGGGCGTACGCCAACTTCCGCAAGACGTGCCGCTCGCTCGCTCAGCGCTACGTCCTCGCCGTGGAGGTCCCCGTCCCGGATGGCGCCCTGTTGTCGATCCAGTACACGCGCAGCGTGACGGTGCGGTCGTTCGGGCCCGGCGGGCTGCGCGGGGAGATCGAGGACATGATCGGGCTGGAGCCGAGCCGGTTCGAGATCGCGATCGTCGCCGCAGAGCTCTACGCCAGCTACCACGCCGAGATCGACGGCCGGGCGCAGGACCGCTACGTCCGGTTCCAGGAGGTGGTCAACAACGACGCCGAGGGTTCCCCGCCGGTCGACGACTCGGTGTTCCAGCTCAACCCGGCCCGCCCGGACCACCCGCCGCGGATGATGTTGCGCAACGACTCCGGCTACATCTATCCGCACCTGCACCTGACGAACCTCGGGTATCTGGAGGCGCCGCCGAGGCTGAGCTGGCGCGTGCACTTCGAGGAGATCCCGCCGGGCGGGCTCGGTCCGGTTGTCGCCATGTCCACCGCGGTCACCCTGATCACGATGGTGTTCGCGCTCGCCGCGGCCCGGATCACGGCGTTGGACCTCAACGCGCCTGCACTGGCGCTCGCCGTCCCGCTGTTCGTGATCACGGTGTTCGGCTTCTCGTTCACGCGGCTCATCCGCTCGACGCTGACGGTCGTCGGCGGTTTCGTCGCGGCGTCCGTCCTCGCCGTGTTCGCCGTCGTCACCCTGCTGACCCTGCGGGACGTCGGGCCGGGCGAGCTGCAGCCGTTCGTCCTGAGCGGATGGACGGTTCTCGGGCTGCGGTTCCACCTGCTGCTCGCGCTGTGCGCGCTGGCGGGCCTGATGCTGACCAGCTACCTCACAGCGGTGCTCATCATCTGGACGCGGCGGTATCGTGTGCATCAGCAGCGGGTGCACGACATCATCGGAGGCGACCATGACGGTGCCGGAGCTCCTCACCGACGATGACGTCCTGGCCGGCGAGGTGCTCGTCGAGGACGAGGACGCCCCGCTCCTCGGGTTCCACTGGGAGTTCTCCCGCGCCGAGAGCGAGCGCTTCGGCAAAGCGATTCTGAGCGCCATCGCCTCCGACGACCAAGGAGGGTCCTGAACAACTCCGCCCGTAGCGAGCGGCGTCCAGCGCGCGCAGTAGGGCCGAGGTGTTCAGGGCGCTCCTAGAGCCTCAGCAGGCGGGGTGACCCCGGCGGCCGCGGCGAGTGGTGACGTGCCCCACCCCCGTGTGTCCTTGGCGGTGCAGTGTCCGAGACTGCGGGTACTGCCGCCGATGACGACTGGAGTGAGTGCACATGGCCGAGAGCCCGCAGCGGGTTGCGATCGTGACGGGAGCGGCGCGGGGGATCGGTGCCGCAACCGCCCTCCGGCTGGCTGCCGACGGACTTGCGGTCGCGGTGGTCGACCTGGAGGAGACCGCAGCCAAGGCCACGGTCGACGCCATTGCGGCGGCGGGCGGGCGCGGGCTCGCCGTGGGTGCCGACGTGTCCGACGCCGAGCAGGTCGAGGCCGCCGTCGCGCATGTGGCCGCCGAGCTGGGCGCGCCGACCGTGCTGGTCAACAACGCCGGCGTCACCCGCGACAACCTGCTGTTCAAGATGACCGAGGTCGACTGGGACACGGTCTTGGGCGTTCACCTGCGCGGCTCGTTCCTGATGAGCCGCGCGGTGCAGAAGCACATGGTCGAGGCGAAATGGGGCCGGATCGTCAACCTGTCGAGCACGTCCGCGCTCGGCAACCGCGGCCAGGCCAACTACGCCACCGCGAAGGCCGGCTTGCAGGGCTTCACGAAGACCCTCGCGATCGAGCTGGGCAAGTTCGGGGTCACGGCCAACGCCATCGCGCCCGGGTTCATCGTCAGCGACATGACGAAGGCGACGGCCGAGCGGATCGGCCAGGACTGGGACACCTACGTGGCCGCGCGGGCCGCGGAAATCCCGGTGGCCCGGGCGGGGCAGCCCGAGGACATCGCCCACGCCGTGTCGTACTTCGTGAGCGAGCAGGCCGGCTTCGTCTCCGGCCAGGTGCTGTACGTGGCCGGCGGTCCGAAAGCCTGATTCAGTAGCTCCGTGCGCTTCATCTTCCGGCCACCGGCGGCCCACGCGGCGGGGCTGCTGTCGCTGCCGTGGGACGAGCCCCTCGAGGAGTGGCAGGACGACCGGCTCCTCGAGGTGGTCCACCGCGGCATCTCTCGGCACGTGGTGCGGTTCGTCGAGGTCGACGGGAAGGTCTACGCGCTGAAGGAGATCGACGAGCGGCTCGCGCGCCGGGAGTACCGGCTGCTCGGGCAGCTCGAGTCGATGGGGATGCCGGCGGTGTCGGTGCTGGGCGTGTGCGTCGAACGCCCCCCGGTCGACGGGGTCGTTCAGGACGCGGTGCTCGTGACCCGGTTCCTCGACTACTCGATGTCCTACCGGTACGTGTTCTCCCACGGGCACACCGCGCAGCCGACCGACCAGCTGGTCGACGCGATGGTGGAGCTGCTGGTCCGGCTGCACCTGGCGGGGCTGTTCTGGGGCGACTGCTCGCTGTCCAACACCCTGTTCCGGCCCGACGCGGGCAGCATCGGCGCCTACCTGGTCGACGCCGAGACCGCGGAGCTGCACCCGTCGCTGTCGGAGGGGAAGCGCTGGTTCGACATCGAGTACGCGGCCGAGCGCGTCGGCGGCGAGCTGTTCGACCTCCAGTACGGCGGGCTGCTGCCCGAGGACGTCGACCCGGTGGAGATCGCGGCCGAGCTGCCCCGGCGCTACCAGGCCCTCTGGGACGAGCTGACCCGCGAGGAGCTGCTGCGCCCTGACGAGCAGCGCTACCGCGTGGCCGAGCGGGTGGACCGGATCAACGAGCTGGGCTTCGACGTCGACGAGATCGAGCTGATCACCACCGATGACGGCGTGCGGCTGCGGGTGCACACCCAGGTGGCGGAGGCGGGCCGGCACCGCAACCAGCTGTTCGTGCTCACCGGGCTGCAGGTCACCGAGAACCAGGCGCGGCGGCTGCTCAACGACCTGCGCAGCTACCGCGGCTACCTGGAACAGAAGGAGGGCCGGCCGGTCCCGGAGACCGTGGCCGGGCACCGGTGGCGGGCCGAGCAGTTCGACCGGGTGATGGCGCTGGTGCCCGAGGACCTGGCCGACCGGCTGGAGCCCGCCGAGGTGTTCCACGAGATCCTCGAGCACCGCTGGTTCCTGTCGGAGCAGGCGGGCAAGGACGTCGGCACCACGGCGGCCGCGAAGTCCTACATCACCCGGATCCTGCCGCAGACTCCGAGCACGTTGACGGTGCTACCCGGCGCGGACGCGCCTGGGATTGACCCGAGCGCGGACGCGCCTACCGGGTGACCCGGCGCAGCACGCGGGCCTCCCACGCGCGCAGCGGCGCGGTGGCCGGTGCCGCCGGAGCGTCGGGGAGGTTGCCCAGCAGCAGCTCGGCGCCGTCCCACGCGTCGGCCTGCGGCACCGCGGCCGTCACCGGCTCGGCCGAGAAGTTCGCCAGCACGAGCAGCTCCACGTCGCCCCGCTCGTCGTCGCGGTGGCGGCGGCTGAACGCGTAGACGGTCGGGTCGTCGGGCAGCAACATCGTGAAGTCGCCGTGCACGACGGCGGGCTCGTGACACTCGGAGTCCGGGTGCCGGAGTGCGATGAGCGCGCGGTAGTGGTGGAGCACCGACGCGGGGTCGGCCCACTGGTCGGCGGCGTTGATCTCCCGGTGGTTGGGGTTCACCGGGATCCACGGCGTGCCGGTGGTGAACCCGGCGTGCTCGCTCGCGTCCCACTGCACGGGGGTCCGGGCGTTGTCCCGGCCCATCACGCGCAGCGCCGCGAGCACCGTCTCGCTTTCGGCGCCACCGGCCACGGCCTCGGCGTAGTGGCGCAGCGACTCGATGTCGCGGAAGTCGGCGATCGACTCGAACGCCGTGTTCGTCATCCCGAGCTCCTCGCCCTGGTAGACGTACGGCGTGCCGCGTTGCAGGTGCAGCACGGTGGCGAGCAGCTTGGCCGAGGCCACCCGGTGCTCGGGAGCGTCGGAGCCGAAGCGCGACACCGCGCGCGGCTGGTCATGGTTGTTCCAGTACAGGCTGTTCCAGCCGGCGTCGGCCAGCCCCGTCTGCCAGCGGCCGAGCGACGCCTTGAGGTCACGCAGGTCGAGCGGGCGCAGGTCCCACTTGGTGGCGCCCTGGTCGAGCCGGACGTGTTCGAACTGGAACACCATGTCGACCTCGGCCCTCGCCGGGTCGGTGAACAGCCGCGCCTGCTCGACGCTGACCCCTGGCATCTCGCCGACGGTGAGGAACGTGCCGGGACGGGAGGCGAACACCTCGCAGTGCATCTCCTGCAGGAACTCGTGGATGCGGGGCCCGCACAGGAACTCCCCGCTCGCGAGGTCCTTCGAGATCATGTTGATGACGTCCATGCGGAAGCCGTCGACGCCGCAGTCGAGCCACCACCGCATCATCTCGTACACCGCGGCCCTGACCTGCGGGTTCTCCCAGTTCAGGTCCGGCTGCTTGCGGGAGAACAGGTGCAGGTAGTACTCGCCCGTGGTCTCGTCGCGCTCCCAGGCGGGCCCGGAGAAGAACGAGCGCCAGTCGTTGGGGGCCTCGTCGCGCCACCAGTACCAGTCCCGCTTCGGGTTGTCGCGGCTCGATCGCGACTCGGCGAACCACGGGTGCTCGTCCGAGGTGTGGTTGACGACCAGGTCTATCACGAGCCGCATGCCCCGCTCGTGCACGGCCGCCAGCAGCGCGTCGAAGTCGGCGAGTGTGCCGAACACGGGTTCGATGTCGCGGTAGTCGCTGATGTCGTAGCCCGCGTCGTCCTGCGGCGATGGGTAGACGGGCGAGAGCCACAGCACGTCCACTCCGAGCCCGGCGAGGTGGTCGAGCCGGTCAGCGATCCCCGGGAGATCGCCGATGCCGTCACCGTCGGAGTCGGAGAAGCTGCGCGGCCATATCTGGTAGACGACCGCCGACCGCCACCATTCGCCGCCGACCGGCGGCTCAGGAGGCATGGTTCGTGACCGTCACAGCCCATCCGGGAACCGGCCCCGTCTCCGGGGTGACCTGCGCGTCCGCACCGGTCAGGTTCACGACCACCGCGCCATCGGGCGCGCGGAACACGAGGAGCGGGAGCGTGCGCGAGCGGCTGATCTCCACGTCACCCTTGGCGAGCCGGGGGACGAGCCACTCCCAGGCCGCGGTGAGCGGCGTCGGCTGCCCGCCGTCGTCCTGGGTGCTGTCGGTCCAGAGCGCGGCGTACTGCAGCCCGTGCCCCTGCGGGCCCCACAGCAGCGCGACCGAGGCGCCGGACTGGGCGTATGCGGCCACCGCGGCGAGCGTCGCGACCGCGCTGGCCGGGCTGTCCGCGGCTCCTTCCTCTCCCTTGGGCACGTCCGGGTAGAACTCCGCCCACCAGATCGGTAGGTCGGTCCGCGCGCGCAGCCACTTGGTGAGGTCGGCGAACTTCTGTGCGCCCTGGTCGACGGTCTTCGGAAGTGTGTCCTGCCGGGTGGAGGTGGACCCGTCGACCGCGAGGAAGTCGGCGCCGACGTTGTTCTGCAGCCAGTAATCGACGACGTCGAGCGCCCGCTGGTCGGCCACCCCCCACGCCCCGCTGACATCCGACGAGTCGGGCGTGCCCGGGTCGAGGCTGGTGAGCACCACGTACGGGCCGCCGACCTCGACATCGGAGCGGACCGCCTTCACCGCCCGGTAGATCTGGTTGTAGAGGTCGGTGTAGCCCTCGTAGTCCCAGCGGTTGTCCTCCTGGTGGTAGAAGCCCTTGAGCTCGTTCCACACCAGCACCCGCTCGATCTGCGGGTAACGCTCGACGGTCGCGGCGACCAGCTTGGCGTAGTCGGCGAAATGCGACGGCTGGGGTTCGACCTCCAGGCGCGACCAGTCCGTCTTGCCCGCCTGGCCGCCCTTCATCCAGTCCGGGGCGCAGCAGGCGGTGAGCACCGTCCGCCCGCCGGTCTCCTCGACCAGTTGCATGCGTTGGTCCAAGGTGTCCCAGTCGTACTGTCCCGGGGAGGGCTCGGGGTTGTTGGTGCCGAAACCCATGAGGTGGACGTTCTGCCAGCTCCCACCGTTGGTGGAGAGGATGTCCATCCCGCGCTGGCGGGCGGCGTCGGGCTCCTCCGGGTCGAGGCTGTCCTCGGTGTGGGTCACACCCAGGTCGAGGTTCCCCGCCTGCGGCGTCCAGGAGAACGTGTTGTCGGCCTCGATCGCCTGCAGCGTCTGCTCCGAGACGGACGGCGGCTCGCTGGAACAGGCCGCCAGCGCCATGACGAGCGCCGCGAGCACCACGGCGAGGAGGCGGGGAGAACGCACGGGTACCTCATTAGACGGTCAGTGAACGGTGCGAGGCGGGACCTTATCGGCCCCGCCCTTTGGCTCCGGACACTGGCAGGCCCTCGCTGTGGTGGGGCTGAGAGCAGGTGGACGTCGCGTGTGCCGAGCGGTACCAGCCCGGCCGTGCGAGAAGTTCGGCGTGCGTCCCCCGCTGGACGACCCGGCCCGCCACGAGGACCACGACCTGGTCCAGCTGGTCGAGCCGGGTGAGGTCGTGGGTGACGAGCACGAGCGACCGGCCCGCGGTCGCTGCGAGCAGGTCGTCGAGTACGGCGTCGCGGGTGTCGGGGTCGAGGTGTGCGGTGGGCTCGTCCAGCACCAGGAGCGGCGGCCGGTCGCCGTCTGCCCCGGCGAGCAGCGCGCGGGCCAGCGCCAGCCGCTGCCGCATTCCACCCGACAGGGTGGTCCCGTGCGCGCCGACCTCGGCGTCCAGCCCGCCCGCCGCCCGTACGCCGCCGTCGAGCCGCACGCGGCGGAGCACTCCCCACAGCTCGTGGTCGGACGCGCCCGGCCGGGCGAGCCGCAGGTTCTCCCGGACGGTGCTGTCGAACACGTGCGGGTCCTGCGGCATCCCCGTGATCCGTTCGCGCACGGCGTCCGGCTCGCGGGTGGTGACGTCGACGCCGTCGAGCAGCACGGAGCCCGAGTCGGGGTCGCGGAACCGGAACAGGACGTCTGCCAGCGTGCTCTTGCCCGACCCGCTGGGCCCCACGACGGCCACCCGCTGCCCCGGGGCGAGGTCGAGATCCACGCCGTCGAGTGCCCATGGATCGCGTCGCGCGTAGCGGACGCGCAGGTCGCGCACCCGGAGGCCGGGTGCGTCCGGCACGTCCGGGACGGCGGATCGCCGTGCCACCGCGGGCGGGGTGTCGAGCACCCCGAAGAGCCGGGCTCCCGCGGCTCGGACCGCCCCGAGCCGGGCCGCGGCGGCGGGCAGCGGCGCCACGATCTCGAACGCGGCCAGCGACGTGAGCACCAGCACGGCCAATGGCACGGTCGTCAGCACCCCCGCCTGCACTGCGGCGACACCCAGGAGGAGCGTGCCCCACAGCGTCAGCCCGGCGAGCAGGGCGGACGCGCCCGCCCCCAGCCCGAGCAGCCCGGCGTCACGGCGTTCGACGCGGGTGAGCTCGGCGTCGGCGGCCTCCACCCGCGCGAGCGCGGCCGGCATGGCCCCGTAGGCGACGAGGTCGGGCGCGCCGTGCAGGGCGTCGAGCAGCGAGACGGAGAGCGCGCTGCGGGCCGCGGCCCGCTGCCTGCCCGGCGCGCGGCCGGCAGCGGCAGCCGCCAGCGGCAGGGCGACCCCGCCGAGCATCAGCCCGGCCCCCAGCAGCACTCCGCCGGGAACCAGCAGCGCGGTGCTGACGGCCACCGCCCCGGCCCCGGTGACGAGTGCGGCGAGCGGCGGGGTGAGGCCGCGGATCAGGAGGTCCTGAGTGGCGTCGGTGTCGCTGACGAGCCGCGTGACGAGGTCGCCGCTGCGGAACCGGTGCACCGGCTCGGTCCGGGCCAGCCGTGCGTAGACGCGCACCCGCACGTCCGCCAGCGTGCGGAGCGCGGCGTCGTGCGTGACGACCCGTTCCAGGTAGCGGGCCACGCCGCGGGTGACGCCCAGTGCCCGGGTGGTGACGATAGCGACGCTCAGCGCCGTGAGTGGCGGCTGCGCCGCGGCGGCGGCGATCAGCCAGGCCGCCACGACCAGCAGCGCGACCCCCGCGGCGGTGGCGGTGGCCCCGGCGAGCGCCCCGAGCGCGAACCGGACCCCCCGCGGCCGCGCAAGGGCCACCATCCGCAGGAGCGGAGAGGCGCCCCCGGATGCCAGGCTCCCGGATGTCAGGCCCCCAGATCTCAGGCCCCCGGATCTCAGGAAAGCCACGTTGCAGTCATCTCCCGCCCTGAACGTGGCTTTCCAGGCATCGGGTTGGGCAGTTCCAGCACCTCGTCGGCCACCTCCGTCCAGCCGCCGTCGTGGGCGACCACCACTCCGGTGCGTCCGATGAGAAGCCGGGCGGCGGCGGCGCGCACCGCCGCGGCGTGCCCGGGGTCGAGGTGCGCGGTCGGTTCGTCGAGCAGCACGACCGGCGCGTTCCCTGCGGCCTCGGCCGTCTCCACCCGCAGGAACGCCCTGGCGAGCGCGATCCGCTGGCGCTGCCCGGCCGACAGGCGGCTCCCGCGCTCGCCCAGCCGGGTCGCGTAGCCGTCGGGGAGCGCCGCCACCACGTCGGCGGCCTCCGCGAGCCGGGCGGCCCGCCGCACCGCGGCGTCGGGCGCGTCGGGGGCGCCGAGGCGGATGTTGTCGGCCACCGACGCGTCGAACAGGTACGGGTGCTGGGGCACCCACGCGATCCGGCGCCGCCAGGCGTCCGCGTCGAGCTCCTCCAGGTCGCGATCGCCCACGGTGATCCGGCCCGACGTCGGGTTGGCAAAACGGAGCAGCAGCGCCAGCAGGCTCGTCTTGCCCGCCCCGCTCGGCCCGGTGACGAGGGTGGTGGTGCCGGGGGCGAGCACGAGGTCGACCCCGGCGAGCGCGGGCTCGCTGCGTCCCGGGTAGGTGAGCCCCACCCCGGCGAAGCGGATCTCCGGCCCTCCGGCCGGGAGCGTGCCGGGCACCGGGGCGGCCGGCGCCGGCCCGCTCTCCAGCACCGCGAACACCCGCTCCGCGGCGGCCACGCCTTCCGTGCTGGCGTGGAACCGGGCGCCCACCTCGCGCAGCGGAAGGTAGGCCTCCGGGGCGAGGATGAGCACGAGCAGCGCCGTCTCCAGGTCGAGACGCCCGTACAGCAGCCGCAGCCCGATCTCGACGGCGACGATCGCGACGGCGAGCGTGGCGAGCAGCTCCAGCACGAACGCCGACAGGAATGCCACCCGGAGCGTGCCCATCGTCGCGTTGCGGTGCTGATCGGTGACCTTGCGAATGAGCGCAGCCTCGGCCTTCGCGCGGCGGAACACGGCGAGCGTCGGCAGCCCCTCGACGACGTCGAGGAAGTGGCCGCCGAGCCGTTCGAGCAGCCGCCACTGCCGCCGGGTGCGGGCCTGGGTGTGCCACCCGACGAGCGCCATGAACAGCGGGATCAGCGGCAGCGTCAGCGCGATCACCAGCGCCGATACCCAGTCCGCCCGCGCGACGACGGCCAGAACGGCGAGCGGTACGAGCGCGGCCAGCACCAGTTGGGGCAGGTAGCGGGCCACGTAGTCGTCGAGGGCGTCCAGTCCGCGGGTCGCGAGCGTGACCAGCTCGCCCGCTCCGACGGCAGGCGGCCGCGCGCTCGCGGTCACGTGCCGGACGAGCCTGCGCCGCAGGTCGGACTTCACCCGGGCGGCGCTGCGCAGCGCCGCGGTCTCCGCGCCGGTGGCGAGGCCCGCCCTGGCCACTGCGACGAGGGCGACGGCGGCCACGGTGCCGGCGAGCTCCCCAGCCCCGAGTGTTCCGGCCCCGAGTGTCCCGGCGCCGGCGACGATCCGGGCCACCAGCCAGGCCTGGGCCAGGATCAGGCCGGTCAGCGCGAGCCCGCACGCGGCGGTGACGACGAGGTGCACCCGCACGGCTCGGGTGCTGCGGACCAGCCGGGGGTCGAGCGGCCTCATGAGACGTGCGCCCGGGTGACCCGCCTGCGGAACACCCAGTAGCTCCAGCCCTGGTAGAGCAGCACCAGCGGCAGGAACACGGCGCCGACCCAGCTCAGCACGCCGAGCGAGTACGGACCGGATGCGGCGTTCGTGACCGTCAGGTCGAACGCGGGGTCGGTGAGCGAGGGCAGCACGGCCGGGTACAGCGAGCCGAACAGCACCACGACGACCGCGGCGACCGAGACCGCGGTGGCCGTGAACGCCCAGCCCTCCCGGCGCCGCGCGACGAGCAGCGCGGCGGCGAGCAGTGCGGCCGTGCCGGCCGCCGCGGCGAGACCGGTCCAGCCGGTGCCGTGGTCGGCCAGCGTCCAGAGCAGGAACGCAACCACGGCAGCGGTCGCCGCCGAGGCGGTCCGGCGCGCGACGACCCTGGCCCGGTGCCGCACGGGCCCGTCGGTCTTGAGGGCGAGGAACACCGCGCCGTGCAGCACACACAGCGCGAGCAGCGCGAGCCCGCCCGCCAGGGCGTAGGGGTTGAGCAGGTCGAGCAGGCTGGAGGTGACGACGCCGTCCGGGCCCAGCTGTACCCCCCGCACGACGTTCGCGAGCACCAGGCCCCATGTGAACGCGGGCACCGCGCTCCCGGCGACGATCACGGCGTCCCAGCGGGCCCGCCAGCGCGGGTCGTCGACCTTGCCGCGGTACTCGAACGCCACCCCCCGGCCGATGAGCGCAACGATGATCAGCAGGACCGGCAGGTAGAAGCCGCTCAGCGTGGCCGCGTACCAGGCCGGGAACGCGGCGAACATCGCGCCGACCGCGGTGATGAGCCAGACCTCGTTGCCGTCCCACACCGGGCCGATCGCGTTGATCACGACCCGGCGGTCGGCCTCGCGCTCAGAGCCCCGGCCGAGCACCGGCAGCAGCATCCCGACGCCGAAGTCGAAGCCCTCGAGCACCAGGTAGCCGGTCCAGAGCACGGCGATCCCGACGAACCACACACTGGGGAGATCCACGGCCTTCTCCTAATAGGTGAACGCAGGGACGTTGTCGGGCTCGCGCTCGCCCTCACGTGGGTAGGGCATGACGTGCTCCGGGCCTGCCTTGACGTAGCTCCAGAGGAGCCGGCCCTCGACCACGGCGAGCACGCCGTAGATCGCGGTGAACAGCGACAGCGAGAACGCGACCTCGCCGAGGCTCACGCCGGGGGAGACGCTCGCGGCGGTGAGCAGCTCGCCCACGACCGTCCAGGGCTGGCGGCCCAGCTCGGTGAGCACCCACCCGAAGATGTTCGCCGCGAGAGCCGCGGGGAGCCCCGCCATCGCCAGCCGGTACATCCACGGGCGCACCGGGGGTGCCTTGCGGCGGGTCAGCCAGAGGCCCACCACACCGACGCCGACCCCGGCCAGGCCGAGTCCGATCATCAGCCGGAACGCCCAGTAGAGCACCGGGATGTTCGGGGTGTAGTCGCCCGGCCCGAACTGCTCGGTGAACCGGGCCTGCAGGTCGTTGATGCCCTGGACCTCGCCGGCGGGCGAGCCGGTGGCGAGGAAGCTCAGGACGTAGGGGACCTCCAGGTCCACGAAGTTGCGCCCGATCGCGACTTCGCCGCCTGCCGAGCTGATCTCGGAGTTGCCGACGGCGAAGAGTGAGAACCCCGCGGCGTCGGTGGTGTCCCACAGCGCTTCGGCCGAGGCGAGCTTCATCGGCTCGTACTCGGCCATGAGCTTCGCCTGGTGGTCGCCCGAGAGCGTCACCACGGCGCCGGCGACGAGCGTGGTGATGAGACCGGCGCGCAGCGTGCGCCGGAACATGCCCGGCTCGCTCGGGTGCGGGCTCGCGTCGGCGTGCAGCAGCTTGTACGCGCTCACGGCCACGACGAAGAGCCCGGCGACGACGAACGAGGCGCTGACGACGTGCAGGTAGGTCGACCAGGCCTGCGGGTTGGTGAGCACGGCGCCGATGTCGGTGAGGTGCGCGCGCCCGGTGGCCGGGTCGACGGTGAAGCCGACGGGGTGCCGCATCCAGGCGTTGGCGGAGAGGATGAAGTAGGCCGAGAGGTTGGAGCCGATCGCCGCCGCCCAGATCGTCGCCAGGTGCACACGCCGGGGGAGCCGGTCCCAGCCGAAGATCCACAGGCCGAGGAACGTGGACTCCAGGAAGAACGCGAGCAGCGCCTCCAGCGCCAGCGGGACGCCGAAGACGTCACCGACG
Source organism: Pseudonocardia aurantiaca (assembly GCF_039526725.1). NCBI lineage: Bacteria > Bacillati > Actinomycetota > Actinomycetes > Pseudonocardiales > Pseudonocardiaceae > Pseudonocardia > Pseudonocardia aurantiaca. Next base: position 229,531 of record NZ_BAAAJG010000008.1, read on the forward strand.
AACGTGGAGTAGGTGCTCCAGTTCATCCCGAACTGGAACTCCTGGACGATCCCGGTCACCACGCCCATCGCGAAGTTGATCAGGAAGAGCTTCCCGAAGAACTTCGTGGCCCGGAGGTACTCGGGGCGCCCGGTGCGGTGCCATGCGGTCTGCAGCGCGGCGACGACCACGGACAGCCCGATCGTCAGCGGCACGAACAGGAAGTGATAGATCGTCGTGATCCCGAACTGCCACCTGGCCAGGTCCAGGGCGTTCACACCGCGCCTCCGATCGTCGAACTTCTACGTCCTGTAGTAGTTCTACAGGAAGTAGAAGTTCGGCGGAACGGAGGGTGTCGTGGATCTCTGGAACAGCCTTCTACGTCTGGGCCACCGCGAACTCGTGGCCGGCCTCGTTCTCCACGACCACCGCCGTGACCTGGTCGGGGGCGACGAGCGCCGAGCCGTCGAGCGTCACCCCGTCGCGCCAGCCCGTGGGCGAGACGAGCCAGCTCCCGGCCACCTCGCGCCTGCCGTCCGCGGCCACCACCACGAGCCGGCAGCGCTCACCGGCCGGCACACCGACGACCGTTGCGCGCAACCGCACCCAGCCCGCGGCGGGGCTGACGGTGGCCGTCATGGAGACGCCGGGGTCGCCGCCGCCGGTGAGCACCATCGCGTCGGCCGACGGGGCGGGTGCCGCGGCCACGACCGGCGGCGCGGTGGTGCGGCCGATCGCAACACCACCCGCGAGCACGGCGGCGAGCGCCACGGCGGCCGCGCCGACCAGCGCGAGCGCGCGGCGGCGGCGCCGCGCACCCGCCTCATCGCGGACCTGCCGCAGGGTGCGCTGCAGCAGCAGGTCGCCCCCGTCGGGCGGCCCGTCGAGGAATGCCTCCGGTGGCACGTCGTCGAGCAGGTCGACCATCTCGAACAGTTCCTCCCACTCGCGACGGCACTCGGGGCAGCCGGCCAGGTGTTCCTCGACCGCGCGGGACTGCGCGGGGTCGAGCAGCCCGAGGACGTGGGCGCCCAGTTCTTCCAGGTCGTGTGGGCTGGGGTGGCGGTTCATGCCGGAACCCCGTTCTCCGCAGGCTCTCCGTCACGCTGGAGCGACGCCCGCAGCGCCCGCAGCGCGTAGTAGGACCGGGACTTGACCGTGCCGGCCGGGATGCCGAGCGCGGTCGCGGCCTCGCCGAGGCTGCGGCCCTGGAAGTAGATCTGGTCCAGCACCCCCCGGTGGTCCTCGGACAGCTCGTCGAGCGCGGCCATCACGGTGACCGACGCGACCACGCTGTCGGCGTGGTCGCGCACCATCGGCGGGGCGTCCGGGTTCTCCGCGACCTCCTGCGGCCGGGCCGCCTTGGCCCGGAAGCGGTCGGTGACCAGATTGCGCACCACGGTGAGCAGCCACCCCCTCGTCGATCCCTTGCCGTTGGTGAGGACCTCCGGATGTCGCCAGGCTCTGATCAGCGTCTCCTGCACCACGTCCTCAGCGGTGGCACGGTCACCGGTCAAGCGTGTGGCGTAGGCCAGCAGCGCGCGCCCGTGTTCTTGGTAGATGGTGTGCACCAGTGCCTCGTCACGATCACGGGCGTCGGGCATGGGCGGGGGCTCCCCGGGGCTGGGTCGGGCCTGGACGAGCGCGGAACCCTAGCGGCTCCTGCCACCCACACGTGTGGCCGGGGCCGACGGTTCATCGGCGACACGCCCAGTTCCTGCCGACTGTCCTGGAACGTCCCGAAAAGTCATGAACCGTTTCGGGCGCCCGGCCGTGTGCTGGTTGAGCACGGTCCGGTTCGACCGGGCCCGAGATCTCTGGGGGGAGACCATGGCCAGGTATGCACCGTTCGCGACACTCGCGGCCGTCGCTGCGCTGGGCGGGGCGCTGTTCGTCGTCAACGAGGTGAACAACCCGGCGAACGTACCCGGCGTCGTCGGGGAGTCGCCGGGTGGCCCCGCCGCGCCGCCCGTCCCGCCGATTCTCGCCGCCCCCGCCGCGCCCAATCCCGCGCCTGCCGTGGAACCCCCTCCTGCTCCGGAACCCCCTGCCGTCGCCGAGGAGTCCTACGCGGGGCGGACGGCGGGCAACGAGGCGACGGTCGCGATCGCGGTGAAGGACGGGCGGGCCGTCGGGTACGTCTGCGACGGCGACGAGATCGAGGCATGGCTCGAGGGCACGCTCGAGGGCGACCTGCTCACGTTGCGCGGCGCCGACGGCAGCACCGCCACTGTGACCGGCACGTCCACTGCTGCGGCCACTCTCGGCACGGTGACCGTCGGGGGGACGAAGTGGCCGTTCTCCGCGGCGCGTGTCGACGCGCCCGCGGGGCTGTACGAGGGCAACGCGAGCGTCCGGGGGGTCGCAACCCGGGTCGGGTGGATCGTCACCGGTGACGGCGAGGTCACGGGGGTGGCCAACAGCGCGGGGCGGCGCGGCCCGGCGCCCGCCCTCGACCCGGCCGACCCCTACGCCGTCGAGGTGAACGGCGTGCCCGTGGCCGTCTCCGTGATCGACGGCGGCGACGCGGTGATCCGGCGATGAACGTCCGGACAAAGGCCCGCGCCGGGTGGCGCGCCGAGCCGCTCCCCGAGCAGCGGACCGAACCGCCCACGAGGCTCGACGTCGACCCCCACGCCGATTCCCCGACCGACCCCGGCCGCCGCGCCGCGAGCTCCGGGCCACGGGGCCTGCTGGTCGCCGCCGCGATCGGCTCGCTGGCCGCGGTCGGCCTCGGCGCGTACGGGCGGTTGCACGAGCCTCAGTTCGTCGCGGTCAGCCTCGCAGGCTTCTCCAGCGGCACCGCGGTGAAGGCCTGGCTCGCCACGGTGGCGTTCGTGCTGGCGCTCGTTCAGATGGGGACGGCGTCGGCCATGTACCGGCGCCGCGTGCCGCCGGTGGTCCGCCCACCGGCGTGGGTGCCCGTGCTGCACCGGTGGTCCGGCCGGATCGCGGTGCTCGTGACGGTGCCGGTCGCCGTGCACTGCCTCTACGCGCTCGGCTTCCAAGGTGGCGACACGCGGGTGCTCCTGCACTCGCTTCTCGCGTGCTTCTTCTACGGCGTGTTCGTCACCAAGATGCTCGTGCTGCAGCAGGCCCGCGGGCCGCGGTCGGCGCTGCCGCTGCTCGGCGGGGCTCTCTTCACCGCCATGACCGCAGTCTGGCTCAGCTCGGCCGTGTGGTTCTTCACCACGTCCGGCTTGACGTTCTAGGAGGACCATGTCCGTCAACCTCACTCGGCGCGCCGTGGTGGCAGGCGCCTGCGGCACGGCGTGCGTCGCCGCCCTGAGCGCCTGCGCGAGCTACCGCTCCGGCGCGCCGGCAGCCGCGGTCGCTCCGGCACCTGCGGCGCAGCAGGTGCCCCCGACGGTGCCGGCCGACCCGTCCGCCGCTCCTGGGGCCGCGGCCGGGCCTGCCCCGCTGGTCAGCACGTCCGCCGTCCCGGTGGGCGGGGGAGTGGTCCTCGCCGAGCAGGACGTCGTCGTCACCCAGCCCGTTGCGGGGGAGTTCCACGCGTTCTCCGCCACCTGCACCCACCAGGGATGCGCCGTCGACGAGATCGCGGACGGCACCATCAACTGCCCCTGCCACGGCAGCCAGTTCGCGGTCGAGGACGGGTCGGTGGTCGCGGGCCCGGCGGGCAGCCCGCTCCCCGAGCGGGCGATCCGGGTCGAGGGCGGCTCGATTGTGCTCGCCTGACCTGCGGTGACGGGCCGCGGCACGACGAAAGGTGCCTCGGATCACGGTCGTCATGGCGCGTGCGCCGAGGTGACCGGTCAGTAGAATCCTGGCGATCTGACCGCACACGGCACAGCGGCGGCCGCGTGGGTCGCAGAGGAGTCGAGGGCGATGAACACTGCCAAGGTGGACAGCGGCGCGCTCGACGAGGGCGCACCCGCAGAGCCCGAGGAGCTGCCCCTCGCGGCCGGGTTCCCGGCGCCCACCCGCGAGGGGTGGGCCGCGCTGGTCGACGAGGTCGTGCGGAAGGCCGGCAGGCTCGGCGCCGACGCGGAGCCGGGCGCCGGGGTCGACCAGCTCTGCTGGTCCACCCCCGACGGCATCACCATGCGGCCGCTCTACACCGCCGACGACGCCCGGGACGACACAGCAGGTGTACCTGGCGCCGCGCCGTTCGTCCGCGGCTCCCGCCCTAACGGTCCGGCGCCCGACGGCTGGGACGTCCGGCAGCGGCACGCGGAGCCGGACGCCGAAGCCGCGAACGCGGCGGTGATCGCCGATCTCGAGAACGGCGTCACGTCGGTGTGGCTCGCGGTCGGTACCGGCGGCGTCCCCGTGGCCGATATCCCCGCCGCGCTCGACGGCGTGCTGCTCGACCTCGCGCCCGTCGTACTCGACGCCTCCGGCGACGCCGCGGACGCCGAACTCGCCGCCGCGGAGGCGTTCCTCGCGCTCGCCGCCGACCGCGGGGTGGCTCCGGACGCGCTGCTCGGCACACTCGGGCTCGACCCGGTCGGGCGGCGGGCCCGCACCGGGACCGGGCCGGACGTCGCCGCCGTCGTCCCGCTCGCCCGGCGGGTGGCCGCCGAGTTCCCCCAGGTCCGCGCTGTGGTGGTCGACGCGCTCCCGGTGCACCTCGCGGGCGCCTCCGACGCGCAGGAGCTGGGCTGGTCGCTCGCCGCGGGGGTCGCCTACCTTCGCGAGCTGACCGGCGCCGGTCTCGACGTCCCGGGCGCCGCGCGCCTGCTCGAGTTCCGCTACGCGGCCACCGCAGAGCAGTTCCCGACGATCGCGAAGCTGCGCGCGGCCCGTCGGCTGTGGTCGCGGGTCACGGAGGCGTGCGGGGCGCCCGTCCCGCAGGCCCAGCACGCCGTCTGCTCGCCCGCGATGCTCACCCGCCGCGACTCGTACGTGAACCTGCTCCGAGGTACCGTCGCCGGTTTCGCCGCGGGTGTGGGCGGTGCCGACGCCGTCACGGTGGCCCCGTTCGACGCAGCGATCGGCGCCCCCGAGGGGTTCTCCCGCCGGATCGCGCGCAACACCCAGTCGCTGCTGGTGCAGGAGGCGCACGCGGCGAGGGTCATCGACCCCGCGGGTGGCTCGTGGCTCGTCGAGTCCCTCACCGCGGAGCTGGCCACCGCGGCGTGGGCGTTCCTCCAGGAGATCGAGGCGGCGGGCGGGGCGGTCGCCGCGCTGGACGCCGGACTGGTGGCCGAGCGCGTGGGCGAGGTGCGCGAGCGGCGCCGCACGGCCGCCGCCCGGCGGAAGGCCCCGATCACGGGTGTCAGCGAGTTCGCCGACCTCGCCGAACCGGCCGTCACCCGGCGCGCGCTGCCGGAGCCGCCCGCAGGCGGGCTCCCGCGGTACCGGCCTGCGGAGCCGTACGAGGCGTTCCGGGACCGCTCGGACGCCATGCTCGCCGAGACCGGCGCCCGGCCGCGCGCGTTCCTCGCCACCCTCGGTCCGCTCGCGGCCTACACCGTCCGGGCCGGCTTCGCCCGCAACCTCCTCCAGGCGGGGGGCATCGAGGCGCCGGACGCGGGGCCGACGGAGACCGCGGCCGAGGTCGCCGAGGCGTTCCGGGAGGCGGGCACCCCCGTCGCGGTGCTGTGCTCCACCGACGCGCTCTACGGCGAGCGCGGGGCCGAGACCGTCGCGGCGCTGCGGGACGCCGGAGCGCGGTACGTCCTACTGGCGGGAAAGGCCGGGGTCGAAGAGGTCGATGGGCACATGGCGGCGGGCGGCGACGCGCTCGCCGTGATCGGGTCCGTGTACGAGGCGATCGACATGGCGCTGGAGGTGTCCGCATGACCGTCCCGGACTTCACGCAGGTCCCGCTGGAGAGCACCGCAGCGCCCGCCACCGGGTGGACAGGCGACGTCCCCACCTGGGAGTCGCCGGAGGGCATCGCCGTCAAGCCGCTCTACACCGCCGCCGACCTCGACGGCGTCGACTTCCTGCGGACCTACCCGGGCATCGCGCCATACCTGCGCGGCCCGTACCCGACGATGTACACCACCCAGCCCTGGACGGTCCGCCAGTACGCGGGGTTCTCCACGGCTACCGAGTCCAACGCCTTCTACCGGCGCAACCTCGCCGCGGGCCAGAAGGGCCTCTCCATCGCGTTCGACCTCGCGACGCACCGCGGCTACGACTCCGACCACCCCCGCGTGGCGGGCGACGTCGGCATGGCGGGTGTGGCCATCGACTCGATCTACGACATGCGCCAGCTCTTCGACGGCATCCCGCTCGGCGAGATGTCCGTGTCGATGACGATGAACGGCGCGGTGCTGCCCGTGCTCGCGCTCTACATCGTGGCGGCCGAGGAGCAGGGTGTGCCGCACGACCGGCTCACGGGGACCATCCAGAACGACATCCTCAAGGAGTTCATGGTCCGCAATACCTACATCTACCCGCCGCAGCCGTCGATGCAGATCATCTCCGACATCTTCGCGTTCACCTCGCGCGAGATGCCGCGGTTCAACTCGATCTCCATCTCCGGCTACCACATCCAGGAGGCCGGGGCCACCAACGACCTGGAGCTGGCCTACACGCTCGCCGACGGCGTCGAGTACCTGCGGGCCGGGATCGACGCGGGGCTCTCGGTCGACCGGTTCGCCCCACGGCTGTCGTTCTTCTTCGGCATCGGCATGAACTTCTTCATGGAGGTCGCGAAGCTGCGCGCGGCGCGGCTGCTGTGGGCGAAGCTGGTGAAGCAGTTCGACCCGCAGAACGACAAGTCGCTCTCCCTGCGCACGCATTGCCAGACGTCGGGGTGGTCGCTCACCGCCCAGGACGTCTACAACAACGTGGTCCGCACGTGTGTGGAGGCGATGGCGGCCACCCAGGGGCACACGCAGAGCCTGCACACCAACGCCTTGGACGAGGCGCTGGCGCTGCCGACGGATTTCTCCGCCCGGATCGCCCGCAACACCCAGTTGCTGTTGCAGCAGGAGTCGGGCACCACGAAGGTGATCGACCCATGGGGCGGCAGCCACTACGTGGAGCGGCTCACCTACGACCTCGCGCGCCGGGCGTGGGCGCACATCGAGGAGGTGGAGCGCGCGGGCGGGATGGCGCAGGCGATCGACGCGGGGCTGCCGAAGCTGCGCGTCGAGGAGGCCGCGGCGCGCACCCAGGCGCGCATCGACTCCGGCCGCCAGCCGGTGATCGGGGTGAACAAGTACGTGGTGGACCAGGACGAGGACGTCGAGGTCCTCAAGGTCGACAACGCCGGCGTTCGCCGCGAGCAGGTGGAGAAGCTGCGGCGGCTGCGCGAGGAGCGCGACTCCCGGGAGGTCGACGCCGTGCTGCAGGCCCTGACGGACGCGGCGGCGCTGATCGCCGAGGGCTCCCCGCGCACCGACGAGCAGAACCTGCTGGCTCTGTCGGTTGCGGCGGCCCGGGCGAAGGCCACGGTCGGGGAGATCTCCGACGCGCTGGAGAAGGTCTTCGGGCGCCACTCCGGCCAGATCCGCATCATTTCCGGTGTGTACTCCGAGGAGGCCGGCCAGAGCCCGGCGATAGAACGGGCCCGGGAGCTCGTGGCCGAGTTCGCGGCGGAGGAGGGGCGCCAGCCGCGCATCCTCGTCGCGAAGATGGGCCAGGACGGGCACGACCGGGGCCAGAAGGTGATCGCCACGGCGTTCGCCGACCTCGGGTTCGACGTCGACGTGGGCCCGCTGTTCCAGACCCCGGCCGAGGTGGCGCGCCAGGCCGTGGAGGCCGACGTGCACGTCGTCGGGGTGAACTCGCTGGCTGCCGGGCACCTGACGCTGGTGCCGGAGCTGCGCAAGGAGCTCGCGGAGCTGGACCGGGCCGACATCATGATCGTCGTCGGCGGGGTGGTGCCGCCGGGTGACTACCCCGCGCTGTTCGATGCGGGCGCCGCCGCGGTGTTCGGGCCCGGCACCGTGATCGCCGAGGCCGCCGTCGACCTGCTCGGCAAGCTCACCGCGCAGCTGCACACCGCGCCGTAACATGGCCCGTCCCGTCGACGTGCCCGCCCTCGTCAAGGGGGTGCTGGACGGCTCGCGGACGCAGCTCGCCCGCGCGATCACCCTCGTCGAGTCCAGCCGCGCCGACCACCGCCATGCCGCGCAGCAGCTGCTCATGGAGCTGCTGCCGGCCTCGCGGAGCGCAGGCGGAGCAAGCATGGGAAGTGTCGGCGGCGCCCGGCGCGTCGGGATCAGCGGCGTGCCCGGCGTCGGAAAGTCGACGTTCATCGAGGCGCTCGGCACCCGGCTCACCGGGGACGGGCACCGGGTGGCCGTGCTCGCGGTCGACCCGTCGTCGACGCGGACCAAGGGCTCGATCCTCGGCGACAAGACCCGTATGGCGAAGCTCGCCGCCGACGAGCGCGCGTTCGTCCGGCCGTCGCCGAGCGCGGGCACGCTCGGCGGGGTGGCCCGCGCGACCCGCGAGACGATCGTGCTGATGGAGGCGGCCGGCTACGACGTGGTGCTCGTCGAGACAGTGGGTGTGGGCCAGTCCGAGGTGGCCGTGGCCGCGATGGTGGACACGTTCCTGCTGCTCACGATCGCGCGCACGGGGGACGCGCTGCAGGGGATCAAGAAGGGCATCCTGGAGATCGCCGACGTGATCGCCGTCAACAAGGCCGACGGGGAACACGAGCGCGAGGCCCGCGCGGCGGCCCGCGAGCTGAAGGGCGCACTGCGGCTGCTGACGCCGTCGAGCGCCGCCTGGCGCCCGCCGGTGCTGCCATGCAGCGCGCAGACCGGCGCCGGCATGGCCGAGGTGTGGACGGCGGTGGAGGAGCACCGGGCGGCGCTCGACGCGGCGGGGGAGCTCAGCGCGCGCCGGGCCGAGCAGCAGGTGCAGTGGATGTGGGCGATGGTGCGCGACCGGCTCATGGACCGCCTGCACGCCGACCCCGGCGTGCGGGACGCGCTGCCCCGTCTGGAGGCCGAGGTCCGCGCCGGCGATCTCACCGCCACGCTCGCGGCCGAGGAGATCCTGAAGCATCTGGGCCTCCCCGGCACCTGAATCCCACAACTCGCGCGCACTCACGCCCCGACTCGCGCGCACTCACGCCCCGACTCGCGGACTGGGCCCTGACTTCCGCGAGTCGGGGTCTGGGTGTGCGCGAGTCGGGGTCTGGGTGTGCGCGAGTCGGGGTCTGGATGCGCGCGAGTCGCGGTCTCGGCGCGCCTCGGCGACACGAACGGGTGTTCGGGTTAACGTCCTCTGGTGCTGGGGGTCAGTCACGCGTTGTCGGGGGCGGCCCTCGGGCTCGCGGTCGCCGGGTTCGCCCCGCGGCTGGTGGATGTCGAGCCGAGCGCGGGGAGCGTGCTGACGTTCGCCGCGGTGTGCGCGGGTGCGGCGCTGCTCCCCGACCTCGACCATCCCTCCTCGATGGCGACGAGGCGGTTCTCGGTGGCCTCGTGGATCGCCTGCCACCTGGTGCGGCCGCTGTCGGGGCTCGTCTACGACCTGACGAAGGGGCGGCGCGACACCGGCCGCGGCACCCACCGCGGGCTCACCCACACCGTTGCGGGTGCCGTGCTGCTCGGGGTGGGCGTGAACCTCGCGTCGGGTCGCTGGGGCGCGCCGGTGCTCATCGGCACGCTGTTCGTGTGCATCGCGCTGGCCATCAAGGGACTCGACGCCCTGGTGCCCGGGCCCCCGTCGCTGGTGATCGCCGCCGGGCTCACGTACGCGGTGGAGGAGTTCGTGCCGGGCGGCACAGCCGGCACGGCCGGGTGGCTCGGGACCGCGGTGACCCTCGGGATGGTCGTGCACTCGATCGGCGACGCCGTGACGGAGACCGGTGCCCCGCTGCTGTGGCCGCTGCGGATCCGGCAGCGGCACTGGTACCCCGTGGGCAGCCCACGGCCGCTCCGGTTCCGCACCGGGGGGTCCGTGGAGACGTGGCTGGTGGCGCCCGCCCTCACGGTGGCGGTGTTCCTGCTGGCCGCGTTGGTGGTGCCCGGCGCGGCCCCGCTGTTGCTGGACCTGCGGGCGCAGGCGGAGCGGCTCGTCGCGGGCGGCTGACTCCAGGGCGGTCGAGCAGCGGTCAGCGGCGGATGTCCGCCTGGTCGCTTCCGGTCTGATCCCCGATCACCCGCAGCAGGTCGAGCTTCTCCTGGTCCTCCGAACCGGGAGCAGCCGTGAGCAGCACGAGCTGCTGGCCGTCGTCGGGCTGGAGGAGTACCTCGCACCGGAGCCCGATCGTGCCGATGGCCGGGTGCACGAGCCGCTTGTGGTCCTCGTGCCGGGCCGCGACCTCGTGGTCGGCCCACATGCGGGCGAACTCGGGGCTGTTCGCGTGCAGGTCGGCGAGCAGGTGGCGCACGTCGGCGTCGGAGCGGCGGCGCCCCCACGTCATGCGGAAGTCGGCTACCCGCACCCGGCTCTGGTGCTCGTGGTCGGCCGCCGGGTACCGCTTGCGCTCCGCAGGGTCGCAGAACCACCGCCAGAGCGCGCTCGTGGCCGGTCCGGTGCGCGTGGCCATGTCGCCGATCAGCAGCGCCGCGAGCCGGTTCTGCGCGAGCGTCACCCCCGTGTCGGAGGCGACGAACGCCGCGCAGTCGTCGAGCCGGTCGAGCACGAGCAGCACGCCGGGGCGCACGTGCGCGCTCGCACCAGTGCGGGCGGGCGGCTCGTGGCCGGCGAGCCGGAAGAGGTGGTCGTGCTCGTCATCGGTGAGGCGGAGCGTCCTGGCGAGCGCGCGCAGCATCTGCTGCGACGGGTGCGGGCTGCGCCCCTGCTCGAGACGCACGTAGTAGTCGACGGACATGCCGGTGAGCTGCGCGACCTCCTCGCGCCGCAGCCCGGCCGTGCGTCGGCTGCCGCTGGGGGACAGTCCCACGGCCGCCGGGGTGAGCCGGCCGCGGTGGCGGCGGAGGAAGTCCGCGAGGTCCCTGCGCTCGAATCTGCCCGTGCTCATGACGCGGCGCGTTCGCTGTGGGGGTTCGCCGTAGCCGGCACCTCACCGAGCCCGGTCGGCGTCCGTGTCTCCATCTGGTCGATCCTCCTGCGGTGCGGCGCGGGCAGGGAGAGAGCGCTGATCCCTCCCAGGCGAACGCCGGGGGATGGACGATGATGCCCAGATGGACCACTCCCTCCCTCCCCGTCCGGTCATCGGTGTGCTGCACCCGGGCGCAATGGGCGCAGCGATCGGGTCGGCGCTCAAGCCCGTGGCGGGCGCCGTGATCTGGGCGGCCGCCGGGCGTAGCCAGAGCACGTCGAAGCGCGCGGAGCTGGCCGACCTCGTGGGCGTGCCCGACGTGGCCGCGCTGGCGCGACGGGCAGACGTGATCGTCTCGATCTGCCCGCCGCACGCCGCCCGGGAGGTCGCGGAGGAGGTGGCGGCGGCGCTTGCGGATCACCCGCGCCGCCCGCTCTACCTCGACGCCAACGCCGTCTCCCCGGCGACGGTGCAGGGGATCGGTGAGGTGCTCGGCCCGGACCGCGTCGTGGACGGGGCCGTCATCGGCCCGCCCGCGTGGAAGGCGGGCAGGACCGTCCTGTGGCTCTCGGGCGCCGCAGCCAAGACGGTGGCGGCGCTGTTCGCGGGCTCGCCGTTCGAGGCGCAGGTGCTCGGCCCGGGGCTCGGCGCGGCCAGCGCCCTGAAGGCCTGCTACGCGGTGCAGAGCAAGGCGCTGCCTGCGGCGTGGCAGGCGATCGCGGACGCCGCCACGGCGTACGGGGTGGACGAGGCCCTGCGCCGTCAACTGGCCCGCGACGGGGTGCACCTGGACGCAGTGGTGGAGGGCGTGGCGGCGAAGGCGGGTGCGAAGGCGTGGCGCTGGGCGGGGGAGATGGACGAGGCCGCGGACGCGATGGCCGCTGTCGGCGTGCCGGACGGGTTCTCCCGCGCGGCCGCTGCCGTCTACCGCCGGATGGCAGGCGACGGCAGCGGCAACGCGTAGGGACGGACGTTGGCGGGGCCCGGTCCGCCTCCGGTCCGCCGCCGCACCGGAGGGGGTGTGCGGCGGCGGCCGGCGCGGGGCGAAGCGGGCGGGCAGGCCCAGCCTGTCGGGGTCGGGGTCGGGGTCGGCGTCGGGGGACGGTCAGTCGGCGGACGTGAGGTCGGCGCGCTCGTCGTGGTCCCAGCCGTGGTTATTGCTGCTCGACACCCACCCGCGGTTCAGGGGTGCGTCGACGGAGCCGGGTGGGGACGCGAGGGCGGCAGGGGCTAGACCAGCGAGTACGGCACCGACCACCGCGCTGACCAGGGTGGTGGCGACCAGTGGCTTGCGTTGCATGGGCACAGCTTGACGTGCGTAGCGGGTTCCGTCCCCGGCCGAGCGGACCTTCCACGCGAAGGTGTCCCTTGCGTTCACCCGCAGGGGAATGCCGTCACAGGGCGTCGCTGTCCCGCACACGATGCGCTGTCCCCCCGGGGGAGGCTCTCGGCGCAGGAGCGCGCGGCGGTCGGGCGAGGGTCAGCCGGACGGGCCGAAACGCTCCACCCGGATCGCCTCCACGGGCACGCCGGCCGCGATCAGCACCGCGGTCGCGGCGTCGGCGAAGCCCGGAGACCCGCAGACGAAGACGGTCTCGCCGCCACGCACGAGCGGAGCCACGTCCGCCACCGCGAGTCGGCCCGCCGTGCGGTCGGCGCCTGGCGGGCCCTGCCGCGTGTAGACGACGAGGCTCTCGGGACCGGGCAGCTCGTCGGCGTAGTACAGGTCGTCCGGCGAGCGCGCGGAGACGACGAGGCGGACCAGGTCGGAGCGGCCGATGGCGCGGGCCTGGCGCAGCATCGCCATCAGGGGCACCACCCCGGACCCGCCGCCGACGAGAAGCGCGGGCGTCTTCCCGCCCCAGGCGAAGAAGCCTCCGACGGGCCCCCGGACCTCCAGCTCGTCGCCCGGCTCGACGACGTCGTGCAGGTACTCCGAGACCTCACCGTCGTCGAGCTTCTCGACGGTCAGCTCGATCTCGCCCGTGTCGTCGGGGGCGGACGCCACCGAGTAGGAGCGGGAGGCGGTGTACCCGTCGGGAGCGGTGAGCCGCACGACGTAGTGCTGCCCGGCGAGGTGGCGGCGCGGCTCCGGCAGCAGGAGCCGGAAGGTGCGGGCGCGCGGGGTCTCGTCGCGGACGTCGAGGACGCGGGCAAGTTGCCAGCGCAGCGTGCGGCGGTGGGTGGTGCCGCCGGGGGTGAGGGTCATGGCGCCTGTTCAGTCGCCCTGGTAGCGCTGCTCGGTCCACGGGTCGCCGCGGTCGTGATACCCGTTCCGCTCCCAGAACCCCTGCTCGTCGTGGTCCATCAAGCGCAGGCCCGAGACCCACTTGGCGCTCTTCCAGAAGTACAGGTGCGGCACGAGCAGCCGGGCCGGTCCGCCGTGGATTGTGGGAAGCGGCTTCCCGTCGGCGTCCCAGACGACCCACGCCTTGCCGCCGATGACGTCGTCGAGAGGGAGGTTCGTCGTGTAGCCGGTGTGCGACACCGCCATCACGTGAGTAGCCGAGGGCAGCGGCGTGGCGGCTTCGAGGAGCGTGTCGACCGAGACGCCGTCGAACGTCATCCCGAGCTTCGACCACGTCGTGACGCAGTGGATGTCGCCTTCGTAGCGGGAGCGGAGGAGGGCGTGGATCTCGTCCCAGTTCCAGGTGACGGTGTTCTCGACCAGGCCCTCGATCGTGAACGTCCACCGGTCCGTGGGGATGTCCGGGGTCGCCTCCGCATGCAGCACCGGCCACTCGTCTCGCGCGTCGTACTGACCGGGGGGCAGCCGCGGGTCTTGATCCCGCCGCCGCCCGAAGAAGCCTCGCGTCATGGCGAGCATTATCGGCGCGCGGCGCCGTCCGGGGACGTGTCCCGCGGCACTACTCCTGGATCTCGTCGCACCCGCCGGGCCGCCGCAGGGCGTTCGTCCCGGCGGGCGCCCGCGTAGGCAAGCAGGGCGGCAGCGGCGTCCTCCAGGACGGCGCCGGGGCGGTCGCTTCCCCAGCGGCGCTGGGCCGCCGCGCGCCAGCGCACTCCGAGTACCGCCGCGCCGATTGCCGCCCCGACCGCGACGAGGCCTGCGAGTGCCGGGTCGTGCCCGTCACGCCGGGCGAGCGCCGCCGCGGAGGTGGCGCCGAGCAGGGCCCTCGGGACGAGACCCGAGGGGTTCAGGCGGCTCGGGGTGGTGGGGAGCTGGTCGGCCACCAGCTCGCCCGCTGCCGCGAGGCTGCTCAACGCGGTGCCGGTTCGCCCGCCCAGACGGGAGGCGACCGGCCCGGGGCTCTCGGGCGAGGAGGTGAGCGCGAGTGCGGCGACACCCGCGGTGCTGCGCGAGCCGCTCGCCGCGCCGATCGCGGCGGCCCGGAGCAGCGCGCTCGCGTTCGTGACGGGCAGCGGCTCGCGGCGCTCCGCCACGCGGGACAGCCCGACCAGTGTGGTGTGCGTCGTGACGCCGTAGACCAGGTGCCGGACGGCGTCGGCGACCAGGTCCGGGGCGCTCCCACGCTGCGGGTCACCGATGCGGAGCACTGTGCGCGGGCCTTCGCTCGCGGCCATCGCGGCGAGCCCGAGCAGCGTCCCGCCGACAAGGGCCGAGAGCCGGACACCGGCCCCGCGCAGCACGCCGGCCAGTGCGCCGAGCCCGACGCCCGTTGCGGCGTCGGTGAGCCGGGCCGGCAGGCCCACGGGCGTGCGGCGCGGGCCGCGGATCGCGCTGTCGAGATAGCTGGTGGCGACAAGCGCCGTGGTGCCGGCGGCACCCGATGCCGCGCCGCGCAGGAAGCCGGAGGCCAGGGGGTTCATGGCGGGCAGCTACCCCGACAGCAGCGCCGGCAATCGGTCCAGGAGAGGCAGCTGCCCCTTCGTGATCCGCGTGCGGGCGGTGTCGAGGTCGAACCAGGCGGCCCGGTCGATCTCCGGGAACTCCTGGGTGCGCCCCGACCGTGGCGGCCACTCCATCGTGAAGACGCCGGGGTCGATGTTGTCGGCGTCGAAGTCGGCGGCCAGCGCGAACGCGGTGATCCGCTTGCCCCCCGACGTGCGGACGGTGCCCAGCTCGACGAGCGGGCCGGCCGGCAGCGGGGAGCCCAGCTCCTCGGCGAACTCCCTGGCCGCGGCGTCGCGCGGGTCCTCGTCGGGACCGTGCTCGCCCTTGGGGATCGACCACGCACCCTCGTCCTTCCGCGACCAGAACGGCCCGCCCATGTGCCCGAGCAGCACCTCGGGGCCGGCCGGGCCGGGCCGGTGCAGCAGAACTCCAGCGCTCGTCGTCGCCATTCGCGCAGTCTCGCAGGCGGCCGGCCGGGGCATCGGGACGTGCTCGTCGACGTGTTACCCAGCTGGCCGACGGTACGAGAAGTCATGGCGGCGGAACCGTCAGGCAACAGGACCGTAACGCCGCGTGGACATGGTGAGTGCCGGACTGGGACGAAACGCGACGGGGGTGACCGGCGGTGGGTGCCGAGGACGATCTGGGTCCCGAGATCGGCTACACCGGCGCCCGGTTCGGCGGGACGCCACGGCGGAAGGCGCGCAAGCGCAAGGCAGCCGCCGAGGCCCCCAGCGCGGAGGAGATGTTACGGGAGGCGGCCGCCCAGGAGGCGGTCACCGAGGTCTTCGCGGCTGTGAGTAGCGCGGCGGCCCGTGAGGACGCCCCTGAGGACACCGCCGAGCGCCCGGGCGGATCGGATCGATACGACGGCCCGGACGGGGACGACAGTCCGGTCGGGTACACCGGCGCCCGGTTCGGGGGCGCCTCCCGGTGGCGCCGCAAGTCGGCCCCGGACCGGGAGTCGCGGCAGTCGCAGCAGGAAGCGTCGCAGCAGGACGAGTCGCCGCGGACGGGCGTCGTGCCCGTCCCGCCGCCACTTCCGGGCATCGAGTCGCATGGCGGGTACTTCGACCCGGCGAGCTCGTCGTCGGTGCGCCCGTACGTGTTCACGCGCGGCCGCACCCGCTCCCAGCTGGAGCTCTCGCTCGAAGGGCTGGTCTCGGTGGTGCCGACGGCGCCGACCGGGCACATGAGCGGGGAGCACCACGCCGTCCTCGGGCTCTGCCGCGAGCCCCGCTCGGTGGCCGAGGTCGCCGCGCTGCTCGACGTGCCCCTCGGCGTGGCGCGGGTGCTGGTGGGTGACCTCGCCGCGGCCGGCGCGGTGGCGTTGCACCGCACGGCCGGGGCCGCAGGCCCCGACATCGCCCTCTTGGAACGGGTGCTGTCGGGACTGCGCCGCCTCTAGGAGGGTCCTGAACGACTCCGCCCGTAGCGAGCGGCGCCTGGGCGTCGCGCAGTAGGGCCGAGTTGTTCAGGGCGCTCCTTGCCCCGAGCCCGCTCGAGCTCTGATCTGAGCTGCTAGGGCGGCCCGACCGGTCCGCGCAGTAGCCCGGGCACCGCGCCCGCCGCCACGGCAGGGGCGAAGTACCAGCCCTGCCCCGTGTCGCAGCCGAGCTTGCGCAGCCGTTCGAGCTGCACCGCGGTCTCCACTACCTCGGCGGTGACCGACAGCCCCAGCGTGTGCGCCAGCTCGATGAGCAGCGCGAGCACCTCGTGGTCGACCTCGTCTGTGCCCTCCGCGCCGTCCCCGCCGTCCGCGGACACGGAGCCGCGGCCCGTCATGAAGGGGCCGGCGAGCTTGAGCGCATGCACGGGGAGCGCACGGAGGTAAGCGAGGTTGGAGTAGCCGGTGCCGAAGTCGTCGATCGCGATCCGGACGCCCATCTCGGCGAGGGCGCGCAGCGCGTCGAGCGGCTCCCCGGTGGTGCCCATCAAGTCGGTCTCGGTGAGCTCCAGCTGCAGCGCGTGCGCAGGCCAGCCGGTGTCGGCGAGGATGCGCGCCACGTCCTCGACGATCCCGGGCTCGCGGACCTGCCGGGCCGCCAGGTTGACGCTGACGAACAGGTCGGTGCCGGGGTGGTCGGCGCGCCACCGCGCAGCCTGGCGGCACGCCTCCTCCAGCACCCACCGGCCGAGCGGGACGATCAGGCCCGTCTCCTCGGCCACCGGGATGAACCGGTCCGGCCCGAGCCGTTCGCCGCCGGGCTGCTGCCAGCGCACGAGCGCCTCGACGCCGACGAGCTGCTGGTCGGTGAGCCGCACGAGCGGCTGGTAGTCGACGACGAACTCGCCGCCCTCCAGGGCATCGGGCATCCGGGCCGACAGCTCGAACCGCGCGACGGCGGCGCGGTGACGGTCGGCGTCGAAGAACGCCACGCGGTTGCGGCCGTCGTTCTTCGCCCAGTACAGGGTGGTGTCGGCGGCCTTCATCAACTCGGCGGATCCCGCTCCGCCGTCGTCGCGCTCGACCACGCCGACGCTCGCCGAGACGACGATGCGTCGTGTGCCGAGCATGATCGGGCGGCGCACGGCCTCCAGCGCCCGTTGCGCGACCCCCCGCAGCTCCTCGCGAGCGGTGTCGGGGTCGCCGTTGCTCGCCCGGTCGACCAGCACGACGAACTCGTCGCCGCCCATGCGCGCGACGAGGTGCCCGGCACGGCGCAGCTCGGCCGTGAGACGGCGGGCCACCGCCTGCAGCAGCTCGTCGCCGACGCCGTGCCCGAGGGTGTCGTTGACGGCTTTGAAGCCGTCCAGGTCCAGGTAGCAGACGCCGACCGAGCGCGCGGACGCCGGCGTGGCCAGCGCGGCGTCGAGCCGCTCGAAGAACACGGTGCGGTTGGGCAGGCCGGTGAGCGGGTCGTGCTGCGCCTGGTGGCGCAGCGACGTCTCGAGCCGATGGCGGGAGGTGAGGTCCCCCACCATCGCCACGATGTAGCGGGGCTCGCCGTCCTGGGTGCGCACGAGCGACAGCACCAGGTCGGCCCAGATCGTGGTGCCGTCGACGCGCCGGTACGGCCGCTCGATGCGGAGGTGATCGAGGGTGCCGGCCTGCATCTGCCGCAGCTGCGACCAGAACTCCTCGTCGTCGGCCGGGATGTAGGGCATCACGTTCTTGCGGGTGAACTCCTCATGGGAGAGCCCGAAGATGTCGCACAGCGCTCGGTTGACCTCGACGATCTGACCGTCGCCGGTGACGAGCGCGATGCCGATGGCGGCGTCGGCGAAGACGGCCCCGAAGCGGGCCTCGCTGGTCCAGCGGGCCTCCTCGGCGGCCACGAGCGCCGTGTAGGCCGCCAGGCTGACGCGCTCCTGCTCGGTGCGGGTGAGCTCCTGGAGAGCGCGGGCGTACCCGGCGGACAGCGCGCCCAGCACCGCGGCGACCGGCGCGGCGCCTGCCGGGGCGAGCAGGGCCCCGAGCGCGGTGACGGACTCGTGGAGTGATTCGGGGTTGGTGAAGTGCGTGTCGACCATCCACCGGCCGACCCCCTGGGCGCTCTCGTGATCGGCCGGATCGGCCAGAGCAGCGGCGAGTAGCACCTGAGCCTGCCCGGCGAGGTGGTCGACCAGCTCGCTGCGGGTCATCGGCACGAAGCTGGAGTGCTGCACGGCCTCCAGCCAGGTGACGGCGACCTGCTGGGCGGATGGGAGCTGGGCGGATGGGAGCTGGCCGGATGGGAGCTGCCCCGGGGCGGTCACCGGCGCTGGCTCCTCGCGCGGCTCCCGGATCGGCGCCCCACGGCGGAACCGGGACCGCGCGGCTCGTGACCCATCCCGTGCCCCCCGCTCCGGACCGGCCGCCCCCGGGTGTGGGCGATCTTCGCGGAGAGTACCGCTCCGGCGCCGCACCCAGGCGTCGCTTGGGAGATCATCGTGCGGGGGTCGAAGCGCTGGTCAGTCCGGCGTGCCGGGCTGCGGGCCCTGCCGTGGACGTCCGCCGCGCCGCATGTTGCCGGTGGTGGTCCGCCGGCCCGGATCGATCAGGCGCTTCCACTTGGCCTGCGCCGCCTGCCGGCTGCTCAGCTGTGCCTGCACGGCGTCGGCCACCTGGGCCCAGGTCAGCCCGTCGGACCGCAGCCGCCGGATGAGGTCGCGCTCGTAGTAATCGGAGAGCCTGCGCATCTCCTGCACCAGGGCGTACCAGGCCGCGGCGGCGTCGCGGGTGAGCCCGCCCTCGGCCGAGAGCTCCTTCATCCGGTCCAGCCGGGCGGTGATCGAACGGTCGGGCCGCGCGACGGCGGGGTCCACCCGGTCGATCCACCGGATCGCCTCCTCGTACTTCATGTCGTCAACGATAGATTGACGCCAGCAAATCGTCAATCGATCGACGACCAAGATTGTCGGCACAGACCGTGAAGAGGCCGCACACACCATCGACGGTGTGTGCGGCCTGGGGGAGGTGTGTGGGTGGGGTGGGGGAGGTGGGTCAGAGGCCGCCGAGCGGTTCCACCGCCGTCACCCAGACTGCGGGGGTGCCCTGCTCGTCTGAGGCGGCGAGGTCGATCTCAGCGGTGATGGCCCAGTCGCGGTCGCCTGCCGGGTCGTCGAGGACCTGGCGCACGAGCCAGCGCTCGGGTTCCTCGGTGATCGTGACGAACTGCGGGCCGCGGGCGTCGGGGCCGGTGCCGATGGCCCGGTTGTCGGTGCCGTGTTCGAGGAAGTAGGGCTCCAGCGCCTCGCGCCAGGCCTCGGCGTCCCAGCCGGCCTCGGCGTCGAGCTCGCCGAGCAGGTCCCACCGGCGCAGGGCCGCGAGCTCGACGCGCCGGAACATCGCGTTGCGCACCAGCACCCGGAACGCGCGGACGTTGCGGGTGACGGCCGCCGGGCCGGCGTCGAGTGCGGGCGGTTCGGGTTCCTCTCCCGTCCCGGCGCCCGCGGCGAGCGCCTCCCACTCGTCGAGCAGGCTGGAGTCGACCTGGCGGACGAGCTCGCCCAGCCACTCCTCGACGTCGGTGAGCTCCTCGGTCTTGGCCTCGTCCGGCACGGTCTGGCGCAGGGCCCGGTAGGCGTCGGCGAGGTAGCGCAGCACGAGCCCCTCGGAGCGGGCCAGCTGGTAGTGCCCGACGTACTCGACGAACGTCATTGACTTCTCGAACATGTCCCGGGCCACGGACTTCGGCGACAGGCGTGCGTCCTCGACCCACGGCGCACCGCGGCGGTAGGTCTCCAGCGCGGCGTGCAGCAGCTCGTCGAGGGGCTTGGGGTGCGTAACGTCCTCGAGGAGCGCCATGCGCTCCTCGTACTCGATGCCCTCGGCCTTCATCGCCGCCACGGCCTCGCCGCGCGCCTTGTTCTGCTGGGCGTACAGGACCGGTCGCGGGTCGTCGAGGGTCGCCTCGATCACCGACAGCACGTCCATCGCGTAGGTGGGCGACTCGCGGTCGAGGAGCTCGATCGCTGCCAGCGCGAAGGGGGAGAGCGGCTGGTTGAGGGCGAAGTCGAGCTGCAGGTCCCCGACGAGCCGCACGCGGCGGCCCTCAGCCCTCTCGTTGTCATCAGCGGGCTCGGGCAGCTCCTCGACGACGCCGGCGGCGCGCAGCGCCCGGTAGATCGCGATGGCCCGCAGGATGTGCTTGCGCTGGCGGGCGCGGGGTTCGTGGTTGTCCTCGAGCAGGTGGCGCATCGCCGCGAACGCGTCCCCCGGCCGGGAGATCACGTTCAGCAGCATGGCGTGAGTCACCTTGAAGTGGCTGGTCAGCGGCTCGGGCTGGGCATTCTGTAGCTTCTCGAAGCTCGTCTGCGACCAGCCGACGAACCCCTCCGGCGGCTGCTTGCGCACGATCCGCCTGCGCTTCTTCACGTCGTCGCCCGCGCGGGCGAGCAGCCGCGCGTTCTCCACCTCGTGGTCGGGTGCCTCGGCGACGACCGTGCCGATCGTGTCGTAGCCTGCGCGGCCCGCCCGGCCGGCGATCTGGTGGAACTCGCGGGCCTTGAGCGGGCGGGTGCGCTGCCCGTCGTACTTGGAGAGGGCCGTGAAGAGCACGGTGCGTATCGGCACGTTGATGCCGACGCCGAGGGTGTCGGTGCCGCAGATGACACGCAGCAGCCCGGCCTGCGCGAGCGTCTCCACGAGTCGCCGGTAGCGGGGGAGCATCCCCGCGTGGTGTACGCCGATGCCGTGCCGGACGAGCCGCGAGAGCGTCTTGCCGAACCCGGCGGTGAACCGGAAGCGCCCGATCAGGTCGGCGATCGCCTGCTTGTCCTCCTTCGAGGTGACGTTGACGCTCATGAGCGCCTGCGCCCGCTCGACGGCCGCGGCCTGGGTGAAGTGCACGACGTAGACCGGCGCCTCGTGCGTCTGGAGGAGTTCGGTGATCGTCTCGTGCAGGGGCGTCAGCACGTACCGGTAGTGCAGCGGCACCGGGCGCTCGACGGACGTGATCACCGCGGTCTCCCGGCCGGTGCGGCGGGTGAGGTCGTCGCGGAAGAACGAGACGTCGCCGAGGGTGGCGCTCATCAGCAGGAACTGCGCCTGCGGCAGCTCGATCAGCGGCACCTGCCACGCCCAGCCGCGGTCCGGGTCGGCGTAGAAATGGAACTCGTCCATGACAACCGAGCCGACGTCGGCGTCGCGCCCGGAGCGCAGGGCGATGTTGGCGAGGATCTCCGCGGTGCAGCAGATGATCGGCGCCTTCTCGTTGACGGCGGCGTCGCCGGTGAGCATGCCGACCTTGTCGGCGCCGAACACGTCGATGAGCTGGAAGAACTTCTCGCTCACCAGCGCCTTGATCGGGGCGGTGTAGAAGGTGCGCAGCCCCCGGGCGAGCGCGGCCGCATGTGCACCTACCGCCACCAGCGACTTCCCGGAGCCGGTGGGCGTGGAGAGGATGACGTTGCTGCCGGTCACCAGCTCCAGCAGCGCCTCCTCCTGCGCCGGGTACAGCGACAGGCCCCGTTCCTCGAACGCCCAGTCGGTGAACGCCTCCACGAGCGCGTCGGGGTCGTCGGGGGTGGGTGGGAGCCGGTCGGTGAGCGTCATGGTGCCCCGATCGTCCCTTACAGCGGGGTCGTCGTGCCGCGCGGCCTGCGAAGAGGAGCGGAGCCGCCGGCGCCCGGCCGCTACGGTGAGCGCGTGAGCGAACGGGCAACCCCAGGTGCCCTACCTGCGCTCGTCCAGCCCATGCAGGCGGCCACGGTGTCGGGCGACCCGCCACAGGGCGGCGACTGGGTCGTCGAGGTCGCCTGGACCGGCCACCGGTGCATCGCCTACGTCCAGCCCGGAAAGCGGGTCCGGCTGCTGTCCGGCGGCGACAACTCGATGAGCGCCGCCTACCCGGAGCTGACCGAGCCCCTGCTGCGGCGCTCCCCGCCCGGTGGGCTGGTGCTCGACGGCACGCTCGTGGCGCGCGGCGAGGAGCACGCCGTGCGGCCGCGGCTGCTCAAGCGCCGCAGCGCCCGCCACCGCCCGTCGGACGCGACGATCCGGCGGATCCCGGTCGACTTCCAGGTCGCCGACCTGCTGTGGCTCGACGGCCACAGCACGATGGAGCTGCCCTACGCCGACCGCCGCGCCCTGCTCGACGGGCTGGGGTTCGCGAGCCCGCCCGTCTGGACGACCTCACCGCTGCCGGCCACGGAGCTGGAGACGATGCTCGCCATCGCCGACCAGAAGGGTGCCGACGGGCTGCACGCGCGTCACCTGCGCGGCCGCTACCACCCGGGCGGGCGGTCGAGGTTCTGGCTGCGGGTGCCGGTGAAGCGGACGCGGCAGGTGCTCGTGGGCGGCTGGACGCCCGCGGACCTGCGCCGCCCGGAGAGCGTCGGCGCCCTGCTGCTCGGTGCGCCCGCGGGGGAGCAGCTGCACTACGTGGGGCGGGTCGGGGTGTCGGTGGAGCAGCGGCGCCAGCTCGCCGCGCGGCTCGCGGCCAGGGCGCCTGCCGAGTCGCCCTTCGCCGCGTCGCTGCCGGCCGACGCGGCCCGGCACGCCGTCTGGGCCGCGCCGGAGCTGGTCGGGCTCGCGGAGTTCACCGGCTGGATCGGCGGCGCCCGGATGCGCAGGCCGCTGTGGCGCGGGCTGGTGGCTCCCGACGCCGTGCGGAACGACCTGTGGGCCCGCCCGCCGGAGCCTGCGGCGGCGCCTGCCGGGCCGGAGGAGGCGGCCCCGGCGGCCTCGCCCGAACCCGAACCTGGTCCCGGAGCCCCGTCGGCCGTCGAGGCGAGACGACTGGAGCAGCACTTCTTCTACAACGCGCTTAACACGATCGGCTCGCTGATCCGCTCCGACCCCGCGCGGGCCCGCGAGCTGCTCGACGACTTCGCCGGCGTGTCCCGCGCCGCCGACCACACCGGCCCGAGCACGCTCGGGCGGGAGCTCGAGGCAGTACGCGAGTACCTCCGTCTGGAACAGGCCCGGTTCGGCAAGCGGCTGCAGGTGGCCGTCGACGTCGCACCCGGGCTGGACGCCGTCCCGGTCGCCTCGCTGCGGCTCGTCTCCGCCGTCCGGGACGCCGTGCAGCAGGGCGTCGAGCCGCGGCCCGATGGCGGTCTCCTCACGCTCACGGCACGGCCGGTCGCAGGCGGTTGCGAGGTCCGGATCACCGGCGGTCCCGAATCGGACACGACCGTCATCCTGCCCTCCTGAGCAGTGACAATGCGGCTCTGGGACCGCTGCCGGACCGATACTGACTCCGCCTGCCGACGTGATGTACGACTCGGTACCGTGCGCGCATGCTCGGCCTCCCAGACGGCACGCGTGCGTGCCTCTTCGACCTCGACGGCGTGCTGACCGACACGGCCAGCGTGCACGCCGCAGCGTGGAAGCAGATGTTCGACGACTACCTGCGGACGCGCGCCTCCCGCGAGGGAACGCCCTTCCAGCCGTTCGACGTGAAGGCCGACTACGGCCCCTACGTCGACGGCAAGCCCCGGCTGGCCGGCACCGACGCCTTCCTCCGGTCGCGCGGCATCGTCCTGCCGGCGGGCGGGCCCGGCGACGCGCCGGACACCGAGACGGTCTACGCGCTCGCCACGCGGAAGAACGACCTGGTGCAGGAAAAGATCAGGACGGTCGGAGTCGACGTGTACCCCGGCTCGGTGCGCTATCTGCACGCGGTGAAGGACGCCGGACTGGCCACCGCCGTCGTCTCGTCGTCGGCCAACGCCGAGCAGGTGCTCGAGGTCGCGGGGCTCACAGACCTGATCGACCACCGAGTCGACGGCGTCACGGCCAAGGAGCGCAACCTGCCGGGCAAGCCCGCGGCCGACACCTTCCTCGCCGCCGCCGCCGACCTCGGCGTCGACAAGCACGAGGCCGTGGTCTTTGAGGACGCGCTCGCCGGCGTGGAGTCCGGGAAGGCGGGCGGGTTCGGATGCGTTGTCGGAGTCGACCGCCTCGGACACGCCGATGCGCTCCGCGCCCACGGTGCCGACATCGTCGTCGCCGACCTCGCCGAACTGCTGGAGAACAGGTCATGAGCCCCGACCCGGGACGCGCGTTCACCGTCGAGCCGTGGGTCGTGCGAGAACCGCGGCTCGACATGGAGCGCATGGGGCAGGTGGAGAGCGTGTTCGCGCTCTCCAACGGCCACATCGGGCTGCGCGGCAACCTCGACGAGGGCGAGCCGTACGCCATGCCGGGCACGTACCTGAACTCGTTCTACGAGCGCAGGCCGCTGCCCTACGCCGAGGGTGGGTACGGCTACCCCGAGTCGGGCCAGACGATCATCAACGTCACCAACGGCAAGCTCATCCGCCTCCTGGTGGAGGACGAGCCGTTCGACCTGCGGTACGGGCAGCTCGAGCGCCACGAGCGGATGCTCGACCTGCGCGCGGGCACCCTGACCCGTGAGGTGGAGTGGACGTCGCCCGCCGGGCGGGGAGTCGTCGTGCGTTCCACCCGCATGGTGTCGCTGACGCAGCGGGCGATCGCCGCGATCTGCTACGAGGTCGAGGTGGTGGACGAGTCCGCGCTCCTGGTGCTGCAGTCGGAGCTGGTGGCCAACGAGCAGTTGCCCTCCCGCGACGAGGCCGACCCACGCGTGGAGGCGGCTCTGACCGACCCCCTTGTGGCCGAGCAGCACCGCTGCGACGACGCGGGCGCCACGCTGATCCACCGGACGCGCCAGTCCGGGCTGCGGGTCGCCGCGGCGATGGACCACGAGGTGTACGGGCCGGACGGGACCAAGGTGACCTCCGAGGCCACCGAGGACATCGGCCGGACCACGGTGATCGCCCGGCTGGAGCCGGGACAGATGCTGCGGATCATCAAGTACCTGGCCTACGGCTGGTCCTCGCGGCGCTCGCTGCCCGCGCTGCACGACCAGGTGCGTGCCGCGCTGGCAGCGGCCCGTTACACCGGGTGGGACGGGCTCCTCGCCGAGCAGCGGCAGTACCTGGACGAGTTCTGGGAGACCGCGGACGTCGAGATCGACGGCGACGCGGAGTTGCAGCAGGCCTCGCGCGTGGCCGTCTTCCACGTGCTGCAGGCCGGGGCGCGGGCCGAGCGCCGGGCGATCGGCGCGAAGGGCCTCACCGGGGAGGGCTACGACGGTCACACGTTCTGGGACACCGAGACGTTCTGCCTCCCGGTGCTCTCTCACCTCGCGCCCGACGCGGCCGCGGACGCGCTGCGGTGGCGGCAGTCGATCCTGCCGCTGGCCTACGAACGGGCCGAGCAACTGGGGCTGAAGGGCGCCGCGTTCCCGTGGCGGACGATCCGCGGGCACGAGTGCTCGGGCTACTGGCCGGCCGGCACCGCGGCGTTCCACATCAACGCCGACATCTCCGACGCCGTCCGCAGGCACGTCGCCGCCACCGGCGACGTGGAGTTCGAGAAGGAGGTGGGCCTCGAGCTGCTGGTGGCAACGGCCCGGCTGTGGCGCTCGCTCGGGCACCACGACTCGTCGGGGGAGTTCCGGATCGACGGCGTGACCGGTCCGGACGAGTACACGGCCATCGTCGACAACAACGTCTACACGAACCTCATGGCGCAGCAGAACCTGCGCGTCGCGGCCGACACCGCGGCCCGGCACGCCCGCGCGGCCGCCCGGCTGGGCGTCAACGCCGAGGAGATGGCGAGCTGGCGGGACGCGGCGAAGTCCATGCGCATCCCGTTCGACGAGGTGCTCGGCGTACACCCGCAGTCGGAAGGGTTCACCCACCACCAGGTGTGGGACTTCGAGAGCACCCCGCCGGAGAAGTACCCGCTGCTGCTGCACGTGCCCTACTTCGACCTGTACCGCAAGCAGGTGATCAAGCAGGCCGACCTGGTGCTCGCGATGCAGCTGCGGCCGGACGCGTTCACGCTGGATCAGATGCGCCGCAACTTCGCCTACTACGAGGCGCTCACGGTGCGGGACTCGTCGCTGTCGGCGTGCACGCAGGCGGTGGTGGCCGCGCGCACCGGCCACCTGGACCTGGCGTACGACTACCTGGCCGAGGCCGCCCTCGTGGACCTCGACGACCTGGCCGGCAACTCCGACCACGGCGTGCACATCGCGTCGATGGCCGGCACCTGGACCGCGGTCGTCGCCGGGTTCGGCGGGATGCAGTACGACAACGGCGGGCTGTCGTTCGCGCCGCGGCTGCCCCCTGCGCTGTCGCGGATCTCGTTCGGGCTCAACTGGCAGGGCCGCCAGCTGCGGGTGGAGATCCGGCAGGACGAGGCCGAGTACCGGCTCGTCTCCGGCCCGCCGATGCGGCTTCGCCACCACGGCGAACCGCTCGCGCTCGCCGACGCCCCGCAGGTCCGGCAGATCCCGCCCGCCGAGTTCGTCGAGCCCGTCGAACAGCCCTACGGCCGCGCCCCGAAGCCGCGCCACCCGGGAGGCTGAGCCTTCCACCGGGGTGAGGTCAAGCCCGCGTGCGGCAGCGCGGGTGACACGGGTCTCAGACCTGTCGGAACGCCCTGGGCCGCTGAGCGCGTTCCCCGGACAGGTGACGCCCTCCGCACGTGCGGAACCCGGGGGCCGGGTACGCCACCCGTGGAAGCAGACGGAGGAGAGTCATGGCTGGAAAGCTGGACGGTAAGCGCATCGCGATCCTCGCGACCGACGGTGTGGAGCAGGTTGAGCTGACCGCGCCCCGCGACGCGGTCACCCGGGAGGGCGCGCGCACCGAGATCGTCTCGCTCCAGGCGGGTGAGATCCAGGCGATGAACGGCGACATCGAGCCCGCCGACAGGTTCACCGCCGACCGTTCGATCAGGGAGGTATCGGCGGACGACTACGACGCAGTGCTCATGCCGGGCGGCACCGTCAACGCCGACCGCCTCCGCATCGACGCCGACGTCGTGATCTTCGTGCAGGACGTGTTCCGCGCCGGCAAGCCGGT
Source organism: Pseudonocardia aurantiaca (assembly GCF_039526725.1). Lineage (NCBI taxonomy): Bacteria > Bacillati > Actinomycetota > Actinomycetes > Pseudonocardiales > Pseudonocardiaceae > Pseudonocardia > Pseudonocardia aurantiaca. The sequence goes on from NZ_BAAAJG010000008.1 coordinate 256,482, forward strand.
GGGCGCGATCTGCCACGCCCCGTGGACGCTGGTCGAGGCCGACCTCGTGCGCGGTCGGACCCTGACGTCCTACCCGAGCCTGCGCACCGACATCCGGAACGCGGGCGGGAACGTCGTCGACAAGGAGGTCGTCACGGACAACGGGCTGGTCTCGAGCCGCAACCCGGACGACCTGCCGGCGTTCTGCGCGAAGATCGTGGAGGAGTTCGCCCAGGGCGCGCACCGCGCGACGGCGTAAAGGTACATACGGCGCATCTCTCACCCGAAGTGTCTGGGTGCTCTCGTCTCGGGGTAGTTCTGCCACATGAGAGGCCCAGGCACCTTCGCGTCGGAGGAGGCACCCGGGGAGCCTGCCGCACCTGCGGGCAGGCGAGACGGCGGCCACGTCGCGGACGGCCGCGGTGAGGGCCTGCTGCAGCGGGCCGACCGCAACATGCTGGAGCTGCTCCAGGAGCTGCGGGTGGCGCAGACCGGCGTGCAGATCCTCTTCGCGTTCCTGCTGTCGCTGTCGTTCACGGACAAGTTCCAGTCGATCGACGCATTCCAGCGGTGGACCTACGTGGTCACGCTGCTGCTCTCCGTGGTGACGGCCGGGCTCCTGGTGGCGCCCGCCGCTGTGCATCGCGTCACCTTCCGCCGCGGGCTCAAGGCGGAGACCGTGCAGGCCGGGCACCGGCTCTTCACAGCCGGCCTCGCCACGCTGGCGTTCACGCTGGTCGGCGCGGTCCTGTTGGTGCTCGACGTCGCCGTCGGCCGGTCCTTCGCGGTGCCGGCGGCGGTCGGTGTGGCGGTCATCCTCCTGGGCCTCTGGTTCGTGCTGCCGCTCCCGCTCTTGCGGCGGGCCCGCGCCGCCGATGACGAGGGCCAGGGGCCACCGCCGGGCGACCGGGGGCGAGCGGCCGTCCCCCACGCCGACGGTTGACGGGGCGGCCGGACACGGCTGACGTGCGGGAGCCCGGGCCCAGATGGGCCCGGGCTCCCGGTCAGCTCCTACCGCGGTCAGGTCCTGACGTCAGACGGGCTCGGGCGGCGGGATCCGGCCACCGGGGCCCTGAACGCCGGCGGTCTGCGGCTGCTTGCGGGCCGTCTCGGTGCCGGTCTGTCCTGTGCCGGTCTGTCCTGTGCGGGTCTGTCCTGTGCGGGTCTGGGGGCTGCGGCCGACGTCCCCGCGCCAGCCGCCTTCCTCGCGGCCGCGGGACTCGATGAACTCCTTGAACTTCTCTAGGTCGCGCTTCACCTGGTGCTCGACGATCCCCAGCGCGTCGCCCACTGTCTCGGTGAAGCCCTCGGGCTCGTGATCGAGCTGGAGCGTCACCCGGGTCGTGGTGTCGCCGAGGCGGTGGAAGGTCACCACCCCGGCCTGGTGGGTCCCGTTCTCGGTCTTCCAGGCCACCCGCTCGTCGGGGTGCTGCTCGGTGACCGTCGCGTCGAACTCGCGCTCGATGCCCGCGATCCTCGTGACCCAATGCGTCCTGGTCGGTGTCAGCTGCTCGATGCGTTCGACACCGTCCATGAACTGCGGGAACGACTCGAACTGCGTCCACTGGTTGTAGGCCGTGCTGACCGGCACGTTGACGTCGATGCTGCGCAGAACGTTGGTGGTCATGCAGTTCGAGTACCCGCCACGGCTGGAGCTACCCGTCCGCGATCATCCGTCTTCGGTCATCCGCCTGCGGAGCTGTGCGACAGTCCGGGCGAGCAGCCGGGAGACGTGCATCTGAGAGATGCCGACGCGGTCCGCGATCTGGGTCTGGGTGAGGTTGCCGAAGAACCGCAGCAGCAGGATCGTGCGCTCGCGCTCGGGCAGCTCGTCGAGCAGCGGGCCCAGGGTTTCGCGGTACTCCACCTTGTCCATCTCGGTGTCGACGGACCCCAACGTCTCGGTCAGGGCGGAGTCGGCGCCCGCCACCAGCTCGTCCAGCGAGCTGCTGCGGTAGGCCTGCTGCGCGGCGAGGCCTTCCACGACCTCGTCGGTGGGGATGCTGAGGCGCGCGGCGATCTCGCTGGGCCGCGGGGCCCGGCCCAGCTCCTGCGAGAGCGGCCCGACGGCGGCGTTGATGGCGCCCTGGAGGTCCTTGAGCCGCCGTGGCACGCGCATCGACCAGGTGCGGTCACGGAAGTGCCTGCGGATCTCGCCGGTGATTGTCGGCACGGCGTAGGAGAGGAAGTCGACGCCGCGGTCGGGTTCGAACCGGTCAACGGCGTTGAGGAGACCGACGGTCCCGGCCTGCTCGAGATCGTCCACCGGCTCTCCGCGCCCGGCGAAGCGGCGCGCGATGTGCCGGACCACCGGCAGGTAGCCGGTGACGAGCTTGCCGCGCAGCGCAGGCCGGCCGGGGTCGTCCGCGGGCATCGCGGCGAGCTCCTCGAACAGCGGTGCGAGGTTGGCGTGGTCGGAGTCGCGGGCCGCGTCGGTCACGGCGCACCGGACGGGAACTGGCAGTGGGTGGTACGAACCAGAGATCGCACGCGGGAAGCTACCCGCGGCCTCGGACCCGGAAACTCACCCGCTGGTACGTTCGTAAGCCGCCATTCCGTTCTCCAGTCCCTCGCGTCGAAGGTGATCCGCCGGTGTCGAACAGCACGTCCGCTGCGCGCGAGAAGGTCGAGGGAGCCGAGGAGGACGGCACGCCGGACGGGCTCGCCCATGAGCAGGCCTACGTCCAGATGCTCTACGAGCGGCTGGACGCGCGGCGGGCCGAGACCGCGCGCCGCCTCCGGGAGGTGCTGCACGACGAAACCGTCGGCACCCCGCAGGCGCTCACCGAGCGCGACGCGGCCGCGGCCATGTACACCGACCGGCTCGCCGCGCTCCGGGCGGCCGAACACGGGCTCGCGTTCGGCCGGCTCGACGCCGACGACGGCGAGCGTCGTTACGTCGGGCGGCTCGGGCTGCTGGACGAGGAGAACGAGTACGAGCCGCTGCTGATGGACTGGCGGGCCCCGGCCGCGCGCCCGTTCTACACGGCGACGGCGGCCTCCCCGGAGGGTATCCGCAGGCGCAGGCACCTGCGCACCCGCCGCAGGGACGTCCTGGCCGTCGACGACGAGGTGCTCGACCTCGAGGACGCCATGGCCGCGTCGCAGAGCAGCGGCCTCACCAGTGAGGCGGCCCTGCTGGCCGCGGTCGGCGCCCGCCGCACGGGCCGCATGTCCGACATCGTGGCCACGATCCAGGGCGAGCAGGACTCGATCATCCGGTCCAAGCCGTCCGGCGTGCTCGTCGTGCAGGGCGGGCCCGGCACGGGCAAGACCGCAGTCGCGCTGCACCGCGCCGCCTACCTGCTCTACACCCACCGCGACCGGCTGGCCCGGCGTGGCGTGCTGGTCGTCGGGCCCAACCCCACGTTCCTGCGCTACATCGGGCAGGTGCTGCCTTCCCTGGGCGAGACGAGCGTCGTGCTGGGTACCGTCGGGCAGCTCCACCCCGGGCTCGACGCGCGGCGGATCGAGCCGGTCGAGACCGCCGCGGTGAAGGGACGGGCCGAGATGGCGACCGTCATCGCCGCCGCCGTGCGGGACCGGCAGCAGGTGCCGCGGCGGCCGATCGACCTCGTCGTGGAGCAGCAGCCGGTGCGCCTGGACCGCGACATCGCGAACGCCGCACGCAGCCGGGCCCGCCGCTCGCGCAAACCGCACAACCAGGCCAAACGAACCTTCCAACGGGAGGCGCTGCGGCTGCTCGCCGAGCAGGTGGCACGCACGCTGGCCGGGCCGGGCGGGCGCAGGCTCCTCGACGCCGGTGACCTCTCCGACATCCGCGACGAGCTGGCCGAGAGCCGCGAGCTCACCCGCGAGCTGGACGCGCTGTGGCCCACGCTGTCGGCTGAGCAGCTGCTCACGGATCTGTTCGCCGACCGCAGGCGGCTGAACTCGGTGGCGCGGCGGCTCCCGGCGGCCGACCGGGAGCTGCTCTACCGCCCGGCCCCCGCAGCGGACGTTCCGGTGGACCTGCGCTGGACGCCCGCCGACGTCCCGCTGCTCGACGAGGCCGCCGAGCTGCTGGGCGACGACGGCTCCGAGGCGGCCGCGCGCGAGGCGGCGGCGCTGCGCGAGGAGGTGCTCTACGCCCAGGGTGTGCTCGACGTGCTCGACCTCGAGGAGGATCTCGACCCCGAGCTGCTGCGCGCCACCGACATCGTCGACGCCGACCGGCTCGCCGAACGCCAGCGCGTGCGCCGCTACGACTCGACCGCGGAGCGGGCGGCAGCCGACCGGGAGTGGACCTACGGGCACGTGATCATCGACGAAGCGCAGGAGCTCTCGCCGATGGCGTGGCGGTTGGTGATGCGCCGCTGCCCGAGCCGGTCCATGACGGTCGTCGGGGACATCGCGCAGACCGGGGACCGCGCGGGCGCCGCGTCGTGGGGCGAGGCGCTGTCGCCGTTCGTCGCGAACCGGTGGCGGCTCGAGCAGCTCACGGTCAACTACCGCACGCCGTCCGAGATCGCCGACGTGGCCGACGACGTGCTGGCCGCGATCGAGCCGGGCCTCACCGCTCCGCGGTCGGTCCGCAGCACCGGCGTCCCACCCCGAGCGGTCCGCGTCAAGGGCGGCGGCATCGACGACGTGGTGGCCAAGGTCGTCGCCGAGGAGGCGGGGGCGGTCGGCGACGGGCGCACCGCCGTGCTGGCCCCTGAGCACCGGGTGGCGGCGTTGCGCGAACGGGTGCTCGGTGCGGTCGCGGGGGAGGGAGGCGACGTCGACCTGAGCGCCCCGGTGGTGGTGCTTCCCGTGACCGCGGCGAAGGGCCTGGAGTTCGACGCCGTGGTCGTCGTGGAACCCGCGGAGCTGCTCGCGGAGTCGCCGCGGGGCGCCAACGACCTCTACGTGGCGCTGACCCGATCCACGCAGCGCCTGGCGGTGGTGCACGCGGCGCCCCTGCCGGAGATGCTGCACAGGCTCCAGGAAGGATGACGCACCGATGCGGACCGTCGAGCTGCCCGCGGGCGAGCGGATCCCCGCCCTCGGGCAGGGCACCTGGTACTTCGCCGAGCGCCCCGACCGCAGGGCGGCCGAGATCCGGTCGCTCCGCACGGGTCTCGACCTCGGGCTCACCGTCGTCGACACCGCGGAGATGTATGCCGACGGCGCCGCCGAGGAGCTCACCGGGGAGGCGATCGCCGGGCGGCGGGACGATGTGTTCCTGGTCAGCAAGGTGCTCCCGCACCACGCGACCCGCCGCGGGACCGTGCAGGCGTGCCAGCAGAGCCTGCGGCGCCTCGGTACCGACCGGCTCGACATGTACCTGCTGCACTGGCGCGGTTCGGTGCCGCTCGGCGACACCCTCGCAGGCTTCGCCGACCTCATGGAGGCGGGCCTCATCCGCTACTGGGGCGTGAGCAACTTCGACACGGCCGACATCGCGGAGCTGGAGGCGGTGCCGGGAGGTGGGTCCTTCTCCACCGACCAGGTGCTCTACAACCTCAGCCGGCGCGGCCCCGAGTACGACCTGCTGCCCTACCTACGAGCGCGGCGGCTGCCGACGATGGCGTACTCGCCGGTGGAGCAGGGTCGCCTGCTCGGCGTGCCCGCTCTGGCCGCGGTCGCCCGGCGCCGCGGCGCCACCCCGGCCCAGATCGCGCTGGCGTGGGTGCTGCGCGACGGGGACGTCTGCGCGATCCCGCGCACCGCCAACCCGGAACACGTGCGGGAGAACGCCGCCGCGGCCGAGATGCGGCTCACCGACGGCGACCTCGCCGACCTGGACGCGGCATTCCCGCCGCCGACCCACAAGGTGCCGCTGGAGCTCCTCTGAGGATCATCCACCCGAGGCGTTGACCAGCGCAGCGGCGACCAGCGCGGCGAAGAGGCGGTGGTCGGTGGCGTGCTGTTCGGGGTGCCACTGCACACCCACGACGAACGGGTGCCCGTCCAGCTCGACGGCCTCCACGGTGCCGTCGGCTGCGCGCCCGGTGACGACCAGCCCGTCGGCGACCCGGTCGAGGGCCTGGTGATGGTGGCAGAGCACCGACACCGACGTGCCGACCGCCGCCCCCACCCGGCTGCCCGGGGTCACGCTGACCAGCGTGGTGCCGAAGACGCCGGGGGAGGGGTTGTGGCCCGAGTGGCCCACCGCGTCGGGCACATGCTGCACGAGCGTGCCGCCGAGCGCGACGTTCAGGAGCTGCGCGCCGCGGCACACCCCGAGCACCGGGATCCCGCGCTCCAGCGCGCGCTGCAGCACGGCGACCTCCGTGGCGTCGCGCTCGGGCCGGGGCGCCCCGGTGAGCGGGTGCGGTGGCGCGCCGTACCGGCTCGGGGCGAGGTCCGGCCCACCCGAGAGCACCACGGCGTCGACCCGGCCGACTGCGCCCGCCGCCTCCACCATCGGCGGCAGCAGGACCGGAACACCACCGGCGGCGACCACCATGTCGGGGTAGGTGGTGGGCAGGAGCACCGCGTCGTGGTGCCAGACGCCGTAGGCGACCTGTTCCCCGTACGCGGTGAGCCCGATGACCGGCCCGTTCGGCCCGTTCGGCCCGTTCAGTCCAACCGGCCCAACCTGCCCCGCAGGCACCGCTAGCTCGCCGCCTCGGCGAGGGTGGCGAGGACCTGCTCGCCGTACTTCGCCAGCTTGTTCTCCCCGACCCCGTTGACCCTGCCCAGCTCGGCCAGGTTCGCGGGCGACCGCGAGGCGATCTCCCGCAGGGTGGCGTCGTGGAAGATCACGTACGCCGGGACGCCCTGCTCCTTGGCCGCGGCGCCGCGCCAGGCCCGCAGCCGCTCGAAGACGGGCGCGGCCCCTGCGGGCAGCTCGGCCTGCGGCGCGCGGGCCGAGCGGGTGCGGGAGCGGGTCTGGCGCTCGGGGTCGCGGCGCAGCAGTACCTGCTGCTCGCCGCGCAGCACGCCGCGGCTGGCCTCGGTGAGCACGAACGTCTGGTAGGTGCCCTCCACGGCGAGCAGCCCCTTGGCCATGAGCTGGCGGACCACCCCGCGCCACTCGCCTTCGGAGAGCTCCGTGCCCACGCCGAACACGGTGAGGGAGTGGTGGTCGAACTGCTCGACCTTCGCGGTGCGGCGCCCGAGCAGGATGTCGATGATCTGGCCGGCGCCGAACTTCTGCCGCCGCTCCCGGTCGAGCCGGAACACCGTGGAGAGCACCTTCTGCGCCGCCACCGTGCCGTCCCACGACTCGGGGGGCGTGAGGCAGGTGTCGCAGTTGCCGCACGGTTCGGCGCCGCGCTGGTCGAAGTAGTTGAGCAGCTGCACCCGCCTGCACTCGACGGTCTCGCAGAGCGCGAGCATCGCGTCGAGGTGCTGCGCGAGGCGGCGGCGGTGGGCGAGGTCGCCATCAGAGTCGTCGATCATCTTGCGCTGCTGCACCACGTCGGCGAGCCCGTAGGTGAGCCACGCCGTCGACGGCAGCCCGTCCCGGCCCGCGCGGCCGGTCTCCTGGTAGTAGCCCTCGACGGACTTGGGCAGGTCCAGGTGTGCCACGAACCGCACGTCCGGCTTGTCGATGCCCATCCCGAACGCGATGGTGGCCACCATGACCACGCCGTCCTCGCGGAGGAACCGGGCCTGGTTGGCCGCGCGGGTGGCCGCGTCGAGGCCCGCGTGGTACGGGAGCGCGGGGATTCCCTGTGTGGCGAGGAACTCAGCCGTCTGCTCCACCGAGTTGCGCGAGAGGCAGTAGACGATGCCTGCGTCGCCGGGGTGCTCGGCCCGGAGGAGGTCGAGGAGCTGCTGGCGCGGCTTGTCCTTGGGCACGATCCGGTACTGGATGTTGGGCCGGTCGAAGCTCGCGACGAAGTGCCGGGCCCGCTCGCTCGGCCGCAAGTCCAGCCGCTGCGCGATCTCGGCGTGGGTGGCCTCCGTGGCGGTGGCGGTGAGCGCGATGCGGGGCACGTCCGGCCAGCGCTCGTGCAACTCCGACAGCGCGAGGTAGTCCGGCCGGAAGTCGTGGCCCCACTGCGCGACGCAGTGCGCCTCGTCGATCGCGAAGAGGGCGATCTTCCCCCGGCCGAGCAGGCTCAGCGTGGCGGGCACCCGCAGCCGCTCGGGCGCCAGGTACAGCAGGTCGATCTCGCCGGCGAGGAACGCCGCCTCGGCGGCCCGCCGCTCATCCAGGCTCTGGGTGGAGTTGAGGAACCCGGCTCTGACGCCGAGCGCGCGCAGTGCGTCGACCTGGTCCTGCATCAGCGCGATCAGCGGCGAGACCACAACCCCCACACCCTCGCGGACCAGCGCGGGGATCTGGTAGCACAGCGACTTCCCGCCGCCGGTCGGCATCAGCACGAGCGCGTCGCCACCATCGCAGACGTGCCCGATGATCTCCGCCTGCTCCCCGCGGAAGGAGTCGTAGCCGAAGACCCGGTGCAGGACGTCGAGGGCGGACTCGAGGGCAGGGGCCGTCACCCGGGCGATCCTACGGACGGGCGACGACGGCCCGCGTCCGAACCGGCGAAGGCGTCCACAGGAGGCGGATCAGCGCCGCGGAGTGGTCGCTAGGAGGGTCCTGAACGACTCCGCCCGTAGCGAGCGGCGTCCAGGTGGGTGCATCGCATCGGGTCACCTGACGCGGAGGGCCGATACCGCTGTTGTATCGGTCCGACCGTCCAACGCCGCGAGGTGCCTGCCTGGGCGTCGCGCAGTAGGGCCGAGTTGTTCAGGGCGCTCCTTAGGACCGGCGCCCCGAACGTGGCGGCGACCCCCGCGCTGAACGCCACGTGGTCCGGTGCGCGCCTGGCGAGGTCTCCGAGGCCCACCGACGCGACGAGGCCGTCGTCGAGCTCAAGCACCTCGGCGCGCTGCAGCGGCCAGCTCTCATGGGTGTTCGGGACGTACCAGGTGCGCCCGAGGTGCGCGATGTGCAGGCCCCAGCGTGCGGTGAGGAAGGCCTCCAGCGGGCCGTCGAGGGTGGGGCGGGCCTCCGGCCGGACCGTCACGCGGCTGTGCTGGTGGGCGTGTGGGCGCGCCCGCGCCCCCGGCCACCGCAGCCGCGCGGTGTAGGAGCGGACGTCGCCGTCGGTGCGGAACCGCATGCGCGCCCAGCGGCAGGGCATGCCGAAGACCGCACGCGCGGCGGCCACGGCGAGGGCCCGGTCGGTGTCCAGGCTGAGGAAGACGACGCCACGGCGCCCCGTGGCGTCCACCGAGTACAACCGGACGTTGGTCTCCAGGAACGTGCCCGCCCACGGCACGGCGGGCCCGCGGCCGATTGCGGTACCGACCAGCCGGAACGGCACGAGCCCGACGTAGGTCCAGCCGCCCAGGACGTCGGGCCGGACGCCGGGCGGGAAGAACCGCGCGACGGCGTCCGGGCGCACTGCCCAGTGCAGGAACGCCACGTCGCACCAGCGCTGCCGCAGCACGTGTGGCCGCGGCAGCGCCGGGGCGAGTGTGGTGACGGGCTCGGGGACGATCGCAGCCATCCTGCCGATCAGGCTAGCGACGCCCGCCAGGCGGCGTGCAGGTCGGCGAACTCGCCGCCACCCTCGAGGAGCTCCTCCGGCGACCCGTCCTGCACGACCTGCCCGTCGGACATCACGAGCACCCGGTCGGCGATCAGCACGGTCGAGAGCCGGTGCGCGATCACGAGGGCCGTGCGCCCTGCGAGTACGGTCTCGAGCGCGGCCTGCACCGCCCGCTCCGACGGGATGTCCAGCGAGGAGGTCGCCTCGTCCAGGAGCACGACGGCCGGGTCGGCCAGCACCACCCGGGCGAGCGAGACGAGCTGGCGCTGGCCCGCCGAGAGCCGCCCGCCCCGCTTGCGGACGTCGGTGTCGAAACCGTCGGGCAGCGCCTCGATGAACTCGCGCGCGCCCACCGCCGCGGCAGCCGCGACGATCTCCGCCCGCGAACGCGACCCGTGGCCGCCCATCGCGATGTTGTCGGCAACGGAGCCGGAGAACAGGAACGCCTCCTGCGTGATCATCACCAGCGCGGAGCGCAGGTCGGCGTCGGTGATGTCGCGCAGGTCGACGCCGTCGAGGCGGACCGCGCCCGCGGTCGGGTCGTAGAACCGCGCGGCGAGCTTGGCCAGCGTCGACTTGCCGGCCCCGGTGGCCCCCACGAGCGCCACCGTCTGGCCGGCCGGCACGTGCAGCGAGAACTCGGGCAGCACCGTCCGGTCTGACGCCCGCCGGTAGGCGAACCGCACCGCGTCGAACTCCAGCTCACCGCGTGCGGGCTCGGGCAGCCGGACCGGGCGGGCCGGCTCGGGCAGGCCGACCGGCGTGTCGAGCACCGACGCGATCTTCTCCAGCGCCGCGGCCGCGGACTGGTAGCTGTTGAAGAACTGCGCGAGGTCGTCGAGCGGGTCGTAGAACCGGCGCAGGTACAGCACGAACGCGGTGAGCGCGCCGAGTGCGAGCGCGCCGTCCACGACGCGGAGTCCACCGATCAGCAGGACCAGTGCGAGCGTCGTGTTGCCGACCGTCCGCACCCCTGCGACGTAGCCGGCCACCGTCAGGAACGCCGACGTGTTGGCGTTGCGGTAGGCGGTGGAGAGGCTGTCCATGATCTCGTCGTTCCGCTGCTCCCTGCGGAACGCCTGCACGGCGCGGATGCCATTCATCGACTCCACGAAGTGCACGATCAGCCGCGCCACGGTGCTGCGGGTGCGCCGGTAGCTGGCGCGGGACCGGCGCTGGAACCAGCGCGTGAGCAGTAGCAGCGGCGCGAACCCCGCCAGCACGACCGCGGCGAGCACCGGGTCCAGCCAGATCAGCAGCACGGTGATCCCGACGACCGACAGCAGCGCCCCGGCCAGCCCGTCGAGGCCCTTCTCCAGCAGGTCCGACAGCGACTCCATGTCGCTGGTGAGCCGCGAGATCAGCCGGCCAGACGTGTAGGACTCGTGGAAGTCGAGCGAGAGCCGCTGCCCGTGGGCGAACACCCGCTCCCGCAGGTCGAGCAGCAGGTCCTGCCCGACGCGGCCGGAGAGCACGAGGAACGCCGCCCGCAGCCCCGCCCCGGCCAGCCCGCAGACGGCGTACCCGGCGATCGCCCAGGCGAGCGGCGCCGGCCGGCCGGCGAGCGCGGCCGGCACCCCGGTGTCGATGGCCGTGGCCACCAGCAGCGGGCCGGCCAGCATGACGGCGTTCTCCGCGACCATCAGGACGATCGCCAGCGCCACGGAGCGCCGGTGCGGGCGGAGGATGTCGGCGACGAGGACACGTGCCCGCTGCTGCAGTGCGAGGCCGGTGCGGCGGTCGACGACGTCGGCCTCCTCCTCGTCGTCGGCCGCGAACCCGCGCCAGACTTCCTCGTCGTCGCTGCCGGACGCCGGGGTGCCGGTCGTGTTGTCGGTCGTGGTCACGCCCCCACCTCCTCCCGGTCTCCGTTCCGCTCGCCATGGCGGCTGTCGTCCTGTTCGCGTGCCTGCTCGTCCTCCATGCTCGCCAGCAGCCTCCGGTACTCGGCGTTGGTGGCGAGCAGTTCCGTGTGTTCGCCGACCGCCGTGATCCGCCCGCCCGCGAGCAGCGCGACCCGGTCCGCGAGCTGCACGGTGGAGGGCCGGTGGGCCACCACGAGCGCGGTGACCCCGCCCAGCACGCGCCGCAGCGCGGCCTCGACCTCCGCCTCGGTGTGGACGTCCAGCGCCGATAGCGGGTCGTCCAGCACCAGCACGGGCGGCCGGCCGACCACGGCCCTGGCCAGCGCCAGCCGCTGGCGCTGCCCGCCCGACAGCGAGAGCCCCTGCTCGCCGATGCGGGTGTCGAGACCCCAGGGCAGCGCGGCCACGAAACCGTCGGCGCTGGCCACTCGCAGCGCCTCGCGCACCTGCTCGTCGGTGGCGTCGGGCCTGCCGAGCGCCACGTTCTCCCGCACGCTCGCCGAGATGAGCACCGGGTCCTCGAACGCCGTGGCCACGGCGGCGCGCAGGTCCGCGAGCCGCAGCCGCCGCACGTCCACGTCGTCGAGCAGAACCGCGCCCGCGGTGACGTCGTAGAGCCGCGTGACGAGCGCGGTGAGCGTCGTCTTGCCCGACCCGGTGGCCCCGACCAGCGCCATGGTCTCGCCCGGCCGGACCGCGAGGTCCACGCCGGTGAGCTGGTCGCGGGTGGCGCCTGGGTAGCGGAACGACACCCCGCGCAGGACCAGCTCGCCGCGCACCGGCGTGCGGAGCGTGGCGGGCTCCGCCGGGTCGGTGATCGCCGGGACGATGTCGCGCACCTCCCAGTACCGCCGGTTCGCCGCTGCTGCGTTGCTCGCCTCGGCCAGCAGCCAGCCGATCGACGCGATCGGCCAGTACAGGTAGGTCATTACCGTGACCGCGGCCACGAGCGTGCCCAGCGTCAGCGACCCCTGCGCGACGCCGTAGGCGCCCAGCCCGATGATCACGGCGATCGCCGACTCCGGCAGCACCACGAGCACCGCCCACAGCCCGGCGAGCAGCCGCACCTTGAGCAGCTCGGTGCCGCGCAGGCCGCGGGCGTCCGCGACGAAGCGGGCCGTGAGCCTGCGTCCCCGGCCCAGCGACTTGAGCACCCGGATTCCGAGCGCCGACTCCTCGATCACGGTGGCGAGGTCGCCCGCCTGGTCCTGGGCGCGGCGGGCCTCGATGGAGAAGCGATGCTCCAGCACCAGGGTGAGCGCCGTGAGCGGCAGAGCGGTGAGCGCGATGACGAGCCCCAGCAACGGCGAGAGCCACAGCAGCACGCCGACGCCCGCCAGGAGCGTGAGCACGTTGACGACCAGGAAGATCCCGGAGAACGCCACGAACCAGCGGATCGTGGTGAGGTCTGTGGTGGCGCGCGACAGCAGCTGCCCCGACGGCCAGAGGTCGTGGAAGGAGACGGGCAGCCGCTGCAGGTGGGTGTAGAGGTCGGCCCGCATGTCCGCCTCGACGCGGGTGCTGGGGCGGGCGACCAGCCAGCGCCGCAGGAACATCAGCCCCGCCTCGAGCACACCGAACGCGAGCACACCGAGCACCAGCCACGGCAGCGCGTCCAGCTCGCCCCTGGCGATCGGGCCGTCGACGATGGAGCGGGTGATCAGCGGGATGACGAGACCGGCGAGGGTGCCCATGAGCGCGGCGAGGCCACCCCCGACCAGGGGCCACCGGTAGGGGCGCAGGTAGGGGGCGAGCCGGCGCAGCGAACCCAGGGTGGCCCGGTCGGGTTGATCAGGGGTGCGCTGCTCGGACGAGGGTTTGCTCGCGAGCTCACTCATGGCTTGACTCACGGTAGATCCTCGCTTTCCGGATCGCATGCGAGTTCTCCCATGCGACGACCCTGCGACCTCTACGCCGGTCGAGGTCAAGAGCCCTTCGTGCCGGCACCGGCCGCGGCGGTGGCACCCTGGAGGTCAGCAGGATCTCCGTGGGGAAGGACCAGGGGCGTGGCGTTGCGGGTCGGGTACAAGGCGTCGGCTGAGCAGTTCGGGCCGCGGGAGCTGGTGGAGTACGCGGTACGGGCCGAGGAGGTGGGCCTGGACAGCGTGGTGGTGTCGGATCACTTCCTGCCGTGGCGGCACGAGGGGGGGCATGCGCCGTCGGCGCTGGCGTGGCTGGGAGCGGTGGGGGAGCGGACCTCGCGGGTGCAGATCGGCACGTCGGTGCTGACCCCGACGTTCCGCTACAACCCGGCGGTGATGGCGCAGTTCTTCGCGACGTTGGGCGTGCTGTATCCGGGGCGAGTGATGCTCGGGGTGGGCACGGGTGAGGCGTTGAACGAGATCGCGGTGTCCGGCATGCAGTGGCCGGACTTCAAGGAGCGCTTCGCCCGCCTCCGGGAGGCGGTGCGGTTGATGCGGGCGTTGTGGACCGAGGACGAGGTCACGTTCGAGGGCGAGTTCTACCGCACGGTCGGGGCGACGATCTACGACCGGCCCAAGGACCCGATCCCGGTGTACATCGCCGCGGGGGGGCCGGTGGTGGCCAAGTACGCCGGTCGTTACGGCGACGGGCTGATCTGCACGTCGGGCAAGGGCATGGACCTTTACACCGAGAAGCTGCTGCCGGCGGTGGAGGAGGGCGCGACCGCGGCCGAGAAGGACCCGGCATCGGTCGACCGCATGATCGAGATCAAGATCTCCTACGATCGCGACCCGCGGATGGCGCTGGAGAACACCCGATTCTGGGCGCCACTGTCGCTCACCGCGGAGCAGAAGCACAGTGTCGACTCGGCCGTCGAGATGGAGCGCCTCGCCGACGAGTTGCCGATCGAGCAGGTCGCGAAGCGCTGGATCGTGGCCTCGGACCCGGACGACGCACTGGCCCAGATCAAGCCCTACGTGGACGCAGGCCTCAACCACCTGGTGATGCACGGGCCCGGGCACGACCAGGAGCGGTTCCTCACCCAGTTCTCCGAGGACGTCCTCCCGCGCCTGCGCGAGCTGGGCTGATCCCCGTACACCCCAGCGGATACGGCGCGGGCTCAAGATCGGTGAGGTCCCCTATAGGCGGGTCGGCTCCGGCATCTTGATTACCTGTGCTGATCTTCACTCGTGCGGTGCTGTGATGAGGATGGCCCGGTGCTCGACGACGACGCGGTGTCCTGCTCGGACCTGTGGGACTGGTCGGTCGAGTTCGCGAGAACAGGGCCTCCCTTGCCGTGCGGCACCTCGTTGGGCCGAACGGGCGAGGCTCGGAGTACGAGGAAGGGGCGGGGCATGCGGCGGGACTGGTCACCGGATGACCTGGTCACAGCATGATCACGATCTTGCCGTGGACGTGGCGTCCAGCTTGCAGTGTCACGGCGTTGTGGGTCTGCTCGATCGGGAAGGTCGCGGCGATCGGCACGGTGATCTTGTCGGCAAGGATCGCGTCGGTGATCCGCTCCAGGGCGTCCGGCCCCGCGTCGATGCCGCCGGTCGCGCGCACGCCGCCGGGAGGGTTGGGGCCCGCGGCGATCGTGGAGATCCGCTCGGGCGGTACGCCGAGCGCGAGCGCGGTCTCGGCCGTCTCGGTGCCGAACAGGTCGGTCGCTGCAGTCACGCCATCGGGAGCTTCTAGTCCATGGGATTCAGACTGGCGGCGGCTACGCGGACGCGGACCTCGCCCGGGCCGGCGTGCGGCTCCGGGACCTCTCGCAACTCCAGTACCTCGGGACCTCCAAACGTTTCATACATGACGGCTCGGCTCATGGGGGACCTCCAGCAGGCAAGGTGATGGGACTTTGTCCTATCACCGTACCCGAGTGACGGGACCAAGTGCCGTACGCTGTTCCCATGGCCCGCTGGCAGCCCAACGCATCAGAGCGACTCGTTGTCGCTGCCCTCGATCTGTTCGCGGAGCGGGGCTACGAGAACACGACGGTGATCGACATCGCGGAGCGCGCGGGGCTCACGAAGAGCACCTTCTTCCGTCACTTCCCGGACAAGCGTGAGGTGCTCTTTGGCGGGGACACGATGACCGGAGTACTCGTCAATGGGATCGCCGCGGCGCCGGCCGCGGCCACTCCGCTCGAAGCGGTGGCTTATGCCCTGGACACGATCGGGAGGGAAGCCTTCACACCCGCTCGCCGCGAATTCACCGCCCGGAGGCGGGCAGTAATCGCCGCCAACCCGGAACTGCAAGAGCGCGAGGCGCTGAAGGGACTCGGCCTCACCGCGTCGATGATCGACGCGCTCAAGCGCCGCGGCGTTCCCGACCTGACCTCGCGCGTGGCCGCGGAGCTGGGTGCGCTCACCTTGAAGATCGCCTATGAGCGCTGGAGCGACACGACTAACGCCGACGAGTTCACTGAAGTCGCACGGCGAACACTCAGCGAAGTGCAAGCAGCCAGTGCGTTGTCCCTCCGCTGAAGTCGGCGAGGGACGTCGCGCCCGAAGGTCCGGAACCCCGGGTAGCAGATTCAGGCGCGTGGCCACCCCGGCCGTACGGTATCCCGGCTCCGCCTGGCAGGCCCTGCCGGTGCAGAAACTCGCGGCGCCCGCCGTACCGATCCGTTGCCTCCTTGGCGTCGGCCATACACCCAGTACAGGGCAGAACGCCCCGGCCGCACGGCCGGGGCGTTCGGGCTTCCCGCTGCTACCTCCGGCGGGCCTTCGCCGTTTCGCGCTTGTTGGCCTTGTCGATGGCCTCGACGAGCTCGTCCTTGTTCATCGACGACCGGCCCGGGACGTCGAGCCGCTTCGCGACGTCCATCAAGTGCTCCTTCGAGGCGTTGGCGTCCACGCCTCCCGCGCTCGGCCGCGTGTTGTCCGGCCCGCCGCCCTCGGCGGCCTCGTCGGACGGACCCTTGTGGTCCTTCGGCTCCCAGTGGTCGCCGACCTTCTCGTGCGTGTGCTTGAGGGAGGCGAACGCGGCCCGCCGCGCGCGGGCGCCGTCGCCGTCGTAGCTCTCCATCGCCGAGTCGAAGGTCTTCACCCAGGTCCGCTTGGCCTTGTCGTCCGACCGCTCGACCGTGCTCGGGACCTCGTCCTTGCCAGGCATCTCCTACACCTCCAAGCGGCGGGCCGGCGGGCGCGGTGCGTCGAGGAACCGGCGCACGCCTTTCATCCCGTACCGGTCGACCGCGGTCTTGATCAGTCCGAAGACCGCTCCCTGCAGGGTGGCGGCCAGCAGCACCTCGCGGGTGCTGTAGTCGTCCGACAGCGGCCGGGGCGTCTCGTCCTCGTTCGACAGCTTCTTCCAGATCACCCTGAAGACCTTCCCCGCGAGAAGGCCGCCGAGGATCCCGAACGCCATGCCGATCGGCTTGTAGGCGATCTTCGCCAGACCGGTCAGCTCGTTGCCGTCGCGCTTGTTCATCTCGGCTCCTTCTCGGCGCGGGCTTCGGCGCCCATCTCACCGGAGTAGCCGGCATCCTGCCCGGCAACCCGGCCGACGAACTCCTCGTTCTCGTCGGTACCGGTGGTGGCGGGCGCGTCAGGGCTGCGCCCGTCCTCGACACCGCCGGCCTCGCGGCCGTGGGCCACGTGCCGGTCGGTGGCGACGTCGGGCTCGGAGGAACCATGCATGGTGGCCGAGTACCCGATCACGCGGCCGCCGACACGGTTTGCCCCCTCGCAGGGAGGGCACCACTCCGCTGTGCGGCCGCTGGCGTGTGTGCGGCGCCCACAGAACCCGGCTGTCGCGGCCGGGGGATGGCGCTCATCGAGGAACTTCCGCGTGACCTGCGGGTGCTGCGGAGGAGGACGGGCACAAAGGTGCGGTTCATGATCCCGCCGGTCCGCCGTGAACGATCCGCCCGTAGCGAGCGGCGTGGTTCACGACCCTCCTAGGTGCCCCGCTAGCGGGACGTGCCGGGGATCGAGCCGCCGGCGACGAGGCGGCGGCCGCCCCCGTAGGCACCCCGCGCGGCGCGCAGGCCCGGGAGCTGGACGGCCGAACGCGGCATAGGGCTGCGGGCGCGCAGCACCGGCCATACCGGGGACGGCGGGAACAGTGCCTCGAGGCCGGTGGTGGCGGGGCCGACGCTGGAGCGCAGCAGCTCCTGGTAGTCGTCGTACTCGGCCACCGCGGCCGCGATGTTGCCCTGGGCAAGGTGCGCCTCGATGAGGGTGCGGCGCGCGCTCTCCCTGCTCGGGGCCGCTCGCACGGCCGTCTGGGCCATCGCGACCGCGTCGTCGTAGCGCCCGGCGGCCGTGAGCCGGAGGCTGCGCTCCTCGAGAGCATGGAGGCGAAGCTGGCGGAACCGCTCCCGCTCCACGGCGATCCATGCGGCGGTCCAGCCGGGGAGGATGTCGGCGCCGAGCAGCGCGACGTCCGGGGCGTCGCTCACCGGGATCTCCGGGAGGGCCCGTACCAGGCCGAGCGCGTCGGCGAGGTCGACCTCGACGTCGGCCGCGAGGGCGAGCGGGCCGCCCTCGGCGGCACTCGCGTCGTCGGCACCCGCGGCAGCGTCGTCAGCGAGGAACACCCCGGGTACGTCCACGGCGGCGACGGCCTCGGCCAGCATGCGGGCGGCGGCCGCCGGCGCGACACCGGGCCACAGGTCGGCGGCGAGTGTCACGCGCTCCTGCGGGCGAGGGTGGATGGCGAGGTACGCGACGAGCCGGCGTGAGTCGACCCCCAGCGGCACGGTGTAACCGTCGGCGGTGAGGGTGAACGAGCCGAGCACCGAAACGCGGTGCCGACCGGCCGGGAGAGCCTGCGCCGTGCGAGATCGTCGCTGATCGTCAGACATGGTTGTCCCAAATTCGGTAGTGCTCGGATGTGATGCTCGCGGTGACCCGTCCGCAGCCCCGTGGCGCCCGAGTCCGCGAGAGAGTCTTCTCCCGACCGACAAGGTTGCCAAGGGGCAGGTTCGTCACACTTCCGGCTGCTGAGCGGCCATTTGAGTGACGGGCGGAGCAAGATCGCATGCTACTCATGGGGTAGCCCGCATTCGGACGTGGGTGCCGCGTGCGTCGACCCAGACGTGCAGGGAGTCGCATACCTGCCGCGCGATCCACACACCGCGGCCGCGGGCCTCGGCCGGGTGCGGCGCCTGCAGCCCGGGGAGGGGGTCGCGCAGGGTGCCGCCGTCGTCGATCTCGCACACCAGCCCGCCCGGCCCGGTCCAGATCGACAACCGGGCCTCCGGGGTGCCGTGCTCGACCGCGTTGGTGGCCACCTCGTTGACGGCGAGCACGACGTCCTCCGCGCGCTCGCGCCCGTAGTCGGCGGCTTCGAGTGCCTGCTCCACAGCCGTGCGCACCTCGTGGAGCTGCCACGCGCTGAACTCCATGCGCAGGTCAGGCGGCCCGAGCAGCACCGGGGGCGGCGCCGGGCGGGTGGTGAGGACCTCGCGCGGCCCGATGTGCTGCGGGTTGTGGCGCAGCTGCCCGGCCCTGAGCAGCAGCGGGTGGTTGCGGTGGGCGCCGTCGAGGATCTCGAGGTGCAGCGGCAGCTCGGGGAAGAAGCACGTGACGCGGACCGGGAGCTCGGCGAGCGCGACGTTGAGCGCCGCGTCCAGCTCGGTCCAGAAGCCGCCGTCGACGCCGTCGAGCCGGCTGGTGTGCTCGGCGAGCACGGTGACCGGCGCGCCGGTGGTGGAGGTGATCTCGCGCAGCTCCATGGCCCGGCGCCCGGCGGCGGTCTGCCCAGAGGCCGTGTCGGCCGACTCCGGCTGGTGGAGCCGGGCGAGCCCCGTGGTGCTGCCCAACCGCTCGACGAGCGCCTGCTCGGTGGCGGGTCGCAGCGCCAGCGCCACCGCCTCCCCGGCGCGCAGCGCCGTGTCGGCGAGCGGCACGAGTTGGTCGAGCAGGTCGCTGTCGGAGCCGTGGAACGCCGCGGCGTGCTGCAGCCGGACCGCCGCTGCCGAGCGGGTGGTCTCGATCCTCATGGCGCTGCCCTCTCCACAGCCGCCGCCGTCCTCACCGGGCGCCCACCCCCGATTCCACGTCGGTGCGCGGGCGGACGACGAGCTGGGCGGCGAACGGGGCACCGCAGCGGTCGAGCACCCTGAGCACCCGCGGGCGGACCCCGGCGAGCACCAGCCGGTGCGAGCTGGGGAACTCCTCCGCCGCGTGGACCAGGCTGACGGCGCCCGCGACGTCGAGGAAACGCAGGGACGACAGATCGAGCGTGATGTCGGTGGGCGCGGCGTGGGAGCGGAGCGCCTCGTCCAGCGTGGCCTCCAGCAGCCTGCGAATGCGCGGGCGGTTGCTGTGGTCCACCTCGCCCGCCACCCGCGCGGTCGCCGGGCCGGTGCCGGTGATGCGCAGCAGCCCGTCGTCGTAGATGGCCGGCACGACCAGCTCGGTGTGGTGGCGGGCGCGCATCTCGTCGATCGCGCCCTCGGGGAACCGGCGCCGGTCGTAGAGGCACAGGACCCGGACCGGGCGCTCCCGGGTGACATCGTCGAACACCGCGTCGTACTCGGCGAGCGACACACCACCCGCCCGCTGTAGCGCGTAGTTGAACTGGCCGGTGAGGCGGACGCCCGAGAACCCCTGCGCCACCGCCCCGTCGACGGTGGCGGACACGATCTCGGCCACCGCGAGCAGCGGGCTGCGCAGGGTGGTGCGGGTGGCGTCGGGTGGGACGATGGCGAGGCTGCCGTCCTCGATCGACGGACTGACCGCGACGCAGTCGTCGGTGAGCCGCTCCAGCACGTGGTCCGCGGTGCCGTCGTCGAAGTAGACGACCTGCTCGCCGCGGTTCAGTCCGGCCGCGACGAACTCGGCCGTCATCTCCCAGAGCTGCTCGTCGCTCACGGGGACGGCGCAGGCGTGGGCGACGGACCGCCCATCGTCGACCGTTCTCGTCATCACGCTTCCAGCGGGCTCGACAGATGTGGCTCATCGGTGGACACGGCACTATGGCGCGGACACATCGGGGCGCACGGCCCTGTGCAGAGGAACGACGCAGCGTCACGCACACACAACTGTACGTCGGCGGACGGGGTGGAGGGGTCGACGAACGCTCCGATCGCGGCGAACCGACCGGCCGCCGCGCCGAGCGGGCTGTAACACGGGCTGCATCGAACGGGCGGCTCCGCTGGGCCGGACGAGTAGTGGCGCCGAGCGGTCGGGCGGCGTCGCGCGGTTTCGCCCGTCCCGGCGCGCCACACCACGGTGCCCCATCCGGCGGGGCCCCATCCGGCAGGTCAGGGCACGAGCGGCGGGATGATCGCCTCGACGAGGTGGGGGCCGTTCTCTGCGGCGGCGCGGCGGAGCGCGGCGGCCATCTCCTCGGCCGTCGTCACCCGGACGGCGGGCACGCCCATCCCGGTGGCGATCGCGACGAAGTCGAGGTCCGGCCTGCTGAGGTCGAGCAGCGACCGGGCGCGCGCGCCGTCGCCCACCACGAACCCGGCCGCACCGACCTGCTGCAGCTCGAGGCGGAGGATCGCGTATGCGCTGTTGTTGAAGACGATCGTCGTGACGTCGAGGCCTTCGCGCGCGTGCGTCCAGAGGGCGGAGATCGTGTACATGGCGCTGCCGTCGGCCTCGAGGCACCACACGGGCCGGTCCGGGCAGGCGACCGCTGCCCCGGTGGCGGCCGGGAGCCCGAAGCCGATCGCCCCGCCGGTGAGGGTGAGCCAGTCGTGCCGCGGGGCTCCCGCCGTGGCGGCGGGCAGGGCGAACCCGGATGTCACCGACTCGTCGACGACGATCGCGCCCTCGGGGAGCAGCGCGCCGATCACGGCCGAGACGCTCTGCACGTCGAGCGGGCCCGTGGGCATCGCCGGGCGCGCGAGCGGGGCGAGGTCGGGCGCGATGCCGGGCGCGACGAGGTCGGCCAGTTCCTCGAGCGCCTCGGCCGCGGCGCCGTCCTGTGGCGCCAGCGTGTGTACGTGGCCCCCCTCGGGGACGAGGTCCGACGGCTTCCCCGGGTAGGCGAAGAACGCGACGGGGGAGCGGGCGCCTGCCAGCACGATGTGGCGCGTGCCGGCAAGCTGGTGCACCGCCATGTCGGTCAGGTAGGCCAGCCGCTCCACCGCGACAACGCCCGCCCCGCGCTCGATCCGGGCGGGGAAGGTCTCCGCCAGGAGCTTC
This sequence comes from Pseudonocardia aurantiaca, assembly GCF_039526725.1. NCBI lineage: Bacteria > Bacillati > Actinomycetota > Actinomycetes > Pseudonocardiales > Pseudonocardiaceae > Pseudonocardia > Pseudonocardia aurantiaca. Next base: position 277,803 of record NZ_BAAAJG010000008.1, read on the forward strand.
GCGCCGGTGGCCGACGCGATCCGGCCGGCCGCCGCGAGCCCGCCGGCGCGGGTGGCGTCGCCGCCGACCAGCAGCACGCACGGCTCGCCGGAGGTGAGGGCGTCGGCTGCGTCGCGGATCGCCTCGGGTGTCGCGCTCGCCCGTGCCGCGGGCGGGGGAGCGGCGACGGGCTCGCCGCCGTCGTCCCAGCTGACGTCGGCCGGCAGCACGAGTGTGGCGATCCGCCCGTCGCGCGCCGCAGCCACGGCGGCAGCCGCGTCGGCGCCCACCTCCGCTGTGCTCGTGCTGCGCCGCTGCCACCCCGACACCGACCCGGCCACGGCGGCGATGTCGGACTCGAGCGGGGCGTCGTACTTCGTGTGGGACGTGGCGTGGTCGCCGATCACGTTCACGACGGGCGTGTGCGCCCGGCGTGCGTTGTGCAGGTTGGCGAGGCCGTTGCCCAGGCCGGGGCCCAGGTGCAGCAGCGTGGCCGCGGGCCGGTCGGCCATGCGGGCGTAGCCGTCGGCGGCTCCGGTGGCGACGCCCTCGAACAGGGTCAGCACCGCACGCATCTCGGGCACCGCGTCGAGTGCGGCGACGAAGTGCATCTCCGACGTGCCCGGGTTGGCGAAGCAGACCTCGACCCCGCTCGCCAGCAGCGAGCGGACGAGGGCACCTGCGCCGTTCACGTGTCCGCCGCCGTGTGGACGGCGACGGAGGTCTTCGGCGAGGAGACGAGCGTCTGCAGCACCACGCAGTAGCGCTCCGTCAGCCGGACCAGGGTGGCCACCTCGTCCGCGCTCGCCGTGGTGTCGAGGTCGAAGGTGAGGCGGATGTCGCGGAAGCCGACGGGGGCCGCCTTGTCGACGCCGAGCGTGCCGCGGAAGTCCAGGTCGCCCTCCGCGTGCACGGTGCCGCTCACGTCGAGCCCGAGAGTCGTGGCGACCGCCCGGAGCGTGACGCCCGCGCACGCCACGAGCGCCTCCAGCAGCATGTCCCCCGAGCAGAGCTGCGTGCCGTCGCCGCCGGTGGCGGGGTGCAGGCCCGCCTCGGCCAGCGCGGTGGCGGTGCGCACCCGGCATGCGACGCCGCTGCCGTCCAGCTCGCCGTCGGCCTTGAGGGTGATCAGCGCGGCGCCGGGTTCCTCCCGGTACCGGTCCTTGAGTGGGGCCTGGAGGGCCTTGAGTGCAGATGCGTCCATGCGTTGATCGTGCCTCTCCGCCCGGCCGTGTGCACCCACCTGACGAACAGGCGCCAGTAGGCTCTGTGCGTGACCGAGACGGCGGCGGGGCGGGCGACGACCGACCGCGTGCTGACCGTCCCGAACCTCCTGAGCTTGCTGCGCCTGGCAGGTGTGCCGCTGTTCCTCTACCTGCTGCTCGTACCGCGGGCGGACGTGTGGGCGATCGTCGTGCTCGCCATCGGGGGCATCACCGACTGGCTCGACGGGAAGCTCGCCCGGCTGCTCGGGCAGCACAGCAGGCTGGGGGCGCTACTCGACCCCGCCGTCGACCGGCTCTACATCCTGGCGGCGCTGGTGGCACTCGGCGCGCGCGACGTGGTGCCGTGGTGGGCCGTCGTGGCGCTCGTGGCGCGCGACCTCGTGCTCGCGGCCACCCTCCCGGTGCTGCGCCGCCGGGGCTACGGGCCGTACGAGGTGATCTACCTCGGCAAGGGCGCGACGTTCCTGCTGCTGTACGCGTTCCCGCTGCTGCTCGCCGCCAGCGGGACGGGATGGTTCGCCGACCTCGCCCGCCCGTTCGCGTACGCATTCGCGGTGTGGGGCACGGCGCTCTACCTCTACACAGGGCTGCTCTATCTGGCGCAGTTCGTGGGGGCCATGCGCACGCCGCAGGTGGATGCGGGCGGACCCGGGATCGGGCCGGCCGCTGAGGCGCTGGATCAGCCGCCGAAGCCCGTCGACCATGATCCGCGGGACACCGCTTAAGCTGCCCGCGTGATTCCCGAGGACCTCCGCTACACCGACGCCCACGAGTGGGTGCGTGACCTGGGGGACGGGGTGGTCCGCATCGGCATCACCGACCACGCCCAGTCTCAGCTCGGCGACGTCGTCTTCGTGCAGCTACCCGCCGTGGGCGACACGGTCACAGCGGGCACCGCCGTCGGTGAGGTGGAGTCGACCAAGTCGGTCTCGGACATCTACGCGCCGGTATCGGGCACAGTCTCGGCGGTGAACGACGCGCTCGAGGCCACGCCCGAGCTGATCAACTCCGGGCCGTACGAGGCAGGCTGGATGATCGAGGTCCAGCTGGCGGGCGGCGCCGTCCCCGGCGATCTGCTCGACGCCGCCGCGTACCGAGAGTTGACCGCCGACTGACACGGCAGCCTCGACTCGCACCCGGCCCGCGCCCGCCCGTCCGGCGCCCGCCCGTCCGGCTCTACTGCTGCGGGGTAGGTTACCCGGAACACCCAGCGCCGCCCGGCGCCGCCCGGCCCGGCCGGTCCGCGCCGTCACGAACCGCCGCACAAGCGGTCAGCCCATGCAAGAGGAGACACCGAGGTGACCACGAACGACGGGCCCGGCGTACCGCCGGAGCGCTCCCCGGAGACCACCTCGGTCTTCCGCGCGGACTTCTCCGAGGTCGAGCCCCAGGCCCAGGACCAGCCGGTATCCGGCGTCGATGCGCTGCCCGCCGGCTCTGCCCTGCTGGTGGTGAAGCGTGGCCCGAACGCGGGGTCGCGGTTCCTCCTGGACCGCGCGTCCACGAGCGCGGGTCGCCACCCCGACAGCGACATCTTCCTCGACGACGTCACCGTCTCGCGCCGGCACGCGGAGTTCCGTAATGACGCCGGCGAGTTCGTCGTCGTCGACGTCGGCAGCCTCAACGGCACCTACGTCAACCGTGAGCCCGTGGACACCGCCGTGCTCGCCAACGGCGACGAGGTGCAGATCGGCAAGTTCCGCCTGGTCTTCCTCACGGGGCCGCGCGAAGCGGGGCCCCGGGGCTGATCCTCGGCGGGCGTGCCGCCCGTCCGGAGGCGGGCGTCGGCGGGGTGCGCCGTGTAGCGTCGGGAGGGCAGGTTCGTGAGGAGGAGGAGAGCCCATGAGTGAGATGCGTGTCGTGGGCGTAAGAGTGGAACTGCCCGCGAACCAGCCGATCCTCCTGCTCCGGGAGACCAGCGGCGACCGGTACCTCCCGATCTGGATCGGCTCGGTCGAGGCCACCGCCATCGCGCTGGAGCAGCAGGGGGTGAAGCCGGCCCGGCCGCTCACCCACGACCTGCTCAAGGACGTGATCACCGCCCTCGGTCGCCGCTTGGAGCAGGTGCGCATCACTGACCTCCAGGAAGGCACCTTCTATGCCGAGCTGGTCTTCGACGGCGGCGTGAAGGTGTCGGCGCGGCCGAGCGACTCGGTGGCGCTCGCGCTGCGGATCGGGGTGCCGATCCACGCCGAGGAGAGCGTCCTCACCGAGGCCGGGCTGATCATCCCGGACGAGCAGGAGGACGAGGTCGAGAAGTTCCGCGAGTTCCTCGACTCCATCTCTCCCGAGGACTTCCGGGGCGCTCAGCCCTAGGAGCGCCCTAGGCGTGGCAGGCGAGCCCGCCACGCCTGGCGATGGGTGATCCGAGGGGCGGCGCGCCACGTTGACCCGGCGTGTCGGCCCCCATATCGTCGGTGGTATCAGCCCTTCGGCCCGGGACGTCCTCCGACGCCTCCGGTGCGGGCTCCGGCGGAAGGAGTTCGGTGGAGCAGCCGCCGTCCGGTGCGCCCGAGCAGGGCGAGCTTTTCCCGGATCCACTGCTGGGAGCCGGCCTGGACGGCATGCCCGACCAGCTCGTCGGGTTCCGCGGTCCCACCGCGTGCCAGGTCGTCGGGATCACCTACCGGCAGCTCGACTACTGGGCCCGCACCGGCCTCGTCGTCCCGTCCATCCGCGGAGCGGCGGGCTCCGGCTCGCAGCGCCTCTACTCCTTCAAGGACGTGCTCGTCCTGAAGGTCGTCAAGCGCCTCCTCGACGCCGGGGTGTCGCTGCAGAACATCCGCGTGGCCGTCGAGCACTTGCGCAGGCGCGGCATCCGTGACCTCGCCGGCATCACGCTGTTCAGCGACGGCACCACGGTGTACGAGTGCGCGTCCCCCGAGGAGGTCGTCGACCTGCTCCGCGGCGGCCAGGGGGTCTTCGGCATTGCCGTCGGGGGCGCCATGAAGGAGATCAGCGGCTCGATCAAGGACTTCCCCGTGGAACGTGCCGACGGCGGCAGCGTCGATGACACCCCGGAGGACGAGCTGTCCCGCCGCCGCGCCCGGCGCGCCATCAGCTGAGGAAGCTCGCTCCTAGGAGCAGGTGGAAGGCGGCGGCGCGGGCGGTGACGTGGTCATGATCACGAACGTGCCGTGAGGGTAGCGCAAGTCACATCAGTGGTACTACGGGAACCCACGGCCACGCCAGGGCCGCTGCCGGCGCGGGACCGGTACCATTTGCCGGGTAGTCGCCGATCCCGCGCGGGAGAGTCCCGGACGTCGCAGCCGACGCGCCGGGCGCCGAAGGAGCAATTCCTCCCCGGAATCTCTCAGGCCCCAGGACCGCACGGGCGAGACGCCTCTGGAAAGTGACGGGTTCGCCCGTCCGCCGACGGGGAAAGCCCTGGCCGCACCGGGGTGAATCTCTCAGGCGCCCGGTGCCGGGCGGGGACAGAGGGGGAGGGCAGCGCCCGCTTGCCCATCCCTGCACCGGAGGCTCCCGTGACCGACGCCCATCCCGCCCCCCACGATCTGGCGTTGCACGAGCTGGAGCGCGGCATCCCGTTCGCCGACCGGCACATCGGCCCCCGTCCGCGGGAGCTCGACCGGATGCTCGCGACGATCGGAGTGACGTCGCTCGACGAGCTCGCGTCCGCGGCCGTCCCGGACAGCATCCGCGACAGCGAGCCCGTCACTTCGACGCTGCCCCCGGCGGCGTCTGAGACCGAGGTGACCGCCGAGCTGCGCGCGCTCGCCGCGCGCAACACCGTGACCGTCCCGATGATCGGTCTCGGGTACGTGGGCACGATCACCCCGCCCGTGATCCGCCGGCACGTCCTGGAGAACCCGGCCTGGTACACGGCTTACACCCCGTACCAGCCGGAGATCAGCCAGGGCCGCCTGGAGGCCCTGCTGACGTTCCAGACCACCGTCGCCGACCTCACGGGGCTCCCCGTGGCCGGGGCGTCCCTGCTCGACGAGGCCACCGCCGCCGCCGAGGCGATGACGCTGCTCCGGCGCGCGGGCAAGGCGGCGTCCCCGCGGTTCGTGGTGGACGCCGACACGCTGCCGCAGACCATCGAGGTGCTGCGGACCCGGGCCATCCCGCTGGGTATCGAGCTGGTGGTGGCCGACGTGTCCGGCGGCCTGCCCGAGGGAGACCTCTTCGGGCTCCTGCTGTCCTACCCGGGCGCGTCCGGCGCCGTCACGGACCCGACGGCGCTCATCGATGCGGCGCACGAGCGGGGCGCGCTGGTCGCGGTGGCGGCCGACCTGCTGGCGCTCACGCTCCTCACTCCGCCCGGCGAGCTGGGGGCCGACGCCGCGGTGGGCACGACCCAGCGCTTCGGGGTGCCGCTGGGCTTCGGCGGTCCGCACGCAGGCTTCCTGGCGGTGCAGCAGAAGCACGCGCGCCAGCTCCCGGGCCGGCTCGTCGGCCTGTCCCGCGACGCCGACGGCAACCCGGCGCTGCGGCTCGCCCTGCAGACGCGCGAGCAGCACATCCGCAGGGAGAAGGCCACCAGCAATATCTGCACGGCCCAGGTGCTGCTGGCTGTCGTGGCCGCCTGCTACGCCGTCTACCACGGACCGGACGGGCTGCGCCGCATCGCGCAGCGCGCCCACCGGATGGCCGCGGTGCTCGCGGCCGCGTTGCGGGCCGGGGGCGTCGAGGTGGTGCACGACGAGTTCTTCGACACCGTGCGGGCCCGGGTACCCGGGCGGGCCGACGAGGTGGCCGACGCCGCCCACGCCGCCGGCATCGCGGTGCGCCGGGTGGACGCCGACACGCTCGGCATCGCCTGCTCCGAGGTCACCACCGTGGCCCACCTGGAGGCCGTCCGGGCCGCGTTCGGGATCGGCGCCGACACCGCTGCGCCGGACACCGCTGGCCTGGACACCGCTGGCCTGGACACCGCTGGCCTGGACACCGCTGGCCTGGACATCGCCGCCCTGGACGCCGGCACCGCGGACGCGCTGCCGGAAGGCCTCAGACGCAGCTCGGAGTACCTCACGCACCCGGTCTTCCACGAGCACCGCTCGGAGACCTCGCTCATGCGCTGGCTGCGCCGTCTCGCCGACGCCGACATGGCGCTGGATCGCACGATGATCCCGCTGGGCTCGTGCACGATGAAGCTCAACGCGGCCGTCGAGATGGAGCCGATCACCTGGCCCGAGTTCGCCGACCTGCACCCGTTCGCCCCTCCGGCCGACGCCGCGGGCACGCTGGAGCTGATCGCCGACCTGGAGCGCTGGCTCGCGGAGCTGACCGGCTATGCGGCGGTGTCCCTGCAGCCCAACGCCGGGAGCCAGGGCGAGTTCGCCGGGTTGCTCGCGATCGCGGCCTATCACCGCAGCCGGGGCGAGGCGCATCGGGACGTCTGCCTGATCCCGGCGAGCGCCCACGGCACGAACGCGGCCTCGGCCGTGATGGCTGGGATGCGCGTCGTGGTCGTGGCCACCGCGCCGACCGGCGACGTCGACCTCGACGACCTGCACGACAAGATCGCCGAGCACCGCGACGCCCTGGGTGCTCTGATGATCACCTACCCGTCCACGCACGGGGTGTTCGAAGCGCGGGTGCGTGAGGTCTGCGACGCCGTGCACCAGGCGGGCGGGCAGGTCTATGTGGACGGCGCCAACCTGAACGCGCTGGTGGGGCTCGCGCGGCCCGGGGCGTTCGGTGGCGACGTGAGCCACCTGAACCTGCACAAGACCTTCTGCATCCCGCACGGTGGGGGCGGGCCCGGAGTGGGACCGGTGGCGGTGGCCGAGCACCTGGTGCCGTTCCTGCCCGGGCGCGGGGAGGTCGGCGCGGTGTCCGCTGCCCCCCACGGCAGCCCGGGCGTGCTGCCGATCTCGTGGGCGTACCTGCGGCTGATGGGCCCGGACGGGCTGCGCCGCGCCACACTCACCGCGATCACCGCCGCCAACTACGTCGCCGCGCGGCTGCGCGAGCACTACCCGGTGCTGTACGCGGGCGCTGACGGCCATGTGGCCCACGAGTGCATCCTCGACCTGCGGGCGATGACGAAGGACACCGGCGTGACCGTCGACGACGTGGCCAAGCGGCTGGCCGACTACGGCCTGCACGCACCGACGATGTCGTTCCCGGTGGCAGGCACGCTCATGGTGGAGCCCACGGAGAGCGAGGACCTGGCCGAGATCGACCGGTTCGTCGACGCGATGATCGGCATCCGGCGCGAGATCGACCGGGTGGCAGCGGGGGAGTGGCCAGTGACGGACAACCCGCTGCGCGGCGCCCCGCACACCGCCGCGAGCCTGATGGACAAGTGGGATCACCCGTACCCGCGCGAGCTGGCGGGCTACCCGACGGGCGTCACGCCCGGGGTGCACGACCGCAAGGTCTGGCCGCCGGTGCGGCGAATCGACGGCGCTCACGGCGACCGGAATCTCGTCTGCAGCTGCCCTCCCGTGGAGGCGTTCGCCTAGTGTCCCGCGCCGCAAGTCCACCACATATCTCGACGGCCCAGGTCCCCGCTGGGCGCACCGGCGCACGGCCCGAGTACGCCCGGTACGAGGACCGCGCCCCGGCACACCCAGCGGAGACCTGGATCCGCCGATATACGCACCGGACTTCCGGCGCGGGACAGTAGCGATTCTTGGAGGGTCCTGAACAAGGGGGTTGAGGAACATCGGAACGAAAACTGGCGCTAAGCCTTCGTCGGCCCTGGTGGGCGGCTGACGGAGCGTCGGCGACCGAACCCGTCTGAAGTCGTCCCGCCGATAACGCCCTATTATCTGCGGCTTTGCTCGACGCCCACACCTCGCTCGGGGGGGTGCCGGGGACGGGCTGGGACCTGCATGAATACCGTCATTCTGGCCTCACATACCTCGGTGACGTCAGCGGGCGGCCGGGCGGTGAGCCGGGAGGCGTCAGTTCCCGGTCGGTGGCGCGCTCATCGCTGCCGTCAGGAACGTGATCGCCCAGCGGCGGGCCGCCTCGCCCGCTACCGACGGGCTGGCCGGGGGGCGCCGGTGGTAGACCTCGACGCGGTCCACGGCCGTCACGGCAAGGATCCCCCGCATCCGGAACCACAGCTCCTACGGGGCAAGGCCGGGCAGTGCGCGCCCGAAGGCCGCCAGGTAGCGATCACGGACCGTGTCCTCGGCCGGACCGGTCCAGCTGCGGCATATGTTTGAAACGAACGTATGAGTGAATGAACATGCGAAAAAGGGTTGTCATGAAACTGCTCGTGTACGGCGCCGGGGTTACCGGCAGCCTGTTCTCCGCCCGCATGCATGACGCGGGGCACAACGTCTCGCTCCTCGCCCGGGGCGAGCGCCTGGCCGTCCTGCGCCGGCACGGCGTGCAGCTCGCCGAGGCAGACAGCCCGGCCGTCAGGCGGGTACCGGTGCCGGTGGTCGAGCACCCGGCCGGCGGGTACGACCTGATCGCCGTCTTCGTCCGCACCCATCAGGTGGACGCGGTGCTGGAGTCACTCGCTGGTCTCGAAGGCGACGTGCTGTTCCTGCACAACTGGGCGGCCGGTGCGCAGCCGCTGGGCGCGGTGATCGGCCACGAGCGGGTACTGCTCGGCTTCCCAACGGCCGCCGGCACGATGGACGGCGACGTGGTCCGCTACCGCGCGACCAACTTCATTACCCGCCGGGTTGCGGTGCCGATCGGCGAACCCGACGGCCGTACCACCCCGCGACTGGAACGGATCGTGGAGGCGTTCCGCACCGCCGGGATCAACGCCAAGGCCGAGCCGCAGATGAATGCCTGGCTCAAGACGCACGCCGCATTCGAGGTGCCACTCGGGCAGGCGGTGCACGCGGCGGGCGGCCCGGTAGCGCTGGCCGACGATCCGGACGCGGTCCGCGGCATGCTCCACCTCATGCGGCAGAACCTGGCCGTCATGCCGACGCCACCGGTCCCTCGCGGGTTCGCTGCGTTGCAGACTCTGCCGGAAGGACTGCTCGTGGCCCTGCTACGGCGCTTCCTGCGGAGCCCGACGGCCGCACACAGCGGACTCAACGACGCCTCACCTGCGACGGCGGCCGAACTCGAGCGGCTGGCCGAACAGATGCGTGCCCACGCGAAGGTCCGGTAGGCAATAGGCGGCTGTGCCTCCTCGGCCGGATCGCAGGTGAGTGCTCCTGCCCTACTCCGGGCAATCCTCAGTCGCCAGCCTCGCCCAACAACAACTCCGCCCGTAGCGGGCGTCTCGCAGTAGGGCCGAGTTGTTCAGGACCCTCCTGTCACAGGGCTCGTTGCGGGGCGGGTGAGCCCCCTCCGGCTCACCCGCCCCGCAAAGGAGAAGCTCGAGATCGACTGCTTGATACACGCCGGGTCGAGTTGTGTCAGGTGCCTCGATGTCAATGAAACATTGACGCCACGGATCGTCGACGAAAGGGCGACGACCCCGCGAAGCCGGGGGACAGGGCCGGATGATCGCAGGGGCCGGCCGCCTGAGGCTTTCGCCGGGGTCGCCGCCTCGTGGCCTCGCGTATCAGTCGATGACCGCTGTCGCTTCAACCTCGACCAGGAGATCAGGCTCGCCCAGCGCGGCAACACCCAACAGCGTGATCGGCTTGACCGGGTCGACTCCGAGCTTCGCCGCCGCCCGCGTGACCCCTTCCCCCAGCAGGGGCATCTTGTCGGGGGCCCAGTTGACGACGTAGATGGTCAGTTTCGCCACGTCGTCGAACGAGCCACCGATCTCGGCCAGGGCGGTGCCGATGTTGAGGTAGCACTGCTCGACCTGAGCGGCGAAGTCGCCTTCGCCGACTCTGCGCCCGTCGGCATCACGGGCGACCTGACCGGCGAGGAACACCAGCTTCGACCCGCTGGCGATCGACATCTGCCGGTAGACCTCGGGCTTCGGCAATCCGTCAGGGTTCACCAGGGTGATGGCCATGCCGCCTCCTCGTTGTTAGAGCCTTGGGGGTTCGTTCCGCCCTAAACCATATCAGTGCTATGTAATGTGGCGTCATGGCGAGGACGAAGGACCCGGCGGTCCGTACCCTGCTCATCGAGCGGGCCGGGCAGATGCTCCGAACCCGCGAGCCCATCACGCTCCGCTCGCTGGTGGCCGGCACCGGCGTGTCGACGATGGCCGTCTACACCTATTTCGGCGGCATGGACGGCGTGTGGAAGGCACTCCGGCAGGAAGGCTTCACGCGCCTGGCGGCCAGGCTTGCGACGGTGGCGACGTCCGCGGACCCGGTTCGCGACCTGGCCGCCCTGGGTGCCGCCTACGTGCGCAACGCGCTGGACAACCCGGACCTGTACCGAGTCATGTTCGACGCGACTTTCGACCTCGAAGACTCCGATGCCGCAGACGAAACCCTGCAACGCCTGGTTCACGTCGTCGAACGAGCCAAGGGCGCCGGCCGCTTCCGCGCCGACGTCGACCCGCTGGAACTGGCCACACAGAGCTGGATCATCGGACACGGACTCGCCTCTCTCGTCGCCACCGGCCCACTGCCGCGCCAGACGCTCACCAACGGCATCGCTCTGCTGACCGCGCTGTTCACCAGCGCCGGAGACGACCCCGATAGATGCCGTCGGTCGGTCGAGCACGGCTGGAAGGAACTGCCCCCGCCTGGTCTTTCCCGGGGGCGGGCGTGAGCCGATGGGCCACGGCGTGGCTGCTCCTTCCTTCGTCAATGAAACATTGACGCCTTCATCTCGTCGATCAAAGATTGACCCCGAAACAGCGACGACTGAGCCGAGCCAACCGGTCAGGGGATCAGGCGGAGATGATCCGATCGCATAGCTCGACCAGCCGGGACCGCAGCGGAGCAGCGCGCCGGGCGAACTCCGCCTGGGCACGGGCGTACTCGGCGCGCCCGGCGGCGGTCTCGACGGCAACGGGGGAGTAGCCGAGGTCGGCGAGGTCGTACGGGCTCGCCTGCATGTCCAGCTCGCGCACGTCGACGGCGAGCTCGAAGCAGTCGGCCAGCAGCTCGGCCGGGGTGGCGGGGGAGAGCTTGTAGGCCCACTTGTAGAGGTCCATGGTCGCGTGCAGGCAGCCCGGCTGCTCGTTCGCCACCTGGTGGGCGCGCTCGGGCTGAAGCGCGTTGAGCGGTCGCGCGGGCTCGGTGAAGAACCGGAACGCGTCGTGGTGGGTGCAGTGCACCGGGAGGGACTCGACCAGGGCGTCCGTCCCGGCCGCCCCGAGCCGCAGGGGCACCTGGCCGTGGCGTGGAGCGTCGCTGCGGTACACCATCGCCCACTCGTGCAGCCCGAAGCAGCTCAGCCGCGGGGGCCGCCCGGCCGTGGCGACGAGCAGGTCGCGGACGAACGCAGCGGTGCCGGCGACCCGGCCGGGCAATGCGCCGACGTCGAGCCGCACGCTCTCGCCGTCGCGCACGTGGCCGGGTACGTCAAGGAGTTCGTCGCCGCCGCGAAGGAGCACGTCCGGCCCGGGCTGCCACTGCTCCAGCCGGGCCGGCCGCAGCGAGTAGTAGGTGAAGAGGAAGTCGAGGACGGGGTGCGGCTCGCCCCTTCGACGCCGCTCGCGGTGCGGCAGCGTCCACCGCTCCACCCGCGCGCGGTGCGCGGCGGCGCGCGCCCGCCATGCGGGCTCGTCGAGCACGAGCGGCGCGGCGGACACGGCACACAACGCTACCCGCGGTCGGCTCCGACGTTGCGGGAGCCGGGGGCGTCCGGGCCGTTGATCCCGAAGACGATGATTCGCTGCGGGTGGATGCGGATCACCCCGGGCCGGACGCCGGGGAAGGCCGTTTGGTGCTGCACGTCGGGGAGCACCTCGGCGACCCCCCGTACCTCCAGGGCCCGCGGCTGCCACGGCTCCGGCACCACGTCGTCGACGACGAGTGACACGCGCCCGTCGCGCTCGACATTCCGCCACTTCTGCGTGTCGGGGTTGCGCATGCCAGGGATGTCGATGGTGCCGGTCTCGGCGTCGACGATGAAACTGACGGGACGCACCTGCGGCGCACCGTCCGGGCCGAGCGTGCCGAGCCGCGCCAACCGCTGCCCGCGCAGGTAGGCCAGCTCGGCCGCGGTGAACGTGAAGGTGGAGGTGGAAGCCATGCCGCAAGCATGCAACCTGTAGTCGCCTTCAGGTCAACGCCGTTGGGTGTGCTCGCGCGCGTGGGTGGCGTCGCGGACCTCGCCGACGTAGTGCTCGACGACGTCCTCCATGGCCACCAGCCCGAGCGTCTCGCCGCGCGGGCCTACGGCCCGGCCGAGGTGGGCCCCGGAGCGGCGCAGCACCGCCAGCGCCTCGTCCAGCCGGAACGAGGCCGGCACCTCGGGCAGGCCGCGCACCCGTTCGGCGGGCACTGCGGCCTCGGGGTCGTCGACGAGGTCGAGGACGTCCTTCACGTGCAGGTAGCCGGCCAGCCCCCCGTCCGCGCCGCGGACCGGGAAGCGGGAGAACCCGGTGTTGGCTACGGCCTTGTCGACGTCGCCGACCGTGGGGGACGCCGGGAGCGTCACGATCTCGTCGGCGGGCACCAGTACGTCCGCCAGTGCCGCCTCGGCCGAGCTGAGCGCGCGGCTGAGACGCCGGGACTCGTCGTCGTCGAGCAGCCCTTCGCGGCCCGACTCGGCGATGAGGTCGGCCAGTTCGCCCGAGGTGAACGCGGCCTCGAGCTCGTCGCGCGGCTCGACTCTGGCCAGCCTCAGCACGCCGTTGGCCATGACGTTGAAGAGATTGATCAGCGGCCGGGCGATCGTTGTGAACACGAGGAACGGGGGCACGAGCCACAGGGCCATCCGCTCGGGACCGGCGATCGCGATGTTCTTCGGCACCATCTCACCGAGCAGGATGTGCGCCACGACCACGATCGCGAGCGACACGGCGAACGCGAGCGGGTGCAGCACCGCCTCGGGGAGGCCTACCCATGCCAGTGGCCGTTCGAGCAGGTGCGCGACGGCGGGCTCGCCGAGGCGCCCGAGCAGGAGCGAGCAGATCGTGATGCCGAGCTGCGACGCCGCGAGCATGCGGGAGAGGTCGGCGCCCGCCCGCAGGACGGTGCGGGCGGACGCGGTGCCCGAGTCGGCCATCGCCTCGAGCCGGTCGCGGCGGGCGGAGATGAGGGCGAACTCGGCGCCCACGAAGAACGCGTTGGCGGCCAGCAGCGCGATCGCGGCCAGCAACGCGAGGAGGTCGCTACCCACTGCCGGCCTCCTCGCGCTCCGGTGCTCCGGTGCGGGCGAGCCGGAGCTCCGCCAGCCGGTTGCGTTCGCGGCGCATCACGGTGAGCTGCCAGCCGTGGACCGCGACCTCCTCGCCCACGTCGGGGATATGTCCTAGCTGGGCGAGGACGAACCCGGCGAGCGTCTCGTACTCGCCGGGTGGGATCTCAAAGCCGGTGGCGTCGGCGACCTCGTCGTCGCGCAGCAGCCCGGAGACGAGCCAGCTGCCGCGCCCCAGTGGCCGTACCTGGGCCTGCTCGGCGCGGTCGTGCTCGTCGCGGACGTCGCCGACGATCTCCTCGACCAGATCCTCGAGCGTCACGATGCCGGCGGTGCCGCCGTACTCGTCGACGACGACGGCGAGCTGCAGGCCCGAGCTGCGCAGCCGTGTGAGGAGCTCGTCGCCGTCGAGCGAGTCGGGCACCGTGGGCACCTGTTGCATGAGGTCGCGGACGGCCACGTTGGCCCGGTTGGCGGCGGGCACGCCGAATGCCTGCTTGACGTGCACCACGCCGAGCACGGCGTCGGGGTCGCCGTTGTGCACAGGGAACCGGGAGAAGCCGCTGTGGCGGGAAAGCGCGACCAGGTCGGCCACGGTGTCGTCGGCGTCGAGGGACTCCACCTGCACGCGCGGGGTCATCAGGTCCTCGGCCACCCGGTCGGTGAAGCGCAGGGAGCGGTGGAGGAGCGTTGCCGTGCCAACGTCGAGCGTGCCGTGCTGGGCGCTGGAGCGGACGAGTGAGCTGAGCTCCCGAGGGGAGCGGGCCGAGCGCAGCTCCTCGGCCGGCTCGACGCCCAGGCGCCGCACGATGGCGTTGGCGGTGCCGTTCAGCCCGGTGATGAGCCAGCGGAATGCGTGTGCGAACCCGCTCTGCAGCCAGACGACGGCGCGGGCGGTGCGCAGGGGGTCGGCGATGGCGATGTTCTTGGGCACGAGCTCGCCGAACACCATCGAGAGTGTGGTGGCGAGCAGCAGCGCGAGGACCGTCGCGGTGCCGGATGCGACGCCCTCGGGAAGGCCCATCGCCTGGAGCCCGGGCCGGAACAGCGACGCGATCGCGGGTTCGGCGATGTAGCCCGTGACGAGCGTGGTCACGGTGATGCCCAGCTGGCTCCCGGAGAGCTGGAACGACAGCGAGCGGTGCGCCCGCTGCACGGCCCTGGCGCGGCGGTCGCCCGACTCGGCGACGTGGCCGTCGACCTGGCTGCGTTCCAGCGCGGTGAGCGCGAACTCCGAGGCCACTGAGATGGCGGTGCCGAGAGTCAGCGCGGCGACAGCGAGCAGCCCGAGCACCGACAGGACGACGGTCACGGAGGGCCTCCGCAACGGGTGTCGCGGCAGCCGTTAGGGGCGGTGCGCCGGGTCGAACCCGGCCTTCTACTGCAACCCGGCTCGGCGGGGTACGCAGCGGGCACGAGCGTGCTCCTCATGAGGCGGAGCCACAAGTCTATGACGTGACGCCAAGGACGGCCCGCACGGCGGGCGTGGCGGTTGTCTCGCCGACCCCGGGGGCGGGTTTGCGACGTCGCGCCGGTCACGTATGCGAGCGATCGCATGCTGGGAGGATCTAGGTTCTCCGGTCATGACCGGCAGTCGCACTGCTGCGCCGCGGGACTCCTCGTCGCCGTTCGTGGACTTCGACCGCCCGTCATGGGCGAAGCTCCGGGAGAACACCCCGTTGCCGCTCACGGCGGAGGAACTGGAGCACCTGCGGAGCCTCGGCGACGAGGTCGACCTGGACGAGGTGCGCGAGGTCTACCTCCCGCTCTCGCGGCTGCTGACGTTGCACGTGCAGGAGGGCGGCCGGCTCTACCGCGCGTACCGCACGTTCCTCGGTGGCACGACTGCCCGCACCCCGTTCGTCATCGGGATCGCGGGGTCGGTGTCGGTGGGCAAGTCCACCACGGCCCGGCTGCTGCGGCTGCTGCTCGCGCGCTGGCCGCAGCACCCGCGGGTCGAGCTCGTGACGACCGACGGGTTCCTGCACCCCAACGCGGAGCTCGCGGAGCGCGGCCTGATGAGCCGCAAGGGCTTCCCTGAGTCCTACGACCGGCGGGCGCTGCTGCGGTTCGTCACCGAGGTGAAGGCCGGTCGCGCCGAGGTGACCGCGCCGGTGTACTCGCACCTCACCTACGACATCGTGCCCGGCGAGCGGTTCACGGTGCACCGCCCGGACATCCTGCTGCTGGAGGGCCTCAACGTCCTGCAGCCCGCGCAGCCGTCGCGGGAGGGCGGCCCGGCGCTGGCCGTCAGCGACTTCATCGACTTCTCGGTCTACGTCGACGCGGCCACCGTCGACATCCGCCGTTGGTACGTCGAACGCTTCCTGCGGCTGCGGGAAACGGCGTTCCGCGACCCGGAGTCGTACTTCCGCCGCTATGCCGCGCTCGACGAGGCCGGGGCGATCGCCAGGGCAGAGAGCATCTGGGCCGAGATCAACGGGCCGAACCTGGAGCGCAACATCAAGCCGACGCGCGGGCGCGCGAGCCTGGTGCTGCGAAAGGGCCCCGCGCACAACGTCACCGGGATCCGGTTGCGGAAGGTGTGACCGGAATGAACGCCCGTTCGCAGCCTGGCACCATGTGCCGATGACCAGCACCGAGGACGTGCACACCGACGAGCAGACGGAGCTCGCCGCCCGGCTCCGGCTGGTCGTCGGTCGCCTGCACCGGCGCATCCGAATCGACGGGCGCGAGTCGATCCCCCCGCTGCAGCTCTCTGCGCTGGCCACGGTGGAGCAGCACGGGCCGTTGCGGCTCTCGGAGCTGGCCAGGCGCGAGGCCGTCACGGCGCCGACGATGAGCCGGGTGCTCACCGCCCTCGACGAGCAGGGGCTCGTGATCCGCACCCCCGACCCGAACGACGCCCGCGGCGTACGGATCGTGCTCTCGGAGGAGGGTGCCGCGCGGCTGGCCGAGGTGCGCAGCCACCGCACCGCACTCGTCGCGCGCCGCCTCGCCCGCCTCGACGACGCGCAGCGCGCCACCCTGGTCGCCGCTCTGCCGGCGCTGGAGGCCCTGCTCGTCGAGGACGACTGAGCCGCTAGATCTGGCGGCCGTCTACGAGGATCGTCAGGTCGTCGTGCAGCAGGCTCACGCGTCCGGCGATGGCGGCCGACTCGGCGTAGGGATCCTGGTAGCTCCACACGGCGTCGGTCAGCGTGCGGCCGTCGGGCAGTTGGAGGCTCCAGTAGCTCGCGTCGCCCTTGTAGGGGCAGAAGGTGCTGGTGGAGCTGGGCTCCAGCGGCACCCGCACGTCGTCGGGGGAGAGGTAGTAGCGCAGCGGCAGCCCGGTCTCGGCGAGCACGAGCGGGGCTGAGGACTCGGCGACGACCTGGTCGCCCGCGAGCACCTGCACGTGCCGGCTGGACCGCCGGACGTCCACGCGGTGGAACGGGTCGGTGAGGCCGCGGACCGGCTCGTCCTCGTCGAACCACGCGTCGGCGGCCTCCCAGTACAGCGACGCGTACCCGGCCAGCCACAGCGCCTCGGGCTTGGGGTCCGGGTAGGCCCACAGCGCGTTCTCGACCACGCGGTCCCCGACCGCGAGCGAGCGGTAGGTGGCGTCGCCCTTGAACGGGCAGTGCGTGCTGTGGTCGCTCGGCACGAACGCGGAGGCGTCGATGTCGGTCTCGGGCACGTAGAGCCGTGGAGGCAGCGCGGTCTCGTGGAGCAGCAGACCGGCGGTCGTGTCGATGATGGTGCGCCCGGCGAACTCCGCCCGGACGCGGCGTGGGAACGGGTGGGCCAGCAGCTTGTGGGCCGGCGACTCGATCCGGTAGTTGACGGTCTTCGGTGCGGTCGCGGAGAGGGGCGCATCGCCATAGCTGAGACCCATGCCCGAGGCAACGCTGTGAGCCGGGGAACATTCCGGGTGCGCTCCAGGGATCATCGGGCGATCTCGTGCACGACCTCGACCGCGACCGTCAGCTTCTGGCTGCCGGGTTCGATCGGGACGGCTTGGGCGGCCACCCGCGCGTCGGCGGCGTAGGGCAACGGACCTGGCTGCTCGGCCGGTCGTTCCGTGATCGAGCGGATCGGCCCGAGCCTGACCCCTGCGGCCTCGGCCAGCTGCGTGGCCTGCGCGATCGCCCGGCGCACGCCGTCGGCCCGCGCGGCCGCGCGCACCGGGCTGTCGTCGTCGATCGAGAAGCCGACCTGCTGCACGCGCACGGCGTCGCCCGCGACCTCCCCCGCCCGATCGATCACGGCACCGGCGGCGGTGATGTCGCGCAGGCGGGCCGTGACCATGTTCGACACCTCGTACCCGGAGATCCGGCTGCCGGTCTGGTCGTATGTGGGGTAGACGGTGAGCTGGCTCGTCTGCAGGTCCGCCGGGGCCACGCCGGCCGCGCGCAGCACATCGATCACCGCCGCGGCGCGCGTGTTGTTCGCGTCGAGGGCCGCCGCGGCGCTGCGGTCGCGGGTCTGCACGCCGAGCGTGACGGTCAGCAGGTCGGGTGTCCCGGTGGCGATGCCGACGCCGCGGGTCGTGACGGTCGGTTCCGGGGGCACGGCCGGGGTGGCCGGTGCTGAGGCGCAGCCGGTCGCGGCCAGCGTCCCCACTGCGAGGAGCGCGGTCGACAAGGCACGGTTCATGTACCTAGGACGGTAGGAGCTCCCGGTTCGGTTGCATCGCGAAGATCTGTGCTGGTGATGTACCGACCGGTAGGTTCGCGGTCCATGACCGTCCCGTTCTCGTCCTACGGTGCTGAGATCTACCTGCGCGGGCTCGCCGACCAGCGTCCCGAGCTGCCCACCGACCCGTCCCGGCTCGAGGAGGCGGCCCGCGCCGTCCTGGAGGACGGGCCGTTCGGCTACGTCGCTGGTGGGGCCGGGTCGGGGGCGACCATGCGGGCCAACCGCGCGGCGTTCGACCGGTACCGGCTGGTGCCGCGGATGCTGCGGGACACCACGCAGCGGGACTGGTCGACGACCGTGCTCGGCACCGCGATGCCTGCGCCCCTGCTGCTCGCGCCGATCGGGGTGCTGTCGATCCTGCACCCGGAGGGCGAGCTGGCCGTGGCGCGCGCGGCCGCAGAGCTCGGGGTGCCGATGGTGCTCTCGACCGCGGCGTCGCACACGATCGAGGAGACCGCAGCCGCGTCCGGGGACGCCCCGCGCTGGTACCAGCTCTACTGGCCCACCGAGGACGAGGTGACGGTCTCCATCCTCCAGCGGGCCAGGGCAGCCGGGCACCAGGTGCTCGTCGTCACGCTCGACACCTGGACGCTCGGCTGGCGGCCCTACGACCTCGACCAGGCGTACCTGCCGTTCCTGCGCGGCGTCGGTACCGCGATCCCGTTCTCCGACCCCGCGTTCCGGGCCGGGCTGGCGACGCCGCCGGAGGAGGACCTGATGGCCGCCGTCGGGCGCTGGGTGCCGATGTTCACGGGCACGGCGCTGCGCTGGGACCGGCTCGATCTGATCCGCGAGCACTGGGACGGGCCCGTGGTGCTCAAGGGCGTGCAGCACGCCGACGACGCCCTACGGGCGCTCGACGCCGGGATGGACGGGATCGTCGTGTCGAACCACGGCGGGCGGCAGGTGGACCGCGCGATCGGTGCGCTGGACGCGCTGCCGGGCATCGTCGCCGCTGTCGACGGGCGGGCGGCGGTGCTGTTCGACTCCGGGGTCCGCACGGGAGCCGACGCCGCGGTGGCGCTCGCCCTCGGCGCCGACGCCGTGCTGCTCGGCAGGCCCTACGCCTACGGACTGGCGCTCGGCGGCCAGGACGGGGTGCGACACGCCGTGCGGTCGGTGCTCGCCGAGTTGGACCTCACCCTCGCTCTCTGCGGGTTCGCGGACATCACCGATTTGCGCGCGGCGAAGGACGCCGTCTCCAGCGTCAGCTGAGGAAGGTGGTGCCATAGTGGTCCCCTAGGGTTCCCGCGCCTGGGCACCCCGCGTCGAGAAGGGGGAGCACCGCGTGGAGGGGCTGACCGCGGTGGTCGCCGGGCTGATCGCGAGCTTGCGAGCTGCGCTGGGGTCCGAGGTGTGCCCAGGTGACTGGGCGTGGGCCGTCAGCCTGTTCGGTGTGGCGCTCGGACTTCTGCCGGCGGTGGGGGCGTTCGTCGTCGCGTTGGTGCGCAAGCGCATCGGCTCCCGGTACGGCACGGGGGAGTCCGTGCTGCTCGCGTGCACCGGTGTGCTCTTCGCCGGGTTGCTGCCGCTGCTGGCGTTCGCCGCCGCCGGGCAGGTCTTCCGCAACGCCGTGCTCCCCGACGAGATCTCGGGGCTGACTGGTCGCCAGCTCAGGGACCTCGGCTCCGCGGTGTGCTTCGTAGGGCCGCAATCGGAATTCCTTGGCGCGGGTGACGTCGCCACGGCCTTCAGCCCGGTCAACCCGCTGACCTTCGGTTTCGCGCTCGTGACCCTGGCCGGGTTCCCGCTGGTCGCTGCCATGCTGGTGGCGGCGCAGGCCCGTATCGCACTGCGCCGGGGCCCGAGCTGGCCCTCCCGGTTCTTCTGGCTGCCGACGCTCTCCATCGCCCTGCTCACCGCCGCCCAGCCCGCAGGCACCATGGGGCACCTGTGGATCGGCTTCGCGTCGGGGGCGTTCCTCGGGATGTTCCTGGTGCTGATGGCCGGCGCGCCGTCGCGCGAGGTCGTGCACCGCTCGCTCACGGCGTCAGCGCGGGTCGCCCGGCCGGATCCGGTTCGCAGGCCGCCGACCGGCCCGATCGCGGCGCAGCGGCCGCGCCAGCGCCTCGCCGACCGGCTCGCGGAGCGGTTCGCCGCCCGGCAGCCCGAGCCGCCGGTTGTCCCGGCTCCCCGGTCCGCTCCGCTCGACCGCGGCCCGCACGGGCCGGTGGGCCCCAGGCCGACGCTGATGGCGTCGGTCCCGCCGTTCCCCGTCCCGCCGCAGATGTCACCCGCCGCTGCTCCGCCCCTCGACGGCGCGGGTGGCTCGCCGGGGGCTCCGCGGTTCCGGCTGGTCCGCAGGCTCGGCTCCGGCGGGTTCGGCCGCGTCTGGCTCGCCCACGACGCCCGCCTCGGTCACCCAGTGGCGCTCAAGGCCGCCCACGCCCCCGACCACGAGACCGAGGAGCGCATCCGCCGCGAGGCACGGGCGCTCGCCGCCGTCCACCACCCCCACTGCGTACGCATCCACGACCTGGTGCCCGCGGCGAGCGACCCGGGGCTCTCGGAGCTGGAGGGCATGGTCATCGTCATGGAGTACGTCGAGGGCTCCTCCCTCGGCGATCTGGTGCGGGCGCGGGGCACGGTCGACGACATCGTGGCGGCCCGGGTGTGGGCAAGCCTGGCAGGCGCCCTCGACGCGGCGCACACGCAAGGCGTGATGCACCGGGACGTCAAGCCCGGCAACGTTGTGGTCGACCAGGGCGGGATCGCCCACCTGATCGACTTCGGCATCGCCCGCCGCACCGGCGACGCCACGATGACCATGGCGGGCTTCGTGCTCGGCACCCCTGATTTCCTCGCCCCCGAGGTGGCCTGCGGTGAGCGCGCCACCCCGGCGTCGGACGCCTGGCAGCTCGCGGCCACCGTGTCCTACGCGCTCACCGGCCAACCGCCACGCGGCGGGCACCCCGACGCCGTGTCCGGGCTGCGTGCTGCTGCGACCGGGGCGCCGCTCACGCAGCTGCCGAAGCGCTCGGCACACGTTGCGCTGCTGCACGCGGCGATGGACAACGATCCGCGCCGGCGCCCGCCGCTGCGCACGGTCCAGCAAGCGCTGGAGGACTGGCTGCGCCGCACCGGGGCGCGCCCGGACGGGCCGGTGACAGCGGGCACGCGCGGCCGGTGACCACGGACTTCCATCCCGATCGGCTCACGTCGCGCCGCGGCAGGGTCCTCGGGGTGGACGCGGCGCGCGCCGTCGCGCTGGTCGGGATGTTCGCCACGCACATCCTGCCGCTCAGTGCCAGAAGCGGCGGCGGGGGCGGGGAGACACTCACCGGCCTGCTCGCGGACGGGCGCTCGTCGGCGCTCTTCGCGGTGCTCGCGGGGGTCGGGGTGGCGCTCGCGTCGGGTGGCACAGAGCCGCCGCCGGACGGCCGCACCCACCTCGCCGCGGCTGCCTCGCTGCTCGTGCGCGGCGCGCTGGTGGCGTTGCTCGGGCTGTGGCTGGTAGGGCTCGATCCGCCGGTGGCGGTGATCCTCGCCTACTACGGGCTGCTTTTCGTCGTGGCCGCTCCGCTCCTGCGGCTGCGCTCCCCGGTGCTCGCGGCGGGTGCCGTGCTGGCGTGTGTGCTCACGCCCGTGCTGAGCCATCTGCTTCGGGACGGGCTGCCTGCGGGGCCGGGCGATCAGGCGGATCTCGGCTCGCTGGCCGAGCCCGTCGAGCTGGTCGTCACGCTCGGGCTCACCGGCTACTACCCGGTGCTCACCTGGACCACCTACCTGCTCACCGGCATGGCTGTCGGGCGGCTCGACCTGCGCCGCACGGATGTGGCCGCCGGGCTGCTGGCCGGTGGCACGGTGCTCGCCGTCGCGGCCTGGGCCGCATCGGCGCAGCTCCTGGGCCCCGGAGGTGGTGCGGCCGCGCTCGGGCCTGCCCTGGAGCGCCGCCGCTACGGCACCACCCCGACCGACACGTGGTGGTGGCTCGCGGTCGACTCGCCGCATTCGGGCTCGCCGCTCGACCTCGCTCACACGACCGGCACGGCGCTTGCCGTAATCGGCGCGATGCTGCTGCTTACCCACCTCGCCGGCTCCGGAAGCTCCTCCGGCTGCCGTCCCCGGGTGCTGGCGAAGGTGGCCCGGCCCGTGGTGATCGTTCCCGCGGCGCTCGGCGCCGCGCCGCTCACGCTGTACACGCTGCACGTCATCGGGCTCGCCGCCTACCCCGGCAACGGCACCGACGACGTCGCCCTGTGGGTCACGCACGTGCTCATCGCGACGGCGATCGGGGTCCTGCTGTGGCTGGCGGGGCACCGCGGACCGCTGGAGGCTGTCGTGTCGGCGGTCGGCCGGGGCGCTCGGTGGCTGGTCAGCCCGCGGGGAGCACCTCCGGAAGGCCGAACTCAGGGAACAGGGCCGGCCCGAACGTCGTGATCTCAACGATCTGGTCCCCCTCCACCCGCAGCACGTCGAACTTGAACGCCCGGAACTCCGTGTCACCCGGCGCGCGGTGGTAGCTGGCCGCGGTCGGCATCCGGTTGGCGGCGGTGGCGACGAGCTTCCAATCGCCGTGGGTGCCGTCGCGGAAGGCCCGGTCGAACAGGGCGCGCATCGACTCGAGCCCGTCGAAGACCATCGGGTACGGCGGCATCGTCACGCGGATGTCCTCGCTGAATATCTGCACGAGCACCGCCGGGTCGGCGGCGTTGCTCGCCTCGATGTAGCGCTGCAGCAACGCCCGCTCCTGCTCGGACGCCTCTGCGGCGGTCCAGGCCTCGCGGCGCTCCGGGAGCCGCTCGCGCATGGTGGCCCGCGCCCGTTGCAGCGCGCTGTTGGCAGCGGCCACCGAGAGCTCCAGCGCCCCGGCCGTCTCGGCCGCAGTCCACCCGAGGACGTCACGCAGGATGAGGACCGCGCGCTGGCGGGCCGGCAGGACCTGCACGGTGGTGAGGAACGCGAGCTCGATGGTCTCTCGCGCGACGACCACGGCGTCCGGCTCGTCGTCGGGCGAGGCCTGGTCGAGCAGCCGGTCCGGGAACGGCTCCAGCCAGGGCACCTCGGCGAACGACCCGACCGACCGCAATCGCCGGTGCTCGCGCCGGATCTGGTCCAGGCAGGCGTTGGTGGCGATCTTGTAGAGCCAGGCGCGGAACAGCGACGAGCCGTCGAAGGTGTCGAGCCGCCGCCAGGCCCGCAGGAACGTCTCCTGCACGACGTCCTCGGCGTCGGTGTACGAGCCGAGCATCCGGTAGCAGTGAACCTGCAGCTCGCGCCGGTGGCGCTCGACGAGCGACGTGAAGGCCGTCGCGTCACCGGCGGTGGCCGCGGCGACCGTGCGCTCCAGCTCCGTGGTGTCCATATCGGAGATTGTCATGCCTCGTGCAACGACGGTCGCCGGCACTACTCATCGGTCCGGTCAGTACGCCCGGATCCCCAGCACGACGGCCAGTCCCATCCCCGCGAGCGCGATCCCCGTACGCAGCAGGGCGGTGGGGACGCGCCGGGCGACGGCCGGGCCCGTCCAGGCGCCGAGGAGGACCCCCGCCGCGAGCGGGAACACGGCCGCCCAGTCGACGGGTCCGAATATCGCGAAGCCGACCGCGGCCATGGCGTTGGCGAGCCCCAGGAGGACGTTCTTGAGGGCGTTGCCCTCCAGCAGCGAGACCGGCAGCCCGATGAGCAGCAGCGCCAGCATGAGCACACCCGCCGCGGCCCCGAAGTAGCCGCCGTACACCGACACGCCGAGGATCCCGGCGACGACGGCGGGGCTGGTCCGGGAGGCCTCGCCGGGAGCTCCCCACCGCGCGACCGAGGCCTTGGTCCAGGGCTGGAGCAGGAGCACCACCGAGCCCACGGCGACGAGGAACGGCACGATCCGCTCGAAGGTGCCCGGCGGGGTCACGAGGAGGAGCGCGGCGCCCGCCGCCCCGCCGACGAGGCTGAGGAGCGCGAACCTACGCACGGCTGGTCCCTGCCCGGTCAGCTCGGGCCGTGAGCTGGCGGCCGCCCCGACCGAGCTGAACGTCAGCGCGACCGTGTTGGTGACGTTGGCGGCAAGGGCGGGCAGCCCGGCGGCGAGGAGCGCGGGGTAGGAGAACAGGGAGGCGAGCCCCGCGATCGAGCTGCAGAACCCGGCCGCGACACCGGCCCCGACCAGCAGGAGGAAGGTGTCGGCCACGTGCGGAAACCCTAACGGGGCGGCAGCGCCGTGATCGCCGTCGGCGATGCGACCTCTCCCACACCCGAGGCAGACCCAGGTGTCAGCTGTTCCCGGTCAGGAGGTTTCGGATCACCTCGGCGCCCGCGGGGGCTCCGCCGCCCTCGCAGAGGGTTTCGGCCAGGACCTTGGCGGACGTGCGTTGGGCCGAGTCGGTGAGGGCCAGCTCGACGGCCGTGCGCAGCTCGGCGGGCGGCACGGGGCGATTTGACAGGTTGTGCCGCAGCACGACCCCGGCGCCACGGTCGGCGACGGCCTGGCCGATGACCAGCTGCTCGAACTGCTGGGGGATGACGACGAGCGGCACCGCGTGCGCCAGGCCTTCCAGCACGCTGTTCATGCCCCCGTGCGTGACGAAGACCGCCGTCCGCCGGAGCACCTCGAGCTGGGGTACGGACGCGCGGACCAGGGTGTTCACCGGCGGCCGGCCGAGGCGGGCGGGGTCGGTGTGAGAGCCGACTGCGAGCAGGACACGCGCGGGCAGGTCGGCGAGCACCTCGAAGCAGGTACGGAAGAAGTCGTCGCTGCCCGCATGGAGGGTTCCCAGCGACACCAGGACGATCGGATCGGCACCGTCGAGATGGGCGGCCAGTTCGGCATCGAGATCTCTGTCGCGGGCGTCGGGGTCGATCGTGGGTCCGATGAAGTGACAGCGCTGGTCGACCAACGGGTTGGCCGCCTGCAGCCACCGCGGAATCGGAAAGATCGTCACGTCGCCACGCATCGGAAAGATCGGTCGCGGCGGAAAGATCTCCTTGCCAAAGCGGCGCAGCACCCGCCGTCTGGCCGCGCGCACTTCGGGCACGCCCGGCACGGCGGTCCGGAGGAAGTGGACCCATTCCCGGGTCGTCAGACTCCTGAGCTCACCGCCGCCCGCCATCATGGTGGTCATGAGCGAGATCGTGGGCAGGTCGAGGCTCGCCGCGGCCATGCGGCCCCAGACCGCGTTGGAGTCGAACGCGACCGCGGCAGGTCGCTCGGTGCGCAGTTCGGCCAACAGGAATGGCAGCAATGATTCTGTGGCGGTGAGGATCCGGGTGACCACCCGCAGGGGGCTGCCGCTCCGGGTGGCCTCGGCGATGTCGTTCGCGGAGAGCGTCCCTGCCGGGTAGGGGCGGAACGCGGCGCCGGTGCGCTCAATCGGGTCGCGGAATTCGTCGGTGGCGTAATAGGTGACGTCGATATGCTGGCGCACCAGTTCGCGCACGAGCCCCATTGTTGGATTGACGTGCCCGGCGGCAGGCATGCCTGCCATGACTATTCGACTCATTCGAACCCTCTCTGGGGCAGGCCGGAACGGTTGTCAGGCGGTCCGGGGCGCTTTGACGGCCGCTCGTCGATCGCCGCAGCCAGCGACGCCCGGACCCGTTGGTACGAAGCGAGCACCGCAGGGACCACGGCGGCGAGCGCCTCTGGATCGGGCGAGCCCGGCGGCTGCACCGCGGACTGAATGGTGTGGCTCATCGCGGTAGCGGCCACCTGCGGGTCGGCGTCCGACGACCCGAGTGCCGACTGGTGGAGGTAGAACCCCGTCTGTACCGCGCCGACCACGTACTTCTGGGTGTCGATGTCCAGGTCCGTGCGCATCAGCCCGTGCTCGCGCAGCAGATGGAACTGCTCGAAGGCGAGCTCGCCCTTCCATTCGCGCACCGGGTTGATCGCTCCTTCGTGCGCCAACTCGCCCAGCAGTTCGTTGTCGCGGACGAACATCGCCCGCAGCAACGGCCGGCGCTGCACCCCGAGGTAGCCCAGACGGGCCTGCTCGGCCGGGAGTACTGCCGTTGCGTCCCGCTCGATCGCGGCCGTCAACTCGTCGACCAGGCCCAGCGACTCGCGCATCAGCACGCACATGAACAGCCAGGCGCGCGACTCGAAGTGCAGGTACACGGTGCCTTTACCGATGCCGGCGTGCTTGGCGACCTCCTCGATCGTGACCCGCTTGTAGCCCCAGCGGAGCACCAGCTCGGCTGCCGCATCCAGGATCCGCTGGGCGCGCTCGCGCTGACTTGTGTCAGGCATCGACCATCCCTTGACTCGTGACCAGATTTCTCATCTGGTCACGAGTCAGGGTAGCGGTTCCCGTCAGGCTCGCGCCAGCGCATGTGCCGCCGATCAACCCTCTGCCAGCAGGGCCTGCGCTCGGGCCGCCGCTGCCGCCACCAGCGCGTCCAGGGTGTCCGGCGGGACGTCTGGGGCCGGGGGGATCGTCGGGCTGTCCCGGCGGGCCGGTGCCGGTGGTGGTGCCGGCAGCGGCGGAGGGTCGGCCGCGTAGGCGGTCGTCGCGGGCACCGGGCGGTCCGCTGCTGGTGTCGGCCTCTGCTGCTGGCGCGCGCCCAGCGCGTCCAGCAGCTCGTCGCCGCCCTGGCCGCGCAGCAGCAGGAGGACGAACGGGTTGTCGTCCAGCAGCCACGCCGTCTGGTAGCACAGCGCGGCTGCGTGCTGGCAGGGGTCGCCGATGTCGGGGCAGTCGCAGTCGGACTCCAGGTCGCCGATCGTGGGCAGCAGCGCCACCCCGGCCGCGTCGGCGGCGTGCGCGAGCGAGCGCGGCACCTCGCCGTCGAGGAGCGCCGCGAGGTGCCCGGCCTCCGCGCCGACCTGGTCGAGGAAGCGGTTCCACTCGGCGTCCGTCAACGTGGTCAGGTGCACGGTGACCTCGAAGATCCCGTCGGGGTCGTCGACGGTGGCGGCGATCCGGCCGGGCGACACCGTGATCGGCCCGACCCGACCGCTGCCGGCGAAGCGCCTGCCGCGGCGCAGCAGCACGGAGTCGAGCGCGGCGTCCTCCATCGCGGCGACGAACGCACGCGCCCACCAGGACCGGCCGCGGCGCCCAGGCCGTGGTGGGAAGGCGGGAAACCCCCGTGCCTGCGTCATGTCGCACTCCCGCGCAGCGCCACCAGGTCGGTCAGCTCGGCGTCGGTCAGCTCGGTGAACGCCGCCTCGCCGCCGGCGAGCACGGAGTCGGCGAGTGCGCGCTTGGACTCCAGGAGCGCGGCGATCCGGTCCTCCACCGTGCCCTCGCTGATCAGCCGGTGCACCTGCACGGGCCGGGTCTGCCCGATGCGGTAGGCGCGGTCGGTCGCCTGGTCCTCGACTGCCGGGTTCCACCAGCGGTCGAAGTGCACGACATGGTCGGCGCGGGTGAGGTTGAGCCCGGTGCCCGCGGCCCGGAGCGACAGCAGGAACACCGGCACCTCGCCCCGCTGGAACTCCTCCACCATCACCTCGCGCTCCGGCACGAGGGTGCCGCCGTGCAGGAACCGCGTCGGGACGCCCCGGCCGCGCAGGTGCTCCTGCAGCAACCGGCCCATCGCCACGTACTGCGTGAACACGAGCACCGCCCCGTCCTCGGTGAGGATCGTGTCCAGCAGCTCGTCGAGCAGCTCGAGCTTCCCGGAGCGCCCGGCCAGCAGGGGCTCGGGCTCGCGGGAGTAGAGGGCGGGGTGGTCGCAGATCTGTTTCAGCGCGGTGAGCAGCGCGAGCACGAGGCCGCGGCGCGCCATGCCGTCGGCCTCGGCGATCCGCGCCATCGTCTCGGCGGTCACGGCCTCGTACAGCCCCGCCTGCTCGCGGGTGAGCCCCACGGGCCGGTCGGTCTCGGTCTTGCGGGGCAGCTCGGGAGCGACACCAGGGTCGGACTTGCGCCGCCGCAGCAGGAACGGCCCGACGAGCTTCGCGAACCGCTCGGCGAGAGCCGGGTCGGCGCCGTCGGCGATCGGGTCGGCCCAGCGGGCCTGGAACTCCGCCTGCGTGCCGAGCAGCCCCGGGGTCGCCCAGTCGAGGATCGACCACAGCTCCACCAGGTCGTTCTCCACGGGTGTGCCCGTCAGGGCCACCCTGGCCCCGGCCGTGCCCCCACTGATCAACCGCAGCGCCTGCGCGGTGCCCGACGCCGGGTTCTTGACGTGCTGCGCCTCGTCGGCGACCACGAGACCCCAGCGGTGGGCGGCGAGCCGCTCCACGTCGCGGCGCATGGTGGCGTAGGTCGTCAGCACGAACCCGTCGCCGTCCGGGAGGGAGCGCCCGCTGCCGTGGTAGCGGTGGACGGGCACGCCGGGCGCGAACCGGGTGATCTCCCGTTCCCAGTTGCCCAGCAGCGACGCCGGGCAGACGACGAGCGTCGGCCCGGCGCGGAGGGGGCTCCTGCGCAGGTGCAGGGCGATGAGCGTGATCGTTTTGCCCAGCCCCATGTCGTCGGCGAGGCACGCCCCGAGGCCGAGTGAGGTCATGCGGTCGAGCCAGCCGAGGCCGTGCAGCTGGTAGTCGCGCAGGGTCGCGGCGAGACCCTCCGGGGCCGACATCGGGGTCGGTGGGGCCGCGATGCGCTCCCGCAGCTCCTCGAGCCATCCGGTCGTCACCACGGGCACCCGCTCGTCGCCCGCGGCCACCTCACCGCTCAGCGCCGCTCCGAGCGCCGCCACGGCGCTGACCGGCCCCAGGGTCCGGTCACGGGCCCGCTGCCGGGCGGCCGGGTCCACGAGCACCCACCCGTCCCGCAGCCGGACGACGGGCCGGTGGCTGGCGGCCAGCTCGTCCATCTCGTGGCGCGTGAGCGGGTCGCCGCGCAGGGCCAGCTCCCAGTCGAGAGCGAACGGCTCGGACCCGGCACCGAACTCGGTGGGCCCGCTCCCACGCCCGGCAATCGCCCGGGCCGACAGCTCCGGGCGCAGCTCGGCAGGCCAGTGCACCGCCACCCCGGCGGCGGCCAGCTGAGCCGCTGCCGGCCCGAGCAGGTCGGTGACGTCGGCGTCGGACAGCTCTAGCCGGTCCGGCACGGCCTGCCCGAGCAACTGGTGCAGGGGGTCCCAGAACCGCGCCGCCCGGCGCACGCCCAGCAGGGCGTCCACGCGGCCCCGCGGGCCGAACCCGGCCGCCGCCCCGCTCCACACGGCGTCGAGGTCGGCGGTGCGGGTCGGGTCGGCGAGCCCGTGCACCTGGACGACCGCCCGGAACCGCGTCGCGGACTCGTCGGTTTCGATCCGCAGCGACACCCGCACCCCGGCGTCTACGCCAGCCGCGACCTCGTCGGCCCAGTCCCGCAGGTGCGGCACCGGGTGAGCCGCGACGGCGGCGAAGGGGCCGACGCCCGCCGGGGAGCGCGGGAGCACGTCGGCCACCGCGTCGAGGAACGCCCGCAGCAGCGGCCCCGCGGGCGGCAGGGACACCGGGCCGGCACCCGGCTCCGGCACGGCCCGTGCTGCCGCGGGCATGGCCGCGGCGAGCGCGTGCACCCGCGAGGCGTCGTCGGTGTCCAGGGGGCCGGCCCGCCAGGCGTCGAACCCGGCCGGGGAGACACCGGGCAGCAGCCGGCCGCGGGCCACGAGCCCCAGCGCGAGCCGCGTCGCTGCGCCCCAGAACGCCACGGCCGGGTCGGCGCCACCGGCCAGCAGGATTGGCAGCGCGTCCGCCACCGGCAGCGTGCGGGCGTCCACCTCGCGCACCGCGTCCCCCGGGGGCGGCACCACGCGGGCCCGGCCGGGATCGCCGACGTCGGGAAGTACCGCACCCCACAGCAGAACGTGCCCGGTCCGGGGTGGGTCGGCCGGCACGAAGACCGCGCCGCCCGGCCCGGACGAGGGCCGGGCACGCCCCACCTGCTCCGCCGTCGTACCTGCCGTCACGCCGTCCGGACCTCGAAGCGCTGGTCCCCGAACTGCTGGGCCCCCACGTACCGGGCGAGGTGCTCGCCCGTGAACGAGCCGGGCGCCTCCATCAGTTTCGCGGGCGGTCCCTCGAACACCACCTCACCGCCGCCGTCGCCGCCGTCGGGACCCAGGTCGATCACCCAGTCGGAGTGCGCGATGACGTCGAGGTTGTGCTCGACGACGATCACCGAGCTGCCCGCGTCGACGATCCGGTCGAGCAGCCCGAGCAGGTGCCCGCAGTCGGACATGTGCAGGCCCGTGGTGGGCTCGTCGAGCACGTAGATGTTGCCCTCCTCGTGCAGCCGGCCGGCGAGCTTGAGCCGCTGGCACTCCCCGCCGGAGAGCGTCGAGAGCGGCTGCCCCAGCGTCAGGTAGCCGAGCCCGACGTCGACGACCGACTGGAGCCGCTTGCGGATGTCCTTCGTCGTGAAGAACTCCACCGCCTGCGCCGCGGTCATGTCGAGCGCGTCGGAGATCGACTTGCCCTCCACCGTGAGCGCGAGGACCTCCTCGGTGTAGCGGCGGCCCTCGCAGTCGGTGCATGTGGAGCGCACGCCGTCGAGGTAGGCGAGATCGGAGTAGATGACGCCCAGGCCGTTGCACGTGGGGCAGGCGCCCTCGGAGTTGAAGCTGAAG
This sequence comes from Pseudonocardia aurantiaca, assembly GCF_039526725.1. Taxonomy (NCBI): domain Bacteria; kingdom Bacillati; phylum Actinomycetota; class Actinomycetes; order Pseudonocardiales; family Pseudonocardiaceae; genus Pseudonocardia; species Pseudonocardia aurantiaca. Next base: position 308,213 of record NZ_BAAAJG010000008.1, read on the forward strand.
AGCGCGGGCTTCACCCCGGTCGTCTTGGCGTACAGCTTGCGGATCGGGTCCATCACGCCGGTCCAGGTGGCCGGGGTGGAGCGGATCGAGGTGGCCACCGCGCTCTGGTCGACGACGATCGCCTCCGGGTGCTGGGGCACCAGCACCTCGCGCACCAGGGTGCTCTTGCCCGAGCCCGCCACCCCGGTCAGCGCGACGAGCACGCCGAGCGGGATGTCGAGGTCGAACCCACGCAGGTTGTTGGCCGACGCGCCCTTCAGCGACAGCTGCCCGGTGGGGGTGCGCGGCTCCTGCTTGGCGTTGACCGGCCGGTGCAGGAACTCACCCGTCAGCGTGCCCGAGTCGGCGAGCCCGGCCACATCGCCCTGGTAGACGATCCGGCCGCCCTCGGTGCCGGCCCGGGGCCCGAGCTCGACGACGTGGTCGGCGGCGGTGATCACGTCGGTGTCGTGCTCGACCACCAGCACGGTGTTGCCCTTGTCGCGCAGCCGGTGCAGCAGCGCGTTCATCCGGCCGACGTCGCGCGGGTGCAGCCCGATCGTCGGCTCGTCGAACACGAACATGACGTCCACCAGCGACGACCCGAGGTGGCGCACCATCTTGATCCGCTGCGACTCCCCGCCCGAGAGCGTCGAGGTCTCCCGGTCCAAGGTCAGGTAGCCCAGGCCCATGTCGATCAGCGCGCCGATCCGCGTGGCCGCCTCGTCGAGGATCGGGGCGATGTCGGGGTCGCGCATGCTGGGCAGCAGGGCATGCAGCGAGCCGAGGTCCATCGCGCAGATCTCGGGCAGGGTGTGCTCGTTCACCGTCGCCGTCCGCGGCGCCTCGGCGAGGCGGGTGCCGTCGCAGTCCGGGCAGCGCACGGAGGTGGTGAACTTGGCGACGATCTCCTTCTTCCGGTCGGAGCCGCCCTCCTCGGAGGCGTTGATGTAGAGCCGGTTGAACTTCGTCTCCACACCCTCGAAGTCGATCTTCATGCTCTTCTGGCCCGGCGCGGCCAGCTCGACCTTCTCGTCCGCGCCGAAAAGCAGCAGCTGCCACTCCTCGTTCGTGTACTCGGCGAGGGGTTTGTCGTTGTCGAACTTCCCGGACTGCGCGTAGACGTGCCAGTACCAGCTGTCGACGGCGAAGTCGCGGTGCAGTATCGCTCCGCCATTGAGTGACTTCGTCCTGTCGAACATCACGCTGTGATCGAGCTGGACCTTGCGGCCGATGCCCTTGCAGCCGGGGCACATGCCCTGCTCGTTGAACGAGAACATGTAGCCGGCGCCGACGTGCGGGGTGCTGCGGCGGGAGAACAGCAGCCGCAGCAGCGGGTTGATGTCGGTGACGGTGCCGAGCGTGGACCGGCTGCCGCCGCCCAGCCGCTTCTGGTCGACGACGATCGCGGTCGACAGGTTCTCGATGAGGTCGGCGTCGGGCTGCCCCAGCTTGGGCAGGAACCCGCGCACGAATGCGGAGAAGGTCTCGTTGAGCTGCCGCTGTGCCTCGGCGGCGATCGTGTCGAACACCAGCGACGACTTGCCCGACCCCGACACCCCGACGAACGCGGTGATCTGCCGCTTCGGGATCCGGACGGACACGTCGTGCAGGTTGTTCTCCCGCGCGCCGGTGACGACGATGTGCTCAGGGCTCTTGGCCTGCATCAGGCTCCTCAGGCTCGGGTCTGGTGGCTTGTCGTCCGGGACGTCGAGACGGCGCCCGTCTTTTCGACAGGCGCCGCCGATCCCGTGAATTACACCCGGTGGACGCGGAACACCCCGCAGGTCCCCACCACGGCCTCGAACGCTTCCGGCGTAACCGCTTCGACGACACCGGCGTCGGCCATGATCTTCGCGCCGTCCGGAAGCCGCTCGGGCCACAGGCGCAGGATCGCCACGGCCTCCTCAGCGTCCAGCTCGACGAGCCGCACCTGCTCCCGCCGCTTGCCGACGCTCAGCGTGCCCAGCCCGCCCGCGGCGCGGACGTTGCGGGCCCAGTCGGCGCCGGGGAAACCCTCCAGCAGGTATCGCTCCCCGCCTTCGTCGAGGACGGACAGCGGCGTGCTGCGGGGTTTGCCGCTGCGCCGGCCCGGCACGGTGAGCACCGGGAGGTCCTTCATCCCGAGCCCCGTGCGCTGCAGCCCCATCAGCACGCGGTTGAGCGGCTTCAGCCAGCGTGGCGGGGTGGGGGTGTGCTCAGCGGTCATCGGCTCATCTCCCGGTAGCGGCGGACGGACAGCGGCGCGAACACCGCGACGATCGCCATGAGCACCGCGTTCTGGGCGACCCACGACTCGCCGCCCCACCCGGGGTTGCCGAACAGGTCCCGGGTGGCGGCCGCAGTGGAGGAGAGCGGGTTCCACTCGGCGACCGTCGAGACCACCACCGGCATCGTCGCCGGCGCCACGAACAGCCCGGACAGGAACCCGACGGGGAACTCCAGCGTCTGCACCGCGGTGACGGCCCCGGGGCCGCGCACGACCAGCCCGAGGTAGATCCCTACCCACAGCATCGCGAACCGCAGCAGCAGGAGCAGCCCGACGGCCGCGAGCACCGCCCCGGCACCACCCGGGGCGCGCCAGCCGACCGCGAGCCCCACCAGCAGCAGCGCGGCGAGCGCGATCGCCGACGTCACCATGTCGGCCAGCGCCCGCCCGACGAGCACGGCCGACTGCGCCATCGGCATAGAGCGGAACCGGTCGGTGATGCCGCGCTGGGCGTCGGTGACGACCGCGATCATCGTGGCGGAGAGGCCGAACAGCATCGTCATCGTGAAGAGGCCAGGCAGCAGCGCCTGCCGGTAGTCGCCCCCTCCGGGCACCGCCATCATGCCGCCGAGCAGGAACGCGAACATCAGCACGAGCAGGATCGGGAACCCGACCGCACCCACCAGCTCGGCGGGCTGGTGACGTAGGTGCGCGAGGTAGCGACGGGCCAGGGTGGCGGAGTCGGCGACGGCCCAGCGCAGCGCCGAACCGGGAACGGGGAGAACGGTCATGCGGCGGCTCCTGCCTTCGTGAGCTGGAGGAACACCTCGTCGAGGGTCGGACGGCGGACGGTGAGGTCCTCGGCCTCGATGCCCGCCTCCTGCACGGCGCGGAGCGTGGCCGCAAGAGCCCCCATCCGGTCCCGCACCGGAGCGGCCACCCGGCGGGCGTCGGCGTCGACCTCGGCGTCGGTGCCCGTGACATCCGCGACGAGCGCCGCCGCGCGTGGCAGGTCGGCCGCGTGCCGCACGACGAGCGAGATCCGGTCACCGCCGATGCGTGAGCGCAGCTCGTCGGGCGTGCCCTCGGCGACCACCCGACCGCCGCCCGCGCCCCGCGCTCCCAGCACCGAGATCCGGCCGGCGAGCTGGTCGGCCTCGTCGAGGTACTGGGTGGTGAGCAGCACGGTGGTGCCGCCCGCGACGAGGCCGCGGACGGCGTCCCAGACCTCGGCGCGGCCGTGCGGGTCGAGGCCTGTCGTCGGCTCGTCGAGGAACAGCACCGCGGGCGCGAGGATCATGCTGACGGCGAGGTCGAGCCGCCGCCGCATCCCACCCGAGTACTTCCCGACGGGCCGCGTGCCGGTGTCGGCGAGCGCGAACCGCTCCAGCAGCTCGTCGGCGCGCCGACGGGCGTCGGCCGGGGACAGGTGGAACAGGCGCCCGAACATCACGAGGTTGCGCCGGCCGTCGAGGATCTCGTCGACCGCCGCGTACTGGCCGACGAGCCCGATCCGCCTGCGCACGTCGGCAGGGTGGGTCGCGACGTCGATGCCGTCGATCTCGGCCCGGCCGCTGTCGGCGCGCAGCAGCGTGGCGAGGATCCGCACGGCGGTGGTCTTGCCCGCCCCGTTCGGGCCGAGCAGGCCGTGGACGGTGCCGGAGGGCACGGTCAGGTCGAACCCGTCGAGAGCGGGCTCCTCCGAGCCCGGGTAGCGCTTGCGAAGCGCCTGAGCGCTCACTGCGATGGCCATGCCCCTCCAAATTACTCAAACTTGAACCCGCCAGCGTCGAGTGTGCCGGAAGGACGAGCGGGTATGCAAACTTGAATCGCCCGGAACCGGGCAGCCGTTACACGTACGGCGGGGTTCTAGCGGGGTGGGTGGGGCGGGAACACCAGGTCGTGCCAGCTTCCCGGCTTCCCGGGTGAACGCGGCTCACCGGCCATCGGGTACGCACCGGCCTCCAGGCGCGCGATGATCCCGTGCGTCCACTCCGCGGCGCTGTCGGCGTTGTGCTCCCACAGCCCGAACAGCTCGCGGACGTGCGGCGGGTCGACCAGCGCCTCGACCTGCGCGTGCGCCTTGTCCCGGGCCGCCTCCTGCGCGGCGAGCCGCTCGCGAAGCAGGGCGATCGCCTCGGCGCGGGGGAGCGAGGGCAGGAGGGCCAGCGCGGCACCAAGGAGGTCCGGCCGGGGCTGGGGGCGGCGGATCGCGTCGCGGAGCAGTTTCATGAACTCGTGCTCGCCGCGCTCGGTCAGCTCGTACTCGGTACGGGTCGGGACGTCGTTGTGGTCGAGGAGGAAGCCGCCCTCGGTGAGCGAGTGGAGGGCGTGGTAGATCGAGCCCCATTTCACGTTGGCCCACTCGTCGGCGCCCCAGGCCAGCAGGTCGTTGCCGACCCGGTAGCCGTGCGCCCGCCCGTAACCTCGGACGATCCCGAGCACGAGCAGCCGCGTTGCCGACAACCCGTCACCTCCGTCACGTTCGGTGCCAGCGTAGGCCAGCGACCCCCGTCACCTGACCGGATGGTTGAGAGGCACAACTCGTCCTGGCGCCGCACGTCCTTCCCGATGAACGACAACGGTGCGGGGAACACCGGGGATCGAGGGACCTGATGACGACACGACGAGCCGTGGTGGTGATCGTGCTGGCCGCGATCAGCCTGCTGGCGGGCTGCTCGGGCGGAGGAGGTGCGGGACCGACCCCGCCGCCGACGACGGCTGCGCCCCCGTCCACCGCATCGCCTTCCACCACAGAACCGCCCACCACACCCCCGCCCGCCGCGGCCCCGGCCTCGGCTCCGGCGGCAGGGGCCGTCCCGCGCTGCACGAGCGGCGAGCTGTCGGTGTCCCTCGGTACGGGCGACGCCGGAGCCGGCTCGGTCTACCGCCCGCTCATCTTCACCAACATGGGACGGGCGACGTGCGAGCTGCGGGGCTTCCCGGGCGTCTCGTACGTGGCGGGCGACGACGGGCACCAGGTCGGCCCGGCCGCGGAGATGTCCGGCGACCGCGGCGGGCAGATCGACATCGCGCCCAGCGGCACGGCGATCGCACCACTGCAGCTGGTGAACGTCCAGAACTTCGACGCCGCCGTGTGCCGGCCGACGCCCGTCCGCGGGCTGCGGGTCTACCCGCCCGGCGAGACGGCGTCGGTCTTCGTGCCGATGGACGGCACCGGTTGCGCCGGCACCCCGCCGCAGCCGCAGCTCTTCGTCCAGACGATGCGGGCCCCGTAAGGCCCGTCAGGTGTGCAGGTCGTCAGGTGTGCAGGATCGCGCCCTTGAGGACCTTGTCCACGGCGTTGCGCGGCCCGTGCACGGCCAGGCCCACGAGCTTGAGGTCGTCACGGGCCACCGCGCGCACGGCAGCGCGGTTGGCCTCGTCGTGGCCGGTGGTGAACAGCTCCTCGGTGAACACCGCGGCCGGCAGCCCGCGGCGCACCGCCCGTTCGTGGGCGGCCGCGAGCACGTCGGCGTCACCGGCGAAGACGAGCACCGGCTGGCGGAACATCGGCAGGTACCCGGTGCCGTCGGCGTCGGCGTAGGGCTCGCCGAGCAGCTCGGGGTTGGCCGCGATCCCGCTTGCCAGGAACGCGGTCACGTTCAGCCGTTGCCAGACCTCCAGGTCGTTCCGGAGCAGCACGGCGATCTTGGTCTCGAAACGCACGTCCCCGAGCGTGCCGCCGCCGGGGCCGCCGGTTCTTGTACGTTCTGCTCGTGTCCGACGTGCGTGCCTGGGCGCCTGCCGTGCCCGGCATCGTGGAGGTCTTCCACGCGCGGTTCACCGACCACGCGTACCCCGAGCACGCGCACGACACCTGGACCCTCTTGGTGGTCGACGAGGGCGCGATCCGCTACGACCTCGACCGCCACGAGCACGGTGCTCTCCGCCCCGCCGTCACGCTCCTGCCGCCGCACGTCTCGCACACCGGCCGGGCGGCCACCCACCACGGCTTCCGCAAGCGCGTTCTCTACGTCGACGCCGGTGTGCTCCCCGAGTCGCTGACCGGCGCCTCGCTGGCCACCCCGAGCTTCGACGACGACCTCCTGCGCACCCGCGTCGATCAGCTCCACCAGGTGCTCGGAGGCACCGGCGCCGAGTTCGAGGCGGAGAGCAGGCTTGCGTTGATCGGCGACCGCATCCGGCTGCACCTGCGCGGGCCTGCCGCGGAGCCGCCCCCCACACGGCTCGCCGCCGACCTGCGCGAGCTCCTCGACGCCCGCACGGTGGAAGGGCTCGCCCTGCGCGACGCCGCAGCGCTGCTGCATGCCCATCCCGCGCATCTCATCCGCTCGTTCACCCGCGCGTACGGGCTGCCGCCGCACCGGTACCTCACCGGCAGGCGGGTCGAGGCAGCCCGGCGGCGGCTGCTCGACGGTGAGCCCGTCGCCGACGTCGCCGTGGCCGTCGGGTTCCACGACCAGGCTCACCTGCACCGGCACTTCACCCGGATGCTCGGGATCACGCCGGGGCGCTACGCGCGTAGCTGACGGGCGAGCTCGCCGAAGAACGCCACAGTGCGGGCCCGGTCACCTTCCGGCCCCACCGCGCAGAGCTGGAACTCGGTGGCACCCGCATCGGCGAAGCCGCGTACGGCCTTCTCCAACTCGGCCTCGTCACCGGCGAGCACGGTGTCACCCGGACCGGCAAAGCCTTCCCGGTCCATCGAGCGGCGGTAGCTGGGCATGCGGCTCGCCATCCCGAACCGATCTGCGACATACTCCCGCGCCGCTTCGGGGTCGTGGGTGAGGCTTGCGATCACCCCGACGACGACCTGCGGAGCGGCCCGCCCCGCCGCGGCCGCGCGGACGGCGGGCACGGTGTGCTCGGCGAGCCCGCGCGCACCGATCCAGGTGGTGATCACTCCGTCGGCGCGCTCACCGGCCAGGCGCAGCAGGCGCGGGCCGTGCGCGGCGAGGAGCAACGGTGGGCGTGCCGCTCCCGGGACGGCGATGGTCCCGGCCTCGCCTGTCAGGGCGGGGCCGAGCGCTGCAAGGTAGTCCTCGACGTGCTGGCCGGGCCGCTCCCACCGGTAGCCGTATCGGCCCTCGACGATCGGCTGGTGGCTTGGCCCGATCCCCAGCGTGAGCCGCCCGCCCACGGCAGCGTTGGTGCTGAGCGCCTGCCCAGCGAGTGCGAGGGGGTGCTGCGGCCACGTCAACACCACCGCCGTGCCCAGCCCGATCCCCGGCACCCGGCTCCCGACGGCGGTGATCAGAGTCAGCGCGTCCCACCCCGCCCGCTGGCCGAACCAGACCCGAGCGAACCCGAGGTTCGCGGCCTCCTCGACGCTCTCGACGACGGCCGCGAGCGGCCGCTCGTCGTCGATCCACATCCCGATCTGCATGCCTCCAGCCCAGCGGTCGGGACCGCCGCGAACAACGAGCAACTAGCCTGTGCAGTGATAACGGATCGTGATGGGTGGTCGCCGTGGAGATCCGCCAACTGCGCTACTTCGTGGCCGTCGCCGAGGAGCTGCACTTCGGCCGGGCCGCCGATCGGCTCGCCGTGGTCCAGCCCGCCGTGAGCCAGCAGATCGGGCGCCTCGAGCGCGAGCTGGGTGTGCGGCTGCTGGAGCGCTCCTCCCGCCGGGTGGCGCTCACCGGCGACGGCGAGCGGCTCCTCGCCGAGGCGCGCTCGGCCCTCGCCGCCGTCGAGCGGGTGCGCACCGTCGCCGCCGAGCTGGCCGCCGGCCGCGGTGGCAGCCTCCGCCTCGGCACGAGCGCCGGGCTGGGGGAGCGGGTGCGCCGCGGCGTCGCCCGGATCCGCGAGAACGTCCCGGACCTGTCCTTGGTGCTCGTGGACGGGCCGGCGGAGGCGCACGTCGAGGCGCTGCGTGCCGGTGAGCTGGACGTCGCGCTGGTCCGAGGCCCGGTCCGGGCGCGCGGGCTGCGGCCCGTCGAGGTGTGGCGCGACCCGGTGCACGTCGTGCTGCCGGCGGGTCACTCGCTCGCCGCCCACCAGGCGGTGCCGATCGGCGCGCTGGCCGAGCTGACACTCCGGTTGCCCGAGCGCTCCGCCAACCCCGCGTTGCACGACGCCGTTCTCGCCGCGTGCCGGGCCGCCGGGTTCACCCCGGCATTGGGCCGGCCCGTCCGCTCGGTCGAGGACGTGCTCGTGGAGATCGGGCTGGCCGAACGCGAGGCGACGTTCGTGCACGGCTGCGGCGACGGCGGCCAGGCAGGTGTCGCGGTCCGTCTGCTCGACCCGCCGGTCGAGACCCCGGGGTTCCTGCTCGTGCGCGCCGAGACCGGCCCCGACTGCCTCCCGACGCTGGTCGGCGCATTCGCGTGACCGACCCCTCCTCACACATCAGATGAGTGGGGGCGAAGATGGGTGTATGACGTACGAGGCCGATCCTGCCCGCTATGACTCCGACGGCTCCGGCCGCGCGACTTTCCGCCGCTGCGGCCGCAGCGGCCTCGACCTGCCCGCGATCTCGCTCGGGCTGTGGCACAACTTCGGCGACGACAAGCCCATCGAGACGCAGCGGGCGATCCTGCGCCGCGCGTTCGACCGCGGCGTCACGCACTTCGACCTGGCCAACAACTACGGCCCGCCCTACGGGAGCGCCGAGAAGAACTTCGGCACGATCTACGCGCAGGACTTCCGCCCCTACCGCGACGAGCTGATCCTCTCGACCAAGGCCGGGTACGACATGTGGCCTGGCCCCTACGGGCAGGGCGGCGGCTCCCGCAAGTACCTGCTCGCGAGCCTCGACCAGTCGCTCACTCGCATGGGCGTGGACTACGTCGACATCTTCTACAGCCACCGCTTCGACCCGAGCACCCCGCTCGAGGAGACGATGGGCGCCCTCGACCGGGCCGTCCGCTCCGGCAAGGCGCTCTACGCCGGCATCTCCTCCTACAGCGGCGAGCGCACCGCCGAGGCGGTCGCGATCCTGCGGGAGCTGGGCACGCCCCTGCTGATCCACCAGCCGTCGTACTCGATGCTCAACCGGTGGATCGAGGAGGACCTCCTCGACGTGCTCGGCGAAACCGGCGTGGGCTGCATCGCGTTCTCCCCGCTCGCCCAGGGCATGCTCACGACCAAGTACCTCGACGGTGTGCCCGCCGACTCCCGCGCCGCGCAGGGCAAGTCGCTCTCGCCCGATCTGCTGACCGACAAGACCCTCGCCCACGTCCGCGCGCTCAACGAGATGGCGCAGGCCCGCGGCCAGTCGCTCGCGCAGATGGCGCTGGCCTGGACGCTGCGCGACCCCCGGGTGACCTCGGCCCTCATCGGCGCCAGCAGCGTCGCGCAGCTCGACGACAGCCTCGGGGCGCTGGCCAACCTGGAGTTCAGCGACGACGAGCTGCGCCGGATCGACGAGCACGCCGTGGAGGGCGGGATCAACCTGTGGGCGAAGTCCGCGGAACGCTGACGGGCCCCATCCGCCCGCCGGTACGCTCCGGGGCATGAGCCGGCCCGACGACCTGGAGTCGCGCGTCACCGCCCTGGAGACCCAGGTCCGCGAGCTGACCGACCGAGTCCGCCACAGCCAGCACGACGCCGCCGCGGCGCGCGTGCTGGCTGGGGGAGCCGACCGCGACGTCACGGAGATCCGCGCGGAGATCCGCGACTTCCGCCAGGCCACGACGTCGAGCTTCACCGCGATGCGTCAGGACCTGGCCGACCTCCGGCAGCAGATGGACGACCGGTTCCGCCAGGTGAACGACGGGTTCCACCAGGTGGACGGCGGTTTCACCGAGGTCCGCGGTCGGCTCGACGCCGCCGCGGCGGGCCAGCAGCACATCGTGGACCTGCTCAACACCCTTATCGACCAGCAGGGCAGCGCGGAGCCCACCCGCTGAGCGAGCCTCCGAGGGTGTCAGGTCGTGATCGGCTCCCCGTCGGCGTCGAGTCGCAACGGCAGCCCGAACATCGGGAACAGCGTGTCCACGTCGAGGAACGACGTGTATCCGCTGATCAGCCCGTCGGAGATCTCCAGGACCTGCACGGCCCACGCGTGGTAGCCGTCACCGTCGCCGTTGGGGCGCCACTGCCCGAACGCGGGCATGCCGTTGGCGGCCAGCGGCACGATCCGCGAGCCCCTGCAGTGCGCGCCCGGGCCGATCCACCACTTCTGGATCTGCTCCACGCCCTGCAGCCACAGGGCGAACGGCGGCATGTTGAGGATGGCGTCCTGGTGCAGCAGCGTGACCAGGGCGTTGACGTCGTAACGCTCGAACGCCTCCGCGTAGCGCGTGAGCAACTCCTGATGGTCGGCGTCCATCGTGTCGGGCGCGGGGGAGTCGAGGTCGTGTTCGGCGAGGGTGGCCCTGGCGCGCTGAAGTGCGCTGTTGACCGACGCGACCGTGGTGCCCAGCAGCTCGGCGACCTCGGACGCCTTCCACTGCAGCACCTCTCGCAGGATGAGGACGGCCCGCTGGCGGGCGGGGAGGTGCTGCAGGGCGGCGACGAACGCGAGGCGGACCGACTCCTTCGAGACCGCGAGCTCGGCGGGGTCGGCGGTGGTCGGCAGCACGCGGGCATCCGGGATGGGTTCGAGCCAGGAGATCTCGGGGTGCTGCGCCGGCACCGGCGCGTCGGCTGAACCTGCCGAGCCGAAGTCCATGGGGCGGGCCCGCCGCTGCCGGCCGTCGAGCATCGTGAGGCAGACGTTCGTGGCGATCTTGTAGAGCCACGACCGGACCGACGAGCGGCCCTCGAACCGGTCGAAGGAGCGCCATGCCCGCACCATCGTGTCCTGCACGGCGTCCTCGGCGTCGGCCGAGGAACCGAGCATGCGGTAGCAGTAGGCGGTGAGCTCCGTGCGGTGTTCCTCCCAGGTGACGGGAGGCGCGGCGTCCGCCGCCGCCAGATCGGTCATGCTCCAGGTCCCATCTTCCCTGGCGCGCGGCGTGCCCCGCCCGCCAGGGCCGAGCCTAGGACCCGGCGCCGACAATTCCGGCACCACTGCGGGGTTGATGCCGGATCAATGGCCGCTGATCAGCGGTGATCGGCACCGGCGGAGGCGATTCGGGCGGTGCCACCGGGCGCGAACCGGTCTGCGGCGGTCTTGATCGCCGCCCCCATCCCATCGTGACGCGAGTGGCCGGCCCCTTTCACCACCACGAGCTCGGCCTCCGGCCACGCCCGCGCCAGCTCCCACGCCGTGACGAGCGGGCCCTGCAGGTCGAGGCTCCCGTGCACCAGCACCCCGGGGATGCCGGCGAGCCTGCCCGCCTCCCGCAGGAGGACGCCCTCCTCCAGCCAGGCGGCGTGGTGGAAGTAGTGCGTCACGATCCGCACGAACGCCATGCCCCATCGATGGTCGGCGAAATACGCGGGCGGGGGAGCGTCCGGGTCGACGGACAGCACGGCCGCCTCCCAGGCGAGCCAGTCCCGCGCCGCCTGCTCCCGCACCCTGGCGTCGGGGCTCTCGACGAGGCGGCGGTATGCCGCCACCAGGTCCCCGTCGCGCTCGGCCTCCGGAACGCCCTCCCGGAAGCGGTGCCACTGCTCAGGGAGGATGCTGCCGAGGCCGTGGTAGAGCCAGTCGATCTCGGAGCGTCTCGTGGTGGTGATCGCCACGAGCAGCATCTCGGTCACCCGCCCCGGGTGCCGCTGCGCGTACGCGAGCCCGAGCGTCGAACCCCATGACCCGCCGTACACCAGCCACTGCTCGATGCCCAGGTGATCGCGCAGCCGCTCGATGTCGCCGATCAGGTGCTCGGTGGTGTTGACCGACAGATCGGTGGCCGGGTCGCTCGCGTGCGGTGTGCTGCGGCCGCACTGGCGCTGGTCGAGCAGCACGATCCGGTACGCGTCAGGGTCGAAGGCGCGGGCTGTGCTGCGGCGGCAGCCGGCGCCGGGGCCGCCGTGCAGGACCACCACGGGCTTCCCGTCCCGGTTGCCGCAGGACTCCCAGTACACGCGGTTACCGTCACCGACGTCGAGCATCCCGGTGGCGTGCGGCTCGGGCTCCGGGTACATCGCGACCATGATCGATCACGCTACCGGGGCGACGTCCCGTTCGGCCGGGGTGCTGGAGCGCAGCACCTTGTCGCGGCCGGCCAGGACTCCGGCCGTCCCCTGCACGGCGAGCGCCGCGAAGAGCAGCAGGAACGGCACGGTCCACGCGCCGGTCAGGTCGTGCAGCGCGCCGACGGCGAACGGTCCCACCGCCGCCACCAGATAGCCGACGCTCTGCGCCATGCCCGAGAGCTGCGCGGCGTGGGCGGCGTCGGGGGAGCGCAGCGCCATCAGCGTCAGCGAGAGCCCGAGTGCCGCACCTTGCGCCGCGCCGAGCAGCACCATGGACACGATCTCGGCGCCGGGAACCAGCAGCACGCCGAGCAGCCCGAGCGCTGCCAGCACCGCGATCCCGGCGGCGAGCAGCCGCTGCCGGGGCAATCGCGTGGCCAGCACCGGCGCCGCCATCGAACCGCCGACGCCGACGATGCTCGCCAGCGACAGGAGCCATCCCGCGGCCACCGGGTCATGCCCGCGGTCGACGAACACCGCGGGCAGCCACGCGGTCGACGCGTAGAAGCCGAACGACTGGAACCCCATCAGCCCGGTGACCTGCCACGCCAGCGGCTGCCGCCAGAGGCCCCCGACGCCCGGCCCCCGGACCGCGACGGGCCGCCCCGCGCGCCGCGCCTGCGGCAGCCAGCACACGGCTGCGAGCGCCGCGAAGACCCCCCACGTCCCGAGCGCAGCGCGCCAGTCCAGGCCGGCGGCCTGCGCGACCGGCACGGTGATGCCGGCCGCGAGCCCCCCGCCCGCCGAGATCGCCATCGTGTACAGGCCGGTCATCACGCCGGTGCGGTGCGGGAAGTCCCGCTTGATCAGGCCCGGCAGCAGGACGTTGCCGATCGCGATCGCCGAACCCGCGACCACCGTTCCCACGAACAGCGCCGCGACCGGGCTCAGCGTGCGGACCGCGAATCCCACGCACAGCACGACGAGGGCCAGCAGCAGGGTGCGCTCGATCCCGAACCGGCGGGAGAGCCGCGGCGCGGCGGGGGCGAGCAGGCCGAAGCACAGCACCGGAAGCGCCGTCAGCACGCCCGCCGCCGTGGCGGAGAGCCCCTCGCTGACCTGGATCTCGGACAGCAGCGGCGCCACGCCGACGACGGCGGGCCGCAGGTTCGCCGCGACCAGCACGATCGCGGCCGCCAGCAACCACCCGGTCCGCGGCGCGCGTTCCTCCACGCGCGCCGTCACCGGTCCCGCTCCGCGATGGCGCGGGCCGCACCGAGGTAGTTCTCGGCGGCGGCCCTCGCGGCCACCGGGTCGCGCGCGATGATCGCGGCGGCCAGCTCGTCGTGGCCGGGGAACGCGGCCGGATCGTCATCGCGCTCGTCGATCTCGGCGACCGTGCGCTGGATCGCCTCGGTGAGACCGGCGTACAGGTCGACGAGGACCGGGTTGCCGGTCGCGGCGATCACCGCCCGGTGAAACGCGAGGTCGGCCGCCACGAACACACCCCGGTCGCCGCCCTCGGGGGCCGCGGCCCGCCGCGCGTCGGCCGCCTCCCGGATCGCGACGACGTCGGCCTCCGTGCGGTTCAGCGCCGCGGCAGCGGCGGCGTCGCGCTCCAGGCTGCTCCGGACGGCAAGCACGTGCATGGCCGTGGATCGTCGCGCCCTGCGGAGCAGCGCAGCACCCAGGTCGCTCGTCGCACGCACGTAGGTGCCGTCGCCGCGGCGCGGTTCCAAGAGCCCCGCGTGCTCGAGCGCCCTGACCGCCTCGCGCACGGTGTTGCGGCCCACGCCGAGCGCCGCGACGAGGGCGGGCTCCGGCGGGATCTTCGACCCCACCGGCCACTCGCCTGAGGCGATCAGCCGTTCCATCTGGGCCATGACGTCGTCACACACACGCCCGGTCCGCACCGTCGAGAGACCCACGCAAACAACCTAACATCCCATGTTTGGCGAACGGGTTAGCGTGAAGCGTGGACCACAGCGCGCACGGACGCGTCCGGCGCGCGCTCCGCAGGAATGCACCCGCGCTCGCCGAGGAGCCGCTCCGCCGGCTGGGCGAGGGCCTCGACAATGTCGCGTTCGTGGCGGGCGACATGGTGCTGCGGGCAGCCGACGAACCAGAACGGGTGTATCGGGAGGCGGGTCTGCTCGCGCTGCTGGCACCGCGGCTGCCGCTGCCGGTGCCCGTTCCCCGCTTCGCCGACGGCGAGGGCGTCCTCGCCTACCCGCTGCTGCCCGGACGACCGCTGCTCGGGCGGGAGCCGGGCGCAGGAGCCGCCCAGCAGCTCGGCAGGCTCCTCCGTGCCCTCCACTCCGTCGACCCTGCCGAGGTCGCGGCGCTGGTGCCGGTCGAGGACGCCGACCCGGGGGAATGGCTCTCCGAGCTGGCGGGCCCACCTGCACTGGTGAGGGCCGTCCGGTCGGCCGTGCCCGCGCGGTCTGGTCAGCGGGCGCTCTGCCACGCCGACCTCGGCGCCGAGCACGTGCTCGAGCAGGACGGCGAGATCACGGGTGTGATCGACTGGTCCGATGCCGCCGTCACCGACCCGGCGCTCGACTTCGCGCGGCTCTACCGCGACTTCGGGCCCGCGTTCCTGACCACCGCGCTGGACGTGTACGGCGGGCTCCCCGGCGCCGGACCACGCATCGAGTTCTTCGCCCGCTGCGCCGCCCTCGAGGACCTGGTCTACGGGCTGGAGAGCGGCCGCGCCGAGTACGCGGACGCGGCCCGCCGCAGCTTCATGTGGCTGTTCCCCGATGCGGAACCGGCCGGTACACCGTGAGGACAAACGACGCGGTCGCCGTGATCCCGCCGGGCACGGGCTGATCGGCAGGGTCGCGGTGGTGCGCGCTCGGCCCCATCCCGACCACCTGCCGCAGCCCCGCCTCGTCGAGGCGCATCGCGAACGCGAGCCGCTCGCGGGTCTCCGTCCGGAACCGGGCCGCGAGCGCCTTGTCCAGCCGTTCCGGCTTGCGCTCGTCGACGCCGATGAGCCGGGCCACCTCACGCACCTCCGCGAGATGATCGGGCGCGGGCGTCACCACGAGCAGCGCCCCGTCCCGGCGGAGCACGCGGTGGAACTCGTCGGCGTTGCGGGGGGCGAACACGTCGAGCACGAGGTGCGCCGAGCCGTCCTCCAGCGGCCACCGCTCCCAGACGTTCCAGGCGACAGCGGCGGCCTGCGGATGGGCCTTCGCGGCCCGGCGTACGGCAGCGACGGAGGAGTCGATCACCAGGCCCGATGCCGCCGGGGCGGCGTCGAGGACGTGCGCGAGGTAGTACCCGGTGCCCCCACCCGCATCGACGACCAGGCCACCGGTGTCCGGCAGGACGTCGGCCGCCAGCGCGGCGACGCGCTCGGCGAGCGGCCGGTAGTGCCCGGCGGCGAGGAAGCCGTCCCGGTCCACGACCATCGCCGTGGTGTCTCCTACGAGCGCCCGGCCTGCCGCGAGGTTGACGTAGCCGTGGCGCGCGATGTCGAACGTGTGCCGGGCCGGGCACACCAGCGAGCCGGTCCGTCGATACAGGTCCTGGCCGCACATCGGGCAGGTGAGCGGCAGCGCGTCGAGGGCGGAGTGCGGCACGACTAGGAGCCCGGGGGAGGGACGGGCTCGTCACTCGGCATGGCTGGCTTCTCCTGGATCGATTCCTGGCCCGGAGCGTATCTCCGGACCAGCTCCGCACCGAGCCGGGCGAGCTCGGCCTGCACCGACGCCGGTCCCAGCACCTCGACGAGCGCACCCCAACCCGCCAAGTGCTGCGCGACCATCAACGGCGTAGGTGCGGCGATCCGCACCCGGACCCGGCCGTCGCCCGCCACGCCGTCCTCCGCGAAATGCCGTCCGTGCTGGTCGCGCAGCACCCGCACGTACCTGGCGTCGGTCAGCAGCGTCGCCTCGACGAGCCCGCGACGCTGCTCCATCTGCTCCACGACCTGCTCCCAGGCCTCCGCCAGCGCGAAGTCGGCCGGCCGCTGCGAGGGGGTGTCGGTCAGCACCGCCTCGGCGATCCGCTCGACGCGGAACGTCCGCTGCCCGGCCTCGGTGCCCGCCACGAGGTACCAGACGTCGTCCTTGTCGACGAGCCCCCACGGGTCGACCACACGTTCGGACCGGTTGCGGAGCCGGTCGACGTAGACGAGTCGGACCTTGCGCCGGCGCACGACGGCCGTCTGCAACTCCGCGACCAGCGGTGGCCGCTCCCGGCCCGGCTCGCCCCAGCGTGCGGGGTCGATGACGACGGCGTCGGCCGCCGCCTCGGCCTCGTCCCGGAACGGGCCGGGCAGCGCCCGCACGAGCTTGCGCAGCGCGGCCTTGGCCTCGGGCGCGACGGCAGCGGCCGGGCCGACGAGGAGGAAGAGCGCCTGCGCCTCGGCGGAAGTCAGCCCACTGAGGTCCGTGCGAGCCCCGCCCAGCAGCGTCCAGCCGCCGCCCCGCCCCTGCTGCGGGTAGACCGGGATGCCGGCCGCGGAGAGCGCCTCGAGGTCGCGCCGGGCGGTGGCGACCGACACCTCCAGCTCGGTGGCCACCTCGGCCGCGGTCACGCGCCCGCGCGACTGCATCAACAGGAGGGCCGCCACGAGCCTGTCCGCACGCACGGACCGAGTGTGCCGGGTGAAGTGCTCAGGAGGTGAACACTTCAGCCCAAGACCCCCGGCCCCCTGAACGCGCAGGGGTCTTGCCTACCGGGATTGGGGTCGTAGCCCGTCAAGGATGATCTGAGCGATGTGGGCTGAGCGTTCGCGGCTGGTCTCTGCGTTGGCGTGGCGGATCGCGGCGAAGGCACCGGCGACGAGTGCCATCACCTCGTCGACAGTGAGGTCGTCGCGCACAACGCCGGCTGCGTGCGCGCGATCGAGCAGGTCTGCGACCTGGCGTGTGAGGTCCGCCGCGACCCTCGGGGCGGCGGTGCGCAGGTCGAACTCGGCGGCCACGAGCGCACTCTTGACAGCGACGTTCTCGGCGCCCGTGGCCATCATCCGGGACAGCTGTGTGAACAGGGCGGCGGGATCGTCGGTGGTGGCGAGCACTTCTGCCTCCCTCACCAGATGCTCGAGCTGATCGGTCGCGACGGCGAGATAGAGAGCCTCCTTGGTGGGGAAATGCCGGTGGACGGTGCCGGGGCCCACGCCCGCGTGGCGGGCGATCTCGTCGAGCGAGACGCCAAGACCCTCGGTCGCGAACAGCTGCTGCGCGGTCCGCAGGACCCGCTCGCGATTGCGGCG
Source organism: Pseudonocardia aurantiaca (assembly GCF_039526725.1). NCBI lineage: Bacteria > Bacillati > Actinomycetota > Actinomycetes > Pseudonocardiales > Pseudonocardiaceae > Pseudonocardia > Pseudonocardia aurantiaca. Next base: position 325,564 of record NZ_BAAAJG010000008.1, read on the forward strand.
CGCGTCAGCCCGCAGCGCTCGGTCACTCCCGAGAGCTGCCGACGACTTCGCTGAGGCGCGTTCAGGCGGCTGGCTGGACATGTCGCGCCTAGCTTAACCGGGGCGGCGCACCGTATGCTGCTGGTCGTAACCGGGGCGGCGCACCGCTTATGGAAGTGCACCGTCCTTCAGACCGATCCACCAGCCACGAGGAGATCACGCCGATGACCACACGCGACGACGCGAGCGCCCTGGTGCAGCGGATGCAGGAGTGCTTCAACACCCGCCAATTCGATCAGGCCGACGACCTGTTCACCCCAGGCTTCTTCAGCCACGCGCTCGGCACCACCGGGTTCGAGGCAGGCAAGGACGCCTGGCGCAAGGTCGTTGCCCAGTTCCCCGATATGCGCGTCGTCGCCGAGGACATCCTGGTGGACGGCGACAAAGTCGCCATCCGCTCGTCTGTCGATGGGATCGCGGCCCCGGATGGCGACGCGCAGCCCATGCTCATCGAAATCTTCCGCGTTGACGATGGCCGGCTCGCGGAGATGTGGGGGATCACCGAGGGCCCGGACCCGCGTATCACCTGATGCCCGTACCCGGAGTTCTGTCATAACATCGATTATCGGCTAGTTAAAGGTCGGGAGTTGCATCGGATTGTTGTCCGGATGCAGTGGGCAGCACGGCCAGTTGGTCGACGCACCCGCGCCCCCCAGGACGCCGCACGAGACAACGCCGACGTGGCCGCGATCGCCCGGATGGCCGGCAACCCCGAAGATCTGGAGACTCTGGACGCCTACTGCGCCACCGGCTCCCAACGCCGGGCCGCCGACCTTCTCCACCTGCACCACAGCAGCGTCGCCCGCCGCATCGAACAGCTCGGAAAGACCCTGGGCATCGAGCTCACCGAGCCCACCGGACTGACACGGGCGAGGCTCGCCCTCACGGCATGGCGGCTACTCGACGACTGAGGAAGAACCGCCTCGTCGCTATCCCGGTGAGATCGTTGCACCGGCCGCCAGTAGTCTCTCCGCCAGCGCGCGACAGCGCCTCCCGAGCTCCGGAGGGTCGAGTACCTCGAAGTCGTGCCCGAGCAGGAGTACGTGCATGAGCACGAAGTCGAGGCTGCCGGCGCCACTGAGCACCTCGCAGAGCTCACTCCCTCGCCGTCGTACGACGGCCGCCGACGCCGGAATCTGCGCGCGCACGGTGTCGGCCGACGCGTGCACGAGGAAGCGCGCCTGGTGCGGGTAGACCCGGCTTGCCACACCCTCCTGCACGTACGTCGCGGCGTCGGGGGCCTCGCGCGGGCGGAAGCGCCAGGACCGCCGCGACACCGCGGTCATCCGGTCGACGCGGAAGCTGCGCCAGTCGTCGCGGTCGAGGTCGTAGCCGAGGAGGTACCAGCGCCGGTCGGAGGCGACCAGCCGGTAGGGCTCGACCCGCCGCCGTCGCACCTCGCTCCCGGACGGGTAGTCGAAGGCGGCCTCGACCTCGTCGCGGCAGGCCCGGGCCAGTGTCATGAGCACCTCGGGGTCGACCGGCGTGCGGCCTCCGCCGAAGGACTCCACCGAGCCGGAGAGCGCGCGCACCTCGTGCCGCAGCCGGGTGGGCAGCACCCGATCGAGCTTGGTCAGCGCCCGGAGCGCGGCGTCGCCGGCGCCGGCGACGCCGCCACCCGCGCCGGCGAGCAGCGATACCACGGTGGCGGTCGCCTCCTCGTCGTCGAGGAGCAGCGGCGGCAGGTCCTGCCCCGGGCCGAGCTGGTAGCCGCCGCCGACACCCTGGGTGGCATGCACCGAATAGCCGAGCATGCGCAGCCGCTCGACATCACGTCGTACGGTGCGCGGCGTGACCCCGAGCCGGTCGGCGAGCTCGGGGCCGGTCCAGACCGGGCGCTGCTGCAGCAGCCCGAGCAGGGTGAGCACCCGCTCGGTCGTACCCCGCCCGTCACCGCCTGCCACGTCCACGTCGCCCACCCTGCCAGAGATAGCGGACCGATCCTGTCCGCTAAACGTGCCAGGGTAGCTCCTGGCTGCACGACATCTACCTGCACGAGACCCGCTACGAACGGAGCAACCGATGAGCGAGCTTGCGAGCGAATCATCTGCGATGAGCCGCCACATCCAGGTCACCTTCGACGCCCACGACCCGCGGGCGCTGTCGTCCTTCTGGCGCGACGTACTTGGCTACGTCCACCCCGGCCCGCCCGGAGTCGACCTGCCCGAGGACGCCGACCCGCTCGCCGCATGGGACGACTTCCTCGCACGGGTCGGCGTACCGGAGGAGCAGCGCAACACGAGATCGGCCATCGAGGACCCGGACGGGCACGGCCCACGGGTGTTCTTCCAGCAGGTGCCGGAGGACAAGGTCGCGAAGAACCGTCTCCACCTCGACGTCCGTGCGGCTCCCGGACTGCAGGGAGAGGAGCGGATGGCTGCGCTGGAGGCCGAGTGCGACCGGCTCGTGGCGCTGGGGGCGACACGGGTACGTCGCCACGAGCCCGCTCCGCCGATGAGCGCCGGCTTCATCGTGATGACCGACCCCGAGGGCAACGAGTTCTGCCTGGACTGACGCACGCGCATCGTGCTCCGGTCACAGGGTTTCGCGAGGACCTCGGTCAGGTACCGACGTAGGCCGCGAGGTGCTCGCCCGTCAGGGTGGATCGAGCGGCAACGAGGTCGGCGGGTGTGCCCTCGAAGACGATCCGGCCGCCGTCGTGGCCGGCGCCGGGTCCGAGGTCGATGATCCAGTCGGCGTGCGCCATGACCGCCTGGTGATGCTCGATGACGATGACCGACTTGCCGGAGTCGACGAGCCGGTCGAGCAGGCCGAGCAACTGCTCGACGTCGGCGAGGTGGAGGCCGGTGGTCGGCTCGTCGAGGACGTAGACGCCGCCCTTCTCAGCCATGTGGGTGGCCAGCTTGAGCCGCTGCCGCTCGCCGCCGGACAGTGAGGTGAGCGGCTGGCCGATGGTGAGGTAGCCGAGCCCGACGTCGGCGAGCCGCTCGAGGATCTTGTGTGCGGCCGGCGTGCGCGCCTCGCCTGCGCCGAAGAACTCCTCGGCCTCGGCCACCGACATCGCGAGCACCTCGCTGATATCGCGGCCGCCGAAGTGGTACTCGAGCACCGCCGCGTCGAACCGCTTCCCCTCGCACAGCTCGCAGGTGGTGGCAACGCCTGCCATCATCGCCAGGTCGGTGTAGATGACTCCGGCACCGTTGCAGCTGGGGCAGGCGCCCTCGGAGTTGGCGCTGAACAGCGCCGGCTTCACGCCGTTGGCCTTCGCGAAGGCCTTGCGGATCGGGTCGAGCAGTCCGGTGTACGTGGCCGGGTTGCTTCGTCGCGAGCCGCGGATCGCGCCCTGGTCGATCGCCACCACCCCGTCCCGGCCGGCCACCGAACCGTGGATCAGCGAGCTCTTGCCCGAGCCCGCCACGCCGGTCACCACGACCAGCACGCCGAGCGGGATGTCGACGTCGACACCCTGCAGGTTGTGGGTGTCGGCGCCGCGCACCCCCAGTGCCCCCGACGGCGTGCGCACCGACGGCTTCAGGGAGGCGCGGTCGTCGAGGTGCCGCCCGGTGAGCGTGCCACTGGCCCGCAGTCCCTCGACGGTGCCCTCGAACACCACCTCGCCACCGGCGGTGCCGGCGCGCGGGCCGAGGTCGACGACGTGGTCGGCGATCGCGATCGCCTCCGGCTTGTGCTCCACGACGAGCACCGTGTTGCCCTTGTCGCGCAGCTGGAGCAGCAGGTTGTTCATCCGCTGGATGTCGTGCGGGTGCAACCCGATGGTGGGTTCGTCGAAGACGTAGGTGACGTCGGTGAGCGAGGAGCCGAGGTGGCGGATCATCTTGGTGCGCTGCGCCTCGCCGCCCGACAGCGTGCCCGACGGCCGGTCGAGCGAGAGGTAGCCCAGCCCGATCTTCACGAACGAGTCGAGGGTGTGCCGGAGGGTCGTGAGCAGCGGCGCCACCGACGGCTCGGCGAGGTCGCGCGCCCACGCGGCGAGGTCGCTGATCTGCATCGCGCAGGCGTCGGCGATGCTGATTCCCTTGATCTTCGACGAGCGGGCCGCCTCACTGAGCCGGGTGCCGCCGCACTCGGGGCAGGTGGTGAAGGTGACCGCACGCTCCACGAAGGCGCGGATGTGCGGCTGCAGCGCGTCGACGTCCTTGGACAGGTACGACTTCTGGATCGTCGGGATCAGCCCGGCGTACGTCAGGTTGATGCCCTCGACCTTGATCTTGGTCGGCTCCCGGTGGAGCAGGTCGTGCAGTTCCTTCTTGGTGAACCTGGCGATCGGCTTGTCCGGGTCGAAGTACCCGCACCCGCGGTAGATGCGGCCGTACCAGCCGTCCATGCTGTAGCCGGGGATCGTGAGCGCACCCTCGTTGAGCGACTTGCTGTCGTCGTACAGCGCAGAAAGGTCGATGTCGTTGACCGAGCCCCGGCCCTCACACCGCGGACACATGCCGCCGGTGATGCTGAAGCTGCGCCGCTCCTTCATGGTCTTCCCAGCGCGCTCGATCGTGACCGCGCCCGCTCCACTGATCGAGGCGACGTTGAAGGAGAATGCCTGGGCGGAGCCGAGGTACGGCTGCCCGAGCCGGCTGAAGAGGATGCGTAGCATCGCGTTGGCGTCGGTGGCGGTGCCGACGGTGGAGCGGGGGTCGGTACCCATCCGCTGCTGGTCGACGATGATCGCGGTCGTCAGCCCGTCGAGGACGTCGACATCGGGCCGCGCCAGCGTCGGCATGAAGCCCTGCACGAAGGCGCTGTAGGTCTCGTTGATCATCCGCTGCGACTCCGCGGCGATCGTGTGGAACACCAGCGAGCTCTTGCCCGAGCCGGAGACGCCGGTGAACACCGTCAGCCGGCGCTTCGGGATCTCGACGCTGACGTCCTTGAGGTTGTTCACGCGCGCGCCGTGCACCCGGATCAGATCGTGGCTGTCGGCAGCATGCAGCGCGGGCGACTGCGTGTCCGTCATCGTGGCAATGCTCATCGTGTCTCCATCTGTGAGGCGGGCCGCCTTCGCGGTCTCCGTCTGCGTCGCCTGGCTCGTTCTCCTTCGGCGGCGCGGTCGCGGCAACGGTCCGATGTCTACCTGATCCGGTGTAGGCCCGGGTCAGCCCTCTCGAGCGGTGAGTCGCCCGCTGCGCCACCTGATGGCATACGGCAGCACGAACAAGTACAGACCGGTGAACAGGAGCAAGGCGAGCGGGAGCAGCGGCAGGTAGAACACCCAGCTGGCAGGCTCCTCCTGTCCTAAGGCGACGAAGCAGGCGATGACGGTCACCGTGAAGGCGATGGACAGCCAGCGGTGAATCTGTCGAACCCACTTGTTCGAGTTCAATGGGATCTCCTCCGAGTACGAGCAATGTCGGGACCCGGCCGGGTCGGACCTTCAGCCGGTTGTAGACGTTGGTGGTGACGATCGACGGCAGCAGTGCCCCGCCGTCCCAGCCGAAGGACAGCGACGCAAGGTACGAGGTGGCGTGCGGGAGCGGGGTCGGCCGTTATCGGCCGTGACGGGGGACGTTGCGGACGGGGTCGGTGCCGGTGGCTGCCAGGCGGCCGCCACCGACGTCGTGCCCGAGCTTCGTCACTGTGCCGTCTGGCAGATCGTGGCTGCGATCGCCGGTCAGCTCAGCACAGCTCCTGGATGCGGATCATGTTGCCCGCGGGATCGCGGAAGGCGCAGTCGCGAACGCCCCACGGCTGTTCTGTCGGCTCCTGGACGACCTCGGCGTCGCTGGCCTGCAGCTTCTCGAAGGTGCCATCGAGGTCGGGGGTAGCCAGCAGGATCCAGCCGTAGGTGCCCTTGGCCATCATCTCGGCGATGGTGCGGCGCTCGTCGCCGGTGATGCCGGGGTCGGCGGCCGGCGGCGCCAGGAGGATGGACGTGCCGGGCTGGCCGGCGGGGCCGACCGTGATCCAGCGCATCTTGCCGTTTCCGACGTCGTTGCGGACCTCGAAGCCGAGGGTGTCGCGGTAGAAGGCCAGGGCGGCGTCCGGGTCGTCGTGCGGGAGGAAGCTCGTGTGAATGGTGATTTCCATGGCGGTCACGCTAGGTGCGGCTCGGTGACCGGCGCTTCTCGATTCCTGATCGGTCTGGTCACCTGTTTCGCCACGCACGGCGGCATCCCCGCCGTCGCCACCTGGCGCCGGTAGACGCTGGGCGGCACACCGACCAGCTCGGTGAATCGTGTGCTGAAGGTGCCCAGCGACGAGCAGCCGACCGCGAAGCAGACCTCGGTGACGCTGAGGTCGCCACGACGCAGCAGCGCCATCGCGCGCTCGATGCGCCGCGTCATCAGATAGGAGTACGGCGCCTCGCCGTAGGCGCGCCGGAACTCTCGGCTCAGGTGCCCGGCCGACATGTGCGCGCCGCGGGCGAGCGCCTCGACGTTGAGTGGTTTGGCGTACTCCCGGTCGATCCGGTCGCGGACGCGGCGCAGCCGCGCGAGGTCGCGTAGGTGCTGCGCTGCGTCGGGTCTGCTGGTCACCTGCGAAATCGTGCCACGAGCCCGTATATCTTCGATCCCCGCTCGGCTGTCACCGAGCCAGTAGCCACCGGGACGGCGGCGTGGACGGGATCTGTGATCGAGTTGTCGGTGAGCGGTCAGCCTGCGGTGGGCGGCTGGTCCACGAGCTGCGCCAGGTAGAGCTGCTCGCCGAGACGGTCCATCAGTTCGAGGTTGGTCTCGATGTAGTCGATGTGGTGCTCCTCGTCGGCGAGGATCTCCTCGAACAGGTTCGCGGTCGTGTGGTCGCCCTTCTCCCGGCACATCGTGATGCCGGGGCGCAGTCGCTCGACGACCTCGACCTCGATGGCGAGGTCGGACTGCAGCTGCTCGCGCACGGTCTGGCCGATCCGGAGCGAGAAGAGCCGCTGGTAGTTCGGCAGGCCCTCGAGGAACAGGATGCGGTCGGTGATCTTCTCCGCGTGCCGCATCTCGTCGAGGGACTCGGCCCTCGTGTACTCCGCGAGCTTCGTGAGCCCCCAGTTCTGCTGCATCTTCGCGTGCAGGAAGTACTGGTTGATGGCGGTCAGCTCACTGGTGAGCTGCTCGTTGAGCAGCGCGATGATCTCGGCGTCGCCACGCATGGCGGTCCTCGCTTCGTCGGCGGACAGGATCGCCGCGACGTTAGCCCGAATCCACGATCGTGGCCGACCCAGGATCGCCTTCCCGCAGGTCAGGCTATCCAGAAGGGGACGCTGATCACGCCGTGGCCGGCAGACCGGCGAGTTCGGACGGCGCGTGCGCGGCGGCGAGGAAGACGTCGATGTGGTCGTGGCACGAGCCGCAGCCGGTGCCTGCCCCACAGGCGTCCCCGACATCCTCGATGGAGCGCGCCCCGCGCGCGATGCAAGACCGGATCTCGGTGTCCGGCACCGCGTGGCAGATGCAGACGTACACAGGCGCTCCTTTGTTGAGGCAAGCCTATGTTCACATCCGCCCTCCATCGGGCGCAAGATGCTCTGGACGGGATAACCAGTGCGGTGGCCACAAACGTCCGCCGGGTCCTCGCGGGCCAGAACGACGCCTCGCCGCGTTGCCCCCGCACCCGAGTACGCCCGGTACGAGGGTGCGGGGGCGCCTTGCGAGGCGCCGTTCTGATCCCGCGATCACCCCGGCAACGTTGGTGGCCACCGCACTAGCCTGTACACGTGCCGCTCGACGAGTACCGCCGCAAGCGCGACGCGCGGCGGACGCCGGAGCCCGTACCCGATGACGACCCGGTCGCGTCCGGCGAGGGGCACCGGTTCGTCATCCAGGAGCACCACGCGCGGCGGCTGCACTGGGACGTCCGCCTGGAGCGCGACGGAGTGCTGGCGTCGTGGGCGGTCCCGAAGGGCCTGCCCACCGACACGGAGACGGTGCGACTGGCCGTGCGCACCGAGGACCATCCCATCGAGTACCTCGACTTCTCAGGGGAGATCCCGGCTGGCGAGTACGGCGGCGGCGCCATGACGATCTGGGACACCGGCACCTACGAGACCGAGAAGTGGAACTCGCGCGAGGTCATCGTGCGGATGCGCGGCGAGCGGGCGGCAGGCCGGTTCGTGTTCATCCGCACCGACCGCGACGGCGGGGGCGGCGACCGGGGCAAGGACAACTGGCTGCTGCGCCGCTCCGACCCGGTCCCCGACCGCGACCCGCTCCCCCACGACGCGCTGCCGATGCTCCCCACAGCCGGGCCCCTCCCCCAGGCCGGCGACGGGACCGACTGGTGGCTGCAGGTCGGCTTCGGCGGGCGGCGGGTGATCATCCGGGTCGACGGCGGGCGGGCCAGGATCACCGACGGGGACGGCGGCGAGGTCACCGTCCCGCGGCTGCGGGAGCTCGGCCCGTCGCTCGGCGCGACTCCGGTGCTGCTGGACGGCGAGCTGGCCGGTCCGGTCGAGCGGGCCGAGCTGTGGATCGGCGACCTGCTGCACCTCGACGGCCGTGACACGTGTCCGTTGCCGTTGCGGGAGCGCCGGGCGCTGCTGGAGCGGCTGCCGCTGAACGGCCCGCACTGGAAGCTCGCGCCGGTCTTCCCGGACGCAGGGCAGGAAGTGGTCGCGGCGGCCGCGCAACAGGGCCTGCCCTGTGTCGTGGCGAAGGACGCCGACTCGCCCTACGAGCCGGGCAGGCGTAGCGCGCGGTGGGTCGAGGTCGCGACGGGAGGAGGGAAGGCCCCCGAACCGGCGCGCCCAGCGGCGGGAGCCGGTGGGAAAGCAGCCGGCTTCGGCCGTGCGAAGCTCAGCAACCCGGACAAGGTGCTCTACCCGCTCACCGGCACCACGAAGGCCGAGGTGCTCGCGCACTACCTGGCCGTCGCCGAGGTGATGCTCCCCCACCTGCGCGACCGCGCCGTGACGATGGTCCGCTGGCCGGACGGAGTGGAGCGGTCGTCGTTCTTCGAGAAGGACGTCTCGCGCCACGCTCCCGACTGGATCCGGACCGCGCGGGTCGGCACCCCCGGCGGCCGCTCGGAGAGCGCCGACTTCCCGCTCATCGACGACGCCGAGGGCCTCGCGTGGGCGGCCAACCTCGCCGCGCTTGAGCTGCACGTGCCGCAGTGGCGGGTCGGGCCGCGGGGCGGGCACCAGCTGCCGGACCTGGTCGTGTTCGACCTGGACCCCGGCGAGGGCACCACGATCGTCGACTGCTCCAGGGTTGCGGAGCGGATCGCCGACCGGCTCGCCGCGGACGGCCTCGTCGCGTACCCGCGCACGAGCGGCGGCAAGGGCATGCAGCTGTACATGCCGGTTACGGTCTCGCGCGCGGAGCGCACGTCGGAGTTCGCGAAGGCGCTCGCCGAGGAGCTCGCCGCCGAGACGCCGGGACGGGTCACCGCCGTGATGGCGAAGGCCCGCCGTCGCGGCAGGGTGTTCGTCGACTGGAGCCAGAACAACCCGCACAAGACGACGATCGCGAGCTACTCGCTGCGGGGGCGGGCCCGGCCGACCGTGGCCACTCCGGTGACGTGGGACGAGGTGCGCGCCTGCCGCCGTCCCGAGGACCTGATCTTCACCGCCGCCGACCTGCCGGCGCGGATCGCGGAACACGGTGATCTGCTCGCCCCGCTGTTCACCGATCCGCAACGCTTGCCCCGTCGCGATTGATCGTCCGGAGTGGCACGCTCGCCCCGTGTCCCGCCCCCTCCCGTCCGGCCACCCCTACCTCGACGGCCCCTACCCGCGGGCCTACGCCCACCGGGGCTGGCACGTCGGTGACCTCGCCGGTTACGAGAACACGCTGGCCGCGTTCCGGCGCGCGGTCGAGGAGGGCTTCGCCTACATCGAGCTGGACGTGCACGCGAGCGCTGACGGCGTGCCGGTCGTGCACCACGACCCCACCCTCGACCGCACCACCGACGGCTCCGGCCCGATCAAGGCGCAACCGGCCGCCGTGCTCGCCGACGTGCGGGTGATGGGCCGCGAGCCGCTGCCGATCCTGGAACAGGTGCTCACCGAGCTGCCGGACACCCGGATCACCATCGAGCTCAAGTCGGACGCCGTGGTCGAGCCCGTCCTCGCGGTGCTCGACCGCACCGAGAGCTGGCACCGGGTCTGCCTCGGCAGCTACCACGACGGCCGGCTCGCGAAGGCGAGGGCGCTGGCCGGGCCCCGCGTCTGCACGTCGATGGCGCAGGGCGCCGCGTTCGGGCTGCGCAGCCGGGCGTGGCTCGACGCGCTGCCGGGCCCGTTCTCCCGGCTGCCCGCGCCGCCCGTCACCGGGAACCTGGCGCAGCTCCCCCGCCGCTTCGGGCCACTGACCGTCGTTGACGGCGCCCTGGTGCGCACCGCGCACGCCGGCGGGCGCGAGGTGCACGTGTGGACCGTGGACGATCCGGCGGAGATGTCGACGCTGCTGGACCTCGGCGTCGACGGGCTCCTGTCCGACCGTCCCGACCTCCTGCGCAAGCTCCTGCAGGAGCGCGACCAGTGGACGGATTGACCGGGATACGGCCCGCTACTCTCCGCGCATGAACACCGCGGCACGCGAGAGCACCGATCGGTCGGTCCCCGCGGCCGGGCGCGGGCAGGTGCTGGCCTGGAGCCTCTGGGACTGGGGTTCGGCGGCGTACAACGCGGTGATCCTGACCTTCGTCTTCTCCGTCTACCTCACCGACCAGGTGGGTGACGACCTCCCCGGCGACGTCAGCGCGAACAGCTGGCTCGGCTACTCGATCGGCGCGGCCGGCCTGCTCATCGCGCTGATGGCGCCCGTGCTCGGGCAGCGGGCCGACGCGGCGGGGCGCCGCAAGTTCGCCACCGGTGTGTGGACCGCGCTGACGATCGTGACGATGGCCGGGCTGTTCTTCGTCGCGGACGACTGGCACTACCTGTGGCTCGGGCTCCTGCTGCTCGGCGCCGGGTCGATCTTCTTCGAGCTGGCGTCGGTGTCGTACAACGCAGTGCTGACGCAGGTCTCGACGCCGGCGACGATCGGGCGCGTCTCGGGCTTCGGGTGGGCGATGGGCTACCTGGGCGGGATAGTGCTGCTGCTCGCGGTCTACCTGGGTTTCGTCGTCGGCGACGGCGGGCTGCTCGGCGTCCCGACCGAGAACGGGTTCGACATCCGGCTGATCGCGCTGGTCGCGGCCGCGTGGTTCCTGGTGTTCGCGGTGCCGATGTTCGTCGTGGTGCCCGAGGTAGCGGCCCGCATCGACCAGCCGGCCCGATTGGGCGTGGTGGCCTCGTACAAGGCGCTCTTCGCCGACCTGCGCAGCCTTTACCGCGCGAGCCCGCACACCGTCTACTTCCTCGGCGCGAGCGCGCTGTTCCGCGACGGGCTCGCCGCGATCTTCACGTTCGGCGCGGTGCTGGCCGTCACCGTCTACGGCATCGGTGCGGGCGACGTGCTGATCTTCGGGGTGGCTGCCAACATCGTCTCGGCGCTCGGGGCGCTCGTGGCCGGCCGGATCGACGACCGGGTGGGGCCGAAGGCGGTGGTGGTCGGCTCGCTGATCGGGATGCTCGCCACCGGTGTGGTGCTGCTGTTCGTGTCCGGCCCGACGATGTTCTGGATCTTCGGGCTGATCCTGACGCTGTTCGTCGGGCCGGCGCAGTCGTCGTCGCGCACGTATCTCGCGCGGCTCGCACCGCCTGGCCGCGAGGGCCAGCTCTTCGGGCTTTACGCCACCACGGGGCGGGCGGTGTCGTTCCTCGCGCCGACGCTCGTGGGAGTGTTCACCACGCTGTTCGCCTCAGACCGGGCGGGCATGATCGGGATCCTGCTCGTGCTCGCCATCGGTCTGGTGGCGCTGTGGCCGGTGCGCCCGCCCGCCCGCGCCGCATGACGTCCGGCCGCGGGACGAGCACAGCGCGGGAGCGCACGGGCTGGGTCTTCTACGACTGGGCCAGCCAGGTCTTCCAGACTTCGGTGATCACGGTCTTCCTCGCCCTGTACCTGACGGGTGTGGCCGAGGCCGACGCGCGCGCATCCGGCCAGGCCTGCCCAGGCGAGACCGGGCTCGTCGACTGCGACGTCTCCCTGCTCGGCGTGCCGGTGGCCGCCGGCTCGGTGTACGGCTACCTCGTCTCGATCGCGACGCTGCTGCAGGTCGTGGTGCTGCCGATCGCCGGCGCGATCGCCGACCGCACCCAGGACAAGCGCAGGATGCTGGCGCTGTTCGCGTTCATCGGCGCGGCCGCCACCGCTGCGCTGGCGCTCGTGGCCGGCACGAACTGGCAGCTCGGGTTCGTGCTGTTCGTGGTGGCCAACACGGCGTACGGCGCGTCGATCGTCGTGTACTACGCGTTCCTGCCCGAGCTGGTCGGCCCGGACGAGCGCGACGCTCTCTCGGCGCGGGGCTGGGCGTTCGGCTACCTCGGCGGCGGGCTTGCACTCGTGCTGCACCTGGTGGTCTATCTCGGTCGCGACTCCCTCGGCCTGTCGGAGAGCGCCGCGGTGCGGATCTGCTTCCTCCTCGCGGGCGTGTGGTGGGCCGTGTTCACGCTGCTGCCGCTGCGCCGGTTGCGCCGTCACCAGCCGCCGCAGGGCGGCAAGCAGGGCCGGGCGGTGCTCACGGCCGGGTTCCGCCAGCTCGGGTCGACCCTGCGGGAGGCCCGCCGGTTCCCGCTGACGCTCGCGTTCCTGGCCGCCTACCTGCTGTTCGCCGACGGGATCAACACCGTCGCCCAGATCGCGGGCCTCTACGGGGAGCGGGAGCTGCTGCTGCCCCGCGAGATGCTCATCGCGACGATCCTTGTTGTGCAGTTCGTCGCCTACGGCGGGGCCGTGCTGCACGGGGCGGCGGCCAGGCGGTTCGGGGCGAAGCGCACGGTGCTCGCCAGCCTGGTCGGCTGGTCGGTGATCGTCGGCTGCGCGTACCTCCTCGCGCCCGGCAACGCGATCGGCTTCCTCATGGTCGGGGCCGGGATCGGGGTCGTCATCGGGGGCACGCTCGCCCTCACCCGGTCCCTGTTCAGCCAGATGGTCCCGGCCGGGCGCGAGGCGGAGTACTTCGCGCTCTACGAGGTGGGCGAGCGTGGCACGTCGTGGCTCGGGCCGCTGCTGTTCGCCGTCATTGCCGACGCCACCGGCTCGTTCCGGCCCGCGATCGTCTCGGTGCTCGTATTCTTCGTGTTGGGCGGTGTCGGGCTGGCATTCGTGCCGGTGCGGCGCGCGATCCGAGCAGCCGGTAACGAGGAACCTGCACTCGTGTAAACAGCACGTCAGGGCCCGGTGACATAAGTCACAACTGGCTGACAGGTCACAACGGCGTGTGTAGCGGGCCGCCATGGTGGACACTAAGTTATCGGGGCGGCAAACGTCCGGCGTCTGTCGTGCGACGACGACGCTGGCGGAGCCGCCCCGATGGCGGGAATGGACGGCTGTGTTGCAGACGTTACACCCGGTGGCGACGGCCGAGGGAACGTCCCCTTGGCCACTGAAGTGGAGGATGACGCATGGCCGACCGCGTGCTCCGTGGCAGCCGGCTCGGGGCTGTCAGCTACGAGACGGACCGCAACCACGACCTCGCGCCGCGGCAGTCGATGCGCTACGCGTGCCCACGCGGGCACGACTTCGAGGTGCCCTTCGCCAACGACGCAGAGGCCCCGGCCACCTGGGAGTGCCGTCTCCACGGCAGCATCTCCCGGCTGGTGGACGGCGAGGAGCCTGAGCAGAAGAAGGCGAAGCCCCCGCGCACACACTGGGACATGCTGCTCGAGCGCCGCTCCGTGGCTGACCTCGAGGTGCTGCTCAACGAGCGTCTGGAATTGCTCGCCGAGCGTCGGCGCGACATCGCCTGACGCGCACTACCGACACCGAGAACCGGGTCGCTCCCGCAGGGGCGGCCCGGTTCTCTCATGTCCGGGGTCTCAGCGTCCCTAGGAGTCCCTAGGAGTCCCTAGGCATCGAGGACCTGGTCCGGGCGCCGGACCACCGGCGGCTGGGTCGACCACGGGAAGTTGATCCAGCGGTCGGTGCGGCGCCAGACGTATTCGCACTGCACGGTGGTGTGTGGCTTCTCGTAGACCACTGCGCAGCGGACGTCCGCCACGTGCCCGACGCAGAAGTCGCGCACCAGCTTCAGCGTCGCCCCCGTGTCGGCGACGTCGTCGGCGACGAGCACGTTCGCACCCGACAGGTCCACCACGTTGGGCACCGGGGGCAGCATGATCGGCACCGGCAGCCGCTCGTCCACGCCGGTGTAGAACTCGACGTTCGCCACGTGCAGGTTCTTGACGTCGAGCGCGTAGCCCAGCGCGCCGGCCACGAACAGGCCGCCGCGGGCGATCGACAGGATGATGTCGGGCTCGTAGCCGTCCTTCGCGACCAGCTCAGCGAGCTCGCGCGCCGCCGTGCCGAAGAGCTCCCACGTGAGCTCTTCCCTCGGTTCCGTCATGCGGGCTTGCCCGTCACGCCCGGACCGGACCTTCCGGCACCTCCGGCACGGCCCTGTCGCCCGGCTTCGTGCGATCCGGCGTGGCACGGTCCGGCTTCGTGCGGCGCAGCACCCGGTCCGCGCCCCAGCAGGCGACGCGCCAGAACGCCTCGACGACGATCGCCCCACTCATCTTCGACGAGCCCCGCTCGCGCTCGGTGAAGGTGATCGGCACTTCGCGCACGCGGAACCCGGCCTGCACGGCGCGCCAGGCCATGTCGATCTGGAAGCAGTACCCCTGCGACGAGACCTCCTGGAGGTCCAGCTCCTCGAGCACCTGCCGGCGGAACACGCGGTAGCCCGCGGTGATGTCCTTGATCGGTACGCCGAGGGCGACGCGGGAGTAGAGGTTGGCGCCGCGGGACAGCCACTCGCGGTGCGCGGGCCAGTTGCGCACGATGCCACCGGGCACGTAACGGGACCCGAGAACGATGTCGGCGTCGTCGAGCGCGGCCAGCAGGGCGGGCAGGTCCTCCGGCGGGTGCGAACCGTCGGCGTCCATCTCGACGACGACCTCGTACCCGTTGCGCAGCCCGTGAGCGAACCCGGCGAGGTAGGCCGTGCCCAGCCCGCCCTTGCCGTCGCGGTGCATCACCGTGATCCGGTCGTCGTCGGCCGCCATCGCATCGGCCAGCTCACCGGTGCCGTCCGGGCTGGCGTCGTCCACGATCAGGACGTGGGCGGTGGGTACCGCGGCATGCAGCCTCGACACCACCGGACCGAGGTTGTCCCGCTCCTCGTAGGTGGGGATCACCACCAGCACCGGGCCCGCGGGCTCAGCCATCCTCGTCCTTCCCCCAACGGCGCCGCGACACAACCGCGGCGCCGACCGCCACCACTCCCAATGCGACCAGTACCCACTCGGGTGTGGATCGCCATCGGGAGGCCAGCGTAGTGGTGTCGCTCAGAGCCGTCCGATCGACCAGGACGTCTGGCGTGAACTGCTTCGTGCTCGCTGTAACCGTGCCGTCGCTGGCAATGGTGGCGCTGACCCCACTCGTGGTCGGAACGATGACCGGCCGGTCGTGCTCGACCGCGCGGATCCGTGACATCGCGAGCTGCTGGTACGTCATCTCGGTGAGCCCGAACGTGGCGTTGTTGCTGGGGACCGCGATCACGGTGGCACCCGCGTCGACACTGTCGGCGACCAGATCGTCGAACGCGACCTCCCAGCAGATCGCCACACCGACCCGGACACCGGCCATGTCGACCGCGCCGGGACCAGGACCGGGTACGAAGTAGCCCGCGCGCGCCACGTAGGGGGAGAACAACGCGAAGAAGTCGCGCCACGGCATGTACTCGCCGAAGGGCTGCACGCGGCGCTTGTCGTTACGCTCCACGACCCCGGCGCCCGCCTCCCAGACGAGCGACGAGTTCGTGGTGGTCTGCCCGTCCGGGTTGCGCAGCACCGCACCGACCAGGATGGGCGCCCTGATGGCACGGGCGGCTCTGTCGATCTGCGCGGCGGCGTCGGGGTTCCGCAGCGGGTCGATGTCGCTGGAGTTCTCGGGCCACAGCACGAGGTCGGGCTGGGGCTGCCGCCCGGCGGCCACGTCGGCGGCAAGCTGCTCGGTGACGCGGACGTGGTTGTCGAGCACGGCGCGGCGCTGGGCGTTGAAGTCGAGACCGAGGCGCGGGACGTTGCCCTGGACCGCGGCGATCGTGACCGTCGGCTCCGGCTTTCCCGGCGTGGGCGGCACCAGTGCGGCGAGCGGGCCGGAGACCATCGCGAGCACGGCGGTCAGCGCGGGTACGACGAGCGCCCGCGGGTTGCGGTTGACCACCAGCCTCCGCACGAACTCGCCGAGGGCGAGCCCGACGAGCACCGTGGCGAAGGACAGGAGCGGCTCCCCGCCGATGGCGGCCAGCGGCAGCAGCGGGCCGTCGGGCTGGCCGAAGCCCACCCGCCCCCATGGCAGCCCGCCGAACGGCACGCGCCCGCGCAGCGCCTCCGCGCCGATCCACACCGCGGCAGCCCAGAGCGGCCCGACCGGCAGCCGCGACACGAGCGCCATGCACGCGCCGCCGACGCCGACGAACAGCGCCTCGAACACGCACAGCGCCACCCATGGCACCGGCCCGACCAGCTCGCCGACCCACACGAGCAGCGGGAGCAGGAACGCGAGGCCGAACACGAAGCCCCACCCGAATCCCGCGCGGACGCCGCGACCCTGTAGCACGCCCCAGAGCAGCGCGAACGCCGGCAACGCCAGCCACCAGAGGGTGCGCGGCGGGAAGCTCAGGTACAGCAGCAGGCCACCGCCCGCCGCACCGAGGAAACGGGCGGCGAACGGGGCCCACGACCGGCGCTCGCGGCCGGCGGCCCGCGGCGGGGGTGCCGGTTCCGGAGCCGGGTCGAACGCAGCGGGTTGCGCAGTGGGTACGGCCACCGCGCGAGCGTACGTCCCCGGATGTGGGATCTCGGTGCCGACCGGCGGGCACGGGAACGGGTCCGGTCAGGCCGGTATCGGAGCAACGAGGTGGGCGTTGCCGAGGGCATCCAGCGGGCCTGCCTCCCCGCTGCGGCGGTACCACTCGTAGCCGTACGCGTCGGCAAAGCCGGTCTCCGGCACGTCGCTCGCGTCGATCTGGCTTGCGTGCGCCACCATCGCGGCCCGCTTGCTCGCGAGGTGTTCGGGTGTGCCGGTGACGGCGAGCCCGATCTCCGCGGTGACCCGCCCGAACGCCACGGCCGCGGCGCGGGCGGCCCCGTGCACGAGGTGGCGGTCGCGCGCGGAGACGTGCAGGTGCTCGCGATCGACGGTGGTGCGGTAGCTCGTGACGCCCACCAGGTCGGCGGCGGTAGCGCCGATCCGGAAGGTCGCCCGGTGGTCGGGGTGGCCGTAGATGCCGTGCTCGTCGTCGTGCACGAGCGCGCAGGCGCCCTCGTCGTCGGCGATCTCGGCGACCGTGCGCGCGAGCAGGAGCGGGTCGGCCGCGGCGAGCGCCCTGGCGTGGTTGCCGCTGACGCTGCCGGGGAGCCCGGAGTCGCGGCGGCCGAGCAGCACCAGCCGCGACACCCGGAGCAGCGCGGCGGCCTGCTCCAACTCGGCGACCCGGCGCTCGGGCACCGTCTCACCGGGCCGCAGCGGCACGCGGGAATCACCGAGCTCCCCCGCCGTGGCGACGACGAGGACAGTGCGCGCCCCGGCGTCGGCGAGGCGGCGCAGGGTGATGCCGGTGAAGATCGCCTCGTCGTCAGGGTGGGCGTGCAGGGCGAGAACGGTATGACCGCGCAGATCGGGCGTGGGCAGCTCAGGCGTGGGCAGATCAGCGGGCAAACCAGGCGTGGAGATCATGGCTCACAGGAAGAGACGGGCCGCGACGGCGGCCGGGACGGACGAGGGCTGGGTCAGCTGCGACAGCAGCGACGACAACAGCTCGCCGGACAGCAGCGGCTCACGCCAGCGATGCCAGTCCGGTCCGTCACGCCGCGCATCATGCCAGACGCGGCAGCGTGTCGTGCAGGGCTGTGCCCCGGAACACGGTCTGCAGGCAGCGCGGCGGGCGCGGATCGCCGTCGAGCGGTCCCGGCCCGTCCCACACCGCATAGGTGGCGGGCGCGCCCGCCACGAGGCGGCCGGCCAACGGGGAGCCCTCGCCGCCTGCGCGGTGGCCGCCGACCGTGTGTGCCGCGAGTGCCTCGGCGGGTGTGAGCCCCGAGCCGGGCGTCCGGTGCGCCGCGGCAGCGTGGACGGCGTCCCACGGTGCTACCGGCGTGACCGGCGTGTCCGAGCCGAGGGCGAGCAGGACCCCGGCGTCGCGGAGCGCGGCGAAGGGGTTCATCGGCGCCGCGCGGGTAGCGCCGAGGCGTTCGGCGTACATGCCGTGCGGCCCGCCCCAGTGCGCGTCGAACAGCGGCTGCACGCTCGCCGCGACGCCCAGTTCCGCCAGCAGCGCCGCCTGCGCGGGTTCGGCCATCTCCAGGTGTTCCACGCGGTGCCGGGCGGCGCGGACGGCGTCGGGCGAGGTGGCCGCGGCTGCGATGCGGAGCCCGTCGACGAGCGCGTCCGCGGCGGCGTCGCCGATGACGTGGAAGCCGGCCTGCACACCCGCCTCGGTGCACGCGGTGACGTGAGCGCCGACCGCCTCGGCGTCGAGGTAGCGGTTGCCGGTGCAGCCCGGTGCGTCGGCGTAGGGCGCGCGTAGGGCCGCGGTGCGGGAGCCGATCGAGCCGTCGACGAAGAGGTCGCCCGCGAGGCCGTGCGCTCCGGTGGCGGCGAGCAGCTCACGGGCCTGCGCCGCCGTCGTGACCGCCTCACCCCAATACCCGACGACCTGCGGCCCGGGCCGCGCGAGCAACTCGGCGAGGTCCGTGGCCGAGGAGATGTCCGGTCCCGCGCACTCGTGCACGACGGCGACGCCGAGCGCGGCGGCCGCGGCGAGGAAGGCCTCCTGCGCCGCAGCGCGGGTGCGCCCGTCGACGGCGGCGAGCGCTGCGCGGCGGGCGTGGTGGTGGGCGCCGGCGGACAGAGGCCCGTCCGACCAGCCCGGCTCGTCCGCGGCCCCGGGCGCCCGGTCCAGGAGCGCCGAGGAGACCAGCGCGGAGTGCACGTCGATGCGGCTGAGGTAGACCGATGCACCGGCCGCGGCCCGGTCGATCGCCGAGCGCGGCGGGGTCGCTTCGGTCCAGATCTGGTCCTGCCAGCCGTGGCCCCAGATCAGCGCGCCGGGCCGGGCAGCTGCGCGGGCGGCCACGGCGTCGAGGAGGGCCGCAGGGGACGGGCAGCCGGTGAGGTCGAGCCCGTCCGCCAGCAGCCCGGTGGCGGTGGCGTGCACGTGGGCGTCCACGAACGCCGGGGTGACCACAGCACCGTCGAGGTCGTGGACGTCGGCGCCGGGCGCGCGCTCCCGGCCCAGGTCGGCCGGACCCGCCCACGTGATCCGGCCGTACTCCACCTCCAGCGCGCTGGACCCTTCGGCCGGCGCGCCCGGGTCGACGACCCGGGCGCCGAGCAGCAGCGTGCGCGTCACTCGACCTGTCTACCCTGCCGCGGACGCCGCGACGATCAGTAGGGGCGCTTCGGCATCATGATCCACAGCACGATGTAGATCAGGAACTGCGGGCCGGGCAGCAGGCACGAGAGCAGGAACGCCAGCCGGACCACCTGCGGGTTCCAGCCGAAGCGCTCGGCGAGACCGGCGCAGACGCCGGCGATGACCTTCCCGTGCTGCGGGCGGGTCAGGGTCGTCGATGCCACCTCAGGGCTCCTTCCACAGCGGCGAACCTCGCCGCTGATGACCACTGTGCTCCGGCACGAGCGGCGAGTACTCCGGAAACACCCGGATACGACCCTGAGGTTCCCCCTGGGCAGGCAGGCCAAAGACCCGATCCGCTCCGCCGTGATTCTCAGCGTCGCGCGCGAGGTCGTGCGCGAACCGGTGCCCCCTGGGGCGAAGACTGGCGAGCCGCGTCTTGCCGATCCCCGGCTCTCCCCGGCACAACGAGCCGTGGGCGCCCGGCGCGTGCCGCGGCGAGGCACTCCCCGCGCACAGCGATCTCCCGTCCGGAGGGCTGACGGCGCTCGCGGTGCGTGACCACGGCGTGCTCCCCCCCGGGCGATGGCTACGGACGATCGGCAGGCATCGGCGAACGCCATGGTCAGGGCACGGCCCGCCCCTTACCGTCCACTGTGTGACGCGCGTCCGCTCCGTGCTGGTCCTGGTCGTTGCCGCCGCGGCCGCCGCGATGGTCGCCGCTCCGCCCGCGGTCGCTGCGCCGGCCGCGGCAACGCAGCCACCCACAGCCGTCGTGGTGCTGGGCGACAGCGCGGCCGCCGGCGAGGGCGCGGGCGACTACGAGCAGGGCACCCGCGGAGAGAACGGGAACTGGTGCCACCGCTCCGTCCACGCCTACGCGCACCGCACCGGGCTCGCGCAGACCTCGGTCAACCTCGCGTGCTCCGGCGCCGACACCACGCAGGTCCGGTTCGGCTCCGCCGTGCAGCACACCGAGGGCTCACAGGCGGAACGGCTGGTGCAGGTGGCGCGCACCAACCGCGTCACCACGGTGATCCTGCAGGTCGGCGCCAATGACGACGCCGCCATCACCGGCACCGGCATCGCCTGCATCCGCGCGTTCATCGACCCGCGCGAGCCGCCCTGCCGGCAGACCCTCGACCCGCTCGTGCCCCAGCGCATGGCGGCCACGGCACCCAAGGTCGAGGCGGCCGTGCGGGACGTGCGGGAGGCCATGCGCCGGGCGGGCTACCCCGAGTCCCGCTACGAGCTTGTGCTCGCCTCCTACTCCGCACCCATCACCGAGCACATGCTCCCGCTGCAGGCCGCGCTCGGCTGCCCGTACAGCAGGCCGGACGCCGGCTGGGGCCGTACGGTGCTGTTCCCCGCGCTGTCCGCGACGATCCATCGCGTGGCCGCGGCCACCGGCGCCCGGTTCCTCGACATGGCCCGGGCCACCGAGGGCTACGAGGCCTGCACGAAACGCGTGCGCAGCGCGGAGTGGCAGCAGCGCATCACTGTCGCGCCCGACGCGCTGGTCTACGGCGGCCTCGACGCGCTCGGCTACCACCTGGCCCAGGAGTCGTTCCACCCGACGGCGGCTGCGCACGCGGAGATGGGGCGGTGCGTCGGCGACTTCGTGCGCGGCGGGACCGCCGCTGCCGCCTGCGTGGCGGGCAGCGACGGCCGGACGCACCTGGAGCCGGCGCCTGCGGCGACGGCCCCGGCCGCGTAGCGGTTGCTGCTCAGAGCACCAGCGTCGGCCTCTGCACCAGCGTCGGCCTCTGCACCAGCGTCACAGGACCACGAGCTCGCGGGGCCGCTGGTTCAGGCGCTCGCAGCCACTGTCGGTGACCACGACGATGTCCTCGATGCGCGCGCCCCACTCGCCGTCGAGGTAGACGCCCGGCTCCACGCTGAACGCCATGCCCGGCTCCAGATCGAGTGCGTTGCCGGCGACGATGTAGGGGTCCTCGTGTACGTCGAGCCCGATGCCGTGGCCGGTGCGGTGCACGAACCGCTCACCCAGCCCGCCCACCGTGATCGGCTCGCGCGCGGCGGCGTCGACCTGCTCGGCGGTCACACCCGGGCGCACCGCGGCGACCGCGCGCTCCTGGGCGTCCTGCAGCACGGCGTACGCCTCGCGGATCGCCGCGGGCGGCTCCGCGCCGACGGCGTAGGTGCGGGTGCAGTCGGAGTTGTAACCACTGGGCAGCGGGCCGCCGATGTCGATCACGACGACGTCGCCGCTCTCGATCACGCGTCCGGACACGTCGTGGTGCGGGCTCGCGCCGTTCGGGCCGGAGCCGACGATCACGAACTCGGCCCTCGTGTGGCCCTCGGCGACGATCGCGGCGGCAATGTCGGCACCCACCTGCTCTTCGGTGCGGCCGGCCTTGAGGAACTCTCCCATCCGCGCGTGGACGCGGTCGATCGCCGCGCCCGCGGCGCGCAGCTCCGCCACCTCGGCGGCGTCCTTGCGCATCCGCAGCTCGCGCAGCACCGGCCCGGCGAGGTACTGCTTCGCCTCGGGCAGCGCCTCGCGCAGCCCGAAGACGTGCGCCGCGGCCATCGAGTCGACGACCGAGACCCGTGTCGGGCCGCCGGCCAGGTCGCTGACCAGCAGATACGGGTCCTCCCCGTCCTGCCAGGTGACGACTTCGACACCTAGCCCTTCGAGGTCGAGGCCCGCATAGCCGGGCGCCTCGAGGCGGGGGACGACGAGTGCGGGCGGGGCCCGGTGGCCGGCGGCGGGGAGCACGAGGCAGGTGAGCCGCTCGTGGGAGGAGCCGTCGGCACCGATGAGGTAGCGCAGGTCGGTGCCGGGAGTGACGAGCAGGAGGTCGGTGTCCTGGGCAGCCGCCACCTCGCCGGCGCGGCGGAGGCGGTCGGCGAGCAGCGTGGTGGGAACGGCCGGTGTCATGCCCAGCAGGGTATTCCGGCAAGCTGTCGAACCGTGACCCCGCCTGCGCCGTCGCTGATGCTGTTGGACTCCGCGAGCCTGTACTTCCGGGCCTTCTTCGGCGTGCCCGAGTCGATCACGGCGCCGGACGGGTCCCCGGTCAACGCGGTGCGCGGGTTCACCGACATGGTCGCCCGGCTGGTGAGCGAGCGACGCCCCTCCCGGCTCGTCGCATGCCTCGACCTGGACTGGCGCCCCGCGTTCCGCGTGGAGGCGCTGCCCTCCTACAAGGCGCACCGGGTGCCCGGTGAGCCTGACGTGGCACCGGCCGGGCTCCCGGAGATCGTGCCCGACGCGCTCGCACCCCAGGTGCCCGTGCTCCTCGAGGTGCTGGCCGCGGCCGGGATCGCCACCGGCGGCGCCGAGGGTTACGAGGCCGACGACGTGATCGGCACGCTGGCCGGGGGCGAACGCATCGACCCCGTGCTCGCCGTGAGCGGCGACCGCGACCTCATGCAGATCGTTCGGGACGAGCCCGTCCCCGTCCGGCTGTTGTACGTCGGGCGCGGGCTCGCGAAGGCCGAGCACCTCGGGCCCATCGACGTGTCGCAGAAGTACGGGGTGCCCGCCGGCCGGGCGGGCGAGGCGTACGCGGAGATGGCGATGCTGCGCGGCGACCCCTCCGACGGGCTGCCCGGCGTTGCCGGGATCGGCGCGAAGACCGCCGCCACCCTCGTCGGGCGGTTCGGTTCGTGGGACGAGTTGCGCACCGCGATCACCAACCGCGCCGACACCCGACTCAGCCCGCCGGTGCGCAGCAAGCTCGCCGCCGCTGCGCCCTACCTCGCTGTGGTGGAGCCCGTGGTTCGGGTCGCGCTCGACGCACCCGTGCGGCTCGACCGTCCCGACACGCTCCCGGCCACTCCGGCCGACCCCGACCGGCTCGCCGCGCTCGCCGAACGGTGGGGCATCGGCAGCTCGATCGAGCGGCTCACTGCCGCTCTCGCGAAGGCCGCCGGGTAGACCCCAACCGCCAGGCCCGGTACGGGGTCGTCCGTGGTGTGCCGGAACAGCGCATCCTCGGGCTCGTGATCCTCGCCGCGGCGGCCTTCGCGGTCGGCGTCGGTGTCGCGTCGGTCGTGCTCGGCACCGAAGCGGTCCCGCAGCTTCTGCGGCTCACAGCGGTGGGCGTGGCCGTCGGACTGGTGACCCCGGTGCTGCAACGAGTGGCCGACGGGCGGATACCGCTCGGGCGCCGGCGCGGCGCGGCGGCAGCTCAACGTGATGTCGTCGGGCGAGCCGCGGCTGCTCGAGGACCTGCTCTGACGGGCCCGTCAGAAGAACGTGCCGCACCACGGCGTCTCCGCCGTCGCGAACGCGGCGTCGGCCCGCGGTACCGCCGCGGCGTCGTTCACCTGCCACCAGCCCGTGCCCACCAGCTCGGAGGGGACCCGGTCGCCGAGATACACCATCGAGAGCGCCGCCGCGCTGCACTCCAGATCCGGGTGCACCGGGCCACCGAGCGGGCCTACGCGCTCGGCCGACCCGTCCGCGATGCGGTACACACCCGCGTTGCGCTCCAGGAAGGGGTCGTGCACGGCGAGCAGCAACGGCTCCGCGGTGCCGTAGCTGCGCGCGGCCAGCGCCGCCGGCACGTCGACGAGCCGCAGCCACGTCTCGTCGTCCTGCCCGGTGACGACGCACGCCCTCGGGTCGGTCAGCAGGAGTTCCAGCGGCTCGTCCAGCGGGCGCAGGTCGGCCTGCACCGCACCCACGAGATCGACACTGAGCAGGAACCGCCACAGTGCCGCCGTGGCACTGACGTCGGCGGCGTGCAGGTCGGTGAGGGCGAGCGTGCGACCCGCGAACCCGCCCGTGGACTCGCCGACGAACGCGACGGCGAGCCCGTCGTCGCCGTCGCGGCCGGTGTGCAAGGCGGCGATGATGTGCTCGCCGTCGTCGATCCGGCGCTCCACGAAACCCCGCCACCAGGCCTCGGTGCGGGTCATGCCGCCGGTGCGGCGCAGCGCAATGTTCTCGTGCACCTTGCGCAGCGTGGGCACGACGTCCTGGCGCTCCAGCATTCGCACGGAGCCATCCAGCGGGGCACCCGGCCGCAGCGGCTCCCGGTCGGCCCGGACGCGGACGCTGCGGCCGCGGGTGGCGACCCCGTAGCCGAACCGCCCGTAGATCCGGGCCTCGCTCGCCCGCAGCGTCGCCAGCGGTTCACCGCGCTCGGCGACGTCGTCGAGCTGGGCCCGCATCATCGCGGTCAGCAGGCCCCGTCGCGTGTGGTCGGCCCGGACGCCGACGCGGGTGACGGCGGCCACCGGGAGCACCGCCCCGCCGGGCACCAGGGTCTCGCTCGGGAACGACGTCGCCGTCGCGACCAGCGCCCCGTCCTCGTGCACGCCCAGCGCGCGACCGGGGCTGTAGGAGGCCAGGACCCGTGGGTGCTGGGCCTCCGGCGTGGGGCCGCGGTGGATGGCCGCTGCGAACAGCGCGTTCGCGGCGACGAACTCGTCGGTGGCGAGGGTGCGGACGTCGTGGCTCACAGGTGGTGATGTTGCCCGATCGGGCAGCCCCGCGACACCGAGTTCACCGTCGGCTCAGGCGGGGCGCCCGACCTCGTAGTTCCCCTGGTCCGTGGTGATCTGGATCGGTACGCGCACCGGCTGGCCGTCGATCGAGGCGTCACACTCGAACGACGAGCCCGCCCGCACCGGGATGCCCTCGGCGCACGCGACCCCACCCACGTTGGCGATCCCGTAGTCCTGGGTGAGCACCTGCGCCACACCCTGCTCCACGGCGGCCCTGTCGAACACGCGCGACATGAAGAACCCGGGCGTGACGAACCCGAGCACGCCGACCACGGCGAGCGCGACGACCACCACCCCGCCACCGATGATCAACGGCATCGGCAGCTTCCGCTTGCCACCCGCCGACGCATCCGGCAGCGACGGGTAGCCCTGGTTCCACTGAGGAGCCTCCGGCTGCCCGGACCACCCCTGCCGTCCCTGCTCGGGCTGCCCGTACGCCGGCCGGCCGGGTTGGCCGGGTTGGCCGGATGGGCCGCCGAACTGCTGCTGCTGGCCGTACGCGGACTGCCCGTACTGGGGTTGGCCCTGCTGAGATTGGCCCGGCTGAGATTGGCCCGGCTGCGTAGGCACCTGTGTGGTGGGCTGGGCGAACAGCGACTGCTGCGGCTGGCCGGGCTGTTGGCCCGGCTGTTGGCCGTACTGGGGCTGCTGCCCGTACTGCGGCTGCGCCCACGCGTTCTGGCCGTGCTGGGACGCCTGGCCCTGGACCGGCTGCCCGTACTGGGGTTGTTGCTGGGCCGGGTACGGCTGCTGCTGCCCGTACGCGGCCGGCTGGCCGGGCTGGGTGTACTGCTGCTGCGGCTGCGTGTGCTGGTGCGCCCCGTAGTGGGGCTGAGGGGAGGCGTAAGGCTGCCCGCCGGGTACCGGAGCGGCGGCCGGCTGGGCGCCCTGGCCCTGGACCGGCTGGCCCTGGTCACCCTGCGGGGGCTGGCCCTGCGCGGGAGACTGCGCCTGCTGCGGCTGGGACGCCTGCGACTGCGGCTGGTGGGCTTGCGGCTGGTGGGCTTGCGGCTGGTGGGCCTGCTGCGGCTGGCTCTGTTGGGGCCGGCCCTGCTGCGGGTGGGATTGGGGCACCTGGGACTGGTGCGGCTGGGACTGATGCACCGCAGTTGTCTGGTCGACGCTCCACGCCTGGTGGCCGCCAAGCTGCGGCACGTCCTTGGTCTGCTCGACGTCCCGGCCCTGCTGGCCGGCCGGTGGGACCCCCTGCTGGGGCACGGCGCGGGTCTCCTCGTCGTCCCACATGGGCTGCCGGCCGCCCAGCTGGGGGACGTCACGCGTGTCCTCGCTGTTCCACAGCGGGGGCTGGGCAGGCTGCTGCGGGTGCTGCGGCTGACCCCAACCACCCGGCGGCTGCTGCCCCCACGTGGGCTGCTCTTCGGGAGGCTCCGGCGCACCGTGCGGCGGATTCGGACCCTGTGGGTGGGGCGTGCTCATCGCTCTCCCTCGCTGCGCTCACCCGGCGCTTCGGGGAGGGCGCTGTGCCGATGATCCGCTCGCGAAATCGCTCATCGCCGACGTTCCCCGAAGACGTGCGGTTCGGCGATCAAAGCACAGCGTCCGACACGACGCGGAGCCGGGCAGGACCGCGACCGGAAGGCACCGCCAGGAGACCGTCAGGCGGTACCGGCGGCGACCACCCCGCGCCGGATCGCAGTCACGGCCTCAGCGGCGGCGCGTCCCACCGAATTCCCCCGCCCGGCCACCCCGGCGACCTGGTCGAGCAGGTCGAGCACCTGACGGGTCCAGCGCACGAAATCGCCCGCGGACAGCTCCACGCCGTTCTCCTCCGCGGCCGTGAGCACCGCCGACAGCGACTCCCCGCGGGCCCAGCGGTGCATCGGCCAGGCGAACCCGAGGTCCGGCTCACGAGTGCGGTCGACCCGGTGCCGGCGCTCGTCGCCCTCCAGCTCCGCCCACAGCCGCACCGTGCCCGCCAGCGCCTCTGACACCGGCCCCGACGGCACCCGCGGCATCGGCCCGTTGTCCCGCCGCGACTCGTAGACCAGCGCGGACACGACGGCCGCCAGGTCCGCTGGGGCGAGCCCCTCCCACACGCCGTGGCGCAGGCACTCCGCCGCGAGCAGGTCCGACTCGCCCCACAGCCGCGCGAGCCGCTGGCCGTGCTCGGTGACCTCGTCGCTGTCGAGGTAGCCCCGCTCCGCAAGCAGCGCCCTGATCCGGTCGAACGCTCTCGCCAGCGAGTGCGTGGTCGCCCGCACCTTCTGCCGCAGCTGCTCGGTCTCGCGCTCCAGCCGCGCGTACCGGTCGGCCCATCGGGCGTGGGCCTCGCGGTCGTCGCACCCGTGGCACGGGTGGGCCCGCAGCGCGCGTCGCAGGCTCGCGAGCTCTGGGTCGTCCACGTGGCCGCCGCGGCTCCTGCGCCGCTCGGTGGCGGGGGCGACGATTCCGGTGTTGCGCAGCGACGACGCCAGGTCCCGGCGAACCCGCGGGGCGCGGTGGTCGACGTGCTTCGGCAGCCGCATCCGTCCGAGCGGCTCGACGGGGACCGGGAAGTCGGCCGCGGAGAGCCGGCCCGCCCACCGGTCCTCGCTGAGCACCAGCGGACGGGGATCGGAGCCGGAGTCCAGCCCCGGGTCGAGCACGACGGCGAGGCCGGCGCGCCGCCCGCCCGGCACAGCGATGACGTCACCGGGGCGGAGCGCGCGCAGCGACTCGGCCGCGGCGTCCCTGCGCTCGGCCACGCCCTCCCGGGAGAGCACCTTCTCCCGGTCGGAGACCCGCCTGCGCAGCGCCGCGTATTCGCGGAAGTCGCCGAGGTGGCACTCGAGCGACTTCTCGTAGCCGGCGAGCGCCTCCGCGTTGCGCTCGATCCGGCGCGCCAGCCCGACGACCGAGCGGTCGGCCTGGAACTGGCCGAACGACTGCTCCAGCAGCTCGCGGGCGGCCTCGGTGCCGAGCCGGCCCACGAGGTTGACGGCCATGTTGTAGCCGGGCCGGAACGAGCTGCGCAGCGGGTAGGTGCGGGTGGAGGCCAGGCCGGCGACCTGCTCCGGGTCCACACCGGGCTGCCACACGACGACGGCGTGCCCCTCGACGTCGATGCCCCGCCTGCCGGCGCGCCCCGTGAGCTGGGTGTACTCGCCGGGGGTCAGCTCGACGTGCGCCTCACCGTTGAACTTGACCAGCCGCTCGAGCACGACCGTGCGGGCCGGCATGTTGATGCCGAGCGCCAGCGTCTCGGTGGCGAACACCGCCCGCACGAGGCCGCGGACGAACAGCTCCTCGACCGTCTCCTTGAACGCGGGCAGCATCCCGGCGTGGTGGGCGGCGATCCCGCGCTCCAGCGCCTCCCGCCACTCCCAGTAGCCCAGGACGGCGAGATCGGCCTGCGGCAGATCGGCCGTGCGCCGCTCGACCGTCCGCCGGATCTCGGCGGCCTCGTCCTCGGTGGTGAGCCGCAGGCCGGCGCGGACGCACTGCCCGACAGCGGCGTCGCACCCGGCACGGCTGAACACGAACGTGATGGCGGGGAGCAGGCTCTCGCGGTCGAGGCGGTCGATGACGGTGGTGCGCGACGGCGGGCGGAACCCGGTGCGTCGCGGCGCGCCGGACCGCCCCCGTCCGCGGCCGCCGCGGTCCCATTGCGTCATGGAGCTCTGCCGGTCCAGCTCGCGCGAGTGACGGACGAGGTCGGGGTCGACCTGCAGCTCGCCTTCGGCATCCTCGCCCGCGAACAGGTCGAACATGCGGTTGCCGACCATCATGTGCTGCCACAGCGGCACCGGACGGTGCTCCTCGACGACCACGGTGGTGTCGCCGCGCACGGTGACCAGCCAGTCGCCGAACTCCTCGGCGTTGCTCACGGTGGCCGACAGGCTCACCAGCGAGACGTGCTCAGGCAGCTGGAGGATGACCTCCTCCCACACGGCGCCGCGGAAACGGTCGGCGAGGTAGTGCACCTCGTCCATCACGACGTAGCCCAGCTGGTCCAGCTGGCGCGAACCGGAGTAGATCATGTTGCGCAGCACCTCGGTGGTCATCACCACCACCTGCGCGTCCCCGTTGATCACCGTGTCGCCGGTGAGCAGGCCGACAGCGTCGGCCCCGTGGCGCTCGACCAGGTCGGCGTACTTCTGGTTCGACAACGCCTTGATCGGTGTGGTGTAGAAGCACTTGAGCCCCTGGGCGAGGGCGAGGTGCACGGCGAACTCGCCCACGACCGTCTTCCCGGCACCGGTGGGGGCGCACACGAGCACGCCGTGGCCCTCCTCCAGGGCTGAGCAGGCGCTGTGCTGGAACCCGTCGATCTCGAACGGGAGGCTCTGGACGAACTCTGTGAGGCGGGGACGTGCGGCGCGGTTCTTGGCGGCGGCGTACGCCTCCGCGGGAGCGGGCTGGCTGGTGGCCACGGCTCCAGGTTTCCACATGGTCGCCCGGGTCACCGGGAGTGGCCGCTCACACAGCAGTGGCAAGATCCCCGGCATGCCGAACTCGCTGCCCGAGACCGCCCCGGAGTTCGTCGAGATGGCGCACCGGATCGTCTGGGCGACCGTGGCCACCGTCGACCCCGGTGGGCGGCCCTGGACCCGGATCCTGCACCCCATTTGGGAGTGGGACGGTGAGCAGCTCGTCGGGTGGGTGGGCACCAGCCCGACGAAGACGAAGGTCGCGCACCTCGGCGCCAACCCGTACGTCTCGTTGACCTACTGGCACCCGTCCCACGATGTTGCCACGGCCCACTGTGCTGCCACGCTGCTCACCGACGACGAGAGGCGCACCTGGCTCTGGGAGCTCTTCCGCACCGCCCCCGAGCCCGTGGGCTACGACCCGGCCATCGTGCCCGCCTGGGACGGACCGCTGTCCCCCGCGTTCGCCGCGCTGCGTCTGGACCCGTGGTCCGTGCGGGTCCAGCCCGGCGCGGTGATGGTCGAGGGCAAGGGCGAGCTGATCAGGGAGTGGCGGGCCGCCGGCTGAGCGCCTAAGGAGACCTCGCCCGCGTAGGCCGGGGACATGGCGCTGCTCATCCGCAGGTGCGGCTCCGCCTCGGCGCGGCGGCCGCCGCACCGGGCGGGCGCCCGTCCGCGTCCGCTCAGGCGCTGGCGGTCTGGCGGCTGCTGCGGACCGACGCCGGCGCATTACCCCCGACGTCATCGACCGGCACCGATAGCGCCGGAGAAGGTGGTCCCACGGCGCCGGTGACCGACCGGCCCTGATGGGGAGGACCCACGATGACGACCTACGCGGTGGCGCACATGCAGTCGGTGACGTTCGGGCCGGCGATCGTCGAGTACCTGCAGCGGATCGACGCGACGCTGGAACCGTTCGGCGGGAGGTTCGTGGTGCACGGCGCCGCGCCGCAGGTGCTCGAGGGCGAGTTCCCCGGGCACCTCATCGTCATCGCGTTCCCGAGCCGCGAGCAGGCCGAGGGCTGGTACGACTCGTCCGCCTACCGGGAGATCCTGCCGCTGCGGCTGGACAACTCGGTGGGGCCGGCCGTGCTCGTTGACGGTGTCGGGCCGGAGCACCGCGCCACCGACCTTCTGGTCTGACCCGGTACCGCCGGGGCGCGGCGGCGGGACCGGGGCGGATCAGGTGACGTCGTCGAGGCGCGGCTTCTCGGGCGCGACGGTCGGCACGTGCTCCGGCTCGTCGACCCGGCTCGGGGTCGTGTCGATCTGGCTCGGCGTGGTGTCGATCGGGCTCGGGCTGTCCGGATCCAGGTCGTCCCAGCCCTCGGCGGCGCGCTTGCGCGCCCGCCTGCGGTCGTTGATCCGGGCGATCTGGATCGCGATCTCGAACAGCACCACCAGCGCGGAGGCCAGCGCGATCATGGAGAACGGGTCCTGGCCCGGCGTCGCGACGGCCGCGAACGCGAAGAGCCCGAAGATGATCCCCCGCCGCCACGCCTTGAGCTTCGCGTAGGTGAGAATCCCGACGAGGTTGAGCATCACGACGAGCAGCGGGATCTCGAAACTGACCCCGAAGATGATCAGCAGCGCGATGACGAAACTGAAGTAGTACTCGCCCGTCAGCGCCGTCGTCTGCACCGAGTCGCCGATGGAGAGCAGGAAGGCGAGGCCCTGGGTGATCACCAGGTATGCCAGCACAGCCCCGGCGACGAACAGCACACTGGCCGCCGACACGAAGCTCAGCGCGTAGCGCCGCTCCTTGTCGTACAGGCCGGGGGTGATGAAACCCCAGATCTGGTAGAGCCACACCGGGCAGGCCAGCACGACACCGACGGTCATGGCGACTCGCAGGCGCAGGTTGAACTGGTCGAACGGACCGGTCGCGAGCAGGGTGCACGCGTTGGGGTCCGCGCTGAACTGCCCGCGCGACGTGGCCGGGATGGCGCAGTACGGCTCCTTCAGCAGCTCACCGAGGCTGGGCAACCCGAAGAAGGACACCTCGTACCAGATGTAGCCGACGACAGTGGTGACGGCGATCGCGATCAGCGCGATCGCGAGGCGGGTGCGGAGCTCGTAGAGGTGCTCGACGAGCGACATGGTGCCGTCGGGGTTCTTCGGCCGCCTTCCGCCCCGACGCAGCGAGAACCGGGCCACTGTGCGCGGTTACTGCCCGCTGCTGCCGGAACCCGGCTGGCTGACCCGCGGGGGCGCTGCAGGGGCGTCCTGCTTGGCCGGTTCCGCCGGGGTCTGCTGCACCTGCGTGGACGGGAGCGCGGCGGGCGGCGCGGGCGTCTGGGCGGGCGGGGGCTCCGCCTTCGCCGCGTCGTCGCCCTTCATGCCCTTCATCTCGCCCTTGAACACGCGGGCGGACTGTCCGATGGAGCGTGCCATGTCAGGAAGCCGCTTGGCGCCGAACAACAGCACCAGGATCCCGATGAGGATCACGAACTCCCAGCCGCCGAGGCTCGGCATGGTTCTCGTCCTTCCGCCGTCGTCAAGTCGCCCGAAGTGTACGCCGCTCCACCAGCGCGTCGTCTGTGACTGGCAAGCGGCTACCGGCCGGTTCCCCGCGCGTCATCTGGCCGCTTCCTGGCGTTGCGAAGTGCACGCAGGCTCGTCGCCCGTTCCTGCAACGCTTCGCGCATCGCCTCGCCGGCGCGGCGGAGCCGGCGTAGCGGCCGCAGCGTGCTGACCACGACGATCACCAGCAGCACGACCCCGATGCCGAGCGTCACCAGTGCCACGGCCTCAGCCATGATCCCTCTCCCCGTCGGACGCCTCCAGCGCCGCACGCGCTCGCCTGCCGACCTCGGCCACCAGCTCCGGCGGCTGAAGCAGCCGGGCCCCGCCGCCGAGACCGAGCACCAGCCGCACCAGCCACGCTGGGTCCCCGTAGCGCAGCAGCACCCGCAGCCGCTCGCCGTCGAGCTCCACGACCTCGTCCACGGGGTAGTACTCGGCCACCCATCGCGCCTCGCGCTGAAGCAGCAGCACGGCGGAGCGATGCTCGGCGCTCGGCCGGAAGAGCCCCTCGGAGACGTCGGTGGGCTCGGCGTCCGCAGGCGGGGCCGCGGGCTCGTCGAGCACCTCGACGTCCTCCACCCGGTCCAGCCGGAACAGGCGCACCGCCTCGGCCCGGCGGCACCACGCCTCCAGGTAGCCGCGACCCTCGACGATCAGCAGCCGCATGGGGTCGATCGTGCGCTGGGAGACGGCGTCGCGGCCCGCGGTGTAGTAGACGATCCGCATGGCTCGGCCCGCGACGAGCGCCGCGCGCACGGCGGCGGTCGCCTCGGCCTCCTCCGGCGTGAGGTCGACGGCTACGCCACCGAGGCCCGCGTCGCCGACGGCCCGCTCGACCTTCGCGGTGGCGCGCCGCACCGCGGCCGTGTCGACCACGCCCGGCACGTCGGCGAGCGTGCGGAGCGCCACGAGCAGCGCGGTGGCCTCGGCCGTGGTGAGCCGCAGCGGACGGCGCATCCCGGCGTCGTGGGTGACGGTGACGGTGTCGCCCGCGAACGACAGGTCGATGAGGTCGCCTGGCCCGTAGCCGGGTAGCCCGCACATCCAGAGCAGCTCGAGGTCACGGCGGAACTGCTTCTCGGAGATCCCGAAGTCGGCGGCGGCCTCGGCCACCGGGATGCCGGGCCGCGCGAGCAGATAGGGCACGAGTGAGAGCAGCCGCGGGAGCCGCTCGGTGACCCCTCCGGTGCTCACGTGCGGGCCAGCGGCTCGGCGCGGTCCGCCTGGTCCTGCTCGGCGTGGTTCGCCGCGGACGCCGCCCAGTTGGCCCGCACGGCCTCGACCAGGCGGCCCGGCCCCAGCGCGACGACGTCGGGGCCGTGGCCTGCGAGCCAGCGGGCGAGCGTGTCGACGTTGCGCAGGCCCAGCTCCAGCTCGTCGCCTGCGCGCCCGCGGTGGGTGCGCCGCCCGACGACCGTGCCGAGGCGGCGGAGGCCGTTGGCGCGCCCGTCGGCCACCCACACCCGCGCGGTCTCGCTGACGGGCGGCGGCTCGACGCCGACGCGCACCATGCCCATCAGGTCCACCCCGTCCGGCACGGTGACCGCGCGGGCCGGCCCGACCGGCGTGACCGGCTCCATGATCCGCGAGACGCGGAACGAGCGCGGGGCCTTGCGGTCGCGGTCGTGGCCCGCGAGGTACCAGCGCCCGCGCCAGGAGATCACTCCCCACGGCTCCACCGTGCGGCGCTGCACGGGCCCGCCGACCCCGCCGCGCTGATGCTTGAACGTGACGGCGCGCCCCTCGCGGACGGCGGCCAGCAGCGGCGCGAACGCCGGGTCGGTGGCCCGGACCCGCGGCTGTACGCGGCCCTGGTCCTCGTCGACCTCGACACCTGCGGCCCGCAGCTTGACCAGGGCGCCGTGGGCCGGGGTGGCGAGCTCGGGCGAGTCCCACAGCCGGGCCGCGAGCGCGACGGCGGCGGCCTCGTCGGGCTCCAGGTCGATGTCGCCCAGCTCGTAGTCCTGGCGGGCGATGCGGTAGCCGTCGACGGTGTCGAAGCTCGACAGGCGCCCGGTCTCCAGCGGGACACCCAGCTCCCGCAGCTCGTTCTTGTCGCGCTCGAACATCCGGAAGAACGCCTCGTCCCCGCGCGCATCGGCATAGCCGGGCACGATCTGCCTGATGCGCTCGGCCGTGAGGAACTGCCGGGTGGACAGCAGGCAGAGCACCAGGTTCACCAGACGCTCGGCCCGTGCGGAGGACACGTCGGCATCGTACGACCGGCGCGGGCCGCGCCGTGGCCGACCGGGCGCAACCCTCCGGTGTCTCACCTTGCGACACCGGTGGTCTTGACCGTCGCGGGGCGACGCGCGGAAGCTCGAAGCCCGCGATCGGGAGGCAGCAGTGGACGAACCCGTCGAGACGTTCAACCCGTGGACCGTGGTCAACCTGGTCTTCCATCACCTCGCCGACAGCGGGTTGCACCCCGTGCTCGGCGACGCCGGCGACCCTGCGGTGCCCGCCGCGGCGCTTCTACGCGCCCTCGGCATCGAACCGGGGCGCAACGACGAGAGCGTCACCTCCCCCGCGGTGCAGGACACGCTCGCCGAGCTGCGCGCCCGCATGTTCGGCGAGCCATAGGGCTCCTAGCGTCCCGCGACTCGCGCCTACAGCGAGGCGATGAGGCGGTCCACCCGCTCGTCGACCGACCGGAACGGGTCTTTGCACAGCACGGTGCGCTGGGCCTGGTCGTTGAGCTTGAGGTGCACCCAGTCGACGGTGAAGTCGCGGCCGGCGGCCTGAGCGGCGGCGATGAAGTCGCCGCGGAGCTTCGCCCTCGTGGTCTGGGGCGGGGTGTCCTTCGCGGCCTCGATCTCGCCGTCGTCGGTGACCCGGTCGACCATGCCCTTGCGCTGCAGCAGGTCGAACAGGCCGCGGCCGCGGCGGATGTCGTGGTAGGCGAGGTCCAGCTGCGCGATGCGCGGGTTGGCCAGGTCCATGTCGTTGCGCTCGCGGTAGCGCTCGACGATCCGGTGCTTGATCGCCCAGTCGATCTCGCGGTCGATCATCGACAGGTCCTGGCTCTCGACGGCGTGGAGGGTGCGGCCCCACAGGTCGAGCACCCGCTGGGTCGTCGGGTCGGCGCTGCCGCGGGCGGCCACGTGCTCGACGGCGCGGGCGTAGTACTCGCGCTGGATGTCGAGCGCGCTCGCCTCCCGCCCACCGGCGAGCCGGACGGTGCGCCGCCCGGTCAGGTCGTGGCTGATCTCGCGAATCGCGCGGATCGGGTTGTCGAGGGTGAAGTCGCGGAACTGGACACCCGCCTCGATCATCTCCAGCACCAGGGTGGCCGAGCCGACCTTGAGCAGGGTGGTGACCTCGGACATGTTGGAGTCGCCCACGATCACGTGCAGGCGGCGGTAGCGCTCGGCGTCGGCGTGCGGTTCGTCGCGGGTGTTGATGATGGGCCGCGAGCGGGTGGTGGCGCTGGAGACACCCTCCCAGATGTGCTCGGCGCGCTGCGAGAGGCAGTACACGGCCCCTCGCGGGGTCTGCAGCACCTTGCCCGCCCCGCAGATCAGCTGCCGGGTCACGAGGAACGGAAGCAGTACGTCGGCGATCCGGGAGAACTCGCCTGCCCTGGCGACGAGGTAGTTCTCGTGGCAGCCGTAGGAGTTGCCCGCGGAGTCGGTGTTGTTCTTGAACAGGTAGATGTCGCCGCCGATGCCCTCGTCGACGAGCCTGCGCTCGGCGTCGATGAGGAGGTCCTCGAGGATCCGCTCACCGGCCTTGTCGTGGGCCACGAGCTGGGTGAGCGAGTCGCACTCGGCCGTGGCGTACTCGGGGTGGCTGCCGACGTCCAGGTACAGGCGGGCGCCGTTGCGCAGAAAGACGTTCGACGATCGACCCCACGAGACCACCCGGCGGAAGAGGTAGCGAGCCACCTCGTCGGGCGAGAGGCGCCGCTGTCCGTGGAAGGTGCACGTGACCCCGAACTCGGTCTCGACACCATAGATCCGCCGCTGCATCCCGCAAGCGTAAGCGGACACGGCCCGATCGTGTCAGCGCTGTGACCGCCCTTTCGACGCTGTCGCATCTGGTTTCCACTCGACTGGCAGCGTCAGGAGGCCGTGGAGGCCGATCTCGCACGTGAACTCGGCCTCGTGGTCCCGGGCGCGCCGGAGGTCGGGTAGCTGCCGGGCGAGCGCGGTGAAGACTGCCCTGGCGTGCGCGCGTACGAGGTCTTGGCCCGACGAGGCCGACGAACAGCCCGACGGCGAACGTGGTGAGTTGCAGGATGTCGGTATCGCGCACCCGGGCCGTAGGGTCACTGGTGTGCTCCCCTGGATCCGGCGGGCCGCCGACGACGTGAACGACGCGGACCTCGCCGTGTCCCGGGCGATCTCCTCCATGCCCCCTTCGGGGATCGATACCGCCATGAAGGGCCTGTCCGTCGCGGCGGACCACAGCCTGCTGTGGTTCGCGATCGCCGTGTTGCTCGCGGGCAGACGCGGGGCGAGCCGGAAGGCGTCGATGCGCGGGGTGATCGCGATCGCCGGGGCCAGCGCCACCGCGAACGCCCTGCTGAAGCCGCTGCTTCCGCGGCGGCGACCGGCCGCCGCGGAGCTGCCCGCCTACCACACGATCGACAACCCGCCCACGTCCTCGTCGTTCCCGTCCGGGCACGCGGCGTCTGCGGCGGCGTTCGCCACAGCGGTGGCGCTGGAGAGCCCCAAGCTCGGCCTGGCCATCGCACCGCTCGCGGCGTCGGTGGCGTACTCACGCGTGCACGTCGGCGTGCACTGGGCGTCGGATGTGGTCGCGGGCGCGGCACTGGGCACAGGGGTGGCACTGGCGACCCGTCGGTGGTGGCCGGTCCGGCGTACCGACGAGGCCCGCGCCCGCCCCCTCGACGCCGCCCCGGAGCTTCCCCGCGGCAAAGGCCTGGTGCTGGTCTGCAATCAGCGCTCCGGCGACCCCGACTACGACCCAGCCGACGACCTCGAGGCCGCGTTCCCCGCCGCCGTCGTGGTGCGCGCCGTCCCGGACCGGGACCTCGACGAGCAGCTCGACGAAGCGGCCACCGCCCGCGACGGCTGGGTGCGGGCCATCGGCGTGGCGGGCGGCGACGGCTCGGTGGCGGCGGCAGCGGCGGTCGCCGGGCGCGGGCACCTGCCGCTGGTGGTGGTGCCGACCGGCACGCTGAACCACTTCGCCCGCGACGTCGGCGTCTATGACCTGCAGGAAGCTGTGGACGCCACCGGCGCAGGCGAGGCGGTGGCCGTCGACCTCGGCCTGATCGACGTGCACCCCGGCCACGGCGCCGACCCCAAGTCCGGTGCGGTCATGCGGACGCGGTGCTTCCTCAACACCGCGAGCCTGGGCTCCTACCCCGACCTGGTGCGGCTGCGCGAGAAATGGCAGGGGCGGTGGGGCAAGTGGCCGGCGTTCGCCGCGGCGCTGGTGACGGTGCTGCGTGACGCCGAGCCCGTCGAGATCAAGGTGGACGGGCGGTGGCTCTCGGTCTGGTTCCTGTTCGTCGGCAACGGTCCCTACCACCCGCGTGGCATGGTGCCGGCCTGGCGGCCCTCCCTCGACTCGGGCCTGCTCGACGTCCGCTGGCTGCGCGCCGACATCCGGTTCTCGCGGCTCCGTGCGGTGCTGGCGCTGGGGTTGGGCGCGCTCGGCCACAGCCGCGTCTACCACCAGCGCGAGGTGGCGGAGCTGGACGTCGAGCTGGCCGTGCCGGGCATCCTCGCCACCGACGGCGAGGTGGTGGAGGAAGCGGGCCGCTACACGTTCCGGGTGGCAAAGGACCCGATACCGGTCTACCGGCGCCGCGAGGAGCGCTGGACAGGCCGCGATCGCCCCTTCGTAGGCTGAAGATCATCGCGCGGCGATCTTCGCTGCCCCGTGCTAAACAGGACCCGTGCGCGTCACCGGGCTCGACCACATCGTCCTCGTCACGCCCGACCCGGAGCGACTCATCGGCTGGTACCGGGAGGTGCTCGGGCTCCAGACGGAGCGGCTGGAGCAGTGGCGGGCCGGGGAGGTGCCGTTCGCGTCCCTGCGGGTCGACGCCGGCACCATCATCGACGTGCTCCAGGGCGAGCGCACCGGCGCCAACGTCGACCACATCGCCCTCGTCGTCGACGCGGACCTCGACGCGCTCGCCGCGGACCACGGCGTGGCCGCGCCGAAGGAGCTCTTCGGCGCACGCGGCACCGGCCGGGGCATCTACCTGCGTGACCCCGACGGCACCGGTGTGGAGCTGCGGGCCTACTGACCGCCGCTGCCGTACGGCCGGGTGATCACCTCCAGGTTGTGACCCTCCGGCGAGTCGAAGTACAGCCCGCGCCCGCCGTCGTGCGTGTTGGATCCCGGCTTCTGGTGGCCGGGGTCGGCGTAGGTCGGGACGCCGCGCTCGCGCAGGCGCGCCGACACCACGTCGAACTCGTCCTCCGAGATCAGGAACGCGTAGTGCTGCACGCCGACCTCGCCGTCGACGTCCATGAAGTCGAGGCTCACGCCGTTCTGCAACTCCACGACCGCGAACGGCCCGAAGGACGTGGGCGAGGGCAGGCCGAGGACGTCGGCGACGAACCGCGCCCCGGCCTGCTTGTCGTGGGAGTTGACAATGGTGTGGTTCAGCTCGATGCCCATGGGCACCAGGGTGCTTCCTGAACCTCGGTTCAAGTCAAGAGGATTGCTGGTCGTCGTTCACCGCGCCGCCACCCGCCGGGGTGTCGTCGCCGCCGAGCGCATCCGCGCCGGGGGGTGCGTCGACCGAGCGGTTCTCCTGCGGCAGCAGCTGGCGCAGCGCAGCCCCGGTGATCCGGCGGAACGTGCGGCGCGCCCGGGCGCGGTCGAGCACGGCCACCTCCAGCGCGCTGACGCCGAGCACCCGCGGCTGCTGGGCCGCCCCATTGGCGCCCGCGCCACTCGCCGCGGCCTCGAGACCCTCCACCGCCACGGCGACGGCCTCGGCCAGCTCCAGACCCGGACGGTAGGTGTCCTTGAGCTTGGCGCTGATCGGGTCGGTGGTGCCTCCCATCACGACGAACTGCGGCTCGTCGGTGATGGAGCCGTCGTAGGTGATGCGGTAGAGCTGGTCGCCCTCGGGGGTGGCGCCTACCTCGGCGAGGCACAGCTCCACCTCGTAGGGCTTCTGCTGCTCGACGAACGAGGTGCCCAGCAGCTGCGCGTAGGCGTTGGCCAGCCAGCGGCCGGTGACGTCGCGGCGGTCGTAGGAGTAGCCGCGCAGGTCGGCGATCCGGATGCCGCCGGTGCGCAGGTTGTCGAACTCGTTGTAGCGGCCCACCGCGGCGAACCCGATGCGGTCGTAGATCTCCGAGACCTTGTGCAGCGCCGTGGACCGGTTCTCGGCCACGAACAGCACACCGCCGGTGTAGGTGAGCACGACGACGCTGCGGCCGCGGGCGATGCCCTTGCGCGCCAGCTCGGACCGGTCGCGTAGCAGCTGGTCGACCGACGAGTAGAACGGCATCGTCACGGGAGGAACTCCTGGGGGGTCGAGAGGGAGCGGAGCACGGGGAGCCTCATCCCCCGGGGTTCTCGATGCGGCCGGCCACGACGTCGCGGGTGAGCGCCTCGATCTCCTCCTCGGGGCGCTTCACCGCACCGTCGACGCCGGTG
Organism: Pseudonocardia aurantiaca; assembly: GCF_039526725.1. Classification (NCBI taxonomy): domain Bacteria; kingdom Bacillati; phylum Actinomycetota; class Actinomycetes; order Pseudonocardiales; family Pseudonocardiaceae; genus Pseudonocardia; species Pseudonocardia aurantiaca. The sequence continues at coordinate 364,896 of NZ_BAAAJG010000008.1, forward strand.
ATGCTGATGACCACCGGGAAGAGGCGGCGGGTGAGGTCGGGACCACCGGTCGCGGTGTCATCGTCGGCGGCGTCGTAGAGCGACTCGAGGGCCGTACGGATCGCGGTGGAGAGGTCGGCGGCGGGATCATGGCGCTTCTTCAGCGCGGACCGGGCGTACACCGAACCGGAGCCCACGGAGTGGTAGCCGAGGTGCTCGTCGTAGCGGCCGCCGACGGGGTCGTAGGTGACGATGCGGCCGGCCTGGGCCGCGTCGGCGGCGTCCGTGTCGTAGCCGACGAACAGGGGGACGACCACGAAGCCCTGCAGCGCGGCGCCCAGGTTCGCCTGAACCATCCCGGCGAGCTTGTTGGCCTTGCCGTCGAAGGACAGCGGCACGCCCTCGGTCTTCTCGTAGTGCTCCAGGTCGACGCTGAACAGCCGGACCATCTGCAGCGCGATGCCCGCCGTGCCCGCGATGCCGACGGCCGAGTGCGAGTCGGTGACGAAGACCTTCTCCATGTCGCGCTGGGCGATGACGTTGCCGCTGGTGGCGCGGCGGTCACCGGCGATCACCACGCCGTCGGCGAACTTCAGCGCGACGATGGTGGTGCCGTGCGGGGCGTCCAGCTCCGCGGCCAGCCCCCCGCCGCCGACCCCCACCCGCGGGGCGAGGCCCTCCGGCACGCGGCCGGGCAGCAGGTGGGGGGCAGTGGCGGTGACGAAGTCGGTGAACGACGACTGGCCGGGCGCGAGATACGCGCCTAGGCCAGGAGGCGTGCCGAGCGACGGGCGCTCAGGGAACGACATGGTCAGATGCGTGCCTCTCTCCCGTGCCGGCGCGCAGGATCGTGCCGGGCAGTGCTGGTACTGCTCTGGATCAATTACTGCGCTGGTATTGCGTGGTGCGACTGACGTAACGCAGATCACGTGGTGCAGGTGACGCAGGGCCAGGAGCCGGTCGGCTACTCGCCGCCCTTCTGGACGTAGGCCCGGACGAAGTCCTCGGCGTTCTCCTCGAGCACGTCGTCGATCTCGTCGAGGATCGTGTCGACGTCCTCGCCGAGCTTCTCACGACGCTCCTGGCCCGCCGCCGCCGCGTCGGTGGCGTCATCGTCGTCGCCGCCGCCTCCGCCCTGGCGCTTGGTCTGCTCCTGCGACATGGGTGTCTCCTATTCACGCCTGCCCGGTGGCGTACGTGTCGATACCACCGGGTCCGGTAGCTGAACACTACCCAGCCGATCGGCGACACGCCCGTGATTCCGGTTGTCGTGATCCGCGCGTCACCAGGCCCTAGCCCCGGGTGAGGGCCTCGACGAGCTCCTCCGCAGTGCGCGAGTTGTCGATCAACTCACCGACGTGCCGGCGGGTGCCGCGCAGGGGCTCCAGGGTGGGGATCCGGACGAGGGACTCGCGGCCGAGGTCGAAGATGACCGAGTCCCACGACGCCGCGGCGACCTCCGCGGGGTAGCGCTCGAGGCAGCGACCCCGGAAGTAGGCGCGGGTGTCCTCCGGCGGGGCGTGCATCGCCGCGACGACGTCCTCCTCGGCCACCAGCCGCTTCATCGACCCACGCGCGACGAGCCGGTTGTACAGGCCCTTGCCCATCCGGACGTCGGTGTACTGCAGGTCGACCAGCGCGAGCCGCCCAGAGTTCCACGCGAGCCCGTCGCGCTCGCGGTAGCCCTCCAGCAGCCGCAGCTTCGCCGTCCAGTCGAGCCGGTCGGCCGTGCTCATGGGGTCGCGGGCGAGGTCGTCGAGCACCTCGGCCCACAGCTGGAGCACCTCGGTCGTGGCGTCGTCGACGTCGGCGCCCATCGTGTTCTCGACGTGCTTCTGCGCCTTCTCCAGGTACGCACGCTGGACGTCGACGGCGGTCATCTTCCGGCCGTCGGCCAGGTCGACGAGCGTCTTGAGCGAGGGGTCGTGGCTGATCCGGTGCACCGAGCGGACGGGCTCGGCGAGGCGCAGCTCGTCGAACCGCACGCCCTTCTCGATCATGTCGAGCACGAGCGCCGTGGCGCCCGCCTTGAGCAGCGTGGAGTACTCGCTCATGTTCGCGTCGCCGATGATGACGTGCAGGCGGCGGTACTTGTCGGCGTCGGCGTGCGGCTCGTCGCGGGTGTTGATGATCCCGCGTTTGAGGGTGGTCTCCAGCCCGACCTCGACCTCGATGTAGTCGCTGCGCTGGGAGAGCTGGTAGCCGGCCTCGTCGCCGGTGGCGCCGATCCCCACCCGGCCCGCGCCGCACACGACCTGGCGCGTGACGAAGAACGGGGTCAGCCCGGCCACGATCGAGGGGAACGTGGTGGAACGGGCCATCAGGTAGTTCTCGTGCGAGCCGTAGCTCGCGCCCTTGCCGTCGACGTTGTTCTTGTAGAGCTGGATGCGGGGGGCGCCGGGCACGGTGGCCGACCGCATCGCCGCCTCCTCCATCACCCGCTCGCCCGCCTTGTCCCAGATCACGACGTCGCGGGGCGTGGTGACCTCGGGCGTCGAGAACTCGGGGTGCGCGTGGTCGACGTAGAGGCGGGCGCCGTTGGTGAGGATGACGTTGGCGGCGCCGAGGTCATCGAGCTCGGACTCGGCGGGGTTGTGCATGGTGGGCGTCGACAGGTCGAACCCGCGCGCGTCCCGCAGCGGCGACTCCACCTCGTAGTCCCAGCGGGCGCGGCGCGACCGCGGGATGTCGGCTGCGGCCGCGTAGGCCAGCACAACCTGCGTGGAGGTGATGACCGGGTTGGCCGTGGGGTCGCCGGGGACCGAGATCCCGTACTCGACCTCCGTGCCCATGATCCTTCGGGCTGTCACGGGCCCACCTGCTGCGTGCACATGGTGGTGAGACTAGTCGGCGCATGCCCGTGAATGAGGGCGCGCGGTCGCCGACGGGCGTGGACGAGCCGGTTTCGCTGTACGACGATGCGCGCCGGATCACTGAGATGGCGTTCCGACCCGCTTCTCGACCACACCCGGCACCCCGGCCGGGTACTGGTCGCGGGTGTCCCACCATTCCTCGAGGTTCGCCCGCAGGATGAGCGCAGCGTGATCGAGCGGCATCCGCGTGAGGTCACCCTCCGTCGTCGCGAAGCTCAGCTCCCAGCGCTCGGCCTCGGCGCCCGGCCGACCGGCGTCCAGCACGACGACCAGGTGATCACCGTCGTCATGGATGCTTCGCACCGTCATCACCGGTCGGGCCGGAGTCGGATCGCCGACCGGCTTCTGAACGGCCTCGCGGAGCTCGTCAAGCGTCCAACCCATGAGTGGCGATCCTCCCTGTTGCGCTGACCCCACCCCGGGCGGGCGCATCATAAGCGCGTGCAGGCGGACGAACCCGTGGCCCACTACGACGCCGACGCCAACCCGATCGGGGTGGTGCAGCGCAGCGTCGCCTACCGCGACGGACTGTGGCACGCCAGCACCGCGGTGCTCGTGCGCAGTGGGGGGACGGCAGCCGGCGGAGCCGGCGGGGTGGGTAAGCACAGCGACGGGGAACGGGTTTACCTACACCGGCGCAGCCCGGAGAAAATGATCTTTCCAGGGCTGTACGACTGCTGGGCAGGCGGCGTGCTCGGGCCCGGTGAGAACCCCGGCGAGGCCGCCGAGCGCGAGCTGGCCGAGGAGCTGGGGGTGGTTGGCGCGCCGCTGCGCCCACTGGGCCGCCACCCCTACGACGACGGCCGCTACCGCTACCACGTGTTCGGCTACGAGGTCCGCTGGGACGGCCCGGTGCGCCACCAGCCCGAGGAGGTCGTCTGGGGGGACTGGGTGACGGTCGACGAGCTGCGCGCCGTGCTGGCCGACCCGCGGCGCTGGCCGTTCGTCCCCGACGGCAGGGAGCTGGCGGGCATCTGGATCAAAAGTTGATCATGTGGCCGGTCAGGCCGTGGAACGCCTCCTGCAGCGCCTCGGAGAGCGTCGGGTGCGCGTGCACGTTGCGGGCCAGCTCGTACGCGGTGAGGTCCCACTTCTGCGCCAGCGTCAGCTCCGGCAACAGCTCCGTGACCTCGGCGCCGATGAGGTGCCCGCCCAGCAGCTCGCCGTAGGTGTCGTCGGCCACGAGCTTGACGAACCCGGTGGGCTCGGCGAGGCCCTGCGCCTTGCCGTTGGCCGTGAACGGGAACTGCGCCACCTTGACCTTCCAGCCCTTCTCGGGGGCCAGCTCACGCGCCTGGGCCTCGGTGTAGCCGAAGCTCGCGACCTGCGGGCTGCAGAACGTGGCCCGCGGCATCATCACGTAGTCCAGCGGCATGGTCTCGGCACCCGCGATCGTCTCGGCGGCGACCACCCCCTGGGCCTCGCCGACGTGGGCGAGCATGAGCTTCGCGGTGACGTCGCCGATCGCGTAGACGTGCGCGACGTTGGTGCGCATGTAGTCGTCGACGGCGATGGCGCCGCGCTCGGTGAGCTCGACGCCGGTGTTCTCCAGGCCGAAGCCCTCCACACGCGGGGTGAAGCCGATGGCCTGCAGCACCTTGTCGGCGTGGAGCTCGCGGGTCTGCCCGTCCTTGCCGGTGACGGTGACGGTGACCTGGTCGCCGGAGTCGTCGATCGCCTCGACGCGGGTGGAGGTGAGCACCTCGATGCCGTACTTGCGGTACCGCTTGGCGAGCTCCTTGGACACGTCGGCGTCCTCCAGGGGGAGCATCCGGTCCAGGAACTCGACGATCGTCACCTCGACGCCGTAGTTGCGCAGCACGAACGCGAACTCGACGCCGATGGCCCCCGCGCCGGCGATGATGATGCTGCGCGGTAGCTCGCGGGTGAGGATCTGCTCCTCGTAGGTCACCACCCGCTCGGACAGCCGCGTGCCGGGCAGCAGTCGGGTGGCGGCTCCTGTGGCGATGATCACGTCGTCGAACGTGAGCCGCTCGGTGCCGCCGTCCGTGAGCGCCACGTCGATCGTGTGCGCGTCGACGAACGACCCTCGGCCCTGCACCTCCCTGATCTTGTTCTTCTTCATCAGGAAATGCACGCCCTTGACGCGGCCGTCGGCCACCGAACGGCTGCGGTCGAACGCGGCACCGAAGTCGAAACTGACCTCACCGGAGATGCCGAACGTCTTGGCCTCGGCCGTGAACAGGTGCGCAAGCTCGGCGTTGCGCAGCAACGCCTTGGACGGGATGCACCCCACGTTGAGGCACACCCCGCCCCAGTACTTCTCCTCCACCACCGCGACGCTGCGGCCGAGCTGGGCCGCGCGGATCGCCGCCACGTATCCACCGGGACCCGCTCCAAGGACCACGACATCGACATGAGAAGCCATGCCTGAGACTCTATGCGGCGCGCTCAGGAGCCGACCCGGCGTCAGCGCACGGCGAGCGCCACGAACTGCGTCACCTGGGTGGCGGAGAAGTTGTCGTCGCTGACGAGCACGAGGGCGCGCGAGCCGTCACGGCGCTCCGGTCCCCACGCCATGCCCTCGATGTTGTCGACCGACTTCACGGGCAGGTCGGCGACGTCGACCAGGAGGTGCTTGCGCACCGGCCGGGCGTCGGCGATCGGCGTGCCCTTGGCGAGGTTCGTGGCGCCCGCGGTGCTCACCTCGTAGATCCGCACCTTGTTGCCGACGCCCGCGACGAACGAGCGCTCCATCACGAGGAAGCGGGTCGGGTCATTGTCGCCGACGGCGAGGATCGCGCTGACCCCGGTGCTGGCCGAGCCACCTGCCGGCACCGGGTCGGCGAACACCGGTTCCTGCGGGTAGGCGTACTGCGCGCGGACCTCACCCGTGTGCTTCTGCACCACGATCCGCGACAACGCGCCAGTCGTGCGGGTGGCGGGCGGTCCGTCCTGGAGCAGCGGCCCCTCGAGGGCGGTGACGACGAGCGCGCCTCGGGCAGCGAACGTCAGACCTTCGGGACCGAGGTTCTGGCGGATGCCCCGCTGCCCGGCGTCGGGCCGCTGCTCGGCCGGCACGGGTAGCTCGGAGACGAACCGGCCGTCGCGCTCGGCGAACCGGACGGTCGGGTCGATCAGCGTGGGCGGCGTGCCGTCCGTCGGGACGATCCGGTCGCCCTCCTGGATCCAGACCAGGCGCCCGCTGATCGGGTCGACGCGGATGTCCTCGGGGTCGACGGTCGTGCCGTCGCCGCCCTCCAAGGCAGGGTAGGTCGAGCCGTCCGGCCGCTGGAACGGCGCCGTACCGGTCAGCTCGACGCCGGACAGGGCGCCGTCCGGACCCTCGAACTTCAGGTCGGCGCTGTAGAAGCGAGCGGGCTGCAGGGCCGAGCGGTCGTCGCTGACGATGAACCAGGTGCCGCTGCGGCGGTCGCGGTCGAGGCCGGAGAACCCGCCGACCGTGGTGCCCTGGAACTGCATGGCATTGGGAAGGCGCTGCTCGCCGAGGAAGCCTGCGACCTGGAGCTGCCGACCGCCCTGGGCGGACGGGCCGGGTTCCGCGGCGGCCATGCCGGCGCCGACAGTGAGGGACACGGCGCCGAGAGTGACGACGAGGCCGAGCGCTGCGGGGAGCGAGCGGGAGCGAGTGATCATGGCGCGATCCGACCCGGTCGTGGCGTACGGGCGGTAGCGTCGAGGTGGCCGGGAGATGGCGGGCTCGGCTACCTCCGGCCGCCCGCGTCGGCCGTCGGGTCGTCGACGGCAGGCCACACCGGCTTGTCGGACATCTTGGCGACCATGGCGTCTGCCGCCTCGCGGAGCGCGGCCTGCTGCTGCGGGGTCAGCGCGTCGAAGAGGTAGCAGCGCACGGTCTCCACGTGGCCGGGCGCCGCCGACGCCAGGTACTCCAGTCCCGCGTTGGTGAGCTGCGCGAGCGCACCCCTGCGGTCGTCGGGGGCCGGGCGGCGGCGCACCCAGCCCGACTCCTCGAGCCGCGCCACCGCATGGGAGATCCGGCTCCGCGAGGACAGCGACGTCGATGCCAGCTGACTCATGCGCAGCGTGTGGTCGGGAGCCTCGGACAGCCGGACGAGGATCTCGTAGTAGGCGTGCGGGAGCCCGGAGTCCTGCTGGAGCTGCCGCTCGACCTGGTCGAAGAACAGCCGCGTCGCCGTCAGGAAGCTGCGCCAGACGTGCCGCTCCTCCTCGTTCAACCAGCGAGGGCCCGCGGATCCACTAGTGTCGCTCACCACACCTCCGGAATACTTGAGCGCTCATTTGCCTTCAAGCATCACACGGAAAACATGAGCGCTCAATGAGTTTGCGGAGGCCCCTATGACCACAGTAGTGAGCACTCAGGTCCCCGGCTACGTCGCCGGGACCTGGGACATCGACCCGGTGCACTCCGATGTCTCCTTCACGGTCCGGCACATGATGGTGAGCAAGGTACGCGGTCGGTTCGCGACGTTCTCGGGCGAGATCATCACCGGTGCCGACGTGGCGAAGTCCACGGTCAACGCGACGATCGAGGCCGGCTCCATCCAGACGGGCAACGACCAGCGCGACGGCCACATCCGCAGCGCCGACTTCTTCGACGTGGAGAACCATCCCCTCTGGACGTTCCGCTCCACCGGCGTCCGCGTCGACGGCGACCAGACCGCGGTCGACGGCGAGCTGACGATCAAGGGGGTGACGCGCAGCGTTCCGCTGGCCGTGGAGCTGAACGGCTTCGGCCCCGACGCCTACGGCGGCACGCGGGCCGGCTTCACCGTCACCACGACGATCGACCGCAACGACTTCGGTGTCGACATCAAGATGCCGATGGACGGCGGAGGCGTGGTCGTCAGCGACAAGGTGCAGATCACCCTCGAGATCGAGGCCGTGCTGCGCCAGTCGTGACCAGGCGCGGGGCCCTGACGCGTGCCAGGCCGACAAGTGCCAGGCCGGCAAGTACTGCGGGGTGGCCTTACTGACGTTGAACGTCAGCGGGGCCACCCCGCTGACGTTTCGGGGTGCTGAAGGTCCGGGGCGCGCTACCGTGCCGGGTGTGTCCTACCGCGAGGCACCGCCACCCTCCCCGCTGCGCGGCGAGGTCGAGTGCGCGTGGACGTCGGAGGTCAGCGCTGCCCAGGTGCGAGACGTCCTGCCGGACGGCTGCATGGACCTCGTCTGGACCAGTACCGGCCTCCTGGTGGCAGGCCCGGACACCGCACCGCACGCGGCACGCCTGGATCCAGGCGTCCCGAGCGCCGGGCTGCGGTTCGCACCGGGCCGGCTCCCGGCGCTTCTCGGCGTCCCGGCGGCTGCGGTGCGCGACCAGCGTGTCCCGCTCGCCGAGCTACGCCCGGCCCTCGCCCGCCGCGCCACCGCGCGACTGGAGCACGGAGCCGATCCGGTGGCGGTGCTCGCCGGCATCACTGCCGCGCTCCCGGGACACCCGGCCGAGGCCGGGTTGCGAGCCGTCGTCGCCCGGCTCGACGCGGGCGGCTCGGTGGCAGACACCGCCGACAGGCTCGGCTGGACCGCCCGCTCCCTGCATCGCCGCTGCCTGACCGCCTTCGGCTATGGGCCGGCCGTGCTGCGGCGGGTGCTGCGCTTCCGCCGGGCCGCGGGCCTCCTGTACGCCGATGTGCCGATCGCCGAGGTCGCCGCCGTGGCCGGGTACGCCGACCAGCCGCACCTCTCCCGCGAGGTGCGGGCTTTCGCCGGGGTGGCGCCCAGTCAGCTCGCGAGCGGGGCGAAGAGGTCCACGCCGTTGCCGTCCGGGTCGTTCACGACCGCGTAGCGCTGGCCCCAGAAGGCGTCGAAGGGCGCCATCTCGCCGTGGTGCCCTGCGGCGGTCAGCTCGGCGTAGGCCGCGTCCACGGCGGCAGCGTCGGGCAGGACGAACGCGAGGCCGATCCGTCCGGCGCCAGGCACCGGACGCCAGTCCGGGTTGACGGAGCGGACGGTCTCCTCGGTGTCGAACATTAGGCGCAGCCCGCCGGTGAGCGTCACCTCCACGTGCGGCTGACCGTCAGCGTCGGCGGGGATCTGCAGGCCAAGGGCCCGGTAGAACGCGAGCGCCTTCGCCATGTCGGAGGCCACGATCCCGACCGCGTCCATCCGTGCGTTGATCGTCATGCGCGCGACCCTACGCAGCGCAGGGGCGCCGGGTCGTGAACGGATCGGACGCGGGATCAGCTCGGCCCGACGTAGCTCCAGCGCCCGTCCGCTCCGGACCGTTCAGGGACTCCGCGTGCTCTCGTCGTTCCCGGATCTCACCGACCACCGCCGCCGGACACCGACGAACGGGCCGCTCCTCGCAGTGGTTGCGACGAGCGGCCCGTTCGGGAGAAGGGCTTACAGGTACTGGCCCGTGTTCGACGCAGTGTCGATCGCGCGGCCCGTCTCGGCGTTCTTGCCGGTGACGAGGGTGCGGATGTACACGATCCGCTCCCCCTTCTTGCCGGAGATGCGCGCCCAGTCGTCGGGGTTGGTGGTGTTGGGGAGGTCCTCGTTCTCGGCGAACTCGTCGACGATGGCGTCCAGCAGGTGCTGCACGCGCAGACCCGGCTGGCCGGTCTCCAGCACCGACTTGATGGCCGACTTCTTGGAGCGGTCGACGATGTTCTGGATCATGGCGCCGGAGTTGAAGTCCTTGAAGTACAAGGTCTCCTTGTCACCGTTGGCGTAGGTGACCTCCAGGAACCGGTTCTCCTCGGTCTCGTCGTACATCCGCTCGACCACACGCTGGATCATCGCGTCGATGCAGGCCTTGCGGTTGCCGCCGAACTCGGCGATGTCGTCGGTGTGGATCGGGAGCGTCTCGGTGAGGTACTTGGAGAAGATGTCCTGGGCCGCCTCGGCGTCCGGCCGCTCGATCTTGATCTTCACGTCGAGCCGGCCCGGCCGCAGGATCGCGGGGTCGATCATGTCCTCGCGGTTGGAGGCGCCGATCACGATGACGTTCTCCAGGCCCTCGACACCGTCAATCTCCGCAAGGAGCTGCGGAACGATCGTGGTCTCGACGTCGGAGGACACGCCAGAGCCGCGGGTGCGGAAGATCGAGTCCATCTCGTCGAAGAACACGATCACTGGGGTGCCGGCCGACGCCTTCTCCCGGGCGCGCTGGAAGATCAGCCGGATGTGGCGCTCGGTCTCGCCGACGAACTTGTTGAGGAGCTCGGGGCCCTTGATGTTGAGGAAGAACGCCCTGCCCTCGTCGGGGTTGTCGCCGCGGACGGCCGCGACCTTCTTCGCGAGCGAGTTGGCCACCGCCTTGGCGATGAGCGTCTTGCCGCAGCCGGGAGGGCCGTAGAGCAGCACGCCCTTCGGCGGGCGCAGCTCGTACTCCTTGAACAGCTCGGCGTGCAGGAACGGCAGCTCCACGGCGTCGCGGATCTGTTCGATCTGCCGGAACAGGCCACCGATGTCGGAGTAGTCGACGTCGGGCACCTCCTCCAGCACGAGGTCCTCGACCTCGGCCTTCGGCACGCGCTCGTACGCGTAGCCGGCCTTGGTGTCGACCAGCAGCGAGTCGCCCGGCTTGAGCGCCACGGCGTCGGGGTTGTCCGGGCCGGGGATCAGCGGCGCGGCTAGCCACACCACCCGCTCCTCGTCGGCGTGCCCGACGACGAGCGCACGACCGGCCAGGCCGTCCTCGGTGGGTTCGGAGAGCACCTCGCGCAGCCCGCAGACCTCGCCGATGCGTTCGTAGTCGCCTGCCTCGACGACCGTGAGCGCCTCGTTGAGCCGCACCGTCTGCCCGCTGTGCAGCTCTGCCGTCTCGACGGCAGGCGACACCGCGACGCGCATGCGGCGCCCTGATGTGAACACGTCGACCGTCTCGTCCGGGAACCGCGCGAGGAAGACGCCGTAGCCGCTTGGTGGCTGCGCCAGCCGGTCGACCTCCTCGCGGAGGGCCACGAGCTGGCCGCGGGCCTCCTTGAGAGTCTCGGTGAGCTTCTCGTTGCGAGCGGACAACTGCGCCAGCCTGCTGGCCGACTCAGCGAGCCGCTGCTCCAGGACACGCGCATGCCGGGGAGACTCTGTGAGCTTCCGGCGGAGCAGTGCCACCTCCTCCTCGAGGAAGCGGATCTGCGCGGCGGCCTCAGCGGGGCTGAGTTCGCCCCGATCACCTGGTTCACGCCTGCCGGGACCGTCGTAGGGGTTCACGGCATCCTCCCTCCGTGTTCCGTTTCCATACGGTACCTGCGATCGTGGGTATTTAGCCCTGCGGCGAACCGGTGATCCACCTCAACCGGTCGGCACCTTGACGCTGACCCCCGGGCCTGATTGCGGACAGCAGGGGTCTTGGGCTCCACCGGACGGCCTCACCGGCTCGTCGGCCTGCGTTGCGGCCGAGGTGGCACGACCCCGTCCGCGAGCCGGCGGGCCGTCACCAGGAAGGCGGTGTGACCTTGCATACGGTGGTCCGGCCGGACTGCCAGGCCCACCACGTGCCAGGGCCTGACCAGGCATTCCCAGGCCTGCGGCTCGGTCCAGCTCTGCTGCTCGCGGAGGTCCTCCACGAGCCGCGAGAGCTGCGTCGTGGTGGCGACGTAGCCCACGAGCACGCCCCCCGGAATGAGCGCGGCCCGGACCGTTTCCAGCTGCTCCCACGGGGCCAGCATGTCCAGCACAGCCCGATCGAAACGCTCGGAGGCGGAGTCGTGAGTGTTAAGATCAGCGACTTTCAAGGTCCAGTTGGGTGGCGGCTCGCCGAAGAACTGTCGCACGTTTCGCTCAGCGTGTTCGGCGTGGTCGGCGCGGATCTCGTACGAGGTGACGCTCCCCTCAGGTCCGACGGCCTGCAGCAGCGAACACGTGAGCGCCCCCGAACCGGCACCCGCCTCGAGGACGTGCGCCCCGGGGAAGACGTCGCCCCACATGAGGATCTGGGCGGCGTCCTTCGGGTAGATCACCTGGGCGCCGCGCGGCATCGAGAGCACATAGTCGGCGAGCCGCGGCCGCAGCGCCAGGTAGGGCGTGCCCGTCGGAGACACGACGAGGCTGCCCTCGGGCTTGCCGATGAGGTCGTCGTGGCGCAGCCCGCCGCGGTGGGTGTGGTACTCCGCGCCCGCCTCGAGCACGACGGTGTAGTGCCGGCCCTTGGGGTCGGTGAGCTGCACGCGGTCGCCGGGGCGGAACGGGCCGCCCCTCGTGAGCGCAGGCACGTCGAGAGTGGCACGCGGATCGGACACGAGGTGCAACGCTAACGGTCGCCCGGTTGCACCCACGCGCGGAGGTGGCCGCACGTCGTCGATCCCGACGGCCACCGTGGCTGCTGCCTCACTCGGCCCGGTCCAGCGGCGACTCGACGGCGCTCACCGCCGGATCGGTGGGCCAGCCGGGATACTCGGGAGGTGTGCCGTCCCATTCCGGGCAGAGGGCCTTGTGGCTGCACCACTCGCACATCCGGCTCCGGTTGGGCCGGAAGTCGCCGGTCTCCCCCGCGGTGCGGATGGCGAGCCAGATCGCATCGAGGGTGCGCTCGAAACGCCGCAACTCGGCCTCGTCGGGCTGGTAGGTGAGCGACTCGGAGTCGGCGAGGTAGACCAGACGCAGCTGGGTGGGCACCACCCCGCGCAGGTGCAGCAGCATCAGCGCGTAGAACTTCATCTGGAACAGCGCCCGCGTCTCGGCGACCTCGCGGGGGGCCGCGCCGGTCTTGTAGTCCACGACGCGGATCTCGCCGGTGCGCGCCACGTCGAGCCGGTCGACGTAGCCGCGCAGCAGCAGGCCGGACTCGAGCTCGGCCTCCACCAGCAGCTCCCGTGCCTCCGGCTCCAGCCGGCGGGGATCCTCCAGGGTGAAGTACGCGTCCAGCAGCGGGCCCGCCGACTCCAGCCACAGCGTCAGCTCCGGGTCGTCCGCACCCGTGAAGAGCTGTCCGACGAGCTCGGGCAGCTCGGCGCAGAGCTCCTCCCACTGCGGCGCGACCAGCGCCCTGGCGGCCTCTGGGGTGCGCTGGGCAGCCGGGAGGTCGAAGAGCCGCTCCAGTACCGCGTGGACGAGCGTGCCGCGGATCTGCGCGCGGCTGGGCAGCTCGGGAAGCCGGTCGATGACCCGGAACCGGTAGAGCAGCGGGCACTGCTTGAAATCGCCCGCCCGCGACGGCGAGAGCGCCGGACGGCGCCGCGGGGGCGCCTCCTCGCAGGTGGTCGGGGCCGTGGCTGTGACGGCTGTGACGGTGGCCGCCCCGCCGCTGGCGGGCCCGGCGCCGGGAGTGTCCATCACGTTCCGCAGCGTAGGCGACGGCACCCACAATCCGGGGCGTCCGTGATCATCGACGCCCCGTGGACCCGGGCGGGATCAGATCGTCGTGCCGTCCACGGCCCGGCACGACCGGATCTCGGACGTCAGGATGGCGCGGGCACCGAGCGCGGCGAGGTCGTCCATCACCTTGTTGGCCTTGGTGCGCCGCACCATCGACCGGACGGCGACCCAGTCGGGCTCGGTGAGGGGGGACACGGTGGGCGCCTGCATGCCGGGGGTGATCCGCTTGGCGTCCTCGAGCACGCGCTTGGGGCAGTCGTAGTCGAGCATCAGGTACTGCCGCGCGTAGACCACACCCTGCAGCCGCGCGGTGAACACCTGCTTGGCCGCCTTGACCTCGACCGTCTCCTCGCGGTCCGGCCGCGGCTCCCGCTCGATCAGGGTGGCCTGCGACTCGGCGATCGCCTCGCCGAACGGGACGAGCCCGTGCTGGCGCAGCGTGCGGCCCGAGGACACCACGTCGGCAATGGCGTCGGCCAGGCCGAGCTGCACGGAGATCTCCACCGCGCCGTCGAGCTTGATGATGTCGGCGCGCACGCGGCTGCGGGCCAGGTGGGCGCGCACCAGGCGCGGGTAGGAGGTCGCGACCTTGCGGCCCTCCAGGTGCGCGAGCGACCACGGCTCTCCGGTCTCCGTGCGCTCCGGAGCGGCGAAGCGGAACTTGGACGCCCCGAAGCCGAGCTCGATGACCTTCTTCACCTGGCTGCCCGACTCGTCCATGAGGTCCGCCCCGGTGATGCCGAGGTGCAGGTCGCCCGAGCCCACGTACGTGGCGATGTCCTTGGGACGCAGGTAGAAGAACTCGATCTCGTTATCTTCGTCCATCATGCTGAGGTCGCGGGAGTCCGAGCGCTGCCGGTACCCCGCCTCACGCATCATCGTTGCGGCGGGCTCGGCCAGCGTCCCCTTGTTGGGGATTGCGACGCGGAGCATGGGGGCTCTCCTCGGTAGTGCCTTGCTGAGTGCGGGTCGTTCGGGGAGGTGCGGGAACCCGCCCTACAAATACTTGTACACGTCGTCGAGCGTGATCTTCCGCCCGATCATGAGCACCTGGATGCGGTAGAGCAGCTGGGAGATCTCCTCGGCCAGCGCGTCGTCGCTCTCGTGCTCGGCCGCGAGCCACACCTCGCCTGCCTCCTCGAGCAGCTTCTTGCCCTGCGCGTGGACGCCGGCGTCGAGCGCGCCGACCGTGCCCGAGCCCTCCGGCCGGGTGCCGGCCCGATCGGTGAGTTCGGCGAACAGCCCGTCGAAGGTCTTCACCTCGCCCATCTCCTCTCCTGTCCAGTGTCATATGTCACCCGCCACTGCGCGCAGGCCAACTCCTGTGCTGCGCCCGGTTACCCGCGGGGCGCCGGATGGTGCTGATACCACTCTGCGGCACGGCGGGACGGGAGGGCCAACGGGCCCTCCCTCAGTGAATGGTCAGGCCACGCGTTCGCCTCGTGCCTGCGCGTAGGAGAAGCGGACGTCGGCGGCGGTGAGCCCCACCAGCGAGGCCCGGTGGACCCGCCGCGGACCCGTGGGCACCGTCACCTCGCACGGCACGACGAGCACCGCGGCGCCGGCCCGCTCGGCGGCGAGCGTGCCGGTGGGCGAGTCCTCCACCGCGAGGCACTCCTCGGGCGACACCCCCAGCAGCTCCGCGGCCCGCAGGTACGGGTCGGGGTCCGGCTTGCCGCGCGGCACCTCGTCGCCACAGACCGAGACGGTGAAATGCTCGCGGCCGATGCCCTCCAGGGCCATCTCGGTGAGGGCGCGACCGGTGTTCGTGACCAGCGCGGTGGGCCACCCGGCCGCCGTGACCATACGCAGCGCCTCCTGGGCGCCCGGCCGCCACTCCAGGCCCTGCGCGAACAGCTCGCCGGTGCGAGCTGTCATCCACTCCGCGGCTTCCGCCATCCGCGCGGGATCGTGGGCGAGGCCGAGGTCGTCGAACATGATCACCAGGGTGCGGGCCATGTTCGAGCCGACCATGTCCTCGCGCGCCGACGCGCTGAGCTCGCCGCCCAGCCGGCGTGCGGTCTCGACGAGTGAGACCGTCCACACCTTCTCCGAGTCGACGAGGGTGCCGTCCATGTCCCAGAGGACGGCGGCGGGGTTGGTGATCGTGGTGGGAAGCTCAGTGCGGATGCTCGGACCCGACAAGCGATCCTCAGCGCCTATGTTCGGACCCGACAAGCGATCCTCAGCGCCTATGTTCGGACCCGACAAGCGATCCTCAGCCTGCATTGAAGTACTTCGCCTCCGGGTGGTGCGCGACCATGGCGTCTGTGGACTGCTCGGGATGCAGCTGCAGCTCCTCGGAGAGCTCCACCCCGATGCGGCCCGGCTGCAGCAGGTCGACGATCTTGGTGCGGTCCTCAAGGCTAGGGCACGCCCCGTAACCCAGTGAGTACCGGGCGCCGCGGTACCCGAGCTTGAAGAACTCCTCCACGTCCTCGGGGTCCTCGCCGGCCACCGCGCCGCCGCCGTCGAACACCAGCTCCTCGCGGATGCGGCGGTGCCAGTACTCGGCGAGCGCCTCCGTGAGCTGCACGCCGAGGCCGTGCACCTCGAGGTAGTCACGGTAGGCGTCCTTCGCGAACAGCTCGTTGGCGTAGTCGGCGATCGGCTGCCCCATCGTCACCAGATGCAGCGGAAGCACGTCGACCTTGCCCTGCTCGATCGCGAGGCCACGCGGGCGCCAGAAGTCGGCGAGGCACAGGTGCCGGTCGCGACGCTGGCGCGGGAACGTGAAGCGGTACCGCTCCGGCCCGTCGGGCCGCGGCCCGCCGTCGACGTCATGGGTCAGGACGAGGAGGGAGTCGCCCTCGGACACGGCGGGGAAGTAGCCGTAGACGACGGCGGCGTGGGCAAGCACGCCCTCGGTGGACAGCCGTTCCAGCCAGTATCGCAGCCGCGGCCTGCCCTCGGTCTCCACCAGCTCCTCGTAGCTCGGCCCCGAGCCGCCCTTCGCCCCGCGCAGCCCCCACTGCCCGAGGAAGAGCGCGCGCTCGTCGACCATCCCGGAGTACTCCGCGAGCGACACGCCCTTCACCACGCGGGTGCCCCAGAACGGCGGGGCCGGCAGGGGGTTGTCGGCGGCGACGTCGGAGCGCTCCGGCAGCGGGCCGGCGTCCTGCGCCTCGGCGGCCTTGCGCTTGGCTGCGACCCGCCGGGAGCGCTCGTGGCGGGCCTTGCGCTCGGCCCGCTTCGCCTCCTCCTCCGGATCGAGGGCCGTGCCGCCGCCGCGCACCCGGGCCATCGTGGCGTCCATCAGGCGCAGGCCCTCGAACGCGTCGCGGGCGTACGCGACCCGGCCCTCGTAGACCTCGGAGAGGTCGTTCTCCACGTAGGAGCGGGTGAGCGCGGCGCCGCCGAGCAGCACCGGGAGCTTCGTGGCGACGCCCCGGGAGTTCATCTCCTGGAGGTTCTCCTTCATCACCACGGTGGACTTCACGAGCAGCCCGGACATGCCCACGGCGTCGGCGCGGTGCTCCTCCGCCGCCGTGAGGATCGTGGAGATGGGCTGCTTGATGCCCAGGTTGACGACGTTGTAGCCGTTGTTCGTGAGGATGATGTCGACGAGGTTCTTGCCGATGTCGTGGACGTCGCCCTTCACCGTGGCGAGCACGATCGTGCCCTTGCCATCGCTGTCGGTCTTCTCCATGTGCGGCTCGAGGTGCGCCACCGCGGTCTTCATCACCTCGGCGCTCGCCAGCACGAACGGCAGCTGCATCTGCCCCGACCCGAACAGCTCGCCGACGGTCTTCATGCCCGCGAGCAGGGTGTCGTTGATGATCTCCAGGGCGGGTCTCGAGCGAAGCGCCTCCTGCAGGTCGGCTTCCAGCCCGTCGCGCTCGCCGTCCACGATGCGCCGCTCCAGGCGCTCGAAGAGGGGCAGGCCGGCGAGCTCATCGGCGCGGCTCGCCCGCGCAGAGGACGCCGAGACGCCCTCGAACAGCTCCATGAACCTGTTGAGCGGGTCGTAGTCGTCGCGCCTGCGGTCATAGACGAGGTCGAGCGCGACCGAGCGCTGCTCGTCGTCGATCTTGGCCATCGGCAGGATCTTCGCGGCGGACACGATCGCGGTGTCCAGCCCGGCGTTCACGCACTCGTGCAGGAACACCGAGTTGAGCACCTGCCGCGCCGCGGCGTTGAGGCCGAAGGAGACGTTCGAGATGCCCAGCGTCGTCTGCACGTCCGGGTAGCGACGCTTGAGCTCGCGAATGGCGTCGATGGTCTCCAGCGCGTCGCGGCGGACCTCCTCCTGACCCGTCGTGATGGGGAAGGTGAGAGTGTCGACGACGATGTCCTCGACCCGCATACCGTGGTTTGCCACCAGGTCGTCGATGGTGCGGGCCGCCACGCGCACCTTCCACTCCGCGGTGCGGGCCTGGCCCTCCTCGTCGATGCACATCACGACGACCGCGGCGCCGTGCTCCCGGACCAGCTCCATCGCCCGCTGGAACCGCGAGCCGGGGCCGTCGCCGTCCTCGTAGTTGACCGAGTTGACGATGCACCGGCCGCCGAGGCGCTCGAGTCCTGCCCGGATCACCTCGGGCTCGGTGGAGTCGAGCATCACCGGCAGCGTCGATGCCGTGGCCAGCCTCCCGGCGAGTTCGGCCATATCGGCGACGCCGTCGCGGCCCACGTAGTCGACGCAGAGGTCGATCAGGTGGGCACCCTCGCGGGTCTGGTCGCGGGCGATGCCGACGCACGCCTCCCAGTCCTGCGCGAGCATCGCCTCGCGGAACTTCTTCGACCCGTTCGCGTTGGTGCGCTCGCCGACCATCAGCACCGAGGTGTCCTGCCGGAACGGCACGGCGGCGTACAGGGAGCTGAGCCCCGGCTCGGGTCGCGGCGTGCGGGCCGGCGGCTGCACGCTGCGCAGCGCCTGGTCGACCGCGCGGACGTGCTCGGGCGTGGTGCCGCAGCAGCCCCCGACGAGCCGCAGGCCGTAGTCGCGCACGAACGTCGACAGCGCCTCGGCCAGTTCGTCGGGGGTGAGCGGGTACTCGGCGCCCTTCGGGCCGAGCTGCGGGAGGCCGGCGTTGGGCATCACCGAGAGGGGGATGCGGGCGTGCTTGGAGAGCGTGCGCAGGTGCTCGCTCATCTCGGCGGGCCCGGTGGCGCAGTTGAGGCCGATCAGGTCGACGCCCAGGGGTTCGATGGCGGTGAGGGCGGCGCCGATCTCGCTGCCCAACAACATCGTGCCGGTGGTCTCGACGGTGACCTGCGTGATGATCGGGACGCGCCTGCCCTCGGCCACCATCGCCCGCTTCACGCCCAGCACGGCCGCCTTGACCTGGAGCAGGTCCTGGCAGGTCTCGATCACCATCGCGTCCGCGCCGCCCGCCAGCAGCCCGCGCCCGCACTCGGCGTACGCGTCGCGCAGCCGGGCGAACGACTCGTGGCCGAGCGTCGGCAGCTTGGTACCGGGACCGACAGAGCCGAGGACGTAACGGGGGCGGTCCGGGGTAGCCATCTCGTCGGCGGCCTCCCGCGCCAGGCGCGCGCCCTTCTCGGCGAGCTCCTGGATCCGCTCGGCTATCCCGTACTCCGCGAGGTTGGGCAGGTTCGCCCCGAAAGTGTTGGTCTCGACTGCGTCGGCGCCCGCCTCGAAGTACGCGCGGTGGATGTGCCGCACGACGTCCGGGCGGCTGTCGTTCAGGATCTCGTTGCAGCCCTCCAACCCGAGGAAGTCGTCCAGGACCAGGTCGGCGGCCTGAAGCATGGTGCCCATGGCGCCATCGGCGATCAGGACGCGCTCTGCGAGCGTGTCCAGCAGGGTGGAGTCGAAGGCAGGCTCTGCCGCGGCACGCGTGTCGGACTGCACAGCGGACACGGTAGTCGCCCGGGGTAGGCACCCGGGCGCGGCGCCGCGCGGGCCGTAGGCTGGACCGATGACCGATCGCGACCCGGAGACCGGAGCGGCGAAGGCGCAACCGCAGCTCGTCGACCCGGTGATGATCGCCGCCTTCGAGGGGTGGAACGACGCCGGGGAGGCGGCGAGCACCGCGCTGGAGCACCTCGAGCTCAGCTGGGACGCCACCCCGCTGGGCTCGATCGACCCTGAGGAGTACTACGACTTCCAGGTCACGCGCCCGCACGTGAAGCTCACCGACGGGGTCACCCGCAAGATCGAGTGGCAGACCACTCGGCTGTCGGTCGCCACCCTTCCCGGCACGGACCGGCACGTGGTGCTCGTCAACGGCATCGAGCCCAACATGCGCTGGCGCGCGTTCTGCCGCGAGATCCTCGGCTACATCGAACGGCTGGGAGTGACGAAGGTCATCACCCTCGGCGCCCTGCTCACCGACACACCCCACACCCGCCCCACCCCGGTCAGCGGCATCTCCTACGACAAGGACTCGGCGGGCGAGCTGCGCGTGGAGCCGTCGAGCTACCAGGGGCCCACGGGGATCGTCGGCGTCCTGCAGAACGCGTGCGTCGAGGCCGGGGTGCCCGCAGTGTCCTTCTGGGCCGCCGTGCCGCACTACGTCTCGCAGGCGCGGGTGCCGAAGGCCGCCGTGGCGCTGCTGCACCGCGTCGAGGAGGTGCTCGACGTCGAGGTGCCGCTCGGTGGGCTGCCCGAGCAGGCCGAGGAGTGGGAACGAACCGTCTCGGAGATGGCCGAGGCCGACGACGAGGTGCGCGAGTACGTGCGGCAGCTCGAGGAGCAGGCCGCGATCGAGGACGCCGACGACGAGGTGGTGGAGGCCGACGGCGACGCGATCGCCGCCGACTTCGAGCGCTACCTGCGGCGGCGCGGCACCGGGGGTTCGGGCAACTGAGGGCGGGCCTCCGCGGCCGCGCACTCGCCCGCGCCGGGCTCTACCTCGGTGCGTTCCTCGGACCCTTCGGCGGTGGCATCACCGTCGCGATGCTGCCGGAGCTCGGTCGCGACTACGGCGTCTCCGCGGCCACCGCCTCGTTGTCGGTCACCGCGTACATCCTCCCGTTCGCGGCCGTCATGCTCGTGTCCGGCACGCTCGGCGAGCGCTGGGGCAGGCGGCGCACGGTCGCCGTCGCGTACGGCGGGTACGCGCTCGCGTCGGTCGCCTGCATGCTCACCACGACGTTCCCGCTCTTCCTCGCGGCACGGGCCCTGCAGGGCACCGCGAACGCATTCATCACCCCACTGCTGCTCGCCGCGCTCGCGACGGCCACCTCGCCGGAGCGGCTCGGCGGAGCGCTTGGCTGGTTCGGGTCGCTGCAGGCCGCCGGCCAGACGTTCGCGCCGCTCGTGGGCGGGCTCGCCACGGAAGTGGACTGGCGGCTCGCGTTCGGCGGGGTGGCCGTCGTCGCGGTACTACTCGGGGTGGCCGGGATTCCTGACGACGGCCGCGCGGTCGGCGCGCGTCCGGGGCTGCGCTCGGCGATGCGGCCGCTCGTGCTGCGCGCCGGGATCGCTGCCGGCGTCACGTGGGGCTGTCTCACCGGGCTGAACTTCCTGGTCGCGCTGCGCCTGGAGCAGGAGTTCCACGTCGGTGCGAGCGGACGGGGGCTCGTGCTGACCGGCCTCGGCCTCGCCGGGATCCTGACGGCGCGCTTGGTCGGCGGGGGCATCGACCGGATCGGGCCGCGGCTCTGTGTGTTGTTGGGCGGCGCGCTCGGGACACTCGTGGTCGTCGGGGTGGGTGTCGCGCCCGCCGTCTGGCAGGTCGCCGTGCTGTGGGCGTTCGGTGGGGTCGCCACGCAGCTCGTGCTCGTCGGGATCAACGCGATGGTGCTGCGCTCCGGCGGGGAGAATCAGGGCGGATCGATGTCGGTGGTCTCGGCCGTCCGGTTCGCCGGTGCCGCGGCGAGCCCCGTTGTGGTCACGCCGATCTACCACGCCGACCCGCTGGCCGGCTTCCTGATCCCGGCCGCGCTCCTGGCCGTGGTGGTGCCGGTGGCGCTGCCCCGGGAGCCTGCCGGAGCCCTTACCCGGCTGAGACCCGCCCCGCGGGGACGCTGAGCGCCAGCAGCACCGTGTAGCCCTCGTCGTAGCCCTCGTCGTCGATGTAGCGCGGAGAGGACGTCAGCAGCCGCCGACGAGCGCCGGTTCGGGCGGGTTCAGGCGCTGAGAAGGGCGAGCAGGGCCCTCGCGTAGGCGCGTTCGGCGTCGACGTCCACGTGGCGCTCCTCGCGGCCGTCCAGGCTCTCGACCACCACGGCGAAGCCGTCGCCGATCGTCTCCAGGCGCCGGAAGCGCCCGCCCAAGGCCGCGCGCAGCTGGTCCTCGCGGGGCAGCCACACCGTCGCCTCCTGAGGCACGCTGTCGAGCGCCCACTCGGTGGTGCCGTTGAAGCGGATGAGCGGGCCGGTCGGGGCCTGGTGCACGTCGATCGTCAGATCGCTCACCACGAACACGTCGGCGTCCATGCCGCGTTCGGCGATGACGAACCGGTCGCCGGACGCGGGCCGCCACCGCAGCCCGGCCTCCTGCAAGCGCGTGGCCAGCTCGACGGAGATCACCGGGTCATCTCTCTGGAATCTCTCTGGGGTCATCTCTGGGTGGTCGCGTGGCGGCGGAGATCGGCGAGGTCGACCCAATCGAGGGTGCGGGCGTGGGTGGCCTCGAGGACCACCGGCGGGGCCATCCCGGCGGCGAGCGCCTCGGCCCAGCGGTCGGCGCACAGGCACCACCGGTCCCCCGGCCGCAGTCCGGCGAACCCGTACTCGGGGCGCGGGGTGGACAGGTCGTTGCCCTGCTGCGCGCTGAACTCCAGGAACTCGGCGGTCACCTGGGCACACACGGTGTGCACGCCGGCGTCCTCCGAACCGGTGTCGCAGCAGCCGGTGCGGTAGAAACCGGTCATCGGGTCGGTGCCGCAGGTCGCGAGCTCACCGCCGAGCACGTTGCGCGCCATGTGCCTCACTCAACCAGAGCGGGTAGTTCGGTGAAATGACAGAACCGCAGCAGCCCGACCCGGAACCGCCCCCGACTGGCACTGCCGACCGCGACGTGAACGTCGACATCCCGATCGACCCGGGCGAAGGCGGCGCCGTCCCGGGCAACGAGGACGTGACACCGGAGGCGGGAGCGACGGAGCCCCCCGACTGAGAGGGACCGCTGGGTTTGGACGTTGGATGCCCTACAGCGCGACGCCCAGCAGGGCGTCCAAAGCTCTCCTCGCCAGCGCCGGGGCGTCCGGGTCCTGGCCTCGGCGATCTAGCGCCTGCACCGCCCACGCGTCCACCGCCGCCAGCGCCGACGCAGTGTCGAGGTCGTCGGCGAGGTGGGTGCGCAGGCGCTGGACCAGGTCGTCGGCTGGAGGGGCGGTCGGCAGGGCCACGGCCTCGCGCCAGCGGGCGAGCCGGGCCTCGGCGGTGGAGAGCAGGTCGGGGGTCCACGCCCGGTCGGTGCGGTAGTGCCCGGCGAGCAGCGCCAGGCGGATGGCGTTCGGGTCCACACCCTCGCTGCGCAGCTTCGAGACGAAGACCAGGTTGCCGCGCGACTTGGACATCTTCTCGCCGTCGAGCCCGATCATCCCGGTGTGTGTGTAGTGTCGGGCGAACGGGTGCACGCCCGTGTGCGCCTCGGCGTGGGCGGCGCCGAACTCGTGGTGCGGGAAGATCAGGTCGGAACCGCCGCCGTTGACGTCGATCTGGGTGCCGAGCCGGTTGAGGGCGATCGCCGCGCACTCGACGTGCCACCCGGGGCGGCCCGCTCCGAGGTCGGACTCCCACGACGGCTCGTCGGGCCGCGCCATCCGCCAGAGCAGGGCGTCGGCGGGATGGCGCTTGCCGGGGCGGTCGGGGTCGCCGCCGCGCTCGCGCGACAGCTCGACCATCGTCGCCTCGTCGTAGTTCGACTCGTAGCCGAAGTGGCCGGTGACGGCGGAGTCGAAGTAGACGTCGGGGTACTGCTCGTCGCCGATCCGGTAGGCGGCCCCGGCGGCAAGGAGCTTGCCGACCAGCTCCGCGATCTCCCCCATCGCCTCGACGGCGCCGATGTAGTGCCGCGGCGGCAGCACCCGCAGCGCCTCCATGTCCTCCCGGAACAGCGCTGTCTCGCGCATGCCGAGAACGACCCAGTCGTCCTGGTCCCGGGCGGCGCGCTCCAGGAGCGGGTCGTCGATGTCGGTGACGTTCTGCACGTAGTGCACGTCGTGGCCGAGGTCCCGCCACAAGCGGTTGACCAGGTCGAAGGCCAGATAGGTGGCGGCGTGGCCGAGGTGGGTGGCGTCGTAGGGGGTGATCCCGCAGACGTACATGAGCGCGGTGGCGCCGGGGGCGGTCGGACGGACGCGTCCCGTGGCGGTGTCGTGCAGGCGTAGCGGTGGGCCACCGCCGGCCAGCTGGGGGACGTCGACGGATGCCCAGGTCTGCATGGGGCACAACTTACGCGGCCGGACCTCGCCACCGGACCTCTGCGATCGTGCAGGTGAGCGGCGCCACGAACCCTCCTATGCTCACCGGGCGAGGTCGGAAGCGCATCGGGAGGAACATGTCGAAGCCGCACGTGGTGGTCGTCGGGGCCGGGGTGGCGGGTGCGGCCACGGCGTTCGCGCTGGCCCGCCGCGGGGCCGCGGTCACCGTGCTCGACGCGGACGTCCCGGGCACGGCGACGGCCGCGGGCGCCGGGATCGTCCAGCCGTGGAGCAGCGCCGTCGCGGACGGCGCCTACTACGAGCTCTACGCCCACGGCGCCGCGTACTACCCCCGGCTGCTCGAACTGCTTGCCGCGGCAGGCGTCCGGTCGGTCGACTTCCGCCGCACCGGCTCGCTCGTCGTGAGCGCTGATCCCGCGGTTCTCGACGCGGTCGAGGAGCGCCTTGCCATCCGGCACGCGGCTGGCGCCCCTACGGGGGAGGTCGAGCGGCTCCCGAGCGAGAAGGCGCGCGAGCTGTTCCCGCCGCTGGCCTCGGACCTGGACGCCGTCTTCGTACCGGGCGGCGGGCGCGTCGACGGCCGGACGCTGCGCGACGGGCTCCTCGCAGGCGCCCGGGCCCACGGAGCGAGCGTCCGTGCCGGACAGGCCTCGCTCGTGCGCGCCGGCGAGCGGGTGCGCGTTCAGGTCGACGCCGACGAGCTCGCCGCGGACGCCGTGGTCGTGGCAGCCGGCGCCTGGACGGACGACCTGCTGGAGCCGCTCGGCCATCCGCTGGGCGTCGTGCCGCAGCGGGGCCAGATCACGCATCTGCGCCTGGACGGCGTCGACACCCGCGCCTGGCCGACGGTGCTCCCGTTGAGCGGCCACTACCTCGTCGCGTTCGACGACTCCCGTGTGGTGGTCGGCGCGACCCGCGAGACCGGCAGCGGGTTCGATGTCCGGCTGACCGCGGCAGGGCAACGGGAGGTGCTCGACCACGCCCTTCGAGTGGCGCCGGGTCTCGCGGACGCGACCGTGCTGGAGACCCGCGTCGGCCTGCGACCGCTGCCGGCCGACGGCGTCCCGCGCCTCGGCGCCGTGCCGGGAATGCGTGAGGTGTTCGTGAACGCCGGCTTCGGTGCCGGCGGGCTCACGATGGCCCCGGTCTCCGGCGACGCGCTCGCGTGCGCCGTGCTCGGCCAGCCGGCTGAGCTCGACCTGGCGCCGTTCGCGCCTTGGGAGGGTCCTGAACAACTCCGCCCGTAGCGAGCGGCGTCCAGGTGGGTGCATCGCAAGGCGGACGATCGGGCCGATACCGCTGTTGTATCGGCCCGATCGTCCAACGCCGCGAGGTGCCCGCCTGGGCGTCGCGCAGTAGGGCCGAGTTGTTCAGGGCGCTCCAAGCCGGTCACCACCACTCGGGGGCGAGCCTGGCCTCGATCTCGCGGGCATGCCGGCGTGCGCAGCCCGGGCACAGCCACCGCTCCCCGTCCGGCTCGCGCTCGCACGCCCATGCCAGCCGAGCCGCGCCGCTCGCGGGCCGCGGGGTGGCGCACCGGTGGCAGAGCGGGGTCGGCTCGTCCGTCGGATCAGTCACGCTGGCGAGGGTGCCCTCTTGCCCCGCGGAGCGTCGTCTGACAGCCTTCAGCCAAGTCCTCTAGACCAAACGTCTACTCTCTGCGGGGGTGGAATTGCCGACCGTCATCGGCGTCGACATCGGCGGTTCGAAGACGCACGGCGTCCGCGCCGTCGACGGCCTTTCCGTGGCCGAGGCGGTGGCCGGGAGCGCCAACATCGCCTCCGTCGGCCCCGCGGAGGCGGGCCGCCAGCTCGACGGCCTCCTCGCGCAGCTCGGCACCGCCGACGTCGACGCGGTGTGCGCGGGCGCGGCCGGGGCCGACGGCTCCGAGTCGATCGCCACGCTGCAGCGGCTCTTCACCGAGCGCATGCCCGGGGCCTGCGTCGCGATCGTGCACGACGCCCGGCTGGTGCTCGCCGCCGCCGGGATGGACACCGGGGTGGCGCTGATCTCCGGCACGGGGTCGGTGGCCTGGGGCGTGCGCATGGACGGCACCGACTCCCGCGCGGGCGGCTGGGGCCACCTGCTGGGCGACGAGGGCAGCGGCTACCGGGTCACCGTCGACGCCGTCCGGCACACACTGGACCGGATGGACGCGGGCGCGCCGGTCGACCAGCTGACCGCCACGCTCCTCGCGCAATGCGGGCTGACCAGCCCCGAGCAGCTGGTGGACCACTTCTACAGCACCCAGGACCGCCGGTACTGGGCCCAACGCGCGCCCGCGCTCCTCGCGCTGGCCGCGACCGGCGACCCGGCGGCCGGCGCGCTCCTCACCGGCGCCGCCGACGCGCTCGCGGCGCTGGCGCTCCGCGTGCTCGGCCGGCTCGGCACGCCCGGCCCCGTCGTGCTCGGCGGTGGGTTCGCCGTGCACCAGCCCGCGTTGCAACAGGCCGTACGGGAACGACTTCCCGGCGTCGAGGTGCATGTGCTCACGCAGGAGCCCGTCGCCGGGGCGGTGCGGCTCGCCGCCGCCCTCGTTGCCGATCCCGAACAGGAGAGAGCGTGACGCTCGTGGCACCGCACATGCCCGGCCGCCTGATGGCCGCGGAGATCGCCGAGCAGCCGGAGGTCTGGCGCCGGTTGCTGGCCGACGGCCCGGCGGCCGGCATCGACGCGGCGGCGGACGCGATCCGGCGCAGGCGCCCGCGCGCCGTGCTGTTCGTCGCCCGCGGCACGAGCGACCATGCCGCGCTCTACGCCAAGTACCTCGTGGAGATCCGGCACGGGCTCCCGGCGGGGCTGGTCTCGCCGTCCACGATGACCGCCTACGGGGCCCGGCCCGACCTGCGAGACGTGCTCATGATCGGGATCAGCCAGTCGGGCGGCTCGCCCGACCTCGTCCGGTCGCTGCAGGTGGCCCGCGAGCAGGGCGCGCTCACCGTCGCCGTCACGAACGACGCCACTTCCGCGCTCGCGAAGACCGCCCACGAGCACGTGGACGTGCTGGCGGGGCGGGAACGGTCGGTGGCGGCCACCAAGTCCTACACCGCCCAGCTCCTCGCGCTCTACCTGCTGCTGGAGCGGGTCCGCGACGTCGACGGCGCGGCGGCCGCCGCGGCGCTGCCCGACCTCGGCGACGCGCTGCTCGCCCGTGAGGCGGAGGTCGCGGAACTGGCACAGCGCTACCGGTTCGCCCAGCGGCTGCTCACCACCGCGCGCGGGTACTCCTACCCGACCGCGCGAGAGGCCGCACTCAAGCTCATGGAGACCTCGTACGTGTCGGCGCAGGCGTTCTCCGGCGCCGATCTGCTGCACGGCCCGCTCGCGCTCGTCGACCCGCAGGTGCCGGTGCTTGCCGTCGTCGCGGACGGGGTGGGCGGCGCGGCGATGGAGGACGTCCTGCCGCGGCTGGCGGAGCGCAACGCGGACGTCTGCTGCGTCGGGCACCCCGGCGCGGTGTCCCGCGCCGCCGTCGGGTTCGCGCTGCCGGGAGGCGCCCCCGAGGAGCTGTCGCCGCTGCTGGAGATCGTCCCGTTTCAACTGCTCGCCCTGCACCTGGCCGTCGCGCGGGGTGGCGACCCGGACGCGCCGCGCGGGCTGAGCAAGATCACGGAGACCCTGTGACTCGAGTTTCTGGGAGTGGCGAACACCTGCTCGCCGCCGGCACTGTCGTCGCGGGCGGCACGGTAGGGCCGGGCTGGGTCGAGCTGGCCGGCGAGCGCATCTCGGCGGTCGGATCGGGCGCGCCGCCGCGGACGCCCGACACCGACTTCGGGGACGCTGTGCTCGTTCCCGGTTTCGTCGACGTGCACGTGCACGGTGGGGCGGGAGCCGCGTTCCCGGACGGGGACGTGGGCGCGGCTCTGCAGGCCGTCCGGTTCCACCGCGCGCACGGGAGCACCACGATGCTTGCGAGCCTGGTGGCGGCCGCGCCCGACGAGCTGCTCAAGGCCGTCGACGCGCTCGCCGAGCTGGTGACCGACGGCGAACTGGCGGGCGTGCACCTGGAGGGGCCGTGGCTCGCCACGGCCCGCTGCGGGGCGCACGACCCCCTTCAGCTCCGCGACCCCGATCCCGCCGAGCTCGACCGGCTGCTGCGCGCGGGCGCAGGGGCCGTGCGCATGATCACGCTCGCGCCCGAGCTGACCGGCGGGGTTGACGCGGTACGGCGGATCACCGGGGCCGGCGCGATCGCGGCGCTCGGGCACACGGACGCGACCTACGAGCTGACGAAGGACGCGATCGCGGCGGGCGCCCGGATGGGCACCCACCTGTTCAACGCGATGGCACCGGTCCACCACCGCGAGCCCGGCCCGGCCGTGGCGCTGCTGGAGGACCCACGCGTCACCGTGGAACTGGTGACCGACGGGCTGCACGTCCACCCGGCGCTGTGGGAGCACGTGGTGCGGGCGGCAGGGGCCGGGCGGGTGGCCGCGGTGACCGACGCGATGGCGGCAGCCGGGATGCCCGACGGCGAGTACCACCTCGGCGCGCTCCGCGTGGCCGTGCGGGACCGGGTGGCGCGGCTCCCCGGCACCGGCACGATCGCCGGCAGCACCGCCACCACCGATGAGCTGTTCGCCAACATCGTCCGGCACGCGGCGACGTCACGCGAGGAGGCGCT
Source organism: Pseudonocardia aurantiaca (assembly GCF_039526725.1). Lineage (NCBI taxonomy): Bacteria > Bacillati > Actinomycetota > Actinomycetes > Pseudonocardiales > Pseudonocardiaceae > Pseudonocardia > Pseudonocardia aurantiaca. Next base: position 392,897 of record NZ_BAAAJG010000008.1, read on the forward strand.
GCTGCGGGCGGTGGCGATGACGTCGACGACCCCGGCGAAGGCCATGGGTCTGGCCGACGTGGGCGCGATCGAGGCAGGCAGTCGCGCGGACCTGGTGGTGCTGACCGAGGACCTGAAGGTCCAGGAGGTCTACCGGAGAGGCGACCGAATCCCCCGCGATCCACCCGCGAGTCGCGCCGAAAGTGCGCGCGAGTCGCGCGATTAGTGCGCGCGAGTCGCGGGCTGTTCTGCAGCCCCGCGACTCGCGCACACTTTCCCAGCGACTCGCGGGTGGGGTCAGCGTTTGCGGGTGCGGAGGTAGTCGCTCACTACTTCCGCGCCCAGGCCGTCCAGCGTGGGCGCTACCACCTTCCCGCCGCATCTGCGGGCCACGTCGTCCACGAATGCCGCGAGTCTCGGGTCGTCGCCCAGCATGAAGAACGTGATCGCCGCCCGCAGCGCGGCGATCCGGTCCACCTCGGCGATCGTGGCGCGCAGGGTCTCGTGGCTCGGCGGCCAGTCGAACACGGCCTCCCCGTCGGGCTCCAGGTGCGCGGTCGGCTCGCCGTCGGTGACGACCAGCACCACCGGCTCGGCGTCCGGGTTGCGGCGCAGGTGCTGGCCGGCGAGCAGGAGCGCATGGTGCAGGTTGGTGCCCTGCTCCCACACCCCCTCCAGGCCGATCAGCTCACCCAGCTCCACCGACCGGGCGTGCCGGCCGAACGTGATCAGCTTCAGGTCGTCGCCGCGGAACCGCGTGGAGATGAGCTGGTGGAGCGCCAGCGCGGTGCGCTTCATCGGCACCCAGCGCCCGTCCTGCACCATCGACCACGACGTGTCGACGCACAGTGCCACGGCCGCACGGGAGCGCTGTTCGGTCTCGACGATCTCCACGTCGGTGACGTCGAGCCGCCGGTCGTCGCCGCCTGCCCGCCGCAGCTGCGCGTTGAGCAGGGTGCGCGGGACGCTCCACGCCTCGGTGTCGCCGAAGGCCCACGGCCTGGTGGCCCCAGTGGCCTCGCCGGCCGCCCCGGAGCTGCGGTTCTCCCGTTCGCCCCGGCGCGCACCGATCTTGTCGACGACGTCGCGCAGCGCCGCCTCCCCCAGCCGCCGCAGCGCCTTGGGCGAGAGCTGCAGCGACCCGTCCGGCGCCCGCTCGAAGAGGCCCTGGCGCTGCAGCTCACGCTCCAGCTCGGCCAGGGCGCGGGCGTCGACGCGGGCCTCGTCGCCCAGGTGCCGGCCCAGCGCGTCGATGTCGATGTCTTCCATCCGGGCGCCGGGGTAGCTCTGGGCCAGCTGCTCGGCCAGCGCGTCGAGCTGCCCGAGCTGCTCCATCGCGCGGGTGGCCTCGCCCATGCCCATCGGGTTCTCGCCGCGAAAGCGGCCCTGGCCATCCCAGTCCTCGCCGGGACGCAGGCCCTGCAGGTGCGCGTCGAGCTGCCCCAGCGCCTGCGCCAGCCGCGGATCGCCGAACGCCTGCTGCGACAGCTCCATCAGCTCCGCGCGCTGCTCCGGCGTCATCGAGTTGAGCATCCGTTGCGCCGCCGCGGCCCGCTGCGCGAGCAGATCGATCAGCTCGTCGGTGTTCTGCGGGTTCTCGGGGAAGAATTCGCCGTGCTTGCGCATGAACTCGTCGAACTGCGCTTGTGTGTCGCGCCCCTGCGCGTGGTTGGCGAGCAGGTCGTTGAGGTCGTCGAGCATCTCGCGGATGCCCTCGACGTCCTCGGGCGTGGCGTTCTCCATCGCCTGCTTCATGCCCTGGAACCGCTGGTCGAGCATCTCCCGGCCGAGCAGGTCGCGGATCTGCTCGTACGCCTCCCTGCCGCCTGCGGACTGCCAGTCGTACTCGTTCAGCTCCCGGACCGCGCCGCCGGTGTCCGACGGCAGCGCGTCGAGCTGCATCTCGCGGAACCGGGCGTCGTCGGTGTCCTGGCGGCCCAGCGTGTCGCGCTCGGCCTCGAGGGCACGCTGCAGGAGCTCGCGGACCTCCTGCAACGTGCCGTCGAGCCGATTCTCCCGCTGCAGCCTGCTGCGCCGCTGCCAGACCTCGCGGGTGAGCTCGTCGAGCCCGCGCTGCCCGCGCATGCCGCGACGCATCAGCTCCTGCAGCGCCGAGCGCGGCGACGCGCCCTCCATGACGTCGCGGCCGATCTCGTCGAGCGCCGCCCGGATGTCGACGGGCGGTGCGAGCGGGTCCGGCCCGTCGGTGTAAGGCCCGTAGGCATACCTGCGTGCGCGTCTAGCCATAGCGCACCGTGTCGCCGTCGTCGGACTCGTCCTTCGCCAGCCGCCTCGTGAGGAACAGCAGCTCCAGGGCCAGCTCGGCGGCGCTCGCCATCGGTCCGGGGTCCTCGGTGCCGCCCGCGCCGAGGCGCGTGGCCACCTCCGTGAGTGCCTCGACGGCGGGCAGCGCCGCCACCACCTCGATGGCGGGGACGCGCTCGCCCGTGCGCACCGGTGTCTCGGCGACGGCCTCGGCCAACGGGTTGAGGTCGATGCCGCGCAGCCAGGACCGGGCGGTGTCGGCGGTCGCGCGCCGGAGCAAGTGCTCCAGGTGCTCGGACTCGCGGCCCTCCTCACCGGAGGCGAACTCGAGCTTGCCGCGCAGCACGGCTGGCACCGCCTCCAGGTCGACCGGACGTGCGACCGCCCGCTTCTCACCCGTAATCGCCGCGCGGCGCAGTGCCGCGGCGGCCACGGTCTCGGCGGCGGCCACGGCGAACCGGGCCGAGACCCCCGACCCCTGGTCGATGGCGCTCGACTCACGCAGCGACCGCGTGAACCGGGCGACCACCTCGACGAGGTGCCGCGGCACGTCGGCGACCAGCTCGGCCTCCTGCTGCACCAGCGCGATCTCGTCGGCCAGCTCAAGCGGGTAGTGCGTGCGGACCTCGGCGCCGAAGCGGTCCTTGAGCGGGGTGATGATCCGGCCGCGGTTGGTGTAGTCCTCGGGGTTGGCCGATGCCACGAGCAGCACGTCCAGCGGGAGCCGCAGCGTGTAGCCGCGGACCTGGATGTCGCGCTCCTCCATCACGTTGAGCAGCGCCACCTGGATTCGCTCGGCGAGGTCGGGCAGCTCGTTGATGGCCACGACGCCGCGGTGGGCGCGGGGCACGAGGCCGAAGTGGATGGTCTCCGGGTCGCCGAGCGAGCGGCCCTCGGCGACCTTGACGGGGTCGACGTCGCCGATGAGGTCGGCGACGGCGGTATCGGGGGTGGCGAGCTTCTCGGTGTAGCGCTGGTCGCGGTGGCGCCAGGCCACCGGCAGGTCGTCGGCGAGCTCGGCGGCGCGGCGGCGGGAGGCGGGGGTGATCGGGTCGTAGGGGTGCTCGCCCAGCTCGGAGCCCTCGATCACGGGCGTCCACTCGTCGAGCAGGTTGACGATCGAGCGCAGCAGGCGCGTCTTTCCCTGGCCGCGCTCACCCAGCAGCACGACGTCGTGCCCGGCGATCAGGGCGCGCTCCAGCTGCGGGAGCACGGTGGACTCGAACCCGACGATGCCGGGCCACGGGTCGCGCCCCTCGCGGAGCGCGGCGAGCAGGTTGTCGCGGATCTCGTCCTTGACGCCACGCAGCTCGTGGCCGGACGCCCGGAGGGCGCCCACAGTGCGGGGAAGATCATGGGGCACGTAATCAACGTTACGCCCGCATCATCGCGCCCAGCGGGCTGCCGGGCGGCCGTAACACGGACTTGACCTCAACTGCGGTGGAGCTCCTAGCGTGATCTTCGCAGGTCGCGAGACAGGAGACGATATGAAGGTCATCCGCCAGTACGAGTTCGGATCCGCAGATGTGCTGCGGTACGAGGACATGCCCGACCCGGTCCCCGGCGAGGGGCAGGTGCTCGTCGAGGTGGCCGCGGCCGGGGTGCACCTGCTCGACACGACGATCCGGTCGGGTCAGACCGGCGGCCCGTACCCGGACCCGGATCTACCCATGACACCCGGTCGCGAGGTGGCGGGCACGGTCATTCGGACGGGGCCGGACGCCGATGCGTCGTGGGTGGGCAAGCCGGTTGTCGTGCATCTCGGGATGGCCGGCGGGGGGTACGCCGCGCGGGCCGTGGCCGCGGCCGAGTCCCTCCACGAGATGCCGTCGGGTCTCTCCCCCGAGCAGGCCGTGGCCACGATCGGCACCGGACGGACCGCAGTCGGCGTCCTCGGCATGTCCGACCTGACGCCCGAGGACGTGGTGCTGATCCCTGCGGCGGCCGGTGGGCTCGGCACGCTCTTCGTGCAGGCCACGCGGGCCGCGGGCGCCACCTCCGTCGGCCTGGCGGGCGGGCCGGAGAAGGTCGAGCTGGTGCGCTCGCTCGGTGCGGACGTCGCGGTCGACTACCACGAGCCCGAATGGGCGGAGAAGGCGCTCGCCGCTCTCGACGGGCGCAAGCCGACGCTCCTGCTCGACGGTGTGGGCGGCGACGTCGGGAGGGCGGGGCTGGAGATGCTCGACGTCGGGGGGCGGATCGTGATGTTCGGCTGGTCCGCAGGGAAGCCCACGCAGCTCACGACCATGGACATCGTCAAGGGGAGCCTCTCCGTGCACTGGGTGACGGGACCGCGGATGCTGCGCCGCTACGGCGGGCTCAGGGGGCTCGAGACCGCGGCGCTCGCCGAGGCGGCGGCCGGGCGGATGGTGCCGGTCGTGCAGCGGTTCCCCCTCGCGGACGCCGCCGGCGCCCACCGGGCGCTGGAGTCGCGCGCGACGACGGGGAAGGTCGTTCTCATCCCCTGAACCCGGTCCCCCCGATCGTCACGCGGCTTGGGTCCTGACCGGCACGATGCATGCGGCCGGAAGCCGGCGCCCGGTAGCGTCCCCGCTTATGAAACGGGATCAAGCTCGTCAGCTGGCCGAGGCGATCGCCTGGGTCCGAATCGCCATCGGCGTCACCGCCCTCGTGGCGCCCACGGTGCCCCTGCGGCCGTGGGTCGGCCGCGACGTCGCCTGGCAGGCCAAGCTGTTGGCCCGGTCGCTCGGGGCCCGGGATCTCGCCCTCGGCATCGGCCTGGTCCTGGCGCTGCGCCACGACGCCCCGGTGCGGGGTTGGGTGGAGGGCGGCGGGGTGGCCGACGCCGGCGACGCCCTCGCCACGCTGCTTTCCTTCGGGAAGCTGCCCAAGGGCAGCCGGTGGCCGGTGCTGCTCTCGGCCGCCGGCGCGGCCGCCTCAGCCCGCCTGGTCGCCCCGGCAATCGATGAGAAGGTCTAGCCCAAGCCCCGCTCGTCCTGCTTGAAGGCGGTGTCGACCGACAGCGCCGAGGCCACCACGTTCTCCGATCGTGCTCCATCTCGGGCGCGCGGCGGCTCTGTCGGCCTCCTTTTCGGTCTCGCCCGCATGTCGACGTCGGCGGTGACCGTTGCGCTCCCCGAGCTCGCCGCCGGCCTGGAGATCAGCGCCTCCACCGCCGCGTGGATGGTGACGGTGAGCGGGTACGCGGTCGCGCTCGCCGTCGCCACGCCGACGCGCGGCCGGCTCGCCGGTATGCGCCCAAGCGCGGCTGAGCCGTCCGGTGCTCAGGCCGGCACCGGCCAGCGGCCCACGCAATGGGCCGCACCGGCGGTGTCCACGAGCAGGGCGGGCAAGCCCAGCTCCGCCAGCCACCCCGGCGCCGCCGGCCCGCGCAGCATCGCTCCGGCGCACGCAGCGCTCGCCGCGGGTGCGTCGGCGGCGGCCACGCTGACCGATCGCCACGCCGGTGGAACCGTCCGCCCCGTCGCGGGCACCACCACGGGGCGCAGCGGCGAGCGCCCCCGCTGCTGCCCGACGCGGACCGTGCTCAGCCGGGAGATGCCGCCCCCGTCCACCGCGACCACGGTGGACGAGGCGTCCGGCGCGTCCTGGATCTCGATGCGCCAGCCGCCAACCGGTGCCAGCCCGGACGTGGCGACGTCGCTCCCGAACGCCACGAGCACACCGCAGGACATCACCTCGGCGACCAGCTCGGCGCAGAGCTGGGCCGTCCACGCCCGCAGCGACGCTCCCCGCTCCAGCAGCAGAGCCTCGCGGCCGCGTGCGGCGGCGTCGAGCACGAGCTGCCACGGCTCGGGTGCGGGCTGGTGCACGTCCACCCCCTCGGGCGCGGGCACGAGCCCGTACGGGTAGGCCCGCGGACGGCTGGTGCGGCCGAGCAGCTCGGCGAAGCGGTCGCCGCCGACCGGCCCACCGCGGCGCCTCCGGCCCGCGCCCGCGGCCTTCGGGTGGGCGACCCGGTCGATGATCGTGAGCTGCTCCTCGAGGAGGTGTCGGGCTTTGTGCATGGCCCAGGGATCGGTGACGACCAGGCGGCACCGCGTGTCCCAGACGGTCCATTCGCTGGAGACGGTCGCGGTGTGGGTGCCGGTGTGCAGCGAGATCGTCATCGTCGTGCGCCTCCGGGGAGCGTGCTTGGGGGGCGCTCACGGTGACAGAACGTCGCTGTGACGACGCTGTGAGAATCCTCAGCGGAGATCCCCCGCGCCATCGGGCGAGCACCCGGCACCGGTCGGGGGAACTCCTTACCCAGGGTGGGAGGTTCACCGGCTCACCGCTGCGGCCCGTGCGCCGAAGGCTGGGGACCGTGAACACCACGACCACCGACACCACGATCCCGCGGACCGGCAGCGACTTCGCGCTCCTGTCCCGCCGGGTCTCCGCCGCCGGACTCATGCGCAGGCGCCCCGGCTACTACGTGCTCCGGTTCCTGCTCGTGGGGGCGTCGGCGGCCGCAACCGTCGTCGGGTTCTTCCTGTTGGGCGACTCCCCGTGGCAGCTGCTCCTGGCCGCCCTCGCCGCGGTCGTGTACGGGCAGGTCGCGCTGCTGGCCCACGACGTGGCACACCGGCAGGTGTTCCGCACCCGCCGCCCCGCGGCGATCACCGGCCGCATCCTCGGCAATCTCGGGATCGGCATGTCCTACGGCTGGTGGATGGAGAAGCACACCCGCCACCACGCCAACCCCAACCACGAGGGCCTCGACCCGGACGTCGAGCCGGGCGCGCTGGTGTGGACCGGGGAGCAGGCGCTCAGCACCGAGAGCGGCCGGTTCGGGCGGTTCGTGCATCGCCACCAGGCCGCGCTCTTCTTCCCCATCCTGACGCTCGCCGGCATCGACCTGCGGCGGAGCAGCGTGCGCGGGCTGCTGGGGCAGCGTGGGGCGACGGTGCCGCTGCGGTGGCTGGAACTGGCCCTGCTCGCGGTGCACGCGATCGCGTACGTGACGGCGCTGTCCCTCGTGCTTCCGCCCGGGCTCGCGCTCGCGTTCTTCGCCGTGCACCAGGGACTGTTCGGGCTCTACCTGGGTTCGATCTTCGCGCCGAACCACAAAGGCATGGCGATGCCGACCGAGCGCCTCGACTTCCTGCGCAAGCAGGTGATCACCGCGCGCAACGTGCGGGGCGGCGCATTCACCGACGGCCTGCTGCACGTGGCGCTCGGCGGCCTCAACCACCAGATCGAGCATCACCTCTTCCCGAGCATGCCGACGCCGAACCTGCGCGAGGCGCGCCCGGTGGTGCGGGAGTTCTGCGCGGAGATCGGCGTGCCGTACCACGAGACAAGCCTGGGGCGGTCGTGGGCGGAGGCGCTGGGCCAGCTGCGCCGGGCGGGCGGCCCGCTTCGCTGACCGCCGTCGTGGCCGGAACGTTCACGACACCTCCGCGAGGCGCGCGGGAGGCTCTGGCCATGACCACCACTCGAACCGGTGCTGTGATCGACCTCCCCGCAGCTGTGGACTTCATGGCCCGCCACGCCCGCCTGCTGGATCGGCGCCGTGTCGGGGTGCTGCTCGGCAGCGGCTCGCCGGAGGCGGCGCTCGCCGCGCTCGCGGCGTACCGCAACCCGGACGGCGGCTACGGCTGGGGGCTGGAACCCGACCTGCGTTCGGCCTCGAGCCAGCCGGGGGCGGCGCTGCACGCGTTCGAGGTGTTCGGGGACATCGCCCCGGCCACCGACCCGGCCGCGGCGGCCCTGTGCGACTGGCTCGACTCCGTCTCGCTGCCCGACGGCGGGGTCCCCTTCGCCCTGCCGGTGCCCGACCCGGCGGGCACCGCCGCCTGGTGGGCAGGCGCCCCTCAGGACGTCTCCTCGCTGCAGATCACCGCGATCGTGGCGGCGGTGGCCCACCGCACCGCCCGGCACGATCCGGCGGTCGCCGCGCACCCCTGGCTCGCCCGCGCCACCGCCTACTGCCTCGGCGCCGCCGGGGACGCCACCGAAGCCGTCGAGCCCCCGCAGGCGCTTGTGCTGGCGTTCGCCCTGAGGTTCCTCGACGCCGTGCACGACACCGTGCCGAAGGCCGCCGGAATCATCGAGGGCCTGCGTCGGTTCGTGCCCGCCGACGGCGTGATCCCCGTGCAGGGCGGCACCCAGGACGAGGCGATCCGCCCCCTCGACATCGCGCCGGAGCCGGGCCGCCCGGTGCGCGCCCTCTTCTCGTGGGACTCGATAGACGCCGAACTGCGCAGGCTCGCCGCCGGCCAGCAGCCTGACGGCGGCTGGCGCGTCGAGTACGCCGAGTTCTCCCCGGCGGGCGCCCTGGAGTGGCGCGGCCACGCGACGGTCCGGGCGTTGCAGGTGCTGCAGGCGAACGGCCTGCTGTGAACCCCGGTGATCCTGCGACTACGAGAGCAGCAGAAGTGCTGTCGGGACGCCGACCAGGCCGATGGCCCCCAGTCGCACGAGCACCCGCACCGTCACCGACAGCGGCCGCGGCGGCTCGGTGATCCGGAGCAGCCTGCGGTCCAGCGCGTCGGTGAACGAGCTCAGCGCCGCCGCGGGCGCCGCTCCGCCCATCGTGCGGAGCGCGCCGGTGAGCTGCCCGGCTGTGACGGCGGAGGAGGCGACATCGTCGGCGCGCATCTCGATCAGGGCGGCGACGGCGACCTGGGCGCAGACCATCCCACGCACGAACGGCGCGGTCGCCCCCCACGCGACGAACGGGAGCACGACGAGGTCGTGGCGCTCGCGCAGGTGGGCCTGCTCGTGCGCGAGCACCGCCCGCACCGCGGGCGGGTCGAGCGCGTCGAGCACACCTGCCGAGAGCACGAGCCGCGACCGCAGCCCCGGAAGGCAATAGGCCACGGGCACGGGGTGGTCGAGCACGCGAGCGCCGGGCACTGCAGGCCACGGCGTGCCGAGGAGGTCGAGCAGGTCACGATGGCGCTGGCGGGCCCGCAGCGTGCGCACCGTGACCGCCACGAGCACCGAGACGAGCCGCAGCGCCAGTGCGAGCGCCGCCAGCAGCGCGATGACGTGCACGATCTCGAACTCTGGCAGCTGCCCGGCGGCCAGCGTGTCGATCGCGGCGCTCACGGCGGCGGGTAGCGACGGTCCGAGCGGCGCCAATCCGAAGACGACCCCGGACCCGAGCAGCGACAGTCCGCCCGCCAACCCGACGGCCTGCCACACGAGCAGCCCGCCTACGGGGTCGCGCGCGGGCCATTGGGCGGCGGCCAGCGCCCGGCTCACCGGTTCAGCGAGCAACACACCAAGCAGCAGCAGCCCCAGCGCCGTGCTCTCCATGGTGAGCCAGGATGGCAGACGTCAGTCGAGCAGGTTGCGCAGAGCCGCCCGTTCGTCCTCGGGGATCGAGCCCAGGAACCGGGCGAGCGCGGCGCCGCGGTCCGGAGCGGCGTCCAGCGCGTCGCGCATCAGCTCGGCGACGTGGTCCTCGCGGCTCGCCACGGTGCGGTAATGGTGAGCCCGGCCCGCCCGCTCCCGCGTGACGAGTCCCTTGCGCTCCAAGCGCCCAAGCACGGTCAGCACCGTGGTGGTGGCCAGCTGGCGATGGGCGAGCGCATCTTGGACGTCACGTGCCGTGACGGGCGCGCCTGCCGACCACAGAATCTCCATCACGGCGCGTTCGAGCTCGCCCAAAGTCAGCACCAGCCCATTCTACTCACGGTAGAAGGGGTTGTGGTTCACCCATCAGTGGATCTGTACCTCGTTGCCGACCTGCAGGAAGTTGAACCAGGCCACGGCGTCCTCGTGCACGAGCTTCACGCAGCCGCCCGACGACGTGTCCTGCCGCCCCTCGTGGAAGGCGATACCGCCGTCGGCGAAGAACACCGCGTACGGCATCTGCGTCAGGTACTCGCGGCTCGTGTACTGCTCGGCCTTCCACTGCACCGCGAAGGTGCCCAGCGGGGTGGGGGTGTCGCGGTCGCCGGTCTGGATGCGCACCGGCCCGCGCACCGCACGTCCGTTGTCGATCAGCCACGCCACCCGGCCGTGGAGATCGACGCAGGCCCGCGCCGTCCGCGTGCACGGCGTGCCGCTGACCCGTTCCGGGCCGGGCTGGACGATGGGAGCGGAGCCGGAGCTTGCGGACGTCGCCGCCCGCACCGGGGTGGGGACCCGGGCCGCCGTGGTGCTCGGGCCGGATAGGGGCCGACCCCCCGGAGCTGTGGACGGGGGCGCCGCTGCCGGGGCGCCGGCGCCCGTTCCCGGGGCGCCGGCGCCCGTTCCGGGTGCGGCGGGGGCGGGACCGGCCTGCGCGGGCACCGTCTGGGCGGCTACCCCGGCGGCCGCGGGCGCGGCGATCGCCTCCCGCGCCGCGTGCGCAGCCTCTATGCCGCCCATGACCGTCGCTGCCGCCACGATGAGCGCTCCCGCGATCGCCACCCGGGCCGCCGACGCACGGCGAACTCCCGCCCGTCCGTGTGTCCCCATCGTCGCCTCCCCGAATCCTGCTCGGTCAACGACGGCAACCCAAAGAGGTGACGACAAGTCACCCAGCGTTCACAGCGTGTCGTATGTCATGGCCAGCGGCCCCTGTTCGACTGGTCAGGCGGGACCTGCGATCGCCGTGCACGCGGCTCGGATGCGCTCCGGCACGACCTGCGCGGCCTGGTCCCGGCCGAGACCCTGAGCCTCCGCGACGATGCCGCGCAGCGCGTCGGCCTGCTGGGCCGTGAGCCCCCGGTGCTGGTAGTCGTAGCCCTGCGTGTCGGTCCCGCGCAGGTCCTCCGCGGCCCAATGCGTGAGCTGGTTGATGCAGACAGCCACGGGGTCAGGCGCGGGCCGTGACGTGGGTGAGGCGGCCTGGGGAGGCGCGGATGCCGGGGCGCAGCCTGCGAGAGCTGCGGCGGCCAGAGCGACAGCTAGCGGCGCCGCGCGGCGCACGGTGGCGAGCCTCACTCCGGGAGTCTGGCACGGCTTAGGGTGACGCCCATGGCGGCGGACGCGGGCGAGCTGCGGATGGGCACGGCGGCCGGCCGGTGGGTGCTCGCCACGACGGTGCTCGGCTCCGGCCTGGTCATGATCGACGGCACGGTCGTGAACGTGGCCCTCGAGAGCATCGGCCGGGACCTGCACGCCACCTTCACCGACCTGCAGTGGACCGTCAACGCCTACACGCTCACGCTCGCTTCGCTCATCCTGCTCGGTGGGTCGCTGGGCGACCATTTCGGACGTCGGCGCGTCTTCATCATCGGCGTGGTCTGGTTCGCGCTGGCCTCGCTCGCCTGCGGCCTCGCCCCGAACATCGAACTGCTCATCGCCGCGCGGGCGGCACAGGGCGTCGGCGGGGCGCTGCTCACTCCGGGCAGCCTCGCGATCATCTCGGCGTCGTTCCACGGTCCGGACCGCGCGGCCGCGGTCGGGGCATGGTCCGGGCTCGGCGGGATCGCGGGTGCGGTGGGGCCGTTCCTCGGCGGCTGGCTGGTGGAGTGGAACTGGCGGCTGGTTTTCCTGATCAACCTGCCGCTCGCCGCGCTGATCGTCGCCGTCGCGCTGTGGCACGTGCCGGAGACCCGCGACGAGGAGTCGGCACCCGGGCTCGACATCAGCGGCACCGTGCTCGCCGCCGGCGGCCTCGGTGCGCTCACCTACGGGCTCACCGGTCTCGGCGAACGCGGCCCGGATCCGGTGCTGCTCACCAGCATCGCCGTCGGCCTGGTGGCGCTGGTGGTCTTCGTGCTGGTGGAGCGCCGGTCGCCGCATCCGCTCGTGCCACCGGAGCTCTTCCGGAACCCGACGTTCACCGCCGCGAACCTCGCCACCGTGCTGATCTACGGCGCCCTCGGCGTGGTGTTCCTGCTCCTGGTGCTGGAGCTGCAGACCGTCGCCGGGTTCAGCCCCCTCGCGGCGGGGACCTCCCTGCTGCCCGTCACGCTTGTGATGCTGCTGTTCTCCGCGCGGGCGGGCGCCCTCGCGGGGCGGATCGGACCGCGGCTGCCGATGACGATCGGCCCGCTGATCAGCGCGGGTGGACTAGTGCTCCTGCTCCGCATCGACGCCAACGCCACGTGGCTCGCCGACGTGCTGCCCGCGATGCTCGTGTTCGGAGCAGGCCTCGCGCTCACGGTCGCGCCGCTCACGGCCACGGTTCTCGACGCCGCCCCGGACCGGTTCGCCGGCGCGGCGTCCGGCGTCAACAACGCGGTGGCCAGGGCTGCGGGCCTGCTCGCCGTGGCGGTCGTGCCGGGGATCGTCGGGATCACGGGGGCGGCGTACACCGACCCGGCGTTGCTGAACGCGGGCTTCCGCCGGGCCATAGTGATCTCGGCCGGGCTGCTCGTGGTCGCCGCTGGTCTGTCGTTCACGATGATCCGCCGGCCATTTGCGGCGGCCGAGCCCGCAGGGCCGGGCGGGCGGGTGCGGATCGAGGAATGCCCGAACTGCGGTATCGGCGGCCCGCCGGTGCAACCGGCTGACCTGCCCCGTTGACGATCACGCCGCGCCGGTGAACCCGCGCAGGTCGCGGCTGGTCGCGGCGACCGCCGCCGTCAGGAGGAGCAGCGCACCGAGCAGGACGAGGGACGCCGCGCCGCCCAGCGCAGTCGCGAGCGCACCGCCCAGTACCGGGCCGAGCGGCGCGAGCCCCCGCGACCCGACCGTGAGCACCGCGTCCATCCGGCCGAGCATGTCGTCCGGCGTCAACCGCGCGAGCACCACGTTCATCACGACGTTGATCGCGGGCGTCGAGAGCGCGATGAGCACCAGCGGGACCATCGGCCACCACCACCCGAGCGGGAGGGCCATCGCCGAGAGCGCGATCCCGAAGAGCGCGACGACGGCGAGGAACAGCTGCCCCGGCGGGAGCAGCTGCCCGGTCCGGCGGGACAGCAGCGCGCCCACCAGCCCGCCGAGCCCTGCAGTGGCCAGCACCGCGCCCGTGTCGAGAGCACCGCCGCCGCGTTCGCCGACCAGCACGATCAGCGGCAACAGCATGGCCCCGCCGAGCAGGTTCATCGCCATCGCCACGCCATAGACCGAGCGCAGCCCGCGGTGCCGCCACAGCCAGCCGACGGCCTCACCCGCCTCCCGGTGCATGCCGCGACGCACCCGTTCCCGACCGCCTGCGGGCCGCCGCGGCACCTTCGCGAGGACGGCGCACAGCGCCGCAACGAGGAAGGTGACCGCATCGGCGACGAACGGGACCGCCCGGCCGAACCCGTAGAGGAGGCCGCCGAGCGGCGGGCCGAGCAGGCTCGCCGCGTGCCGCCGCGACTCCTCCTGTGCATAGGCGGCGGGCAGGTGCGGCACCGGCACCACCCCGCGGATCGCCGTCCAGGTCGCCGGGTCGACGAACGCGCCGCACATCCCGTCGACCACGCCGAAGAGCACGAGGTGCCAGACCTGCACCCCGCCGGCGGTCACCAGCACCGCCAGGCCTGCCGAGTTGGCGGCCCGCAGGGCGGAACCCGTGACGAGCGTGCGGCGCCGGTCCCACCGATCCACCCACACCCCGGCGGGAACCTGGGTGAGCACGGCCGCCGCCACGCCTGCGCCGGTCACGACCCCTGCCCACGCAGGTGAGCCCGTGAGCCCCAGCACCAGCAGCGGCATCGCGAGTCGGGTGAGTTCGGAGCCGAGCTGCGAGACCGCGCCCCCGGCCCAGAGCAGCTGGAAGCTGCTGTTCCTCCGCAGCGGAGTGAGATCGGCGGAGGCCGGCGGCGGTTCCGGGACGCTCACGCGGCGCACTGTAGATCGTGCCCTGGCAAGGACGATCCGGCGCGGGTGATCAGCGCAGCTGCAGCGCCGCGGCCAGCTCGCTGAGCGTGGGTACCGGGTCGGCCGCCGCGGGCAGTACTTGCGCGCAGACGTGGTCGGCGCCGGCGTCGAGGTGCGCGGTGAGCCGGTCGGCGACGGTCGCCGCGTCGCCGTGGGCCACGAGCGCGTCGATCAACCGGTCGCTGCCCTCGCCGGCCAGGTCCTGCTCGGTCCAGCCGAGCCGCAGCAGGTTCGACCGGTAGTTCGTCAGGGAGAGATACGGTTTCACGGCCGGCCGCGCGACGAAGTGGGCCCGCTCCGGGTCGGTGTCGAGCACGACCTTCTGCTCGGGAGCCAGCAGCGGGCCCGCGCCCATCACCTCACGTGCCTCACGGGTGTGCTGCGGCGGCGTCAGGTACGGGTGGGCGCCCGCGGTGCGGTCAGCGGCCAGGCGCAGCGCCCGCGGCCCGAGCGCCGCGAGCGCCCGGCCCTCGACGGGCACGTCCGCCTCGTCGAGCCGATCGAGGTACTCGACCATCGTCGCGTAGGGCGAGCGGTACTCGCTCGTGGCCTCCGGGTGCCCGATCCCGACACCGAGCAGGAACCTCCCCGGATACTTCCCCTCGATCCGATGGTAGGAGGCGGCCACCTCATCGGCAGGGGTCTTCCACATGTTGACGATGCCCGTGGCGACCGCGATCCGGTCCGTCGCGGCGAGCAGCGACTCCGCGAGCTGCAGGTCACCGCCGGGAGAGCCACCGATCCAGATGGCGCCGAAGCCGAGTTCCTCGACCTGCGCGGCGAGCTCGGGGTTCAGGTCGCGCGCGCCTCGCCAGATCCCGTACCGGCCCAGTTCCACAGTCATGATGGGGCAACGTCCCCGCCGCCGGACCGATTCCTCTCTAGGAGGGTGATCCGGGTGCCGCCGCGCTCCGCGCGGGTGTCGGACCCCGGACATAAGGTCATGGCCGTGACTCCCGACCTCACCGCGCGGGCGGCGCCGCTGCGGATGCGCCCCCGTGCGATGGTGCCGGCCGATCCCCGCCTCCCCCGCGAGGCGCCCGCCGGCACGGAGGCCGTGGTCGTGGGCGGGGGGATCGCCGGGGTCAGCGCCGCGGTGGTGCTCGCGGAGCGCGGCGTGGCCGTCACGTTGCTGGAAGCGGCGCCGACGCTCGGCGGCCGTCTCGGTGCGTGGCCGCACACGCTGCCCGACGGCGCCGAGCAGGTGGTCGAGCACGGCTTCCACGCGTTCTTCCGGCATTACCACACCTGGCGTGCGCTGCTGCGCCGCATCGATCCCGAGCTCGGCTTCCTGCGCCCGGTCGGCGGATACCCGGTCATCTCCCGGCAGTGGCCCGCTGAGGACCTGACCGGCCTGCCCACCGCCCCGCCGCTCAACCTGCTGGCGCTCTTCGCCCGCTCCCCCAGCCTCGGGCTGCGCGACCTGCTCCGGTCCGATCAGGCACTGGCCGCCGAACTGCTCGCCTACGACCGCACGCGCACCACCGCGATCTTCGACGAGGTGCCCGCCGCACGGTTCCTCGCCGCGCTCGGCATGTCCGATCGCGCGCAGGCGATGCTGTTCGAGGCGTTTGCCCGGTCGTTCTTCGCCGACCCGGGGGTGCTCTCGGCCGCCGAGCTGATCGCGATGTTCCACTACTACTTCCTCGGCAACCCCGACGGCATCGGCTTCGACGCCCCCGCCGCCGACTACCTCACCGCGATCTGGCAGCCGTTCGCCGCGTACCTGGAGAAGCACGGCGCGGAGATCCGCAGGGGCACCCCCGCCCGAGCGCTCGCCCCCGCCGCAGCGCACGGCTGGCGGGTCGAGGTCGACGGCGGGTCAGTCACCACCCGCCACCTGGTGCTCGCCACCGAGCCGCCTGCGCTGCGGGCCCTGCTGGCCGCGTCGCCGCAGGTCGCCGAGGTCGCGCCCCGGCTTGCGGCGAAGGCTGCGGCGCTGGCGGTGGCCCCGCCGTTCGCCGTCACCCGGCTCTGGCTCGGCCGCGACGTCGCCCCGGAGCGCGCCACGTTCAACGCGGTGAGCCGGGAGCCCACACTCGACTCGGTCACGGTCTACTCGCGGCTGGAACGCCCGTCCGCCGAGTGGGCGGCGCGCACCGGCGGTTCGGTGGTGGAGCTGCACTCCTACGCGTGCACTGCACCCGACGCCGACACGGCCACCACCCGGATGCGGGCCGAGCTGGCCGCGTTGTGGCCCGAGACCGCCCAGGCCGAGGTCGTGCACCTGCAGCAACGCCTGGAGGCCACGGCACCCACGTTCCCGCCCGGCGGCGCGGGCTCACGGCTCGCCGTGACCGGTGAGGGCCGCGGCGTCCGGGTCGCGGGCGACCACGTCGACACCCCGTTCCTCACCGGCCTCATGGAACGCGCGGCGGTGTCCGGGGTACTGGCGGCCAACGACGTGCTCGCGGAGGTGGGCGCGGGCCCGGAGGAGATCCGCGGGGGCCCGCAGCGCGGCCTGCTGGCAGGCCTCCTGCCGCGCCGCCGGTGAACCCTTCGACCGCACACACCGTCCGGGCACCGCACACACCGGCGGTGTCTGCCGTAGCGGCTGGGCGTGTGCCGTCGGCCAAGACCGTGCGGGTCGCACTCGATCCTGGGCCGCTTGATGGGCCCGCTCGCGTTCAGCGGCTCGCCGAGGACGGCAGCCCGCTCGGTCCGCCCGAGACGCTGTCCGACCTCGCCGCCGTCGCCTGCGTGGAGCGTGAGCACGCGCCGCGCTGGGTGTTCGCCAGGGCGCGCGGCTACCGGCGGCTCCTCGCCGGAGGTGTCGACGTGGCCCGCGCTCACGACATCGAGCTGGTGGAAGGCCTGCTCGTAGCCGCCGACGGGCAGTTCGGGCAGCCGCACGGGCTCGCCGCCGCCGTCGCCCGGCTGGAGGGCCGCACCCCCGTCCCCGACCCGCCGGCCGGGGACGACGGCCCGCCCGCGCTGTTCGACGCGGGCCCCTCGACCGACGAGCTCGCCGACATCGTGGCCGTGCACGCGGCGCAGCAACGTAGGCTCTCCGCCGCCACTCCCGGGATGCGGCTGCTCGCCGCGGCGGAGTCGGCCGGGATGCTCGTCGCGCAGGAGATGACCGCGGCCGGGCTGCCCTGGCGCATCGACGTCCACGACCGGCTGCTCGTCGACCTCCTCGGCCCGAAGCCACTGCTCGGTGGCCGCCCGCCGAAGCTCGCTGCGCTCGCCGACGCAGTGAACGAGGCCTTCGGACGCCCGCTCAACCCCGACTCGCCCGCCGAGGTGCTGCGCGCCTTCGCCCGCGCAGGCCACGAGCTGGAGACCACTCGCTCCTGGGAGCTGAAGCGGATCGACCACCCGGCCGTCGAACCCCTGCTCGCCTACAAGGAGCTCGCCCGGCTGCACGCCGCGCACGGCTGGTCGTGGCTGCGCACGTGGGTGGCCGACGGGCGGTTCCGGCCGGAGTACGTGGTGGGCGGGGTCGTCTCCGGCCGGTGGGCCACCCGCGGAGGCGGGGCGCTGCAGATCCCGAAGGCCGTCCGGGCTGCCGTACGCGCCGACCCCGGCTGGAAGCTCGTCGCCGCCGACGCCGCCCAGCTCGAACCGCGGATGCTCGCAGCGCTCTCCGGCGACCACTCGCTCGCCCCCGGCGACGAGGACCTCTACACGGCGCTCGCCGCCCGCGAGTTCGCCGGCGACCGCGCCAAGGCCAAGCTCGCCCTGCTGTCGGCGATGTACGGGCAGACCTCCGGCGGGGCGGGCGTGCTGCTGGCCACGCTGCGCAAGCGGTTCCCGGCCGCGATGGCCTACGTGGAGGATGCGGCCCGCGCGGGTGAGGAGGGCCGCCTGGTGCGCTCCCACCTCGGCCGCACCTGCCCACCTGCCCGGCCGGGGCACGAGCAGCCCGCCGCCGCGCGGGCCCGCGGCCGGTTCACACGCAACTTCGTCGTGCAGGCGACGGCCGCCGAGTGGGCGCTCGTGCTCCTCGCTGAGCTGCGGATGCTGCTGCGCTCCGCGGGAAGCCGGGCGGTGCTGGTGTTCTTCCAGCACGACGAGGTGCTGCTGCACGCTCCGGCCGAGGAGGCCGAAGCTGCCGCCGAGGCCGTCCGTACCGCCGCTGTCACGGCGGGACGGCGGCTGTTCGGCGACACGCCGGTGCGCTTCCCGATGCAGCCGCGGATCGTCGAGGGCTACGACGAGCGCTGAGCGGCCAGAGGTGGTCTCAGCGGGCTCGCGTGAACTCCATGTCCATCCAGTGCCCCCACCCATCGCCCACCCGGCGTTCCCATGTCGCCGCCATCGTGCGCCCGTCGGGGGCGACGGTCAGGCGGGCGCGCTCGGTCTCGCCGGCGAAGGTCCACACCCCGCGGTCGTCGACGGTGGCGCGCATGGTGCCCGTCCTCCCGCCATTGTCGAACGAGCGCATGAGCAACCCGTCGCCGTCCGGTTCGCCGATCACCTCGAGGGCGCTCACCTGCTCCCCCGCCACCCGCACGTCCGCGTAGTGCAGGAGGAAAAGCCCGCCGTCGAGCCACTCGTAGACATCGGTGCCCTCGATCGTGATCGACGGTTCGCCACGACGGGCCACCGTCCGGCCACGTGACGCCCACGCGCCGACGATCGGCTCGAGCGCCTCCGTGGTCAGACCCATCAGGACTCGTCCCCGTACTGGTCGTGCAGCCGCCACCACTGGTAAGGCGGGGTCTGCGGGCGGCCATCCGGGGTGTCCTCCCACTCTTCCTGGCGTCCGAGCGGCGTCAGGTCGAGGAAGCTCCAGACGCTGCCGAGCTGCTCGACGCCCCTGCCCGTCGTGAAGTAGGTGCGGTAGACGCGGTCGCCGTCGCGGAGGAAGACGCTCAGCCCGAAGCCCTCTCCGGCGCCGCAGTCGGCGGCGAAGTCGTTGCCCGCGCTGGAGTAGAACGGCACCCGCCACCCCATGCGCTCCCGCAGTTGCGCGATCTCGGTGTAGGGGGCCGTCGAGACGACGGCGAACGTCGTGTCGCGAGCGTGCAGGTGCTCGAGTCGGCTGATCTGGTCGGTGAATATGCAGCAGCCCTCACACCAGCGTGGCCCGCCCATGAACTGGTAGACGATGAGCTGGCGGCGACCCTCGAACAGGTCCACCAAAGAAGCCTGACCGACGACGCCCTCGAACGTGCCAATGCCCTCGGAGGTATATGCGCCGAACTCGACCATCGGCAGGCGCCTCCGGCGGGCCGCCAGCGCGTCACGGGCGCGCGTGGCCTCCTTCTCTGCGGCACGCAGTTCCGCGCTCGCCGCGGCCCATTCCTCGGCGGACACGACGGGCGGCAGGGTGATCGTCCGGGTGCTCATGGCGTACTCCTCGGGGTGGTCTCGGGTGGGAACAGGTCAGCGAGGCGCTCGAACGAGCTCGCCCAGCCCTCGTGGACGCCGCTGCGGGTCTCGCCGCTGCTGAATCCGGCCTGGTGGAACGTCATCTCGGTACGTCCGCCGAGGTCGGCGAGCTCGACGGTCACCACCGACTCCTCGCCCGACCCTGGCTCGCGCCAGGTGAAGACGAGGCGCTCGGGCTCGCTGACCTCGATGTAGAAGCCGCCGGTGGGGTACTCGGCGCCGTTGTCGTCGCGGATCATGGTCGCTCGCCACGTGCCACCCGGGCGGACGTCGGTCGCGATCGTGGACAGCGGGGTGGTACAGCCGCGCGGGCCGAACCACGCGGCCATCCGCGCCGGTTCGGTCCAGGCGCGGAACACGAGCTCCCGCGGGGCCTCGAGGACTCGGGTGATCGTGAACTGCCGCTGCTGGGATGGGGTGCGCGGGCGATCGGTCATCGCGCCTCTCCCTCCTGGACCGCGCGCAGGTGCTCGGCGAGGCGGTCGAAGCTGCCGTCCCAGAACCGCCGGTACTCCTCCACCCAGTCGGCGACCTCGCCGAGCGGGCGGGCCTCCAGCCGGCACGGTCGCCACTGCGCCGTGCGGCCCCGGGTGATCAGGCCCGCCTTCTCGAGCACCTTCAGGTGCTTCGAGATGGCCGGGAGGCTCACCGCGAACGGCTCCGCCAGCTCGGTGACCGTGGCCTCCCCTCCGGCGAGGCGGGCGAGGATCGCCCGGCGCGTGGGATCGGCGAGCGCGGCGAAGGTGGTGCTGAGCGCGTCGTCTGCCATGACCTACCAAACCAGTCGGTTAATTAACGATGTGGTTCACAATAGCGCCGAAGTCAAGAGGTGGATCCTCAACCGATCGGTTGACGGTTGGTGATCCTGTCCCGTACCTTCAACCGAGTGGTTGAGCAACTGGACGCCGTTTTCCACGCCCTCTCCGATCCCACCCGCCGGGCAATGGTCCGCACTCTCGCCTCCGGGGAGCAGACGGTCGGCGAGCTCGCGGCCCCGCACCCGATCTCCCTCGCAGCGGCGTCCAAGCACGTCAAGGTGCTGGAGCGGGCCGGGCTCGTGCACCGCACAGTCCATGGGCGGCGGCACGTCTGCCGGCTCGAGCCACGTCCGCTCGCCGCAGCCACTGACCACCTGCGCTTCTACGAGCGGTTCTGGAACGACCGCCTCGACGCCCTCGAAGCATTCGTCAGCCCACCACCGGAGGAGAGCCCATGACCGTCGTCCCGCACACCGTCACCGTCCGGCGCGTCGTCTCGGCCACGCCAGAGGCCCTGTACGCCGCGTGGACCGAGCCCGACCAGATGCGCCGCTGGTACGCCACGGTCGTCGACGCCGACGTGCGGGTCGGCGGCCGGTACCACATCGAGATGCACGAGGAGGACGGCGTCGTCAACGGGTTCACCGGCGAGTACCTGGCACTCGAACGACCGACGCGCGTGTCGTTCACCTTCACCCACCACGCCCAGACGCCCGCCGACCGGATCAGCGACGAGACCGTCACCGTCGAGTTCCGCGAGGTCGAGCCGGGGCGGACCGAGGTCGTACTCACCAACAGCTGGACGGGCCCGGAGTGCGGGCCGTCGGACTACGAGGCCACCGGCCAGGGCTGGGAGGAGCTGCTCAACCGGCTGGAGAAGGGGGTGTGACCACGCCTGGTTGCGCCAGGAGCACCCGGTCGAGATCTCGGTACGGCGCTCGCTCAAACTTCTACCTTCCGTAGAGCCTCGAGCGCTATGGTCTCAACAAGCGTTGGGGGGCTGTCATGCGCACAGTGGTGGTCGGCGGCGGACTCGGGGGACTCGCGGCGGCACTCGCGCTGCATCGTGCAGGCCACGGGGTCGCGGTGCTGGAGCGGCGGCCGGAGGTGAGCGAGGTCGGGGCCGGGATCGGGCTGCCGCCCAACGGCGTCCTCGCCCTCGGTGCGCTCGGTCTGGGCGGCCAGATCCGCGCGCTCGCCGACCCGCTGCGCACCGGGGCCGGGTTGCGCGATCGGCTCGGCCGCCCGCTGCTGGTCAGCGATCAGCAGGCGCTGGAGCGTGCGGCGGGCGCCCCCTTCGTGGTCGCACCGCGGTCGTGGCTGCACGGGGTGCTCGCGTCGGCACTCCCCGCCGGCACCGTGCTGACCGACGTCACGGTCGACGGCCCCGATGACGAGGCGCTCGCAGGCGCCGACCTCGTCGTCGCCGCCGACGGGGCGCGCAGCCGGTTGCGCGCCGCGCTGTTCCCGCAGCATCCGGGCCTCGTGGGATCCGGTGAGCACGCGGTGCGGGCGATCGCACCGGTCGATCGGCACGCGCTGGACCTGGTCCCCGGTGAGTTGGCGGACCACCGCAGCGGCGAGCGGTTCGGCTGCCTGCCGATGGCCAAGGGCGGGGTGTACTGGTACTCGACCTGGCGCACGGCCCGCACCGGCGCCCCGCCCGACGAGCCCGGCGCATGGCAGCGCTGGCTGCTGGCGCGGCGCGCCGACTGGCATCCGAGCGTCATAGCGCTGATCAGCGCCACGCCGCCCGAGACCGTGCACGTCACCGAGACCGAGCAGTTGCACCCACCGCTGCCGACGTTCGTCTGCGGCCGGGTGGCGCTGCTCGGCGACGCCGCCCACGCCATGACCCCGGACCTGGGGCAGGGCGCCTGCCAGGCCTTTGAGGACGCCGCCGTCCTCGGCGCCGCACTCACCGGCGCCACCGTCAAGGACGTCCCGGCGGCGCTCGCCCGGTACTCCGCCCTGCGGTGTCCTCGCACGGCCGATTTTCAGCGGCAGGCCAGGCGCATGAACCGGCTGCTGGGGATGACCGGCCCGGCGGCGCGGCTGCGCGACGCGGTGTTCCGGCGAGTGCCCACAGCGGTGGCCACGAAGGCGCTGATCGCGCAGTTCCGGTTCGACGCCGCCGGCACGAGCGACTCTTTCGTCCGATAGAAGGCTCAGCCGGCCATCGCGGTGTCGTGCTCGACGGCGTCGACCACGGCCGCAGCCATCGCGGCCATGCCGAGCGCGTTCGGGTGCACCGGATACGCGGGGGCGGTGGGCACCAGGCCCTCGATCCACTTGACGCCTGGGAGCTGGCAGACGTCGTGGCCAACCGTGGGGGTGTAGGTGTCGACGTAGTCCATGCCCGCCGCGGCGGCCCGGTCTGCGAGCATCGCGTTGAGCTGCTTCTCCACGCCGCGCAGGTAGGCCACGTCGCCCGGGCTGAACGGGACCACCGGGAAGCAGCCGGGCCCGGTGTCGGGGAGGATCGCCGGGTAGCCGACGAGCAGCACGTGCGCGGCCGGGGCGCGGTCGCGGATCGTGGCGAGCGCGGCGTCGATGTCCGGGGCGGCGGCAGCGATCCTTTCGGCGAGTTCGTCGCGGCCGCCGGGGTGGTAGAAGTCGCGGCACGCGGCGCCCGTCGGCTGGAGCGGCGAGCGCGTCGCGCACTCGTTGATGATCTCGCCGAACCCGATGTCGTTGCCGCCGATCGTCAGGGTCACGAGCTCCGTGTCGGACGCGAGGGCCTCGAACTGCGGGGGGCTTACGCCGAGCGGCACCGACTGCGGGCCGCTGAGGTGCTCGGTGGTGGCAGCGCTGCAGCTCACGTCGCGGAAGTCGGGGACGCCCAGGCTCTGCGCGACGACCGACGGGTAGTTGCGGGTCGACCGCAGGCACCCGGCGGGGATCCCGGTCTGCAACGGGATGAGCGGGCCTGCGGCGTAGGAGTCGCCGAGCGCGACGTAACTGCGGGCCGGCGCCTGCTCGGCGGCCCCGGCCGCGGCGCTCGCGGGGAACACGACGGCGGCGGTCAGTGCAGTCGAGATCAGGACCGGGGCGGCCCAGAGGGCCCGGCGGCGGCGCACATGATATTGAACGACCGAGCGCGGCTGGCGTTACTGCCGGTACGCGCCAGGACGCGCCGCAATTCAGCTCAGTGACGCAGCCCGCGCCTCCAGGTATCGCTGCTCCGGGGTACTGGTGGTGCGGCGGGCCGCCTCGGCGTACGCCTCTCGCGCCCGCCCCAGGTCCCCCGCCATCTCCAGCAGGTGCGCGCGCACGGCCAGCAGCCGGTGGCCCGCCGCGAGGCGGGCGTCGTCGTCGAGGGTTGCCAGCAGGTCGAGTCCGGCCCGCGGTCCGTCCGTCATACCGACAGCGACGGCCCGGTTGAGCGTGACCACCGGCCCCGGCGCCACCACCGCCAGGACCCGGTAGAGCTCGGCCACCTGCGCCCAGTCGGTGCCCTCAGCACGATCCGCCTCCCCGTGCACCGCCGCGATCGCCGCCTGGAGCTGGTACGGCCCGACCGGGGAGGTGGCCATGGTGGCCGAGATCAGCGCGATTCCCTCCTCGAGCGGGCCGCGGTCCCAGCGGGAGCGGTCCTGCTCGGCGAGCGGGACAAGTGCCCCGTCGGGCCGGGTGCGGGCGGGGCGCCTGGCCTCGGTGATCAGCATCAGCGCGAGCAGCCCGGCGACCTCCCCGTCGTCGGGCAGCAGCCTGTGCACCTGCCGGACCAGTCGCACGGCCTCCCGGGTGAGGTCGGGACGCTGCAGGTCCGGGCCGGACGTGGCCGCGTAGCCCTCGTTGAACACCAGGTAGAGCACGTGCAGCACCGCGCCGAGGCGCCCCGCCCGCTCCGCGGGGGCCGGCATCTCGAACGCGGCCCCGGCGACCGAGCGTTTGGCCCGGCTGATTCGCTGCGCCATCGTCGTCTCCGGCACCAGGAACGCGCTCGCGATCTGCGCGGTCGTCAGGCCGCCGACGGCCCGCAGCGTCAGCGCCACCTGCGACGCGGGCGAGAGCGCGGGGTGGCAGCACAGGAACAGCAGGGTGAGGGTGTCGTCCGCGGCGACGAGCCGGTCGTCGTCGGCGGCGGGGGCGGCCCCGTCGAATCCGTCGAGGGCCGCGGCGGTCGTCTCGCGCCGCCTGCGCGCGTTCTCGCTGCGCCACTGGTCGGCCAGGCGCCGCCCGGCGACGCTGAGGAGCCAGCCACGCGGGTTGGCCGGCACGCCCTCGGTAGGCCACTGCATCGCGGCGGCCAGCAGCGCCTCCTGCACGGCGTCCTCGCAAGCGTCGAACTGGCCGTGCCTGCGCACCAGCACTGCCAGCACCTGCGGCGCGAGCGGGCGCAGCAGGTCGGCGACGCCTGCGCTGTCGAGCTGCCCCACCGTCACATCTCCATCCCGGACGGACCCATCAGCGGCCGGACCTCGACGGCGGCGGTGGCCGCCTCGGGTAGCCGCGCCGCGAGCTCGACGGCCCGCTCCACGTCCTCGCAGTCCACCACCCAGTACCCGGCGAGCTGCGCGGGGCCCGTCCGGAACGGGCCGGGTGAAGAGGCGGCCACGCCGTCGCGCACGCGCACCGTGCGGGTGAGCCCCGCGTCAGCGATCGGGCCCCCGTCGAGCCATTCCCCCGACTCGGCGACCTCCAGCAGCGCGACCTCCCGCGTCAGGTCGTCGGCGCGGCCGACCGGTCCGCTGTACATCAGCAACAGGTACTTCACGGGTGCTCCCCTCCCGCCCGGCGCGGTCGCTCCGCACCTCCCACGAGGACGTCGTAGCCGAGCACCCGCTCTCGACACGGGCGAGCGGTCAGCGGCCGATCGTCGCGTAGCTCGCGGCGATCCTTGCCAGGGCCCCGAGCGACGCCGTGCCGCGGCCGAGACCCAGCTCGACCGCGGTGTCGAAGACGGACTGGTGGCGGGCCGCCGCCGTCACGGCCGCGTCGAGGAACCGGCCCTGCGGCACCAGCCGGGCGAGCAGACCCGTGTGCGCGTGGTGCCGCCCGAACGTCCGCCGCATCGCGCCGCGGTGCGCGGCGCCCGCCGCCGAGCCGAGCAGCGCCGCCCGCCCGGCCAGGGCCCCGGAAGCCACCGCGTCGAAGATCCCTTCGCCGGTCAGCGGGTTGACCAGCGACGCCGCGTCCCCGGCGAGCAGCACCCGCCCGTCCGGTTGGTGGCGCGGCGCGGTGGACAGCGGCAGGTGGTGTGCGCGGATCGTCTCCGGCTCGGGCTCCTGGCCGGGGAGCAGCTCGCGCAGGGCCGCGAGGAGATCCGCCCTGGTACCGGTCCCCCTGCGGTCGAACACCCCGTACCCGACGTTCGCCCCGCCACCGGCCAGCGGGAACGACCAGGCGTACGCCAGGTGGCGCCCGTGGGCGAACTCGATCACGAGCGCGTCCGGGTCCTTCGGGGACGGCGCGTACCCGCGGATCGCGACGGCCACGGCCGACGGCGGCGCGGGGGGCGGGTCGAGCAACCGCCGGACGGTCGAGTTCGCCCCGTCCGCCCCGACCACCACCCGCGCGGCGATCCGGCCGTCCAGGACGACGCGGTCGGGCAGTATCTCCGCGCTGCGTACGCGGTGCCTGCGCAGCTGGGCGCCGCGCACGACGGCGGCCGACACCAGCTCGGCATCGAACACGGCGCGGGGGATCACCCGGTTGGGCCGGGCACAGGTGCGATCCACGACATGCCCGCCAGGGCTGTGCAGCAGCAGCCGCGGGACCGCGCGGCCGAGTCCGGCCACACTCGGCACGCCCAGCGCGCCGAGTAGCTCGATCGCGTGCGCGGAGACGCCGTCGCCGCAGGTTTTGTCCCGCGGGAAGGCCGCGGCGTCGAGCAGCAGCACGCTCGCGTCGGGCCGCAACTGCAGGGCGCGCAGGGCAGTGGCCGCGCCCGCCGGGCCCGCTCCCACCACCGCGATGTCGACCAGGTCGTCCACGCCCCGGTTCTACCCTCCCGGTGGGCCACAGGCCTGCGCGGGGATACGCGCGTCGCTCACGGATGCGACGGGTTAGCGTCCTGACCATGAAGGAACAGCGGCGGGCCCGGAAGATCGCGATGACCCAGGAGGAGGTCGACGCGTTCCTCTCCGAGCAGCGGACCTGCCGCGTCGCCACGAGCAGCGCCGACGGCCCGCACGTCACCCCGCTGTGGTTCGCCTGGCACGGCGGCGCCTTGTGGCTGACGTCGCTGGCACGCAGCCAGCGGTGGACCGACCTGATGCGCGACCCCCGCGTCGCGGTTGTCGTCGACGCCGGGGAGGAGTACGGCGAGCTGCGTGGGGTGGAGCTGCGCGGGCGCGTCGAGGTGGTGGGCGAGGTGCCGCGCACCGGGGAGCCGGTGGCCGAACTGGAGGGCCCGGAGCAGGCGTTCGCCGACCGCTACTCAGGCGGCACGATCGGGCGCGACGGCCGCCACGCCTGGCTGCGCCTGACCCCCGAGAAGATCACGAGCTGGGACTTCCGGAAGATCCCCCGCAGCTAGTGTCCTAGTACAGCTCGTACGACGCGCGAGCGACCGCGAACCCGTGCCCGCTTCGCCCGTCCTCGCAGCGGACGCCGGTCTCCCGGCTCGTGCACACGACGTCGCCGAGGCGAACGGCCTGCCCGTAGGCGAGCACCTGCAGCGATGGGTCCGACAGTGTGTCGCCGACGCAGGACAGCTTCCCCTTCTGACCGGCGGTGAGAACGGCGCCGGTTCCGTAGGCGAGGTCGCAGCCGGCGGGGGTCGCGGGGATCTGCCAGCTCCGTTCGCGGACGTCGCAGCGGGCTTCGCCGGTCGCGAGGGCGCAGGCGATGTTGCCGCTGGGAGTGGCGAAGCGCGCGCTGCCCGAGCCGAACCGGTTGTCGGTGGCGACGTCGAACACCTGGACGCCGTCGGCCGCGGCGCTCGGCGCGGCGGGCGGGGCCTGCGGTCCACCGGTGGCCTGCGGAGCGGCGGTGGGCGGGGGGGCGCCGCCCCCGCGGTTGAGCAGCACCACAGCGACGACCGCGATGGCGGCGACCGCGACGACAGCCGCGACGACGGCGGCGAGCATTCCCCGGCGCCTGCGCGGCCCTCCTCCGTACGGGGGCAATGGCGGCTGAACCTGGTGCGGGGGCCCGTAGTGGGTTGAGCCGGCATGAGGTTGGACGACCGTGGGGGCGACGACCGCAGGGGCGACGACCGTGGGGGCGGCCATGGCGGGCGCGGCGACCGTCGGCGCGCCGACGGCGTTCGGATCGTCGATGGTCCGGAGCCAGTCGCGCACCTGCGCCGCGGTGGGCCGGGCCGCGGGGTCCTTGGCCAGGCACGCCAGCACGAGGTCGCGCAGGCCCGCGTCGATCGGGCCGAGGTCGGCCGGTGCGGCAGCCACGCGGTGCGCCTCCGCGGCAGGCGACGAGTCAGCGAACGGCGACCGGCCTGCCGCGGCGAACCCGATCACCGAGCCGAAGGAGAAGATGTCGCTCGCCGGGCCCACGTCCCGGACCCCCGCCACCAGCTCCGGCGACAGGAACGCCGGGGCGCCCATCACGGGCCCGCGTGCGAACGGCGTGCCGTCGCCGGCACGCGCGATCCCGAAGTCCACGAGTCGGGGCCCGTCAGCGGCGAGCACCACGTTGGACGGTTTCAGGTCGCGGTGCACGAGCCCGGCGCCGTGCAGTGCCGCGAGCCCCTCGGCCAGCCGGACGGCGAGCGCGACCGTGCCCTGGCGCCCGAGCGGCCCGTGCTGGGCCACGAACACATGCAGCGGCGGGCCCTCGACGTAGGCGATGGCGAGCCACGGCGGATCGGCGTCCGGGTCGGCGTCGAGCACGGGGGCGACGAACCACGCCGGCGCTGTGGCTGCCACCTGCACCTCGTGGCGGAACCGGTCGCGGAACCCCGGCTCGGCGGCCAGCTGCGGATGCACCACCCGGACCGCGGCCTGCCGGCCGGCCTCGTCCACTCCGATCAGCACGCGGCCCATCGGCCCGACGCCGAGCTCGCCCGTCACTCGATAGCGACCCACCGTGGCCGGTTCGGTCCCGGCATGCTCCTGGTCCATCGCGCGTGGACGCTACCGGTTTCGGAACGTCACGGCTCCCCTGTGATTTGAGGCCAGAGCCCTTCCGCGCCGGCCGCGAGCACGGCTGCGCCGAGGTGTGCGTTCCACTCGGCATCCGATCCGTCCTCGTCGCGCCAGGCCCACAGGCGGGTCGTGAGGAGCCGCAGGTCGTGCTCGCGGGTGAATCCGATCGCGCCGTGGACCTGGTGGGCGATCCGGGCGACGGCCCCGGCCGCCTCGGACGTGCGGGCCTTGGCCGCGGCGATCGCGAACCGGCCGGCGTCGGAGCGGATGCCCCCGGCCATAGCGGTCGCGGCAGCGGCGGACGCGGCCGCCGACGCCGCCGCGACCTCGGCCGCAGCCAGCGCGAGCTGCTGCTGCACGGCCTGGAAGCGGCCGATCGGGCGGCCGAACTGCTCCCGCTCCCCTGCGTACCCGACGGATGCCGCGAGCGCGCCCCGCGCGGCCCCGGCGAGCAGCAGGGCACGGCCCAGCGCGGCACGCAGCCGGAGCTCCTCGGCCACCTCGCCGGGGGCCGGTGCTACGGCCAGGGCCGGACCGGCGACCTGCACGAGGTCCCGGGGCTCCTCCGCCACGTTCGTCCCGTCGGTGACGGTGAGCGCGTCCGGGCCGAGCAGCACGACCCGCGCAGGTGTCAGGACGGCCACGCTCGCGGCCGCGCGCGCCCAGGGCACCCGGGCGAGCCGTCCCCGCACCCGGTCGCCGTCGACGTCCAGCTCGCCGCGCACGGCCGTGAGCGGGCCCGCCGGAAGCTCGATCCCCGACGTGTGCAGCAGCCAGCCGGCCAGCAGGTCGGTCTCCACCAGCGGCACCCGCGCCGCGTGCGCGCCCGCTGCCGCGAGCACCACGGCGGCGTCAGCGAGGGTGCCCTCGCTGCCACCGGCGTCGGACGGGAGGGTCAGCCGGGCGAGCCCCGTCTCCTCCAGCGTCGACCAGAGCCCGGCGTCGAAACCGGTGCCCTCGGCGCGGGCGTCGGCGAACACGGACTCGGCGAGCGCGGCCAGCTCGGCGTTCTCGGTGGTCATGCTCTCGCTACTCATCGCAGCCCCATCCCGCGCGCGACGATCCCGCGCAGCACCTCGTTGGTGCCGCCGCGCAGGGTGAACCCGGGCGCGTGCAGCACCGCGTCGGCCAGCAGCCGGGCGTAGCCACCCTCGGCGCCCGGGTCGGGCGGGATGGTGACCAGCAGCCGGGCGACGTCGATCACCTCGTTCTCGTAGCGCGTGCCCAGGTCCTTGACGACGGCGGCGGCCAGTTCGGGTGCCTCTCCCGACTCCAATGAGGCCGCCACCGCCAGCGACATCCGCCGCAGCGTCCAGAGCCTGGCGACGAGGCCACCGATCTCCCGCTCGCTCCCCTTCGTTCCGGCGAGCTCGCCCACGAGCGCCGTGAGCAGCGGGAACGTCGACAGGAACCGCTCGGGCCCGCTGCGCTCGAACGCCAGCTCGCCGGTGACCTGCCGCCAGCCCGCGCCGATCTCCCCGAGCACCATGTCGTCGGGCACGAACACCCGGTCGAACACCACCTCGTTGAAGTGGTGGGCGCCGGTGAGCAGCGGGATGGGGCGGATCTGCACACCCGGGGCGTCGAGCAGGACGATGAACTGCGAGAGCCCGGCGTGCCGGTTCTGCTCGTCGCGTGGGCCGGAGCGGGCGAGCGCGAAGAACGCGTGCGCGCGGTGGGCTCCGGACGTCCAGACCTTGGTGCCGGTCAGCTCCCAGCCGCCGTCCACCTGCACTGCGCGGGTGCGGACGGCCGCGAGGTCGGAGCCGGCGTCGGGCTCGCTCATGCCGATCCCGAAGTACACCTCGCCCGCCGCGATGCCGGGCAGGAAGCGCCGCCGCTGCGCATCGGTGCCGAAGCGCATGAGGGTCGGCCCGATCTGCCGGTCGGCCACCCAGTGCGCCGCGACGGGTGCGCCGGCGGCGAGCAGCTCCTCGGTGACGACGTACCGGTCGAGCGGGGAGGCACCGTGCCCGCCGTACGTCTGGGGGATCGTCATGCCGAGCCAGCCGCGGCGGGCCAGCTCGCGGGTGAACCGCTCGTCCCAGCCGGAGAGCCAGACGTCCGCGCGGGGCGTCCAGAGCCCGGCGGCCCGCTCCTCGGCCAGGAACGCCCGCACGTCGGCGCGCAACGCGGCGGCTCGGGGCGGGAGGTCGGCGGGGGGTGGCACGAGGGCCGGCAGCCGGGGCAACGTCGACGTCACCGGCCCCATCTTGCCTCCCCCCTCACACGTTCCCTGCGTTCGGCGGCCCGCGATGGCAGCATCGCCCGCATGACGAACTCCGACGAGGCCAGGGTTGTCGATTCGGTGCCGACCGGACTGTTCATCGGTGGTGAGTGGCGGCCGGCCGCGGCCGGCGCCACCTTGGCGGTCGACGACCCCGCCACGGGGAAGACCTTGTGCGAGGTGGCCGACGCATCACCCGCCGACGGGATGGATGCGCTCGCCGCGGCCTCCGCCGCCCAGCAGCAGTTCGCCGCGATGGCGCCCCGGGAGCGTGGGGAGATCCTGCGCCGCGCCTACGAGCTGATGATGGCGCGCATCGACGACCTCGCGCTGCTCATGACGCTGGAGATGGGCAAGCCCATCGCCGAGAGCAAGGGCGAGATCACCTACGCCGCCGAGTTCTTCCGCTGGTTCGCGGAGGAGGCCGTGCGGATCGACGGTGGCTACGCCGTGGCGCCCAACGGGGCGAGCCGGTTCCTCGTGCAGAAGCAGCCGGTGGGTGTGTCGCTGCTGATCACGCCGTGGAACTTCCCGGCCGCCATGGGCACCCGCAAGATCGGCCCGGCCGTTGCGGCGGGGTGCGCGATGGTCCTCAAGCCCGCCGCCCAGACGCCGCTGTCGATGCACGCGCTCGCCGCGATCCTGGCCGAGGCGGGGCTGCCGCCCGGTGTGCTGAACCTCGTCACGACCTCTGACGCCGGCGGCGTCATGGAGCCGCTGATCCGCGACGGGCGCGCGCGCAAGCTCTCCTTCACCGGCTCGACCGCGGTCGGAAAGCTACTGCTCGAGCAGGCCTCGGAGAAGGTGCTGCGCACGTCCATGGAGCTGGGCGGCAACGCGCCCTTCCTGGTGTTCGAGGACGCCGACCTGGACAAGGCCGTCGACGGAGCGATGCTCGCCAAGATGCGCAACATGGGTGAGGCGTGCACGGCCGCCAACCGCTTCCTCGTGCACCGCTCGTTGTCGTCGGCGTTCGCGGAACGGATCGCGGAGCGGATGGGCGCGCTCAAGGTGGGCCGCGGCACCGAGGAGGGTGTGCAGGTCGGCCCACTCGTGGACGCGAAGGGCCGCGACAAGGTCAACGATCTCGTCCGCGACGCCCTCGACCGCGGAGCCCGCGTGCACGTCGGCGCCGACCCCGTGGACGGGCCTGGCTACTTCTACCCGCCGACCGTGCTCTCCGAGGTGCCGCTGGCAGCCCGGCTCAGCGCGGAGGAGATCTTCGGCCCGGTCGCGGCGATCACCGAGTTCGACGACGAGGACGAGGCGGTCGCGGCGGCCAACAACACGGAGTTCGGCCTGGTCAGCTACCTGTTCACGGAGAACATCACGCGGGCGCTGCGGGTGTCGGAGCGGCTGGAGTCCGGCATGGTCGGGCTCAACACCGGCCTCGTGTCGAACCCGGCCGCCCCGTTCGGCGGGATCAAGCAGTCCGGGCTCGGCCGCGAGGGCGGCAGCGTCGGGATCGAGGAGTTCCTCGAGACGAAGTACGTGGCGATCGGCTTCGGCGGCTAGCCGGGTCGTCGGTCATCCGCTCGGCGCCGCGGGCGCGGCCGCCCCACCGGCGGGTGGCGCCCCGGCCGGGGGTGCACCGGCCGGCGCCGGTCCGGCCGGGGGTTGGGCGCCGGGGTCGGCCGGCGCGGCCGGGTCCGGAGCCGGTGCGTTCGCCCCGGCGTCATTGTTGCCGTAGTAGACCGCCGCCGGGTCGGTGCCGTTGACGATCGAGTCGAACAGCAGCACCCCGCCCTGCATCGCGAGCATGCCGAAGAGCCCGATCACCGCGAGGACGACCCCGCCCGAGAGCACCCGCACCCGTACCGGGGTGCGGCCGAGCCTCCCCCGCCCGGTCTCCACGACCCAGGCCCGCGCGCCCAGCAGGGCGAGCAGCACGAGGCAGCTCACCCAGACCCAGATATCCAGGGCCGGATCAATCATCTCAGCCTCCCGGGGGCGGTGCGGTAGGGGTCTTGCGGAGCACGACGTCGTACCCGTTCTGGTAGGTGATCACGTACTTGCCGGACGCCACCAGCTCTTGCACGACCTGCAGCGACCAGCCAGGCGGCTGCAGGGTCTTGTGCTCGCCAGTGCCGAGGAAACGGCCTGACGCCTCCACCGAGTCGAACGTGAGCAGGACGTCCGGGTCCTCCTCGGTCACGCAGCGGATCGGGTCGTCGGCGAGCTGGGCGCAGCCCTCGATGTTCTTCCCGCCGCTGAAGGTGCCGACACCCTCGAGGGCGTACGGGCCTACGTTGATCAGCGGGATGACCGAGGAACCCGGGGGTGTGGTGGCGTAGACCTCGCGCACCATGGCCACCTCGTCGGGGTAGACGATCATGTAGGCCTCGTTGCCTCCGCGGATCAGGATGATCGACCCGAACAGCAGCGCCATCCCCACGGCGAGCACGTACTCCATCCCGCGTCGCCAACGCACGAGCGCACGCAGGGCGTCGGCACCGAGGATGGCGAGGATCGGAAGTCCGTACAGCACAATGCGGATGAACAGCTCACCGCCGTAGCTCTGCACGGCCGCCATGCCCATGGGCACCGCGGCGAGCGCGATCGGGACGAGGTCCCGCCGTCGGCGCCAGTAGACCCACGCGCCGAAGATGGCCAGCAACCACGTGCAGCCGGGCACGAGGATCCGCAGGTACTTCACCGCGACCTGGCCGGTGTCACCGGCCAGGCGATCGGCGACGCCGGCCTGGATCGCGCTGCCCGAGTCGGACGAGCCCGTGATGAGGCTCAGCTGGTTGATCCAGAACTCGCGCGAGGCGATCAGGAGCCAGACGACGACGGCGAGGATCGCGATCATGACTAGGCCACGGCCCCGGAACCGCCCCACGATCGCGAGCAGGACCAGCTGGCCAATGATCGCAAACGGGGTGAGCTGGTGCTCGGGTGCGACGGCGATGAGGCACAGCGCGGCGCAGAAGTAGATGAGCAGCAGCTGACGGGGTGGCAGGCTCGGCCGGTTCGGCGGCGTCTTCGCCGCCACGATCCAGCGCCGCCACAGCGGTAGCCGCTTGGCACCGGTATGCGGGGCGGGCCAGCCGGGTACGCCTGCTGCGTCCGTGCGCCGCGTGGCCAGCGGGCCGAGCGCGAACGTCAGGACCGTCAGCATCAGCACGATGCCGATGGCCTGCGGGGAGAAGTAGTCCTGCTCGATCCAGTTCAGGCCGAGGAACAACCACGCCGCCACCCACGGCGCCCGCGTGCCCCCGAGCATCGAACGGGCCAGCGCGTACACGCCGATCCCCCATACGCCGGCGATCACCGGCGGGAACCAGCGCAGCACCGAGTCGAGCTGGGTCACGCCGCCCGCGTCGCGGAAGAACGCCCACTGGGCGAAGAACGCGGGGTTGTAGAACCGGGCGTCGACGCCCTGCGGGAGCGTTCCGTCGCCTGCGACCGAGTCGACGAACCCGGAGATCAGCCAGGCCGTGGTGAACCTGGCGGCCGGCTCCACCACCGACGGCATCCCGAACGAGCACAGGATCAGCACCGCGGTCGCGGCGCCGAGCATCGGGATGCGCGGGCGCGGCGACCACAGCTCGACGGCACAGGCCCCGACAGCGCACAGCAGCGACGCCCAGCCCGCGGGCCCGAGCACCCGCGCGAGCCCCCAGCCGTCCAGGGCCGCCAGGTCCGTGGTGGCCGCAGCCACCGGCAGCAACGCGACGGCCGCGAGCGCGAGCAGGGGCGAGAGCCAGCGGAAGATCCCGACCGACGGCTCAGCGGGCGGCGCCGGAGGAGGTGCTTGTCGGGGGCGTGGACGGGGCCGTTGCGTAGGGAGCGCGGTGGTGGCGCCCTCGACCCGTGCTTCGGCGGCGCGCGGACCCGGCCGAACAGGCGGGCGTGCGGGCGGCGGGGCCGGGCGTGCGGGCGGGGGCTGCGGGGCACCCGGATAACGGGCGGAGCCGGCGGAGCGCCCGTCGGTAGAAGTCACGGCGAGCGCACCTCCAGGTCGGCCCGGCGCCGGGCCGGGAAGAGCAGAACGGCCGCCGCGGAGATCACCTGGGCAGCGACGTACCCGATGGCGACTGGCATGAGCGCGGAGACCCCCCCGCCGGTCACCGGGACGACGATGGCGACCAGCAGGACCAGCACCGAGCTGGTGAGCTGCAGCCGGGCGAAGCCGATGCCCCAGCCGATGGCCTGCCGCACCCCGAGCTCGTGCGCGACGACCAGCCGGAACGCCAGGCCGAGAAGCAGCAGGCGCAGCACGTTCTCGGCCGCGGCGTACTCGGCACCGAAGATCATCAGCAGCGGTCTGGCGAGAGCGGCCCCGAGTGCGAGCGCCGGCAAAAAGATGATCATGAGGCGGCGGCGGGCGGCCGCTGCCAGTTCGTTGATCCGGTGCGGCTCCCGCCCCACGCTGACCGACATCGAGTCCATGAAGTAGACGGCGGCGAGGTCGATCACCATGACCGCCTGCCACGCGATGAAGAAGACGATGCCGACCTCGGGCCCGAACCGGACGTTCACCAGCACCGGGATCTGGTTGTAGAGCAGCGAGATCGCCGCCTGCGACACCGCGGTGGGAGCCAGGAACCCGATGATGTCGGCCCGGCACGGCGTCCTGTCCGTGGTGGCGCGGGCGGTGGCCCGGCGGGACAGCACGCCGATCACCACGGTGCCGAGGGCGATCCACACGACGATCGGGGCGACCCACGACAGCACCACGCCGAACTCGCCGAGCGTGAGCACCCCGCCGAGCGCGAGGAGCAGCCCGAGGCGGACCACGGCGAATAGCCCGTTGCGCCAGGCCGTCCACCACGGCTTGCCGAGCGCGACCAGCAGGAAGTCATGGACGATGAAGACGACCCATCCGGTGCACGCGAGCCCGAACACGAGCAGGCCCAGCGCGAAGGGCCCGTCCGGCCCAGCCGCTATTGCGGCCAGTCGCGGGGTGATCAGCGCGTAGACCAGGCCGATCGCCCCGGAGAGCGGCATCATCAGCAGCAGCGAGCGCCGGACGAGCCGCGACGTGCCCTGGCCGGCGTTCGGGACCCATCGCATCAGCCCGACGCCGAGGTTGAGCTGGGACACCCCGCCGACCAGCATGAACGCCGACACCACGAGCTGGGCGTTGCCGACGTCGGCGGTGGGCATGATGCGCGCGGCGATGAGCCAGCTGATGAACCCGGCAGCGGAGCCGATCAAGGAGCTGACCGAGAGCGCGAGCCCGTCGTGCAGCCCCGTGTCGGGCCCGGGAGGCCCGGAACCCTCGGCTGCGGCGATCCGCCCGCCGTTGTGCACCGTGGCGATGCGGACGGTGTCGGGCACGACGACCGGGATCCGCACGGTCCGCGCGTTGGCCGGGTCGAACGCCTGGGTCGGTGGGTCGGCTCTCGGGTCCGGGTGGGTCCGCCCGCGGTGGTCCGGCCGCACGATCGCCGGGAGCGGGATCGGGTGCCGGTGCGTCATGCCACCGTGACCGTGCGGACGCTGGTGGTCTCCGAGCGAATCACTGCGCGACCACCGCGTGGCGGAGCAGGAACGGGATGCTCACGACGGTGATCGCATATAGCGCGAGGGCAGGTCGCCAGTACTGGGCGCTCACCATGATCTGCCCGACGAGCAGCGTGGTGGACACCCCGACACCGATCGTCAACAGCCAGACGTGGGCAGCGGGAGCCCGGCGCAGGAATCCCGCGGCAGCCCACCCCGGACCCAGGATGAGGAAGGCGGTGGTGACGACGAACCGGACCTCACCGACCACCTCGCCGGTGACGTTCATGACGCTGAGTGCGCACGCCCCGAGCCCGGCCACGACCAGCAGCAAAGCAACCGCTCGCCGCGCGACCCGCGCCCTCGTCAAAACCGCGTTCGAGGGCATGCTCACCGTCGTACTCCGTTCGTCACCGGACAGCGGGCCTGATGCAGCCCGCCGTCACTCGCAAGTGGTTCACCGGGGCACCCCGGCGTACCCGATCGGCGTCGAAGTGTAGGGGGCGTCCTGAGTCAGGACGCTTCCTCCTCCAGCGCGAGGCGCCTCGGGCCCTCGCGGCGAGGCTGCTCCGGGCCGACGACGCGAGGCTGCGGCACCGGCCGCCGCGCCACCTCGGACGCGTGGGCGCCGTTCGGGGCGGGCGAGCCGTTGGTGACGACAGCACCGTGCGGGCCGGCACCGTTGGTGACCGGAGCGCCGTTGGTGAGCGGGGAACCGTTGGTGACGGCAGCACCGTTGGCGACCGGCGCACCGTGCGAGCCGGGCGCGGGGAGCGAAGCTCCGGGGCCGGGCTCCGGCGCGGGCGGGACGATCGGGATGCCACCGGCGGGCGTGAGAGCCCGCGCCGACTCCTCGACCTGCACGCGCTCGGCGCGGTGGCGCTGCGCCCTGCGCCGCTCGGCGGCCAGGGTGCGCAGCACTCGGGTGCCGTCGGCGAACGTGCGGAGGTTGGACTGGCCGAAGATCCGCTCGCGCTCCATCGACGGGACCTCGGTGATCTTGAGCCCGGCCGCCGCGACACGGCAGTTCAGCACGGTCTCGATCTCGAAGCCGTCGCCCCAGATCATCCCCTCCGCCGGGGCGGGGAGGTTGGTCGCCGGCAGGTCGAGCACCGGGAGGATGTCGGCCCAGAAGGCGTTGTAGCCGTAGCAGAGGTCGGTGTACGAGGTGCCGAACAGCGCGTTCGCGACCCCGTTGAGGCCGGCGTTGCCGGACTTGCGCAGCAGCGTGATGTCGTCGCTGCCGCCGCCCCGGACGAAGCGGCTGCCCTTGGCGAAGTCGGCGCCCTCGATCAGCGCTCGCACGAAGGCCGGGATCTCGGCCGGGTCGGCCGAGCCGTCGGCGTCGAACATCACGATGACGTCCCCAGTGGCGGCCTCGAAGCCGCACGCCATCGCGTTGCCCTTGCCCTTGCGCGTCTGATTGATGACCCGGACCCAGGGAAGAACGCGCTGCGCAGTCTCGACCGTACCGTCGACCGAGTTGCCGTCGACGACGATGATCTCGTGGACCGCCGGTCGCACCGCGGCGATTGCCGGCAGCACCACCTCCAGATTGCGCGCCTCGTTCCGGGTCGGCACCACCACGGACACCCGCGGGTTGCCGTTCCGCTGCATCGCCGTTCTCCCCCCCACCGCGTCAGCGGTGTGTTCGCGCCGTCGGGCCCGTCGCTGCCCGTAGTCGGTGCCCAACGCAACCATCAACACTGGGCATATCTCCGTGAGACGCCATCGCGTTACGTTACAATCTTGCGACGGGTGAGTCCGTCCGGAGCAGCGTGGTTATTGCACTCGGCCGCAGCGGCCCTGCGTCCGTGGACGCACTCTACGGATCACCCGTCACGCCCGCGCACGGGGGAACCCCATCGGGTGCCACCGGACCTAGTGACGGAGGCAGGCGCGAGTAACAAGGCCGGGTGTCGGTACGGTCGGCACGTACACAGCGCGGAACCGATCGCGGTGCCGGGCCGACGAACCAGGCCGAACGAGGAGGCCCCCGAGGTGCTGCCGATTCCCAGCGTCTCCGTCTGCATCCCCGTCTACAAGGGCGAGAAGTTTCTCGCCGAGACGATCCGCAGCGTCCTCGACCAGACTTACCGCGACTTCGAGCTTGTGGTCCTGGACAACGCGAGCCCCGACGAGAGCGGCAACATCGCCCACTCCTTCGCCGAGCGCGACGCGCGCGTGCGCGTGGAGCGCAACCCGGTCACCCTGTCCCAGCCGGACAACTGGAACCGGGTGGTCGAACTCAGCCGCGCACCCCTCGTGAAGGTGGTGTGCGCCGACGACCTGCTGCACCCGCGCTGCCTCGAATACCAGGTCGCTCCCATGGATGCCGATCCCGGGCTCGCGCTCGTCGCGTCCCGCAGGCACATGATCGACGAGCAGAGCCGCGTGATCGCGCCGCGCCGCGGCCTCGCCGGGCTGACGGGCGTGCGCACCGGCGTGGAAGTGGCGCGCCGGGTCGTGCGCAACGGCTCCAACCCGATCGGCGAGTCGAACAACGTGCTGTTCCGGCGTGAGGACTTCTTCACGGTCGGCGGCTGGCGCGGCGACCGCACCTATGTCATGGACCTCGACCTGTGGCTGCGCCTGCTGCAGCTCGGAGACTTCCTGGGGCTGCCTGAAACCCTCGCGGCGTTCCGGATCGGTCGGGGCACGGTCTCGTCGGACAACTCCGCGGCGATCTACGAGCAGCAGCGGACGCTCATCGAGGAGCTCGGCGACTCGCCGTACTTCCAGGTGCGCGGTGTCGACCTGACCGTCGGCAAGCTCTTCGCCCCGGCCGGGCGCGCCCGCCGGCGCGCGCTGTTCGCGGTCTCCAAAATGTCAGCCGGGAAGTCCGACAGCGTCGCCTGAACCCGCCGCCGGACGGGGCACCCCGCGCCGTTCAGCGAAGGCCTGTCGCACATCTTTTGCGATTGCCGCTTCCCCGCGACTAGCCTTGATCCCGCCACCCGCCGGAGTGGCGGAGACGGTTTCGCGAGGGAGGCCGCATGGTCCTCGCCATGCACATGAGCGACGGGCTGGTGAACACGCCGACGGCGCTGGGGTTCGGGCTGGTCGCCGCGGTGGGGCTGGCCATCGCCGTCAGCCGCGCCCGCGCCGACCTCGACGACCGCACGGCGCCGATGGCCGGGCTCGTCACGGCGTTCGTCTTCGCCGTGCAGATGATCAACTTTCCGATCCTGCCGGGCGCGAGCGGGCACCTGCTGGGTGGGGCGCTCGTGGCGATCCTCGTCGGACCGTGGGTCGGCTCGCTGTGCATCGCCATCGTGCTCGCGGTGCAGGCGCTGCTCTTCGCCGACGGCGGCCTCACGGCCCTCGGAACGAACATCGTCAACATGGCGATCGTCGGGGTCCTGGTCGGCTGGACGGTGGCGCTGTCGTTGCGCCCGCTGGCGCGCCGCGGTCGCACCGGGCTGCTCGTCACCGCGTTCGTCGCCGCGTTCGTCAACACGGTGGTCGCCTCGCTGGCGTTCGTGCTCGAGTACGCGGTCGGCGGCACCGGCGGCGCCTCGCTCGCCACGGTGTTCACGCTGATGCTCGGGCTGCACGTGCTGATCGGGATCGGCGAGGGGGTCATCACAGCCGCCACCGTCGGCGCGGTCGCCGCGGTGCGACCCGACCTCGTGTACCTCCTGCGCGGCACGGCGGCGCCGTTGGAGATCCGCACAGCCCGCGGGAGCGCGGCGTGAACGCCCCGGTCCGGAGTAGGCGTACCGCCGTGTTCTTCCTCGGTTTCCTCGCCGTCGCCCTGCTCGTCGCAGGCGGCCTGTCCTACTTCGCCAGCTCGGCCCCCGACGGACTGGACACCGTCACCTTGCACGGCTGCGACGTCGTCAGGACCGACGCGCGTGAGCACCTCGACGGCACCTGCATCGCGCAGAACGCCGGTGACCACGCGCTCGCCGGGAGCCCCTTCGCCGACTACACGGTGGGTGGCGGGCCGAACAGCGTGGGGGCGGCCGGGGTGATCGGGGTCATCGTCACGCTCGCGGTCGCGGGCGGGCTGTTCTGGCTGCTGCGCCGCCGCGGCGGCACCGGCGACGGCGGCGACGGCGGCACCGGAGAACGCGGCACTGGAGAGATCACCGGCGACGCCCGGGGAGGCGAGCAGTAGGTGGGAGCGGGCCACTCGCATCCGCTCCACCTGCCGGGCGCCTCGCCGGTCCACCGCCTCCCGGCGGAGGTCAAGATCGTCGCGGCCTTCCTCGGCGTGCTGTGCGTCGTGGCCACGCCCCGCGAGGCGTTCCCGGTGTTCGGGGGTTATCTGCTCCTGCTCGCCGCGGTGTGGGCGGTGGCCCGCATCCCCCCGGGATGGATCCTGCGCCGGTCGGTGATCGAGGCGCCGTTCGTCGTGCTCGCGGTGCTGCTGCCCGTCACCGGCGGCGCGCCGTACGTCGAGCTCGACTGGCTGGGCCTGACCCTGTCCGAGCCCGGCCTGCTGGGCGCCTGGAACATCCTCGTCAAGGGCACCCTCGGGGTGCTCACCTCGCTCACGCTCGCCGCCACCACGCCGCTGCGCGACCTGCTGCTGGGCCTGCAGCGGCTCCACGCCCCGGCGATCGTCGTCACGATCGCCACCCTCATGCTCCGTTATGTCGACGTGATCGCCGCCGAGGCGCGGCGCATGCGCCTGGCGCGCATCTCCCGGGGGCACGACCCGCGCTTCCTGTGGCAGGCAGGGGCCACCGCGAAGGGCGTGGGGTCGCTCTTCGTCCGTTCCTACGAGCGCGGCGAGCGGGTGCACCTGGCGATGCTGTCGCGCGGCTTCACCGGCCGGATGCCACGCCTCTCCGACGCCGTGACCACCCGGCGCCACTGGCTCACCGGCCTCTCCCCCGTCGCCGTCGCGGCGGCGCTCGCCGTGACCGGCTGGGTGATCACATGAGTGCCGCGCCGGAGCCGGTGCCGGTGCCGGTGTCGGGGGCAGGCCCCGCCGCACCCCCGCCGTCGCTCGATGTCCGCGGGCTCGCCTTCGCCTACCCGGACGGCCACCAGGCGCTCTACGGGATCGACCTCAGGATCGAGCGCGGCGAGCGGGTGGCCCTGCTCGGCCCGAACGGCGCCGGCAAGACCACCCTGGTGCTGCACCTCAACGGGATCCTCACGCCCGGCCACGGCACGGTGGTCGTGGGCGGTCTCCCCGTCGCGGGCCGGCACCTCCGGGAGATCCGGCGGCGGGTCGGGATCGTCTTCCAGGACCCGGACGACCAGCTCTTCCTGCCCACGGTGGCCGAGGACGTCGCCTTCGGGCCCGCCAACTTCGGCGTCGCGGGGGAGGCGCTGCAGGCCCGCGTGCACGCGGCGCTGGCCGCCGTCGGCATGGCCGAGCACGGCGACCGCTCCCCCCTGCACCTGTCCGGCGGGCAGCGCAGGCGGGTGGCGCTCGCGACCGTGCTGGCGTGCGAGCCGGAGATCCTCGTGCTGGACGAGCCGTCGTCCAACCTCGATCCGGTGGCGCGGCGCGAGCTCGCCGAGGTGCTGCTCGGGCTGGACACCACGATGCTGATGGTCACCCACGACCTGCCCTACGCCCTGCAGCTGTGCCCGCGCAGCGTGGTGCTCGACGACGGCGTGGTGGTGGCCGACGGGCCCACCCGCGAGCTCCTGTCCGACCCCGAGCTGCTGGGCCGGCACCGCCTGGAGCTGCCGTACGGGTTCAGCCTCTCGCCCTGAGCGGCACCCACCCGCAAGGCGGCGAGTGGGTGCCGGACGCCTACTGCTGCGGCGGGGACGGGTAGCCGGGGCGCGGCGGGTCCTGTCGGTCGCCCGTGACCTGCGGGAAACCGCGCGGCGGCGTGGGCATGGCGCTCTCCGGCTGCGGACGCACCTGCGGTGCGGGCGGGTACGCCGGGCCGTTCGAGGCGCGCGGCGGGGCCGCCGGGGCGCCGTTGTCCTGCAGCGGTGGCTGCGGTCGCTGCGGTGCCGGGTGCGGGCTCGGCGGCAGGGCCACCGGCTCCACGGAGGGGGCGCCGAGAGCGGGCACCTCCTTACGGGCCTGCGCCTCGGCGTCGGCGACGACCTTCGCGATCTCCGGGTCGCCTGCGGTGTCGAACCAGCCCTTGATCGACTCGTCGTCGTCCTCCGGCTTGGCCACGACCTCCTCCACGGGGGAAGGCTCGAACCGGAACACGCCGTCCTCGCCCGGCGCGCCCAGCATGCGCGTGAAGCCCTCCAGCGCCTTGCCGAAGTCGCTCGGCACGATCCAGACCTTGTTGGCCTCGCCCTGCGCCATCTGCGGCAGCGTCTGGAGGTACTGGTAGGCCAGCAGCTCCGGCGTTGGCCGACCCGCCTTGATCGCCGCGAACACCTTCTCGATCGCCTTGGCCTGGCCCTGCGCCTGCAGGTACTTGGCCGCCCGCTCGCCCTGGGCACGCAGGATGCGGGACTGCCGTTCGGCCTCCGCCGTGAGGATGGCGGCCTGCTTGGCGCCCTCCGCCGTGAGGATCTGCGCCTGCTTCTGGCCCTCAGCGCTGCGGATGGCCGACTCCCGCTGGCCCTCGGCCGTGAGGATCGTGGCCCGCTTCTCCCGGTCGGCCTTCATCTGCCGCTCCATGGACTCCTGGATGGAGGCGGGCGGGTCGATCGCCTTGATCTCCACGCGGGCGACCCGGATGCCCCAGCGGCCGGTCGCCTCGTCCAGCTCGCCGCGCAGCACCGTGTTGATCTCATCGCGCGAGGTCAACGTGCCCTCGAGGCTCATCCCGCCGACCACGTTGCGGAGCGTCGTCGTGGTGATCTGCTCGACACCGACGATGTAGTCGGAGATCTCGTAGACCGCCGCCTTCGGGTCGGTGACCTGGTAGTAGACGACGGTGTCGATGTTCACCGTCAGGTTGTCCTGCGTGATCACCGGCTGCGGCGGGAACGAGACCACCTGCTCGCGCAGGTCGATCCGCTCGCGCACCTTGTCGATGAACGGCACCAGGAACACCAGTCCCGGGTCCGCCGTGCCCTTGAACCGCCCCAGCCGCTCGATCACCGCGGCCGTGGCCTGCGGGACGACCTGCACCGCCTTGACCAGCGATACCACGACCAGCAGCACCAGTAGCGCCACGATGACTAGCAGCACCGTGCTCTCGGCCACCGCAATCCCCTCCTCGTTCCCGACCGCCAGGTTCCAGCGGCGCGGATCATGGCGCACCACCTCGGGTGGCCGTCGTGCGGTACCGGGCCGATGCGCCTGGCTCCGGTCTACTCCTGGGACTACTCCTGGGCCACGACGAGCGCCGTTGCCCCGGAGATCGCCA
Organism: Pseudonocardia aurantiaca; assembly: GCF_039526725.1. Taxonomy (NCBI): domain Bacteria; kingdom Bacillati; phylum Actinomycetota; class Actinomycetes; order Pseudonocardiales; family Pseudonocardiaceae; genus Pseudonocardia; species Pseudonocardia aurantiaca. The sequence goes on from NZ_BAAAJG010000008.1 coordinate 435,888, forward strand.
GGACCGTGACCCGCTTGCCCTCCTCGATCACCTCGTGACCGTCGGACGAACGGGCCGACCACAGGTCGCCGCCGATCTTCACCCGGCCACCGCGACCGTCGACCCGGGCGATGACGACCGCCGTGGTGCCGACGAGCGCGTTGTGGTGCATGACGGAGTGGTCGATCCCCCGGTCCAGCCGCCTGCGGAGCGCGGGCCGCACGGCGAACAGCAGGAGCACCGACGCGATCGCGAACACCACGGCACCGACGATCGGCCCTCCGACGAGGAAGGACGCCACGCCGGCGGCAAGCGCACCCCCGCCGAGCATCAACAGGACGAACTCGCCGGAGAGCACCTCCGCGGCGATCAGGACGAGGCCCGCAATGAGCCAGATCACAGCGGCCGACATACGTGGAATCCTGCCACGAACACGCGCATCGGGATCGGACGGAGATCAGGTCGTCACGAAATCGATGAGCTCCTCGACCGCCCCGATGAGCGGGCTCTCCAGATCCCGGAAACTGCGCACCGCCCCGAGCACTCGACGGGCGCCGTCGGCAGGCTCCCCCCAGCCGAGCGCGCGGCACACACCGGTCTTCCAGTCGGTGCCGCGCGGCACCTCCGGCCAGGCGCGGATGCCCACGACGGACGGCTTGACCGCCTGCCACACGTCGACGAAGGGGTGTCCGGTGACGCACACGTGCGGCCCGGCCACCGCCGTGGCGGCGCGGGTCTCCTTCGTGCCCTCCACGAGGTGGTCGACGAGCACACCCAGCCGCCGCTGGGGGCCAGGGCCGAACTCGGCGACCGCGGCCACCAAGTCGTCCATCCCGTGCATCGGCTCGACCACGACCCCCTCGACCCGCAGGTCGTGGCCCCACACCCGTTCGACGAGCTCAGCGTCGTGCAGGCCCTCCACCCAGATCCGCGCGGCCCGTGCCGTGCGGGCCGTGTGGCCCTGCACCCGCACCGACCCCGACGCCGACCGCGCGGGGCCTGCCGGCGCGCGCGTCGGGACCACCAGGGTGGCGGGCGCGCCCTCGAACAGGAACGCCGCGGGCAGCAGCGGGAAGACCCGCTGGGCCCCGTGCCGGTCCTCCAGGGTCACGGCGCGGTTGTCGACCGCCACCACGGCCCCGCAGAACCCGCTCGCGGGGTCCTCCACGACCAGCCCGGGCTCGGCCGCCACCTCCGGCACCTGCTTGTGCACCCGGTGGCGGGTGCCGTCGGCACCGAAAGCTCCTCGGTAGTCGTGCGCGCGCGTCACGCCGCCGTTCTACCCGGGCCCGGGAGGCGGGCTCGGGAGCGACACGCCGTGCGGCTCCCGCCCCGGCGAAGGACATAGCGTCGACCAGCCGCGACGCACCGTATGCGGTTTCACCCCCACGCGGCAGTGCTCTCGTCCCCGGACGTGGCTAGCCTGGCCGCGTGCCCTGCCCCTCCGCCACCTTCACCGTGTGGTCATCGGCCTGGCTCGTGGGCGCGGCGGCGCCCGACGACGTGCTCGACGCCCTCGCCCCGTGGGCCGACGCGCACGACGTCCAGGCGGCCGACGCGGACACCGCCCGGCAGACCACCCTGCCCCCGCCGGGCGCTCCGGTGTCGTCGCTGACCTTCCTGCTCGCCGCCCTGCGCCGGGCCGCGGGTGCGCGCGGGGAAGCGACGCCCGCGCGGCTGGTGCTACCCGCGCCGGGCGACGTCCGCGGGCTACCCGGGCCCGGGCCGTTCAGCCGAGCGGCCATGACCGCGGGCGAGGGTGTGCTCGTCGCCGACGCGGGACTCGGCATCGTCCCCTCAGAGGTGGCCGACGGCGTCCTGCGCTGGACCGTGCACCGCGTGCCCGACCCCGGCCCGCCGCCGGAGTTCGTGGCGCTCGGCCAGGCCGAGCGCGACCTGCGCGACCAGGTGCGGCAGGCCACCTCGGTGCTCACCTCGCTCGGGGTCGCGCGGCACCGTCCCGGTGTGCGCGAGGAGATCGCGGCGGCGCTGCGCGCCCGCCCGCGGTCGCTGTGGCCCGACGGGATGCCGCCGCAGGCGCTGCGCGTGCTCCAGCAGGCCGACGAGGTCGAGGCCATCCTCGCCGCCGCCCGCGTCGACGAGCCTGGGGGCGCGCTCTCCGCGTCGGCCGCCACAGCGCGCCACGAGGCCCTGCGCCCGATCGAGACCGCCGTCCGGGTGGCGCGCCGCGCGGCGGTGGCCGAGGCGGTGCGGGTACTGGCGAGCAGCCCCCTGGTCTGACCGGGGCTCATCCGCCCTCGCGCGGCGCGAGCCCGTGCTCGTAGGCGTAGATGACAGCGTGCACACGGGTGCGCAGCCCGAGCTTGGCCAGGATCCGCGCCACGTGCGTCTTGGCCGTGCCCTCCTCGATCCAGAGCGCCTCGGCGATCTCGGCGTTGCTGCGGCCCCTGGCGATCTCGGTGAGGACCTCGCGCTCGCGGGCCGTGAGCCGGGCCAGCGCCGGTCCGGCCGGTCGGGGGCTGAGCGCCGCGAACCGCCGCGCGAGCCGGGGCGCCACCTTCGGGTCGATGACGCCGTGGCCCGACGCCGCCGCCCGCACCGCTTCCACGAGCAGCCGCGGCTCGGCGTCCTTCAGCACGAACCCGACCGCACCGGCCTGCAGCGCCCCGAACACGTACTCGTCCAGGTCGAATGTCGTCATCGCGACGACGGTGGGCCGGTGCGGCGCCGCGGGGTCAGTGAGCTCTCGGATGGCGGCGATCCCGTCCTTCCGGGGCATCCGGATGTCGATGACGACGATGTCCGGGCGCTGCAGGCGGGCCGCGTGCACGGCGTCAGCTCCGTTCGCTGCTTCGCCCACCACCTCGAAGCCTGGCTCGGCATCGAGGACGAGCCGCAGCGCCGACCGCACCGCGGCCTGGTCGTCGACCACGAGCACGCGGACGGTCACGGGACGGCCGACCCGGTCGGAAGGACGGCCTCGACCGTCCAACCGTGCGGTTCCCGCGCGGTGAGCTGCAGGGTGCCACCGAGCGCGTGCGCGCGCTCGCGCATGCCGCGGATCCCGTGCCCCTCGGCCGCGGCGTCCGGCGAGCAGGAGCGCCCGTCGTCCTCCACAGCGATCGCCAGGGCCGACGGCGCCCGCCCGATCCGCACGCGGACCTCGGTGGCACCGGCGTGCCGGACAGCGTTGGTGACGGCCTCCTGGAGAACGCGGTAGCCCCCGCGCCCGACGGCGGCCGGCAGCGGGACATCCGTGTCGTTGTCGGTGAGCGCGACGGGGCACGCGCCAGTGCCGAGCCGCTGCACCAGCGCGCGGACGCCTGCGCGGTCGGCCAGGGTCGGCCCCCTCCCCTCGCGCAGCTCGTCCAGCAGCGACCGGACGTCCGCGAGCGCGCTGGCGGCGAGGCCGTCGATGGTGGCGAGGGCGGCGCCGGCGACCGGCGGCACGTCCTCGGCTCGCAGCACGTGCCGCGCGGCGCCCGCCTGCATCCGGATCGCGGTGAGGTGGTGGCCGACGGCGTCGTGCACCTCCCGGGCCACCCGGGCGTGTTCCTCGGCGATCTCCCGGGCCGCCTCCACCTGCTGCAGCCGGACCGACTGGCGGGCGTGTTCGCGGCTCACGCGCAGGGCGGTCCCCACCGCCACCGGCGCGATCCCGGTGACGACGGCCTCGCCGAACGCGGCCACGCCGTCGGGGTGGGTGGCCACGAACAGGAGCACCAGCAGCCATCCGATCGACGCCGCCAGCATCAGCAGCGGGCGGGCCACCCGGTATGCGGCGGCGCAGAAGGCCGCCATCGCGACGAGGCGGCCCGACCACTCCGGGATGCCCGCCCCGCAGAGCACGACGGCAGCCGACGCGAGGGCGGCCGGGAAGGGGAACCGCCGGACGAGCACCAGCGGCGCCGCCGCGCCGGCGCTGAGCAGCGCGAGCAGGGCCGTCGATGCGGAGGCACCCTCCAGCAGGGCAGCGGCCACCAGGGCCGCTGAGGTGGCGACGGCGAGCACCGCGTCCCGCGCGAGCGGCGCCAGCCGCAGCCACGCGCTGACCGGGCCGGGCGTGCGGATCACGCCTCGTTCCTACCCGACCCGGCGACCGTCACGACCCCGACGCCGCGCAGGTCACCTCCGGCGGTGGCAGCTCGCCCGTGACGAGGTAGTGGTGCGCGTGCTCGCGGACGCACGGGTTCCCGGTCAGGTACACCGCGTGCCCGCCGTCGGCATCGAGGTAGCGGGCACCGGGGAGTTGGTCGACGAGCCGGCGCCCGAACTCCGGCGGGGTGGCGGAGTCGTCGTCGCCGTTCACGACCAGCACCGGCGGGAGGCCCGGCGCGCTGATCGGGCGCGGCGGGAACGTCCCAGTGGGCAGACCTGCGCACCGCGCCTGGAAGTTCCACGGTTCCGTCCAGCCCAGGCGCGGGGCGACCGCCCGCAACTGCTCCGCGAGCCGCTCCACGCGGTCGTGGTCGATCGACTCGAGCAGATCGGCGCAGGTCGCGAGGCCCATCAACGCCCCGCCGGGTACGTCGGGCGTCGAGGGCGGCGGGGTCGGTGCGAACGCGGTGGCGTCGCCCCGGTCTGCCGCCGCGAGTGCCGTGGCCAGCTCCGGCCACGCCCTCTCCCGGCGCACCCTCGCCGCCACCGACCCGAGGAGCCCCGGTGCGTCCACGCTCGTGCCAGCCCCGGGCGCCGGGATCGGTGCCCGCTCCGCAGCGGCGACGACCCGGTCCCACACCGCCAGCGCGTCCTGCCCGTGCAGCGCGCAGCTCGGCTCCCGCCCGCACCAGCCCGCGAAGCCGTGCAGGTTCGCCTCGAGCGCCTCGGCCTTCGGCGCCACCATCTCGTAAAGGTCGGCCGTGGTGTGGTCGGCGACGCTGTCGAGGTACATCCGCCTGACGTTTCCCGGGAACAGCTCGGCGTAGGCCTGCCCGTACACCGTGCCGTAGGAGTTGCCGAAGTAGTCGAGCCGCTCCTCGCCCATGGCGGCGCGGACGGCGTCCATGTCGTGGGCCACCTGCCACGCGTCGAGCGTTCCCGCCAGGGCGCCGAGTGCCAGGGCGCAGTCCCGCGCGAACCGCTGCTGCGCCGCGACGTACTGCGCGAATGCAGCGCGGTCCGGCGGCGCTGCCACCAGCGGCCCGGGCGGGTCCGTGGAGCAGGTGACCCCGCTGCTCTCCCCCATCCCGCGCGGGTCGAACACCACGACGTCGAACCACTGCCGCAACTCGGCGAGCTGGACCGCCAGCCGCGGCAGCCCGAAAAGGACCGGGTTCGGGCCACCGGGGTTCACCAGCAGCGTCCCGATCCGCCGGGCCCGGTCCTGCGCCGGGAGCCGGCCCAGACCGATCGTGATCCGCTCCGCGTCGTCGGGGCGGCGCCAGTCCGCGGGGACCGTCACCGACCCGCATTCCAGCCCGTCGAAGCAGGGCTGCCAGGCGACCGCCTGCGCGGTCACCGCCGCGGCCGTGACGGAGGACGGGGAGTCCGGGGGGCCGGCACAGGCGCTCGCCGCAGCGAGCCCGGCGAGCAGCACACCGACGGCGCGCGCCCGTCTCGTGATCTTCCTCTTCTGCACCCGCCCAGGCTGGCCGCGCCTGCGTTCGGAGTCGTCTGCCTTCCGGCAGATGTTTCCTCGTCCTGCCAGTGTCCCGAGTCGGAGGTTCGGTGCGTATCTCGGCGGACTTTTCGACTCGGGACACTAAGCGGCGCACCACTGTTCCAGCAGCTCCCGGTACACAGCCGTGGCCTGCTCCACGCGTCCCGCGAGGCAGTACTCGTCCACGACGTGACACTGCGCGGGCTCGCCGGGTCCGAGGACGACTGACGGAGCCGCGGTGCGGCCCTCACCCAGCAGGCCCGCGAGCACCGACGCGTCGGTGAAGAACCGGGCGGGCGGCCCGGCCCGGTCGTCGAGGCCACTGGCGGCCAGCGCCGACCGCACGAGCCCGACGAACGGGTCGACGGCGGAGGTGTCGAGCGGCGGCAGCACGACGTGGTCGGCCACCTCCACCCCCTCGCCCGCGAGCACACCCACCTGCGCGCGCAGCTGTGCCCCCGCCACCCCCGGCACCGTGCGCACGTCGAGCAGCAGCTCGGCGGTGTCCGGCACGACGTTGGGCGCCACGCCACCGCGCAGCACGCCGACGTTCGCCGTGACCGGCCCGAACCGGTCGTGGCGCGGCCAGCCCTGGTGGTCGTGCAGCGCGACCGCGGCGCGGGCCAGCCGGACGGCGGCGTTGTCGCCCAGCTCGGGCGCCGAACCGTGAGCGGCGCGGCCGGTGGCGGTCAGCCGCATCCAGTGGGCGCCCTTGTGCCCGAGCAGCAGCTCGTTCGCGGTCGGTTCGGCGACGACGAGCGGGCCGCCGGTGGCGAGCGCGGCGCGGGCGGCGGCGTCGAGCCCGAGCAGGCCGGTGCACCCGGTCTCCTCACCCGCGGTGAGCACGACCTGCACTCCCCGGCAGGTGTGCGGGCGGGCCATGTGCTCCACCGTCGCGACGACCGCGGCGGCCACGCCCGACTTCATGTCGCTCGTGCCGCGCCCGACCATCTTGTCGCCGTCGCGTTCCGCCCCGTAAGGGTCGGCCGACCAGGCGTCCGCGTCGACCGGAACCGTGTCGAGGTGCCCGGTGAACGTCAGCGGCGGCCCCTCGCCGTCCCCGGCGCGGGCCACGAGCTGCTCGCGCCCCGGCGACCAGTCGAGCAGCCGGGTGCCCAGCCCCGCCTCCTCCAGGAGGGCAGCGCAGTGCCGGGCGGCGGTGCCCTCCCCACCGCCCACCGTCCGCAGCCGGACCAGGTCGGTCAGGACGTCGAGGGACCTCGCGGTCAACGCAGCACCGTGCCCTTCGTCTCAGGCAGCGTGAGGATCACCAGAAACGCGACGGCAGCGCCTGCGGCTACGTACCAGAAGAACGCCTCACCCAGCCCTGCCTCGCCGAGCGCCTGGATCACCAGCGGAGCGGTGCCGCCGAACGTCGCGACCGTGAGGTTGTACCAGGCGCCGATCCCCAGCCCGCGCAGCTCCGTGGGGAACAGCTCGCTCATGATCGCCGGCGCGATCGAGGTCATCAGCGTGTAGAGCCCGAGCCCGACGCAGAACACCACGAGAAGGTTACCGAGCCCGGGCCGGATCAGCGTCGACAGCGGGACGATGAGCACTGCGATCGCGGCCGCCCACACCAGGAGCTGCGGCTTGCGCCCGTACCGGTCCGACAGGGCGCCCATCGGGTACTGCAGCGCCACGAACAGCGCGGTGCCGACGGACAGCGCGACGAACACCTCGTTGGGGTCGACGCCGCGCGTCCGGGTGGCGAACGGGGTGAGCGCGGAGAAGAACGTGTAGTAGCAGAGCGTGGAGAGCAGCGTGAACCCGATCAGCTGCCCGACGGCCTTCGGGTGCTCGCGCACCGTTGTGAGCAGCGGGTGGCGCAGCTCCTGGGCCTTGGCCTTGTTCTGCTCGAACTGGTCGGTCTCGGGCATCGCCCGCCGCAGCCACAGCCCGACGAGGCCGAGGACGCCGCCGAGCAGGAACGGGATGCGCCAGCCGAAGGCGGCCAGCTGGTCCTTGGTGAGGACCGCGGTGAGCAGCGCGCCCAGCAGCGAGGCGATGAGCACCGCGGCGCCCGTCGAGATGTAGAAGAACGAGGAGTAGCGGCCGCGCCGGTCGGCGGGGGCGATCTCGGCCAGGTACGCCGAGGCGTTGGAGACCTCCCCGCCGAGCGACATCCCCTGCGCGATCCGCGCGAGCAGCAGCAGGATCGGCGCCAGCCAGCCGACCATCGAGAAGGTCGGCAGGATCCCGATCACGAATGACCCGCCCGCCATCAGCAGGATCGTCACGAGCATGGCCGTCCGCCTGCCGTGCAGATCGGCGAAGCGGCCCAGCAGCCACCCGCCAAGAGGCCGGAAGAAGAACGCGACCGCGTACGTCGCCAGCGTGCTGATCAGCGCCAGCGTCTCGTTCTCTGCCGAGAAGATCTGGGTGGCGAAGAAGATGCTGAACGTCGCGTAGATCGTCCAGTCGTACCACTCGATCGCGTTGCCGATCGACGCCGCGACCAGGGTCCGGACGGGGAGCCGGTGCCGTTCAGTGGGCTCTGCTGACGTCACGGACGGTTCGGACATGGCGCTCCCCGGGGTGACAGAGGTGACGGAAGATCAGCAGAGGTTAGGCCACCTGGCCGATGATCGACACCTGTGACGGGGAAGATCGGCAGCGAGCTGCGACTCCCAGCGTGATGCGCCCGGCTTGGGTGCTGCGCCGCCGCCTGCTGCTGTGCCTGTTCGCGCTGGGCACGAACATGGGCATCCGGCAGATGGCCGCCACCGAGGAGCACGAGGAGGACGAGGGCGCGCTGCGCCGCGCCCGCGCCTCCCACGTCACCCGTGACAACCTGCGTCGGGCCATCGTCCGGGTAACGCCTGGGCCTCGATGTGAGGGCCGCGTAGCCGCACTCGCGAACGACCGCCCAGCGGCAAGAGCGGACGTTGAGAAACATGACGACAATTGCCCGTCGACAAACGATGTGTTGGGCAAGGCCCAATGGGCGATCGGGAACATCAACGGTCAGCGGACAAGAATTGAGACATCCATCCTGTTGCACGACGCGGCATTTCATGGCCTGCGCCGGTGGAGTTGGCCCACTGTCGGCGCTGTGACCTGCGGTGGGCCACCTTCGGTGGTAGAACGAGTGCGCGACTTCGCCGGTGAAGGTGGCCCGCTCGCGCCTCCCTGTTGCGCGAACCGGAATTTCGTGTCCTCGGTGGCTGGCCGATAGCTTCGGATTCATGGAGTGGAGCTTTCAGACGGCCGAAGAGCTCGTTACCGCGTTGCGCGCCGGCGCGGTGACATCGGTGGAACTGACCGACGAGGCGATCGCCCGTATCGAGCGCGACGACGAGGTGATCAACGCGATCTGCGTGCCGGACTTCGACCGTGCGCGGGCCGCTGCACACCGTGCCGACCAGGCACGCGCCCGCGGCGAAGACCGGCCGCTGCTCGGCATTCCGGTGACGGTCAAGGAGTCGTACAACATCGCCGGGCTGCCCACGACCTGGGGCATGCCGCCGCACCGGAACTATATGCCGGCCGAGGACGCGGTACAGGTGTCGCGACTCAAGGCCGCGGGCGCGGTGGTGCTCGGCAAGACCAATGTGCCGTTGGGGCTGCAAGATATACAGAGCTTCAACGAGATCTACGGCACCACCAACAACCCGTGGGAGCACAGTCGCACGCCGGGCGGGTCCTCCGGCGGGTCAGCGGCTGCCTTGGCGTCCGGGTTTGGCGCGCTGTCCATCGGCTCCGACATCGCCGGCTCGCTGCGCACCCCCGCGCATTTCTGCGGCGTCTACGCGCACAAGCCGACACTCGGGCTGGCGGCCAACCGCGGCATGGTCCCGCCGCCGGCGCCGGCATTGCCGGCCGACCTCGACCTCGCCGTCGTCGGTCCGATGGCTCGCACCGCCCGCGACCTCACACTCCTGCTCGACGTCATGGCCGGACCGGATCCGCTGACGCTCGGCGTCGCGTACGACTTGACGCTGCCGGCCGCGCGCCACGAGCGGCTCCGCGACTTCCGGGTCTTGGTCCTCGACGAGCATCCGCTCATTCCGACCGGCTCCGCCGTGCGGGCGGGCGTGAACCGGGTGGCCGAGGCTCTTGCCGGCGGCGGAGCCCGAGTCGAACGGCACAGTCGGCTGCTGCCCGACCTGGCCGAGGCCGCGCGCCTCTACATGCAGTTGCTGGTTTCGGGCTCTGTCGCGCGTTTTCCCATCGAATCGCACGAGCAGCTGCGGACCCGCGCCGCCGGACTGAGCGCGGACGACCAGAGTCTTGACGCGGCGCGGCTGCGCGCCATGGTGTTCAGCCACCGCGACTGGATTGAGGCGAACAACCGTCGCGAACTCCACCGCCACGGCTGGCGGCAGCTGTTCGCCGAGTTCGACGCCGTGGTGTGTCCGATCACGCCGACGCCCGCGTTCCCGCACGACCACAACCCCAATCCGTTGGAACGGCGCATCGACATCGACGGCGTCGAGTACCCGTACTTCGACCAGCTCGTCTGGGCCGGCCTGGCCACCATGCCCGGCCTACCCGCCACCGCTATACCCGCGGGCCGGTCCCCCGAGGGCCTGCCGGTCGGAGTGCAGCTCATCGGTCCGATGTTCGAGGACCGCACCCCGCTGCGGCTGGCCGAACTGCTCGAGCACAAGACCGGCGGCTTCCAGGCCCCGAAGGAAGGCGCACTGGCCAGCTGGCCGGGACACGGCAGGGACGGGCGTTAAGGGCATAGGGATTGGAGCGCAGCCGGTCGCCCCTGCAGCCCGAGGTTCCCGGCCTGATCCGGGCCGTACCGCTCGACGTCACGGACGCCGACGGGCTCGCGGCGCTCGCCGCCGACGTCGAGGCCATCGAAGGGCACGTCGACGTTCTGGTGAACAACGCCGCCATCCACTACGACACCTGGCAGGACTCGGCCGCCGCGGACCTCCGCGTCGTCCGCGAAGCGCTCGAGACCAACGTGCTCGGCGCCTGGCAGACCGTCCTCGCGCTCCTGCCGCTGCTGCGCCGCAGCGCGCACCCGCGGATCGTGATGGTGAGCAGCGAGGGCGGCTCGCTCGCGTCCATGGGTGGTGGTGGCGCGCCCGCCTACCACGTCAGCAAGGCCGCGCTGAACGCTCTGACCAGGACGATGGCCGGCGACCTGCGCCGCGACGGCATCCTCGTGAACGCGGTCTGCCCCGGCTGGGTGGCCACCGACATGGGCGGTCCGGGCGGGCGTCCGGTTAACGCCGGGGCGGCGAGCATCATGTACGCCGTCGACCTCCCCGACGACGGGCCCACCAGCACCTTCACCCGCGACGGCCGCCCCGTTCCCTGGTAGGCCCCGGGGTCCGCGCCGACGGTGGAGCCCCTTCCGCTCCACCGTCGTGACGGACCGGTTCACCCTGGCACCGGTGGCCGCGGGGCGCGTCGTACGTGGGGGCGACATCCCTGCTACTCCCGCGGAGGTAGCCGGTCGTCCGGCGCAGCGGCGTCCGTGGGTGGGCGCACGGCCGCCGCCACCAGCTCCCGCAGCTCCGCCACCCCGCGCTCCCGCAGCTCCGCCACCTCGCTGCGCGCCCGCGCGACCTCCGCGGCCAGCCGCTCCCGTTCCGCATCGGCCCGGACGCGCAGCGCGGCCTCGGCGTCGGCGCGCTCACGAGCGGATGCCAGCGCGTGCTCCGCACGCAGCCGCGCCTCCCGCTCACCTGCGAGGGCATCCGCATCGGCCCTGGCCTGCGTGCGGGCGTCGTCGCGGGCGGCGGTGGCCGCGGCCAGCTCCGCCCGCAGGCCCGCCAGCCCAGCACGCAGCTGGTCGTTCTCCGCCCGCCACTCCGCAGCGCGCGCATGGGCGGCTGCTCGTTCGGCGTCGGAGCGGCCGGCCAGCACAGCCGCCTCCTGCGCCGTCCGGCCCGCCGCTGCCGCCTGCTCCCTGGCCTCCTGGGCGGCGGTGATCGCCTGCTCGGCCTGCTGCCGGGCGGCGCCGAGCGCCTCGGTGGCCTCCAGCGCCTGCCGGGCCGCCGCCGTGGCCCGCGCCAGAAG